>JAKLFE010000029.1 GCA_022711355.1 Spirochaetota bacterium | reverse complement strand
GCGGCAGCTGGATCGGCGGCACCGGCAACATGGTGGCCATCCAGGGGGCCCTCGAGGTGGCCGACTCCGAGATGGGCTACGCCCTCCTCATGGACTCGATCAACTACTCGATCTGGGTCATGCTCCTGTTGTGGATCGTCTCCTTCGCGCCCAAGTTCAACAAGTGGACCAAGGCCGACACCAAGCTCCTCGAGGAGGTGGGCAGCCGCCTCGGCGACGTGGGCGGAGCGGAGCGCAAGATCGAGTTCGTGGACCTCATCGTCCTCCTCGGGACGAGCCTCCTGGTATCCGCCCTCTCGATCTGGCTCGGCGGCATGCTGCCCAAGTCGGTCTTCTTCCAGAGCTCGACCTGGACCGTCCTCATCGCGACGGCGGCCGGCGTCCTCTGCGCCATGACCCCCCTGGCCAAGCTCCCCGGCTCCCAGGCCCTGGCGAACCTGATGCTCTACACCATCGTCGGACTCATCGCCTCGCGGGCCAACTTCGCCGAGCTCGGCCAGGCTCCCCTGTACATCGTCGTCGGCTTCGTGATCCTCGGCATCCACGCCCTGGTCATGGCCCTGATCGCCAAGGTCGCCAAGCTCGACCTCTTCACCTGCGGCGTGGCGAGCCTCGCGAACATCGGCGGCGTGGCCTCGGCCCCCATCCTCGCCGCGGCCTACAGCGAGGCCCTCGTGCCGGTCGGCGTCCTCATGGCCCTCATGGGCTACATCGTCGGCACCGGCGGCGGCCTCCTCGTCGGCAAGATGCTCTCTATCCTATAATCCTCGCGGGCCCCGGCCGCGCGAGCCGGGGCCCGGACGGGAGGAAGGATGTACGACGCCTCGACGGTGTATCTGGTCGGGAATTCGAAGACCAACACCGACAACGCCATCACGACGCTCTACAAGTCGTTCTACATCGGCTTCGTCGTGGAGCCGGGCAGCGGCCGCATAATCGACGTCGGCTGCGCCTCGACCCTCAGGACCACCGACGAGTTCGTCCGCTCCATCTTCGTCGGCAAGGCGATGGGGAAGGACGACGAGGAGCTCGAGGCCGAGGTCAAGCGCCGCTACCACGGCTCCTCGCAGAGGGCCATCGTCGTCGCCTACAAGGACGCGGCCAAGAAGCTGGCCGAGATCCAGGGGCGGGCGCCGTCCTAGGCGTACTACGCGACTAAACGCTCCCGGGCCGCGAGGGCCCGGGGCATTCGGGAAGGACCTATCGTCATGAGAATCACCGGATTGCGGATGGGGCGGATCTCCGTGCCCCTCAAGAAACCCTTCAAGACCGCCCTGCGCAGCGTGGAGAGCGTCGAGGACGTGATCGTCGAGCTCTCCACCGACTCGGGCGAGGTCGGCTACGGCGAGGCCCCCCCCACCGGGGTGATCACCGGCGACACGACCGGGGCCATCGTCGGCGCCATCGGCGACCACATCGCCAAGGCCGTCGTGGGCATGGACGTGGACGAGCTCGAGGAGATCATGTCGCGGATCGACGGGGCGGTCGTGCACAACACGAGCGCCAAGGCCGCGGTCGACATCGCCGTCTACGACCTCTTCGGGCGGCTCCGGGGCGCCCCCCTGTACAAGCTCTGGGGCGGCTACCGCAAGGAGATCGTCACCGACATCACCATCAGCGCGAACGATCCCGAGACCATGGCCCGGGACAGCGCCGAGGCCGTCGCGCTCGGCTACCGGACCCTGAAGATCAAGCTCGGCAAGGATCCCGCGCGCGACATCGAGCGGATCAAGCTCATCCGCGAGCGGATCGGCCACGAGGTCGAGATCCGCGTCGACGCCAACCAGGGCTGGAGGCCCAAGGAGGCCGTCCGGCTGATCCGCCGGATGGAGGACGCGGGGCTCTCCCTCGAGCTCGTCGAGCAGCCGGTGCCCGCCCACGACCTCGAGGGGCTCAAGCACGTGACGGACAACGTGTCCGTGCCCGTCATGGCCGACGAGAGCGCCTTCTCGCCCCGGGACGCGCTCAAGATCATGCAGAGCCGCGCCGCGGACATCGTGAACATCAAGCTCATGAAGGCCGGCGGCCTGCACAACGCCCTGCGCATCTGCTCCATCGCCGAGGTCTCCGGGGTCGAGTGCATGATCGGCTGCATGCTCGAGGCCAAGGTGAGCGTGACCGCGGCCGTCCACCTCGCCGCGGCCAAGAAGGTGATCACCAAGGTCGACCTCGACGGCCCCGTGCTCTGCCGCGAGGACCCGATCGACGGGGGCGCCGTCTTCGCCGAGTCCCTGGTCCGGCCGAACGAGGCGCCCGGCCTGGGCATCACCGGGATACGCGGGGTCCGCTGGCTCTAGGCGCGTTAGGCGATGCTATCTTGGCGGGCGCCCCGGCGGGGCGCCCGCCTTTTTTTCAGCCCGCCAGCCGCTCGACGAGGGCGCGGAGGAAGCGGTAGGAGCGGCCCACCGAGGCGATCTCGAGCCGCTCGTCGGGGGAGTGGGGGTACAGGAGCTTGGGCCCGAGGGAGATCATGTCCCAGCGGGGAAAGCGGGGCCGGAAGAGGCTGGGTTCGAGGCCGCCGTGGGTCGAGCTCACCTTGGGATCGGCGCCGAAGAGCTCGCGGTAGGCCGAGCGCGCCGTCGCGAGCAGGGGGCTCGCCAGGTTCGGCGGCCAGGCCGGCCCCTCCGAGGGCCGCGACTGCGCGACGCGCCAGCCAGAGCCCGCGGCCGCGGCGAGAACCGCCTCGACCCGCGCGCCGAGCTCCGCCTTCTCCCGGTCGGAGGAGGAGCGGATCATGACCAGGGTCGAGAGGCGGAAGCTCCCCGCCTCGGCGCGGCCCGCGAGCACGCCGAGGTTGAGGGAGGTCCTGATGAGGCCGGGCATGTCGGGCTCCATGGCGACGAGGCCGTCGGGGAGGGCGGCGAGGATCGCGAGGAGGCCGGCGCTCTCGGCGGGGCCGAGGGCCGCGGCGGGGGCCGGGCACCGGCGGGGGGCGAGGGCCGCGGCCAGGCCGGGGTCGGCCGCGCCGAGCTCCGCGGCGAGGGCCGAGGCCTCGCGCTCGAAGGCGGCGCGGAAGGATGGGACGGCGGATTCGGGCAGGCCGAGGAGGGTCCGGGCCTCGCGGGGGATGGCGTTGGCCGCGCTCCCTCCCTCGATCGAGGCGAGGCGGGGCGAGGCGGTCGCGTCGGAGGCGGCCCGGCGGATGAGGCGGACGAGGGCGAGGCTCGCGTTGGCGCGGCCCTTGTCGATGTCGACGCCCGAGTGGCCGCCCAGGAGCCCCGAGACCGAGGTATCGAGCCAGGCCAGGCCGGCCGGGGGAGCCTCGGCGGCCCGCTCGAGCTCGGCGGCCGCGCGGATCGAGCCCGCGCAGCCGATGGTGAGCTCCCCGTCGTCCTCGCCGTCGAGGTTCACGAGGAGGCTTCCGGAGAGCGCTCCCTCCTCGACGCCCCGGGCCCCCGTCATGCCGTCCTCCTCGTTCGTCGTCAGGAGGAGCTCGAGGGGCCCGTGGGCGAGGCCCTCCTCCTCGAGGAGGGCGAGGGCCATCGCGACGCCGATGCCGTTGTCCGCGCCGAGGGTCGTGCCCGAGGCGACGAGCCAGGCGGGATCCTTCGGGTCGATGCGGGGCCGGATCGGGTCGCGGGAGAAGTCGTGGGCCGAGCCGGAGGCGGCCTGGGGCACCATGTCGAGGTGGGCCTGGAGGATGATCCCGGGCGCTCTCTCCCGCCCCGGGCTCGCGGGGGCGCGGATGACGAGGTTCCCCGCCCCGTCGATCCGGGCCTCGAGGCCGCGCGAGCGCGCCCGATCGGCGAGGGCGGCGGCGAGGGCCGCCTCATGATGCGAGGGATGGGGGATCGAGCAGATGTCGAAGAAATGCCGCCACAGGCCCTTCGGCTCGAGGTCCTTGAGTTCCATTGGGTCGCTCCTGGCCGCGCGCGCCGCGGCTCGCGGACCATTATGCGGAAATCGCCGAAGAAAGGAAGGGCCCGGCTGTTTCCGGGCGGCCGATCGGGCTTGAAAGGCCGAGGGGATGCGATAAAATTGTTTCGCAAGGGGATAATAATGATCAACAAGTCTGGACGCCGCATGCCGGCGCTCGCCGGCCTCGCGCTTCTGCTCTGCCTTCAGCCCCTTTCCGCCCAGGATGCCTCCCTCGACCAGCTCTACTCCTACCCCTTCTCGGTCGACGTCGCCTATCGCAGCCTGAACGACCTCTCGGCCGCGGGCGGCGACTTCGGCGCCTACGGCGTGGAGGCCGCGTTCCGGCTGCCCTTCGGCGAGGCGAAGCGCCTTCGGGCGAGCGCGACCCTCGGGCTCGAGAGCCGGACCGCCCGCGCCTCCTCCGGGGCGGAGCGCTACGACCACAAGGACCTCAGCCTCGGCCTCGGCCTCGGCATGTCGAGGCGCATGACCAAGAGCTTCGAGCTCGGGGCCGATATCCTCGCCCTCGGGGGCGAGTCGATCTACCCCGAGCTCATCCCCGGCGGCGAGAGCTACGGCTCGTACTTCGTCGGCGCCGCCTTCGGCGGCTCCATCGCCCTCGATCCCTCCTACAACCTGAGCATCGGGATCCATCCCTCGGCAGGCTACCGCCGCTCCCTGGGCAGCCTCTCGGACTTCGACGGCTTCACCGTGGGCATCGGCTTCTCCCTCTCCTTCCGGCCGGGGATCGATCCGGACGCCCTCCTCGCCACCATGAAGAGCCTGAAGCTCCTCTCCGCCGAGCTCAACCCGGTCTTCGCCTCGATGCAGAGCTACTACGCCAAGAAGCCCTTCGGCCGGATCCGCATCAAGAACGCCGAGCGCTACCGGCTCGAGGAGCTCTCCCTGTCCTTCTTCCAAGCCGGCTACATGGACTCGCCCACGAAGGTGAGCGCCCCCCTCTCCCTCGCCCCCGGCGAGGAGGCCGAGATCGAGCTGCGGGGAGTCTTCAACGACGAGGTCTTCCGGGTCGAGGGCACCACCCCCCTCTCCGGCGAGATCGTCTGCAGCTACATGGTGCGGGGCCGCAACCTCGAGCAGCGCTTCCCCCTCTCCTACGAGCTCTACGACAAGAACTCCATAATCTGGGACGACGACGAGAAGCTGGCGGCCTTCATCACTCCCTCGGACTCCGCGCTGCGCAACTACCTCGCCTATATACGCAAGTCCTGCAGGGACGCGGAGCTGCCCGGCCTCAACGAGGCGCTCCGCGTCGCGATGGCGACCTACGAGGCCCTGCGCGAGCTCAACCTCTCCTACCAGCCCGACCCCGTCACGCCCTACGCGGTCTTCCGGGGCAAGGACAACGTCGTCGACCTCGTGAACCTGCCCCGCCAGACCCTCCAGCGGGCCTCGGGCGACTGCGACGACCTGACCGCCCTCTACTGCGCCCTCCTCGAGTGCGCGGGCGTGGAGACGGGCTTCATCACGGTCCCCGGCCACGTCTACCCCGTATTCAACACCAAGCTCCCCCTCCGCTCGGCGGGGCTCGTGGCCGCGGAGCCTTCCCTCGTCATACCCGTCGACGGCGAGGCCTGGCTGCCCGTGGAGGCTACCCTCGTCGAGTCCTCGGCCTTCGACGAGGCCTGGCGCAAGGGCGCCGAGGAGTGGAATGCCCTCGAGAGGACGCCCTCCTCGCGGGCCCTCCACCGTACCAGGTCGGCGCAGGCCTCGTACCGGGCCATCGGGCTCAAGGAGACCGACCTCGGGCTCCAATACGGGCGGGCGGATGCCATGCTCGCCGCCTACAAGTCCGTGCAGTCCAGGTACGCCGAGGCCCTCGCGAAGCGGCAGCAGGCCCTCGCCGCGGCCTCGGGCAGGAAGCAGGACTACAACCGCCTGGGCATCTTCCTCGCGACCCTCGGCCGCGCCGAGGCGGCCGAGGGGGCCTTCAAGAAGGCCCTCTCGATGGACCCCGCCTTCGTCTCGGCCATGGTCAACCTCGGGAACGTCGCCCTCGAGGGAGGCTCGCCCAAGAAGGCCCTCGGCTACTACCTCGAGGCCCAGGCCCAGATCGAGAAGAAGGGCTCGGCCTCGCCGGCCCTGGCCGACCTGGTCCTGGGACGGCTGGCCAAGACCTACGGCGCCCTCGGCGACGCGACGAGGGTCGAGAGCTACGCCAAGCGGCGCGAGGCCTTCGCGGCTTCGCTTCCCGGAGGCGGCTCGGCCCGCGCGAGCGAGGCCGGCCGGGACGATGGCCGCTATCTCGACGGGGAGGAATGACATGAGCCGGCGCATGAAGCATCGATTCGCCCTCGCCGCGGCGGCCCTCGCCATCCTGGGCTCCTGCGTGAAGCCCATCGACGACTCCGTCCTCGACTACGCCAAGGACGCGATCGCCCCGGTGATCGTCCTGAGCTCCCCCGCCGACGGGAAACCCTACAGCGCGACCGTGCCCGTGGCGGGCTCGGTCAGCGACGACGCGCAAAAGAAGGGCGACGGCCGCGGCCTCTGCGTCGAGCTCCGCTACGCGGTCCTCGGCACGGCGATCTCGGGCTCCCTCGTCCCCGACGCGGCAGGCTCCTTCGCCTTCTCCTTCGAGACCGGCAGCCTGACGGGCTCCATCACCCTCTCCCTCGAGGCCGAGGACCGCAACGGCAACGTGGGCGCGAAGAGCCTCGTCCTCGTCAACGCGGGGAACGGCATACCCTCCTTCGCGGCGACGGTCTCGAGCGGGGCCGTGGACCTTTCCTGGGAAGCCTCGCCCCTCACGACGGGCTACGACCTGTACTACACGACCAACGGCTCCCTGCCCTCGGCGGGCTACGGCCAGAAGGTCGAGGGCATCTCCGCCGCCGCGACCTCGTACACCCTCGCGGGGCTCCAGAACGGGGCCCTCCACGTCTTCCAGCTCCGCTCCCGCTCGAGCTCGGGCTCCGATAACTGGTCGGACTACCTCTCCTGCGTGCCCCTCTCCGAGCAGACCCTCGCGCCCGAGGTGAGGACGGAGTCGGGAGGCCTCCGCGTCCTCTGGAACGGGATCGCGGCGACCGCGAGCTTCGAGGTCTACCGCTCCTCGACCAAGGCCGGGAGCTACGAGAACATCTCGGGCGCGGTGAGCGGCACGAGCTTCCTCGACAGCTTCGTGACCGCCGAGCAGGTCTACTACTACAAGGTCAGGCCCGCTATCGAGGGCGCCTCCCTGAGCGCGGCGGGAGCGGGCGTGGCCGGCGGCATACCCGAGTCCTATCCCTTCTACGGGGTCGGGGCCCTGCCCTCGGCCTCCTTGCCCGGGAACCCGATCGCCGTGGCCGTGGACGAGGCGAACAAGCGGGCATTCGCGATCACCTACGGCAATCCCGGCTACCTCGTCTGCATCGATATCTCGGATCCCTCCGATCCCGCCCTTCTCGGATCGCTCGCCCTCGGAACGAGCACCGTGTTCGGCGCCGATATCGCCCTGTCGGGCAACTATGCCTACGTCGCCGCCGGCTGGAACGGATCATCCAACCCCGTCATGGTGATCGCGAACGTCTCGACTCCCTCGGCCCCGGCCGAGGTAGGTCGGGCCGTCTACGCCTCGATTACCTCGCCGGCGACCGCGATCGCCGTGAGCGGCGGCTACGCCTGCCTCGGCGCCTCGGCCAACCTCCTCATCTACGAGGTGACCACGCCCTCGAGCCCGGCCTACCGGGGCATCTCCGCCAGCCTCGGGGCGACCGTCGAGGCGGTGAAGATCGTGGGCGGCTACGCCTACGTGGCGGCCAACAACCAGGGGCTCAAGGTCGTCAACGTCTCGGCTCCCGGGGCGCCGAGCATCTCGTACAGCGAGACCTCCCCCTCGGGGCACGCCCTGGGCCTAGCAATCAACGGCTCTACGCTGTACCTCGCGAGCGCCGCCTCGGGGCTGCGGATCTACAGCATCGCGACGCCGGCGAGTCCTTCCTACACGGGAGCCTACGACACGGGGGGCACGGCTCGCGACGTGGTCTTGAGCGGAGGCTACGCCGTGGTGGCCGACGACTCCCTCGGGCTCCAGATCGTCGACGTGGCCAACCCGTCGAGCCCGAGCCTCGCGGGCTGGTACGACACGCCCGGCGTGGCCGTCGGGATAGCGAGGTACGGCGGCCTCGTCGTCGTGGCCGACACGGCGGGGGGGCTGCGGGTCGCGGCGGCTCCGGCCATTCCCTCCTTGGTCGACAGCCTGAGCTGGGGCGGCAAGGTGAACGACGTGACGGTCCTCGGGAACGTCGCCTATGCCGCCATAGAGAGCGTCGGGCTCTGCGCCGTCGACGCGAGCGATCCGGTGAACCTTTCCGCGCCGAGCCCCTGGTCGGTCCCGGGACTCAACCTCGAGGTCGCGGCCCGGGGCAATATCGCGACCCTGGCGCCCTACAGCAGCCTGCGGCTCTTCAACATATCGACGCCCGGCACCATCGCGCTCTATCGGACGATCGGGGGCGATCCCTCCGCGACGGTCATCTCGGGCGACTACGCCTACTTCGCCAACCTGACCGGCATGACCCTCCAGGCCGTGGATATCACGAGGCCCAGCGATGCCGCGCAGACCGTCGTCCGGGGGACGCTCTATATCCCCCAGACCTCCCGGGGCATGGCGACCGAAGGGAGCCTGCTCGCCATGGCGCTCGAGAGCACGGGAGCCCAGTTCATCGACATCTCCACCCCCTCGACGCCGGTCCTCGCCGGCTACTGGTCCAAGGCGAGCTTCATCGCGCAGGGCATCGCCCTTTCCGGGAGCCGCGCCTACGTCATCGGACAGACGGGCGCGCTCTGGGCGATCGATGTCTCCGATCCCGCTTCGCCCGCGGATCTGGGCAGCTGCGAGGTCGGGGGGGCAGGCGACACCGATCGCGACCTCGTCGTCTCCGGGAACCTCGTCTTCGTCGCCGCCGGCAGCGCCGGCCTTAGGATCGTCGACGCGCGGAACCCGGCCAAGATGCGGATCGTGAGCTCGGTCGCGACGGCGGCCGCCCAGGGCGTGGCCCTCCGGGGCCGCTACGTCTTCGTGGCGGACGGCTCGGGCGGCCTGAAGTGCTTCGACCTCCTCATGGGCTACTAGCGGCGCTCGCCTAGGCCCGCCCGGCCGCGCCCCCGCCCTTGGCGAGGCCCTTGAGCTTGAGGTACTCGGTGTTGAGCCGGGCGGTGCGGGCGTTCAGGCGGGCGAGGCGCTGGGCCAGGAGGCGGGCGAGGAAGATCCCGTAGTGGGGGCTCTCCTTGATGAGGTTGACGAAGTCCTGCTTCGAGATCTTGATGAGGCTCGATTTCCCCTTCGAGACCACCGTGGCCGACCTCCGGTTCGACAGGAGGAAGGACATCTCTCCCATGAACATGTCGTCGGGAGTGAGGGAGGAGACGAGCTTGCCCTTCGAGTAGACGTAGAGGGTGCCCGAGACGATGTAGTACAGGAAGTCCGACTCCTCGCCCTCCGAGCAGACGTACTCGCCGTCCTCGAAGCGCGCCTCCTCGGCGGCCTGGAAGATCTTGGGGATCGCGTTGGACTCGCCGTGGCGGTGCTCCACGGCGAAGGCGACCTCGTTGCCCTTCTCGTTGTAGGCGAGCTCCTTCACGTAGAGGTTGGCCATCTTCATGCCCATGCCGTGGAGTCCGGGCCGGTCGGCCTTGGAGGCGAGCCGGCTCCGCCAGTCGAAGCCCGAGCCCTCGTCGCGGATCGCGAAGCTCGAGCGCTCCGGCGTGATCGTGTAGGAGAAGTGGACCTTCTTGCGCTGGATGGCCGGGTCGCGGTTCTTCTCGCGGATGAGGTCCATGATGTCGCGGTTCCCCTCGAGCCAGGCGGTCTTCTCGTCGTAGCTGATCTCGCAGTTGCCGTGCTCGATCGCGTTGACCAGGAGCTCGAGGAGGGCGACGTGGAGCTTCTCCTTCTCGTCCCGCCCGATCAGGTTGGCGTTGTACAGGTAGTTCGTGACGAGGTTCGTGTAGGTGGTGATGTCCAAGGGGTCGTTGTCGATGACGAAGGCCCCCGAGATGGTCTTGAGCAGGTGCTGCTGGATCCCGCGCTGGAAGAGGATCTGCTTGTTCTGGCGCACGATCCTGAGCAGGCGCGGCAGGTTCTGGAGGAACTCGGGCTTGCGGAGCACGGCGATCACGTTGGCGTCGCGCATCGCCTCGATGAGCTTCTTGTCGTCGACGTTGTCGTGGACGCCGATGATGCCGCCGTAGTGGAGCCAGGGATCCTCCTCGATCTCGCGGAGGATGCCGAGGCAGTCGACGCGCGGGTCGGAGAAATAGAAGATCTTCATCTCAGGCAGCTCGTACTTGAGGAACTCGATGACCTTGGCCCGGTCCGAGAGGAAGGTCGGGGAGAACTCGCCTCCCGAGCGGGAGCACTCGAGCTCGACGGCCTTATTGAGCGCCTCGTCGCTGGAGACGACCGGTATCTTTCGCATCGAAGGAGCCTCCGGAGCCCCGGCCCGCCGCCCTCGGCGGCCTCAGGCTTTATTTCATGCTTCGGGGCGGCGGAGAGCCTTCCCCTCCGTAAGGATCGGCCGAAAAGGCCCTCCGATTGACTTTTTCCCCCTCCTATGGCTTGATAAACCGCGTTTTCCCCAGGTCGGGGCCCTTAGCTCAGTTGGTTAGAGCTGCGGACTCATAATCCGTCGGTCGCTGGTTCAAGTCCAGCAGGGCCCACTACTTACCGCCAAGCGCCGACATCCTCGGCTCCTCCGGCCCGCCTTCGCGGCCCTCGCTGGCCTTGTACGACCTACCTTGCCAACTCGCCCCGCTTCTCTATGCTTTAGGTAGCTGGAGCCCTTTACTTAACATATAGTATTTTGTATATATAGAAACCATGCCAAGCGCGAGCGGCGAGGAGGGGCCATGGGCACCAAGATACTGATCATCGGGGGAGTCGCGGCCGGGGCCACGGCCGCGGCGCGGGCGAGGCGGGTGGCCGAGGACGCCGAGATACTCCTCGTCGAGCGGGGGCCCTACGTCTCCTTCGCGAACTGCGGCCTGCCCTATTTCATCTCCGGGGACATAGCCAAGCGCTCGAAGCTCCTCCTCCAGACCCCCGAGGGCTTCGACAGCCGCTACGGGGTGAAGGTCCGCGTGAATACCGAGGCCCTCGAGATCGACCGGAAGGGCAAGCGGGTCCTCCTCCGGGGGCCCGAGGGCGAGGCCTGGGAGGCCTACGACCAGCTCATCCTGGCCCAGGGCGGGAACCCGGTCATGCCCGTCCTGCCTGGATCGGATTCGCCTAACGTTTTCAAGCTCTGGACCGTGCCCGACATGGACCGCCTCGCGGCCTTCCTCGCGGAGCGCAAGCCGTCCTCGGCCGCGGTGATCGGGGGCGGCTTCATCGGGCTCGAGATGGCCGAGGCCTTCCATGCCCGGGGCCTCGCGACGACCGTCGTGGAGCTCCTCCCCCGCGTGATGCCCGTCATGGACGGGGAGTTCGGGGCGATGATCGCCGCCAAGCTCGAGGAGAAGGGCGTCGGGGTCCGGACCGGGGTCGGCCTCAAGGCCATCCTCCCGGAGCGCGGGGAGATCGAGCTGGCCGACGGCTCCCGGATCCCGGCCGGGGTCGTGCTCATGTCCGTCGGGGTCCGGCCCGAGCTGGCCCTCGCCAAGGCCGCCGGCCTCGAGCTCGGGGCCTCTGGCGGGCTCCTCGTGGACGAGGAGCTGCGGAGCTCCGATCCCGATATCCACGCGGCCGGCGACATGGTCGAGGTCATCCATAAGGTTTCCGGCCGGAAGGTCCGGGTGCCCTTGGCCGGTCCGGCGAACCGCCAGGGCCGCATCGCCGCCTCGAACGCCCTCGGCATGCGGATGAAATACCGGGGAGCCCTCGGCACGAGCGTGTTCAAGGCCTTCGAGGCGACCGCCGCCTCGACCGGCCTCACCGAGCGGGCGGCCCGCGAGGCCGGGATCGACGCGGGGGCTGCGATGATCGTCAAGGACGACCACGCCTCCTACTTTCCCGGCGGCAAGGAGCTCGCCCTGAAGCTCGTCTACGACAGGCGGAACGGCCGGGTCCTCGGGGCCCAGGCCTTCGGGGAGGCCGGGGTCGAGAAGCGGATCGACGTCGCGGCGGCGGCCCTCCAGGGCCGCCTCACGGTCGAGGACCTCGCCGAGCTCGACCTGGCCTACGCCCCGCCCTACTCCTCGGCGAACGACCCGCTCAACCTCGCGGCCTTCGCGGCCCAGAACGACCTTTCGGGATACTCCCCCCTCGAGACGGCCGCGGCCCTCAAGGCCGCCATGGCCGCGGCGAGGGAGGGGGGCGGGAAGGCCTTCGTCCTCGACGTGCGCAACCGGGGCGAGTACGAGAAAGGCCACCTGGCGGGGGCCGTGAACCTCCCCCTCGACGAGCTGCGCTTCGAGCTCGATTCCCTGCCCCGCGGCGAGACCATCCACGTCCATTGCCGCTCGGGCTACCGCTCCCACCTGGCGCTCAGGATCCTCCGCGGCCGCGGCTTCGAGAAGGTCGTGAACGTGGCGGGAGGATTCATCGCGATCCAGGCCGAGGGCGGCTTCGATATAGAGGGCGAATAACGCGTCGTTTTCAGGAGGATGATCTATGGCCGATTCCATCGTGAGAGACAAGATCAAGGCGGGGGCCCTCGTGGTCGACGTGCGCACGCCCGACGAATTCGCCGACGGGGCCTACCCGGGCGCCGTCAACATACCCCTCAACGCCCTGCCCTCCCGGATGGCGGAGCTCGGGCCCAAGGAGCGCTGCGTCGTCCTGTACTGCGCCTCGGGGGCGCGGAGCGCCCAGGCGGCGCGCCTCCTCAAGCAGGCCGGGTACGGCGACGTCATCAACGCCGGGGGCCTGGAGGACATGCCGGGCTGAGCCCCTCGCTCGAGGCCGCTCAGATCTCGGCTACCGCACCGCGGCGAGGCCGAGGGGCACGGGGCGCTCGGCCTCGAGTCCCGTATCGGGATCTCGGTCCGAGACGCGCAGGTGCCGGCGGCCGTCGACGCAGACCTGCGCCGAGCCCCCGCCGTCGAGGTTGACCGCCTCGTCGAGGCCCAGGTCGCGGCAGAGCTCGGTGAACTCCGCGAGGGAGGCCCCCACGCTGCCCGTCGGGAGCTCGTCGCAGGGGCGGTCGGGGCCCGCCGCCCAAATGACCAGCGCCTCGCCCCTCCTCGTCCCGAGCCCGATCCGCGCGGCCCGGCCACCCTCCCAATCCAGCGGATAGACGGTAGGCGGGAAGGGAACGCCGGATTTCGCGTACATGGGCGAGGTAAAGCCCCGCGCGCAGGTCCCGGAGGAGATCATGGCCGGGCCGACCTGTATCGCGAAGCGGTCGCCCGATTCGTCCGGATAGCGCAGCTCTAGGCTCGAGGGCCGGTAGCCCCTCGGGGCGCGCAGGACGAAGCCTCCCTCGGGGACGTCAGCTCCCCCTCCCGCGACGGCCCCGACCAGCTCGCGCCCGACGACGACGAGGTCGACGCAGGCGCCCCGGGGCGTGCGCGGGCAGGCCGGGCGCGAGATGAACTCGCAGTTCTCGCCGTGGCGAAAGACGTCGGGCCCGATCGCGACCGCCTGGTCCCTGAGCCGCCGCGGCTCGACGGAGGCGCTCCCGTCCGCCCGGATGACCAGGGCCTCGCGGTCGAAGAGCGGGGGCAGGAGAATTTCCCCGCGGAGCGAGAGCAGGCCGAAGGGAGTGCCCAGGAGATCCCAGGCGGTCTCGCAGTCGCTGAGCTCCATCTGGAAGAAGTGCGAGTTGAGGGCCAAGCGTCCGGCGCTCGCCGCGCTGAGCAGCCCGAGCCCCGGGTATGCCGAAAGGAATCGCGTCTGGCCCTCGCCGCGCTCGATGACCCTGAGAAGACCGCGCGAAGCTAGCCCTTCCGCATAGTCCGTGTACTCCTTGCGTCGGAAGCGCAGGGCGCCCTCCTCGATCCGCAGCTCGCCCTCCGCGTGGAGCCGGGCGAGCCAGTACGCGGCTCGGCGGGCGGGATCGTAGATCTCCGCCTCGCCCGCCGAGGCCGGGAAGGGGCTCGGGCCCGCGTGGCGCAGGAGGACGAGGGCGCCGATCTCGGGCCGCGAGGGCAGGATGCTGGCGCGGAAGAGGCGCTCGAGCTCCCGCATCTCCGCGGGGCCGCTGGAGCCCTGGATCGGCCTGAGGGCCTCGAGGGGGCCGATCGCGGAGGAGTGGAACAGGATGCGGCCTCCGTCGACCTCGACCGCTCGGACCTCGTCGAGGCTGCGGACCCCGCCGGTCGCAGGCTCGGGGGAGGCTTCGGCTCGCCTCATCCCTTGACTCCCGAAGAGACGGAGCTTTGGATGATGTACCTTTGCAGGAAGACGTAGAGGACGAGGAGGGGGAGCACGGACAGGACGCTCCCGGTCAGGATGAGGTTCCACCTGGCCGAGTACTGGGACTGGAATTGGGTGAGGGCTTGGGTCACGGTCTGCCATTTCTCCGAGGAGACGTAGAGGATGGGCCGGAGCAGGTCGTTCCAGGCGTTCATGAAGGCGATGATGGCGAGCGTGGCGATCTGGGAGCCGGCCATGGGCAGGTAGACCCGCGCGTAGATCGAGAACGCGCCCGCGCCGTCGATCGAGGCGGCGTCGATGAAGGAGGGCGGGACGTTCTCGAAGTGCTCCTTGAACATGAAGGTCCCGAAGGAGCCGACGAGGACGGAGGGCACGATCAGGGGCAGGTAGCTGTCGAGCCAGCCGATCCGCATCATGATGAGGAACTCGGGGATGATGGTCGATTGCACGGGGATCATCATCGTGCCGAGGAGGAGGGCGAAGAGGAGGTTCCTTCCCTTGAAGCGCATCGAGGCGAAGGCGAAGCCCGCGAGCGAGCAGGTCGCGACCTGGCCGAGGGCGGAAAGGCCGGCGACGACGGCGCTGTTCACCGTGAAGCGGGCCCAGTTGAAGTCGCGGAAGATGATCCGGTAGTTCGCGAAGGGATCGCCGCCCCCGAAGAGGTCCGGCACCCAGCGCGGAGGGACGGAGAAGATGGTCGCTTCCGACTTGAAGGAGTTGAGGGCCATCCAGAAGAAGGGGAAGATGGTAGCCGCGCCGAGGAGGGTTAGGACGGCGTAGTAAAGGATCGTGCGCGCTCGTTTCATCGCGTCCCCCATTAATACTGGTACTTGACCCATCGCTTCTTGGCGAGGAAGCTGAGGCCGGTGACGAGGGCGACGCAGGCGAGGAGCACGTAGGAGAGCGCCGAGGCGTAGCCCGTCCGATAGTGGACGAAGCCGTTGAGGTAGACGTCGTAGACGAGGGTGTTCGTCGCGTTCTGCGGCCCGCCCTTGGTCATCGCGTAGATGAGCTCGAAGTTCTTGAACGAGTCGATGAGGGCCACGTTCAGCACGAAGAAGGTCGTCGGCGACAGGAGGGGGAGGATGATCGTGAAAAACCTCTGCCGCGGGCTCGCGCCGTCGATCTTCGAGGCCTCGATGAGCGAGTGGGGAATGCCCTGGAGCCCGGCGAGGAAGATGATCATGTAGTAGCCGGACATCTTCCAGACCTGGACGATCGCGACGGTGGGCAGGGCGAGCCGGGGATCCCCGAGCCAGTAGGGCTCGGGCAGGCCGAGCGTCGCCAGCAGGTTGTTGAGCAGTCCGTAGCGGGGGCTCAGGAGCCAGGACCAGACGATGCCGACGGCGACCGCCGAGGTGATGACCGGCGAGTAGAAAGCGGCCCTGAAGAAACCGATGCCGCGGGCCTTCCGGTCGAGGAGGAGGGCGATCGCGAGGCCGAGGGCCATCACCCCGGCCACGTACAGCAGCGAGAATTCGAGGGTGCTCCTGAGAACGGCGGGGAATACCGGGTCGGCGAGGAGCTCCGTGTAATTCCCGAGGCCGATGAAGGCGGGCGGCGTGAGCATGTTCCAGTCGGCGAAGCCGAGGAGCAGGGAGCCGAGCATCGGCCCGAGGCGGAAGAGCGCGAGGCCCGCGACCGTCGGGAGGAGCATGAGCCAGGGATCCCCGGGGCGGTACCAGGATAGCTTTCGGGAGGACATCGGGCACCTCTTTCGGGAAAAGGCCGCCGATCGCGGGCGCGACCGGCGGCTGCGTTTCGTGGGGCGTGTCGAGGCTTGGCTACTTATAGTAGCGTTTCAGTATCTTGTTGATGTTGGTATCGGCCTTATTCATGCCCTCGTCGAAGCTCGTCTCCCCGTCGATGATGGCGTCGATGATCCCGTTGAGGCCGAGGCTCTCGGCGGGGCCGTAGCCGCGCCACTCGGACCAGCCGAGGGTGTAGGAGGTACGGAAGGCCTTGGCCGCCTGCTTGATCAGGAGGCCCTTGTTGGCGGGCTGCTGGCCCTTTTCGAGGAAGGCGGGCGACTCGGTGATGGGCCGGTAGGTCGGGATCTTGCCGGCCATGTACATGTCGAGGCTGACGCCTTCTCCGGCGACGAACTTCGCGAATTTCCAGGCCAGGTCGGCGTTAGGCGTATTCGGCGAGATGGAGACGTAATCGGGCCAGCCGTAGACCGACTTGCCGTCGCCCTTCGGGCCGCGGGGAAGCTCCGCGATGTCCCATCGGATCTTGTCGCCGGCGATCTTGCGGTTGTTGTCGATGAACCATGAGCCGTCGACCCACATGGCCGCCGCCCCCTGGGGGAAGACGTCCTGGTAGCGGAAGGCGGACATTTCCTTCTTAGCGGGGGCGACCTTGTCCGCGAGGACCAGGTCGGTCAGGAAGCGCATGGCCTCGATGGCGTTGGCGTCGGGCTTGTAGGAATTCGTCGCGGGGTCGATGAGCCTGCCGTTGTTGGCGAAGACCCAGGATTCGACGTTCGAGTAGCGGCCGAAGAACCAGAAGCCGTACTGCTGGGTCTTGCCGTCCTTGACGATGGTGAGCTTCTTGGCTGCCTTCCGGAAGTCTTCCCAGGTCCAGGAGGCGCTCGGGTAGGCTACTCCCGCCTTATCGAACATATCCTTGTTGTAGTACAGGACCGTGGTGACGAGGGCGTAGGGGAGGGCGCAGTATTTGCCGGTCCCCGCGATGTCCTTGCCCGCGTCGAGCACGCTCATGTAGAAGGATTTCTTGTCGAGGTCCCTGTCGATGCTCGGCCCGAGATCCCGGACCAAGCCGGCGCGCGCCCACTCCTCGAGGTAGCCCGAGCTCATGTTGAAGACGTCCGGGAGCTTCCCCTGGTTGGCGAGCAGACGGATCTTGACCCAGTACTCGGTGGTCTCGAGGGTGGTGAGCTCTACTTTGACCCCGGGATTCTGGGCCTCGAACTTGGCGATGATGTCCTCGTTCTGCTTCTTGACGCTGGAATCCCAAGACCAGTACTGGAGCACGGTCTTCTTGCCCTGGGACTGGAGCGGGAAGATGGCGGCCAGGATCAGTGCCGCGATGCCGAGGGCTCGGAGCTGTCGCATGGTTTTCTCCTTATCGTGCGGGCGCTAGCGTAGCCTAGCACATATCGGGAGAATGTCAAGGAAATGTTCAAACATTTATACAATCAGGGTGCTTTCTCCTCGCTCTGCTCTCGCGAGGCCAGCTGCGTGGTCTCACCGTGCCAGATGATGCCCTTCGGCGGGGAATAGTCCTGAGGGCTCGCCCCGTCCAGGAGCCGACGGATCGACTCCACCGCGAAGCGGCCGGGATAGGTCCAATCGAATCGGCAGGTCGTGATGCTCTTGCCGTTGCTGCGCGGCCGGCGGGGGCCGTCGAATCCGTACACGGCGATCCGGGAAGGAACCGGGATGCCCTTCTCCTCGAGGCATTGGAGGACGCCGTAGGCGCGGATGTCGGTCGAGCAGACGATGCAATCGAGGTCGATGCCCCGGTCGAGCAGCTCCACGCAGGAGCGGTAGGCCTCGGCCTGGTTGCCGCCGCATTCGATGATGGCTTCCGCGCGGATGGGCGGGAGTCCGGCCTCGCCGAGCACGCGGTCCATGGTCTCGATGCGGCCGCGGGAATCGAAGCCGATGTAGCCGATGCGCCCGAGGCCGTTGGCGACGAGGTCGGCGGCGATCTTCGCGAAGCCGTCGATGAGGTCGATCGAATAGCGCATCTGCATGTAGGGCTTGGATAGGCGTTTGGTCAAGGACTGGTGGACGTAGGGCCAGAGGATGAAACCGTCGAAATCCCGGTTGCAGGCCTCGGAGAAGGTATCCTCGGAGAAGAGCTCCGTGGAGAGGTTGAAGGGGATGTTGCTCTCGATGATGCCGTTGATGACCTCGAGATGGCTCGTGCGCGAATACTCCCAGATCGTATCGGTGAAGAAGTCGATCTCCGAGAGGACTACGCCGATCCGGTACTTCTTGAGCTTGACGAGGTAGTCGGGCTTGAGCGCCGTCCCCCTGCCGGCGTCCCTCACGATCAGGTCGTCCTTCACGAGCCGGTCGAGGGCGATGCGGACGGTCCCTCGCGAGAGGCCGAAGCGCTCCGCGAGCTCTACCTCGGAGGGGAGGAAGCCCGACGGAGCGGCTTCGGTGGTGAACCACTCCTTGAGAAGCTCGTACAGCTGATGGTGAAGGGGGATGGGGCTATCGCGATCGAGCTCTTTCATGTGGCTTCCCTTCCGCATTATGGTAGATATCACGTGGGCTGACAATGGTTGTACATACATTTCCGGAGATTCGCCGAGGCTTCGCTTGTACCTTCCTCCTGGGGATTGTATCATCCTCCCCGATGCCTAGGCGCACTCGCTCCACAGCTCGCGCGCGCGACCTCGCGCTGATCGCCGCCCTCGGGATCCTCCTCTCCTCCTGCTCGCTCATGCCGCTCCGCTCGGCCGGGGCCGAGGGCGGCGAGGCGGATCTCTCCTCGGGCTTCGACTTCGACTCTGGCGAGCTCGCCAGGCTCGACGGCCGCTGGGCATTCTACCCGGGGGAGCTCCTCGGCCCCGCCGAGGCCGCGAGCCGCCGGGCCCCCGCGACCGTCCTCGTGCCGAGCATGTGGGCCTCGGTGGCGGGCTTCGCGCGGGCCCGGGCGCCCGTCACGGGCGTCGCCACCCTCCGGCTCCGCCTCCGCGTACCTCCCGAGCCCCGCGAGTGGGGCATCCGCTTGCCCAATGTCTACAGCGCCGCCCGGCTCTTCGCGAACGGCGTCCAGGTCGCCGAGCTCGGGGAGGTCTCCGACCGGCCGGCGCTCTACCTCCCCTCGAACGGCCTAGCCCTGCCCCAGTTCCACGCCGAGGGCGGGGAGCTCGACCTCGTCCTCCAGGTGGCCAACTACTCGACCCCCATGATCGGCACCTGGGACAGCCCCCTCCTCGGCGACGCCGCGGCCATCGCCGACAAGCGCGGGCGCGACGTCGCCACGACCTCCCTCGTCTCCGGCGCCCTCCTCATCATGGGGCTCTACCACCTCGGCCTCTTCCTCCTGCGGAAGAAGGACCGGGCCTCCCTCCTGTTCGGGATCATCTGCCTCCTCATGACGGCGCGGAACCACATCATGGGGGAGCGCCTGCTCTGGGGGATCTTCCCGCCCACGGCCGGCGGCTGGGAGTGGTTCTTCCGGGTTCAGCTCCTCGCCGCCCACCTGACCCTCCCGCTCTTCGCCCTCTTCTTCGAGCGCCTGTACCCGCGCCAGGTCAAGCGCGCCCCGGTCGCGGCCATCGTCGCGGTCGGGCTCCTCTGGGCGGCCCTCGTCCTCGCGACGCCGGCCATGATCAACCAGCGCTTCCTCCACTGGTACGAGTACTTCCTCGTCGTCGCGGGGCTCTACCTCCTCGGGGCCATGGCCCTGGCCGCGATCCGCCGCGAGGAGGGGGCCCTCATGGTCGTCGTCGGCATCGTCCTCCTCCTGGGGACCTCGGTCAACGACGTCCTCCTGTCGGTGGGCCTGCTCACCAAGACCTTCTACATGTCCTCCTACGGGGTCTTCCTCTACATCTTCACGCAGAGCTTCCACCTGTCCATGATCTTCTCGAAGGCCTTCCGCGAGGTGGAGGAGCTCTCCGACGGCCTCGTCGAGAAGAACCGGGAGCTCGAGTCCCTCCACACCGTCGACCTGGCGATCGCCTCCAGCATGGAGCTCGACAAGGTCCTCTCGGTCATCCTCGACCAGGCGGTGGAGCGGCTGGGCGTCGACGCGGCCGACGTCCTCCTCCTCGATCCCGAGGCGGAGTCCCTCTCCCTCGCCTCCCGCGTCGGCTTCCGCACCGAGGCCCTCCTGCACACGAGGCTCCGCCCCGGCGAGGGCTTCGCGGGCCGGGCCCTCCAGCACGACGCGGCCATCGTCGTCGCCGACCTCGACCGGCACGCCGAGGGCTTCAGCCGCTCGCCGGCCTTTTCCGCGGAGGGCTTCTTCTTCTACGCGGGCCGGCGCCTCACGGTGAAGGGCCGCGTCACGGGGGTCCTCGAGCTCTACCGGCGGAGCCCCTTCCGGCCCTATCCGAGCTGGGAGCTCTACTTCGAGACCCTCGCCGGCCAGGCCGCCGTCGCCCTGGACAACTCCTCCCTCCTCCAGGGGCTCAGGCGGGCGAACGCCGAGCTCCTCGAGGCCAACGAGGCCACCATCGAGGGCTGGGCCCAGGCCCTCGAGCTCCGCGACCGGGAGACCGAGGGGCACAGCCGCCGCGTGACCGACATGACGATGGAGCTGGCCCGGCGCTTCGGCATTGCCGGGGAGGAGCTCGACCGCGTGCGCCACGGCGCGCTGCTCCACGATATCGGCAAGATGGGCATCCCCGACGCGATCCTCCTGAAGCCCGGTCCCCTGAACGAGGAGGAATTCGCGGTCATGAAGCGGCACCCGGCCATAGCCCGCGACCTCCTGTCGCGCCTGCGCTTCCTCGACCGCTCCCTGGACATACCCTACCGGCATCACGAGAAGTGGGACGGCTCCGGCTACCCCGGCGGCCTCTCGGGGGGCGCCATCCCCCTCGCGGCCCGCCTCTTCGCGGTGGTCGACGTCTGGGACGCCCTGCGCTCGGACCGGCCCTACCGGGCCGGCTGGCCGGAGGAGAAGGTGCTCGCGCACATCGCGTCGCTGTCGGGGAGCCACTTCGATCCCGAGGCGGCCCGGGCCTTCGCCGAGCTGCGCCGGGAATGCCCTAGCAGGGCCTAGCCGGGGGCGGTACAAGGGCGCCGCGCCCCGGCCGCCTTACCAGAGGTCGCCGGACTCGTCGAACTCGAGCTCCGCGGGCATCCCGGCCGCCTCCATGCCCGGGCTCCGGGCGACCTCGGGCAGGAGGGCCTCGGAGACCGAGATCAGGCCGAGGTGGGAGGTGTCGGGGATGCGCACGACGCGCGGCGCCGCCGGGTCGGCGCCGACGCAGGAGTAGAGGGCGGCCTGGAGGGCGAGCCGGTCGCTCGGGAGCACCACGGGCAGCTTGGCGTGCATGACGACGCGGCTCGTGAGGGCGTTGGTGTAGCAGGCGCCGAAGTCGGCCTTGGCGAAGAGCCGCTCGGTGGTGAAGTCTGCCATGCCGACCCCGAGGCAGTTCCCGTGGGTCTCGTCGCTCAGGTCCAGTATCGCGTAACGTTCGAAGCGGGGGCCGCCCGACGCGTAGGGGGTGCAGTAGGTGCCGGTCACGTTGGGGTCGGCCCCGTCGCCCGAGAAGTTCTTGCCGATCCGGTCCACGACGAGGAGGTCGAACTCGGGGAGAAGTATCCGGGGCATGCGGGACTTGGCGAGCGCGAGGAGCTCGGGCTCGCGCTCCTCGATCCGGCCCCGGGGCAGGGCCTCGACCAGGCAGGCGGCGTCGTAGGCGTTCTCGACGAGGGCGAGCCCGAACAGGAGCTTGGTCCGCTCGAGGACGACCCGGCCGAAGGCGGCGACGTTCTCGGCCATGCGGCCGAAGCCCTCGGCGTGGCAGATCTCGGCCCCGCGCCGCTTGCCCATGCCGATGGCCAGCATCTTCATGATCCCGCTCTCGTAGGGCCCGCGGAAGGCCGTGTGGGGCTTCACGCGGCCGACCGCGACGATGCCGTCGGCCTCGGCCGCGAGCCGGTCGACGTGGACCTCCTGGCCTCGGGGGGCCCGGCCGACGACCAGGGTCTCCATGGAGGAGCGGACGGGGGCGCCGACCGATTCCTCGGTCACGCCGAGGGCGGCGAGGAGGCCGAGCTGGCCCTCGGCCGTGGCCCCGCCGTGGCTGCCCATGGCCGGGAAGACGAAGGGCTCGGCGCCGGCGCGCCTGAGTCCCCGGACGAGCTCGCCGATCACGAGGGGAAGCCGGTCGATGCCTCGGCTCCCCACCGCCACCGCGATCCGCATGCCGGGCCTTACGGTAGCGGCTATCTCCGGGCGGGCGAGCTCGGCGGCGACGGCCCCCGCCAGGTCGGGCAGGCGGCCGTCGGGGAAGGACTGGCGGACCGGGGCCATCCGGGGCAGGGGGACCCGGCCGATGATGGAGGCGAGGACTCCCTCCCGGTCCCAAGCGCTCGTTCGCGGCGTGCTGCTCATGTCGCTTCATCGTACACCGATCCGCTCCGCCGGAGGAAGGCCGCGGCGGGGACATCCCCCATTCGCGGTATGGCGGTGCGGCCCGTTCCGGCGTAGAGTGGGAAGGCCGGCCGCGGGCCGGGCAGGGGAGGGAAGGGATGAGGACCTTCGATCAGTTCGCGTACGCGCGGCCCGACATCGGGGCCGAGTCCGAGTCCTTCCGGGCCCTGCTCCGGGATTTCTCCTCGGCCAGCTCGGCGCGGGGCCAGGAGGAGGCCATGGCCCGGATCTCCGGGATCCGCTCCCGCCTGGCGACCATGCGGGCCCTCGCGCGGATCCGCCATACCTGCGACACGGCGAATCCCTTCTACGAGGCCGAGAACGACTTCATGGACGAGATGGACGCCAGGGTCCAGGGCCTCGAGAGCGAGCTCTACGCCGCCCTGGTCGCCTCGCCCTTCCGGCCCGAGCTCGAGCGCTCCTGGGGGGCCCAGATCTTCCGGATCGCCGAGCAGAAGATGCGGATCTTCAAGCCGGGGATCGAGGCCGACCTGGCCGCCGAGAACCGGCTCGCGAGCGAGTACGACAAGCTCAAGGCCTCCGCTTCGATCCCCTTCGAGGGGGCCGAGCGCAACCTGGCCGAGCTCCAGCCCTTCGCCGAGTCGCCCGATCGGGATACCCGGGCCCGGGCCGTCGCCGCGACGAGCGGCTTCTACCTCGAGCGCCGGGGCGAGTTCGACCGGATCTACGCCGAGCTCGTGGCCCTCCGCCACGGCATCGCGCGCAAGCTCGGCTTCGCGAGCTTCGTCCCCCTCGCCTACGCCCGGCTCGGCCGCTCCGACTACGGCCCGGCCGAGGCGGCCTCCTACCGGCGCCAGGTCCTGGAGACCGTGGTGCCCCTGGCGGCCTCGCTGCGCGAGCGCCAGGCCCGGCGCCTCGGCCTGCCCTCCCTCGCCTTCTGGGACGAGGCTATCGACTTCCCCTCGGGCAACCCCCTGCCCGCGGGGCAGCCCGAGCGCCTGGTCGAGATCGCCGGCGCGATGTACGACCAGATGTCGCCGGAGACCTCGGCCTTCTTCCGGATGATGCGCGAGGGCCGGCTCTTCGACCTCGAGACGAGGAAGGGCAAGGCCATGGGCGGCTACTGCGAGTGCGTCCCCGGCGAGGGGGTCCCCTTCATCTTCGCCAACTCCAACGGGACCTCGGAGGACGTGGACACCCTGACCCACGAGGCGGGCCACGCCTTCCAGGTGGCGAGGAGCCTGGGCTTCCCCTTCCTCGAGTACCACTGGCCCACCCTCGAGGCCTGCGAGATCCATTCGATGAGCATGGAGTTCCTGGCCTGGCCCTGGATGGAGGGCTTCTTCGGGAAGGATACGCCCAAGTACCGGTTCAAGCACCTCTCGGGGGGCATCCTTTTCCTCCCCTACGGGGTCGCGGTCGACGAGTTCCAGCACTGGGTCTACGAGCATCCCGAGGCCGAGCCCGAGGGGAGGCGCCGGGCCTGGCGGGAGATCGAGGGGCGCTACCTGCCCTGGCGGGACTACCGCGGGGACGAGCTCCTCGAGTCCGGCGGCTTCTGGTTCCGCCAGGGGCATATCTTCTCGGATCCCTTCTACTACATCGACTACACCCTGGCCCAGGTCAGCGCCTACGAGTACTGGGCCCGCTCGCGCTCGGACCGGGGCGCGGCCTGGAGGAGCTACCTCGGGCTCTGCGACAAGGGCGGGAGCGCCTCCTACCTCGAGCTCCTCGCCGCCGCGGGCCTCCGTAACCCCTTCGCCCCCGGCTCGATCGCGGCCATCATGGCCCCGGTCCGGGCCTGGCTCGACGAGGCCGATGATCGGAGCCTGTAGGCGGCTGGCTAGTCCTCCGAGGCGGCCTCGTCCTCGAGGGTGACGATGATCTTGTCGATGCGGTTCCCGTCCATGTCCACGACCTCGAGGCTGCAGCCGTCCCAGCGGCACTTGTCCCCCGCCCGGGGGATGGTGCCCATGCGCTCGAGGACGAGGCCGGCCACGGTGTCGTAGTCGCCCTGGCCGAGCTCCTCGTCCAGGCCGAGGGCCTCGACGAAGCGGTCCACGGGCATGGAGCCGTCGACGAGGTAGGAGCCGTCCTCGCGCTTGACGAGCTCGGGCTCCTCCTCCTCGCCGCCGGTCAGGGGCAGCTCGCCCACCATGGACTCCAGGAGGCTCGTAAGGCTGACGAGGCCCGAGAGGCCTCCGTACTCGTCGAGGATCAGGGCCGCCCGGGCCCCTCCCTCCCGCATGGCCGCGAAGGCCTTGAGGGGGGAGATGGAGTCGGGGAGGAGGAGGGGCTTCTCGAGGAGGGGCACGACGTCGTCCAGGCTCCCCGCCGCCATGGCGGCCAGGGCCTCCTTCACCGGGAGCATGCCGACGAGGCGGTCGAGCTCGCCCTCGACGACGGGGAGGTAGCCGTAGCGCGCGTTCGCGAGGACGAGCTCCCGCGCGGACTCGACCCCGTCCTCGAGGTCGATGGCGACGAGCTCGGTGCGCGGGGTCATGAGGGAGGTTATGCGGCGGTCGCCCAGGGAGAGGACCCCCTCAACCATATCCCGCTCGGAGTCCTCGAAGACGCCGGTCTCCGCGCCCTGGGCCACGAGGACGCGGACCTCGTCCTCGGTGACGGCGGGCTCGGCCTGCCCCTTCGAGCCGAGGAGGCCGACGAGGAGCTCGGTCGTGCCGGAGAGGAGGCGGGAGATCGGCGCGAAGGCCAGGGCGAGGGCCCGCACCGGCCGGATCAGCGCGGCGGCCACGGGCTCGGGCCGGGCCAGGGCGAGGGACTTGGGCACGAGCTCGCCGAGGACGACCGAGACGAAGGTCGTGCAGACGACGACGAGGCCCACGGAGAGGGGGCCGGCGTAGGCCGCGAGGGGGGCGATCGCGCGCAGGGCCTCCTCGAGGGCCTCGGCGACGGTGGCGCCGCCGAAGGCTCCCGCGAGGATGCTCACGAGGGTGATGACGACCTGGATGGTCGAGAGGAAGCGGGAGGGATTCTCGGCCGTCTCGAGGGCCATGCGGTAGCCCTTCCTGCCCTTGTCGGCCTCGTGGCGGAGCCTGGCCTTGCGCGAGGAGACGATGGCCATCTCGGACATGGAGAAGAAGCCGTTGAGGAGGACGAGGCCGAGGATGATGGCGAGTTCGAGGAGCATGCCTAGGCTCTCCCCGCGATCGACGTCGGGACGGCGCGGCGAAGCGCCCGGCTAGAGTGCTCGGGGTCGGCGGATGGGGGTTGGGCTTCGGGGGATGAGGCGGTATCGGTGTCCATGATCGCCAATTCTATACCGAAGGAGGCCGTCCCGTCGAGGGCCGGGGGCGGCGGGGCCCGGCCCCGGCCCGAGGCCCGGCCCCAGGCGAATCTCCCGCCCCGCCGTGCTATCATGGCGATGCCCGCAGCCTAAAAATGGAGCCGAGATGCGAAACGCCAGACTTCCGCGGACCAGCCCGCGCCCGACAATCGCCGTACTCCTCGCCTGCGCGTTGTGCGGCGCGGCAAGCGCCCAGGAGGCCTCAGCTCCCGCCGCGGCGGCGCCGGCCGGGACCGCGCCGGCCGGAGCCGGCTACGCCTTCTACGGGGAGGACAATCCATTCCTCCCGGTCGCCGAGCCGATGCTTCTCGGGGAGGGGCGCTTCGTCGCTCGGGCCCGGGAGCTGGCCGGGGGCGAGGAGCCCTTCGGCCTGGTCCTCTCGGGGGGCTCGGCCCGGGCCTTCGCCCACATCGGCGTCCTCGAGGTCCTCGAGGAGGAGGGCCTGCGGCCCGACTTCATCGTCGCCGACTCCATGGGCGCCATCGTCGCCCTCCTGTACGGGGCCGGCCTCGCCCCCGCCGACATAGCCGAGCTCTTCGCCGCCTACCCCGCAGCCGGGCTCTTCGATCCCGAGCTGCCGACGAAAGGGGGCTTCCTCGACGCGGGACGCTTCATGGGCCTCGTCCGCGCCCTCGTCGGCGAGCTCGACCTCGCCGAGCTGCCCATCCCCGCGATGGTCGCCTGCGAGGACCTCCTCTCCCGGCGCCAGGTCCTCCTCGCCGAGGGGGACTTCGCCACGGTCATGGCGGCCGCCTTCGCCCTCCCCGCGATCTTCGAGCCCGTGGGCTTCCGCGGCATGCTCCTCATCGACGGCGGGGTGACCGAGCTCGTGCCCGTCGGCGTCGCCTACCGCTACACCGGGCGCGTGGCCGCGGCCACCGCCCTCTACGGCCGCGAGCTCGACTACGGGAGCCCCTTCGTCGTGATCAACCGGGCCATCGACATCGGCAAGACCCGGGCCTCGATCAAGGGCATGCTCGAGCGGAGGCCCGTCGTCGTGCGCTGCGCGGTCGAGGACCTCTCCTACATGGAGTTCTCGCGGCCCGCCGAGGTCGCCGCCCGGGGCCGCGAGTCGGCCCGCGCGGCCCTGCCCGAGCTCCGGGCCCTCGCCTCCCGGCGCGAGGCGGATCCCGAGCTCGCCAGGCGGCGCGCCTACTTCCGCGGGCGGGTCGCGGCCCTCGTCGCGGCCCGCCGCTTCGACGCCTCCTTCGCGCTCCCGCCCGACTCCCTCCCGCAGGTGGAGCTCCGCATCCTCGACGAGGCCTCGGGCGGGGCCGAGGCTTTCCAGGGACGGCGCTGGGTCGGGCCCTCAGCCCTGTTCCGGGGCGGGCCCGCCTCCCTCTCCCTCGCGACGCTCGCGGGGCTCGAGGGCGAGGGGGAGCGGGCCTGGGGGGCGGGCCTCGAGGCGGCCCTGCGCGGCTACGCCTTCCCGAAGCATCGGGATTCCGGCGCGGCCTACGAGGCCGGGCTGCGGGCCCTGCTCTCGGGCGAGGGCATCCTCGACGCCGAGCTCTCTAGCCCCGAAGCCCGCGAGCTCGCGGCCGCCGCCCGGGCCTCCCTCGCCTTCAGCCCCGCGCGGGGCCTGGTCCTGCGCCCCCTCGCCTCGGGGGAGCTCGAGCTCGGCTTGCCCGGGGGCGAGGCCGCGTGGCGGGCCTCCGGGGGGCTCGGCCTCGAGCTGGGGAGCCCGGGGGCCTTCGGGCTCGGCCTCGCCGCGGCCCTCGACTCGGCGGGGAACCGCGGCCCCGACGCTTGGGCCCGCGTCGCCTGGGAGCCCGGCGGCCTCCTCGCCCTCCGCGGCCGGGGCCTCGTCCACGCCGCCCTCGAGGGCCCCGGCCTCGAGGCGGCGGACTCCGATCCCTACCGCAGCCTGGCCCTCGAGGGCCTCGAGGCCACGCGCACCATCTGCTCGGCCGAGGTCATGTGGCTGGCCCGGCCCCTCGAGGCCTCCTTCGGCGAGCTCTTCATCGTCCAGCGCCCCGAGCTCGGGGCTTACTGCGACTTCTCGAGCGCCGGGGGGCGGAGGAGGCTGAGCTTCGGGGCCGCGGCGAGCCTGGGGCTCTCGGTCCTCGGCCTCGCCCCCCTCGAGCTCTCCGCCTTCTGCGGGGCCGCGACGGACGGCTCGGGCTGGGTCCTCGGGCTCCGCGCGGGGAGGTACTACTAGCATGGAACGCTGCCCCTGGTGCGGCTCCGATCCCCTGTACGTCGCCTATCACGACGAGGAGTGGGGCCGCCCGATCCACGACGAGCGAAGGCACTTCGAGTTCCTCCTCCTCGAGACCCAGCAGGCGGGCCTCTCCTGGCGCTGCGTCCTGGGCAAACGCGAGGCCTACCGGAGGGCCTTCGCCGGCTTCGATCCCGAGAAGGTCGCGCGTTTCGGACCGGCGCGGATCGAAAGGCTCCTCGCCGACCCCGGCCTCATCCGCAACCGCCGTAAGCTCGAGGCGGCGGCGCGCAACGCGCGCGCCTTCCTCGCGACGGCCGAGGAGTTCGGATCCTTCGACGCCTACATCTGGCGCTTCGTCGAGGGCCGGCCCCTCGTCAACGCCTGGAGGAGCCCCGCCGAGGTCCCGGTCACGACGGAGTCCTCGGACGCCTTATCCAAGGACCTCAAGTCGAGGGGCTTCGGCTTCGTGGGCAGCACGACCATGTACGCCCACATGCAGGCCATCGGCATGGTCAACGACCACCTCGCCTCCTGCTTCCGCTGGGCCGAGCTCGGCGGGGGGCGGGGGCGAAAGGAGAGATAGGATGGAACTCTCGCTTCAAGCGATCCGCGACCGCGTCTCGGTGCGCAGCTACGACGGCGCTCCCCCCTCGGCCGAGGAGGCGAGGGCCCTCGAGGCGGCCTTCGCCGAGGCGGTGCCCGGGCCCTTCGGGCGCCGACCCCGCTTCGCCCTCGTCGCGCGCGAGGACGCGGGCCTGGGCAAGGGCAGGAAGCTCGGGACCTACGGGGTCATCGCGGGGGCCGCGACCTTCCTCGTCGGCATAGTCGAGCCAGGCGAGCTCGCCTGCGTCGATTTCGGCTACGCCTTCGAGGGCCTGATCCTCCGCGCCACGGAGCTCGGCCTCGGGACCTGCTGGGTCGGCGGGATCTTCGACCGGGGCCTGGTCAAGCGCTTCCTCGGCGCCTCCGGGCGCGAGCTCGCCCCCGCGCTGAGCCCGGTGGGGAGGGCCGCCGACGGCTCGAAGATACGGGACCAGCTCATCCGCCGCGGGGCCGGCTCCGGGAGCCGCAAGCCGGCGGACGAGCTCTTCTTCGAGGCGGGCCCGGAGGGAGCCTGGCTCCCCCTGGCCGAGGCGGGAGCCTGGGCCGAGCTCCTCGAGGCGGTGCGCTTCGGCCCCTCGGCCTCGAACAAGCAGCCCTGGCGCCTACTCCTCGACCGACGCGGCGGGCCGGCGCGGCTCCACCTCGTCCTGGAGGAGAGCCGCTTCTACAACAACATGCTCGGCGCGATCAAGCTCCAGGAGCTCGACATGGGCATCGCGATGCGCCACGTCGAGGTGGCCGCCGCCGCGGCGAAGCTGGGCGGCGCGTGGAAGCGGCTCGAGGCCCCGCCCGTCGCCCTGGGCGGCTCGAGGCGCTACATCGCGAGCTGGATCTCGCGCTAGGCCTCCCTCGCCTTTCGCGTTTGTCGATTCATAGCGAAATCGCTATATTCAAACCATGCTCCGGTAGGGAGCCGCGACGCGATCGGACCGAGACGCCTAAAAAAGGAGACCAGACCATGCTTTCCAAGAAGATGACCGACCGGATCAACCTGCAGATAAACCGCGAGATGTACTCGGCCTACCTCTACCTGGCCATGTCGGCCCGCATGGGCGAGGCCGGCTACAAGGGCGTGGCCAACTGGCTCATGATCCAGTACCACGAGGAGATGTTCCACGCGATGAAGCTCTACGGATACCTCGAGGACCAGGGCTCCGCCGTGGCCCTCGAGGCGATCGCCAAGCCCGAGTTCAAGGAGACGGCCATCAAGGAGCTCTTCCAGCGCGTCCTCGAGCACGAGAAGGGCGTCAGCGGGAGCATCCGCGAGATCGCGGCCCTCGCCCGCGAGGAGAAGGACTACGCCACCGAGGCCTTCATCCAGTGGTACCTGACCGAGCAGGTGGAGGAGGAGAAGAACGCGAGCGAGATCCTCCAGACCATCGATCTCATGGGCAACTCGGCCCAGGGCCTTTACATGCTCAACATCGAGCTGGGCAAGCGCAAGCTCGGCGTGCCGAGCGACTTCACCTCGATGGGCGGCGAGGACTAGGTCGGAAGCTCGAAGGGGCCGCCCGGGGGCATGATGCCTTCCCGGCCGCGCCCGAGGGGCGGGCGCTCCGGGCTTTCCCGGGCGCCCGCTTTTCTATATCCTCCCTGGCGGAGGATGCCGTGTACGTCAGCACGAGGTCGTCCGCGCCGCCCGTCGGGCCCGAGCGCGCGGTCCTGAGCGGCCTGGCCCCCGACGGGGGCCTCTACCTTCCCCGTTCCCTGCCCCCCCTCGACCCCGAGCTCCTGGCCCCGGGGCCGATGAGCTATCCCGAGCTCGCCTATCGCGTCATAGCCCCCTTCTTCCCCGGCTTCCCCGAGCCCAGGCTCCGCGCCGCCTTGGAGGCCTCGGCCGCCCGCTTCGAGACGGCCGAGGTCGCCCCCCTGGTCCGGGCGGGCGGCCGCCACTTCCTCGAGCTCTACCGCGGCCCGACCCTCGCATTCAAGGACCTCGCCCTGACCCTCCTCGGGGAATTCCTGGCCATGTCGGCCGAGCTGGCCGGCGACGACTCGGGCATCCTCGTCCTCGTCGCCACCTCCGGCGACACGGGCAAGGCCGCCCTCGAGGGCATCTGCCCCGAGGGCGGCGGCTCTCTTCCCCGACGGGCCGGCGCCGCCCCCGCGCCCCGGGTCGCCGTCTTCTACCCCTCCGAGGGCGTGAGCCCCGTGCAGCGCCTCCAGATGACGAGCCACGACGCCCCGGGGGCCCTGGTCTACGGCATCCGGGGCAACTTCGACGAGGCCCAGCGCGCCGTGAAGGCCGCCTTCGCCGAGGCCGCCCGGCCAGGCTCCCCCCTCGCCGCGGCCCTGGCCGCCTCGAGCACGAGGCTCTGTTCGGCCAACTCGATCAATATCGCCCGCCTCGCGCCCCAGATCGCCTACTGGGTCAAGGCCTGGCGCGATCTCCGCGACCGGGGCGAGCTCGGGAGCGAGGGCCTCATGGACCTGGCCGTGCCCACCGGCAACTTCGGCGACATCCTCGCCGCCTGGTACGCCAAGCGCATGGGCCTCCCCGTCGGCGCCCTGGTCTGCGCCTCGAACCGGAACAAGGTCCTCTACGACTTCTTCGAGACCGGCCGCTACGAGGCGCGCCGCCCCTTCTACGCGACCTCGAGCCCCTCCATGGACATCCTCGTGTCGAGCAACCTCGAGCGCCTGGTCTACCACGCCGCGTCCGGCGATCCCGGCCGCGTCGCCTCCCTCATGGCCGGCCTCGCCGAGACGGGCCGCTTCGAGCTCGGCCCCGATGAGCGATCCCGGCTCTCCGACTTCCGCGCCGGCTGGGCCGACGAGGCCCCGGCGGCCGAGGCGGCGCGCCGCCTCTTCGAGGCCACCGGCTACCTCGTCGATCCCCACACGGCGGTGGCCCTCGCCGCTGCCGAGTCCGCGGGCTACCCGAGGGCAGGGCGGCCCCTGGTCCTGGCCGCGACGGCCAGCCCCTTCAAGTTCCCCCTGGCCGCGGCGGCCTCGGTCGGGCTCCGCGGCCGGGGCGGCTCGGAGGGCGCCGCAGGCCTCGAGGCCGAGCTCGCCGCCGCCGAGCTCCTCGCCCGGGCCGCCGGCCTCGAGCCGCCGCCCGCCTTCCTCGCCCTCCGCGGCCGGCGCGAGCTCCACCGCGAGACCATCGATCCCGGAAGCATCGGCGCGGCTATCCGCGGTGCCCTTGGCGCCCTCGGCGCTTCGGCCTCCGCCGGGCGCGGGGCGCGGCCGTGAGCGTCGTCCGGATCCTCGTCCCCGCCACTACGGCCAACCTCGGCCCCGGCTTCGACGCCCTCGGCGTAGCCCTCTCCCTCTACGACCGCTTCGAGGCCGAGGAGGCCGACCGCGCCGTCGTCGAGGGCTGCCCCCCCGAGCTCGCGGGGCCGGACAACCTCTTCCTCCGCGCCTACCGCCGCGGCCTCGAGGAGCTCGGCCTCCCCTTCGCGGGGCTCCGCGTCCGCTTCGCCGCCGACATACCCGTGGCCCGCGGCCTGGGCTCGAGCGCGGCCTGCATCGTCGGCGGCCTCATGGCGGCGTCGCACATCGCGTCCTGCCCGGCCGCGCCCGGCGGCGCCGCGGACCGGCGCTGGGGAGCGCTCGGCCGGGACCGCATCCTCGACCTCGCCGCCGAGCTCGAGGGCCACCCCGACAACGTCGCCCCCGCCCTGCTGGGCGGCTTCGCCGCCTCCGTGGCGGAGGGCGGGCGGGTCAGCTCCGTCCGTTCGCCCGTAGGCGGCACCCTTTCCTTCCACGCCCTCGTCCCGCCCTTCGAGCTGCGGACGAGCGAGGCCCGCGCCGCCCTGCCGGCCGCCGTGAGCTTCCGCGACGCGGTCTTCAACGCGGGCCGGGCGGCCCTCGTGGCGGCGGCCTTCGCCTCGGCCGACTACGGGGCCCTCGCCTCCCTGGCCGACCGGCTCCACGAGCCCTACCGCGCCCCCCTCGTGCCGGGCTGGGAGGAGCTGCGCCGCGCCGCCCTCGAGGCCGGAGCCCTCGCGGTCTTCCTCTCCGGGGCCGGACCGACGATCATGGCCCTGACCCTCGGGAAGGCCCCGGGCTTCGGCGCCGCCATCGATCCGATCCTCACGTCGAGGCCCGGCGGGGCCTGGCGCCGCCTCGAGCTGGCGGCGGACGACGAGGGAGCGCGCGTCGTCGATTCGCGCGACGCATCCATAAAGAGAGGTTGAAGCATGCATGAACGGCTCGTTTTCCGGGAAGAGCTCCTGAATAGCCTCAGCTCCTGCCGCGCCGATATAGAGATCTCCTTGGTCCACCTGATCCATGTATTGAAGAGCAAGAACGTCGACGAGAAGACGAAACTGGCCATCCGCGACATCCTGGTCGATATCGGCAAGGAGATACACGGATTCTATTCCTCGATCAAGGTCGACGAGATCTCGCCCTACGATATCCGGGACACCGAGAAGCGCATCATCGAGAAAAACCGCGAGCTGCACGGGCGCTTCCATGATTTGCTCGAGCTCATCGACAAGAAATGCGACGTGACCATCGATCTGACCATGCGCTTCTCGATCGGCGACATCGTCACCGAGCTGTCCGGCCTCCGCATCTCCGGGGATTACGCGCTCACGCGGGACAAGATCGAGAATCTCCTCGCCGAGAAGCGTTTCTTGCTCAAGATCGACGCTCGCCAGACCAAGGAGTCGCTCGCCGCCGAGAAGCAATTGGAGCGCGACCTGTTCGCCGTCAAGGAGAAGAGCTTCCTCGAGATCATCCGATACGCCCAGTCGCGGAATCCGGAAGCCTACTTCAGGTCCCTCGAGATCCTGAAGAAGCTCATCGACGGCGGCACCCCGGTCGCGATCGACGATACGGCGGATAAGAACCTCGACGAGGTGCGGGTCCGCGCGGAGGTGGACGGCGGCGTGCGATTCCGATACGAATGCGGCGGCATGGCCATCGCGTGCAAGGTCGCGAGGCGGCCCGCCGACAAGCGGACGAGGTTCGATATCGACGGCAGCCTCGGCAAGGGAGCATCCTCGATCGACTACTCGATCGCATTGACGAGCGCCGACGAAAGGACCGAGCAGATCGAGCGCTGGATCGGCCTCGAGTACCTCTTCAGCCATTACGAAAAAGCGTATATGGAGCATCATGAAAAGGAAGAAGCGCGCAAGGAACGGAGCGAGCGTCTCGACAGGAGCATCGTCTACAAGGCCGTCGATGATTACCTCTTCGGCTAGGCCCCCCGCGCGCGCGTCCGCGGCTACGGGACGCCCGTGATCCTCGTAAGCGCCTGCCTGGCGGGGATCCCCTGCAGGTGGAACGGCGAGGCCCGGGCCGACGAGGCCGTCGTCGAGCTCGTCCGCGCGGGCAAGGCCATCCCCGTCTGCCCCGAGCAGCTCGGCGGCCTGCCGACCCCGCGGAGCCCTTCTGAAATACGCGGAGGCCGGGTGCTCTCGAAGGAGGGGCTCGACCTCACCGAGCGCTTCGAGCGCGGCGCCCGGATCGTCCTCGAGATCGGCGAGCGCTACGGCTGCTCCGAGGCCATCCTCAAGGCCCGCTCGCCCTCCTGCGGCTCGGGCAGGGTGTACGACGGCAGCTTCTCCGGCGCCCTGGCCGAGGGCGACGGCCTGACCGCGGCCCTCCTGAGGAAGCGCGGCTACGCGATATATTCCGAGGAGGAGGCCCGATGAAGAACTCGATCGCCTATCGCCTCGCCGCGCTCTGCCTCGGGCTCGGCGCGGTCCTGGCCGGCTGCTCCTCCCTCCGTCCCGAGCCTGCCTACGTCCCCCTCCTCCGCGACCGGGCCGCCCTGCTCGGGCGGAGCGCGGCCGAGGTCGAGGCTAGCCTCGGGGCGCCCGATCGCCTCCTCAACGTCGAGGGGATCGGTTTCTACGGCTACCGCGACTGCGGCGTCTACTTCGACGACATCGTCTTCGTCTACGACAGGGGCGGCAAGCGCAAGATCGAGGGCGGCAATGCCCGGGCCATCGTCCTCGACCTCCTCTCCCCCGAGGGCCTCATGGGAATACGCCGCGGGAGGACCAAGGCCGAGGAGCTCTCCGGGATCCTCGGCAAGCCCGCCCGGGTCGCGGCGATCGGCCAGGGCGGGGAGGTCTTCCTGCCCTTCGCGGGGACCTACCATATCTATCCCCTCGAGGGGGACTTCCTGGCCTTCAGGGTCGAGGGCGGTCTCGTGCGCTCGATCCTTCTCGTCGATTCCGCCTTCACTGAGTTTCACTAAAGTACTGCCTCGAACCTTGTAGTGCTTGATGGGTGATGCGGGGAGGGAACCTTCGGAAGGTTCAGCGCGACGAGAATCGCTCACTAGATCGCGATTCTCGTCGCGCTGCCCCGCGCCCCACCCTTCCCATCGGGCACCGGGAGTGAAAGCGCTATCCTCTGCTGCCAGCAAGCGGTCCTGCTAGAAACCTGCTCTGCTCGTGTGCCCACCGTAACGAGAATTCTTCCCCGTAATCCCCCCCGCTCAAGCCGCCGCGTACTTCGGGAGGTACTGCTTCCCCTCCTTCAAAGGCGTCCGGCGCAGCCGGAGCCAGATGTCCCGCTGATCCTCCGGCAGCTCCTCAAGGCTCAGGAACGACCGCCGCGTCCAGATCCGCTTAAGCTCAGCCCCGATCGCTCCGGTGTCGTAGCCCGCCACCTCGGCGTGGCTCCGACGCTCGCCGGCGATCCTGAAGGGCTTACCGTAGTTGTGCCCGAACAGGTACAGGACAAGCCGCTCGCTCTGGTGGTTCACGTTCCTCCCGAAGCAGACCGTCTCCCGCACATGCTCGTGCAGATCCTTGCGCAGCTCCCGGTCGAAGTAGTTCACCGGGTACAGGGGATTGGCTCTCGTCCGAGCGGCCCGCGACGAGACCCTCCGGTGCCGGAACCGACCCGCAGCCTCCAGGGATGCGAACACAGGACGTCCTTCGAGTGCCCGGCGGTACTCGAGCTTCTCGTCGGTCCACAGCTGGAGGCTCGCGCGCGAGGAGTCGGACAAGAGGCGGAGCGCCTCGGTGGCTATCCGCGAGAAGCCCCGCTCCAGGCCCCGGGGCGTCGGCCGGAAGCGCTCGTCGAGCTCAGCCCGCCGGCGCTTCTGGGTCTTCGTCATCCTTCCCTTGCGGCGGAGCGTCACGTGGTTTGACGCGTACACGAACTGGGAGCCTTGCCCGACCAGGAGGTGGATGTTGTTGGGGAAGAACTGGGAGACGCAGAAGCTCTCGAAGCCGTCGGCCGCGAGGTCCTCGTCGGGATGGCGGCTCGCGGCGAGCCGCGACTCGGCGGCTATGGCCTGGCGACTAGCCCGTGAGATGCGGTTGGACACCGAGTCGCAGGACAGCCCGAGGTTGCGGCCGATAGCTCTGAGCGACTCGCAGGAGGACAGGCGTCGCGAGACATCCTGGTAGTCGACGACGCGCTTGGCGTAGTAGTCGAGGCTGAAGCTCTGGACGGAGAAGGTCCTGCCGCAGGAAGTGCAGCGGAAACGGGGCACGCGGCCGAAGGCCTTGGTGGGATAGGAGCCCCAGGGGAGGTAGGCCTGGTAGGGGTGCTTCGAGCTGGACAGATGATGCTCGCTGCAGCCTTTCCAGGGGCAGAAGGGAGGGATGAAGGCGTTCATGCCCTCCCAACGCGTCTCGATTGGCTCCCTGATTGAGGGCGCAACAGGGTTCGAGGCAGTAAAAACAGGATTCGAGGCTGTTTAAAAGAGCTCCCGGAGAGCGGCCGCGAGACCCTCGAGGCTTTCGAAGCTCCGCTCGCCCGATGCCACGCGTAGCCTCCAGCCCGGCCCGCAGGGCCCAGCCTCTGCCCGTATGACGGCCGCTGGCCCATCCGCCGCATGCGGACCGTCCTCGCTTCCTCCCGCGATTCCGAAGCCGAGGCGCAGGGCGACCCGCTCGGCCCAGGCCGCCGCGGCTTTTTCGCCCTCGATCGACACGAAGACCCGCGGGCTGTCCTCCTCGGCGCGGAAGGAGGACGTGGCGGGGTCGAAGCGAAGCCCCGGCCCGTCGAAGGCCCGGCCGACCGCCCCGCCGAGGGCGAGGTCCTCGGGCGCCCCTGATTCGAAGCGGTGCTCCCGGTCGAGGAGCCAGAGGGAGTCGGCGTAGCGGAGTGCGAGGTCGAGATCGTGGGTAGAGACCACCACCGCCTTGCGCTGGTCGCGGGCGAGGCGGAGGGCTAGGTGGAAGGCCTCGATGCGGGCACCGGCGTCGAGGAAGGCGGTGGGCTCGTCGAGGACGAGGAGTGGGCAGTCCTGGGCGACGGCCCGGGCGATCAGGGCCTTCTGCCGCTCCCCGTCGGAGAGCTCGCCGCAGCGGCGGTCGGCCAGGGTTCCCAGGCCGACCGACTCGATCGCGTCGAGCACGAAGGCCCGGTCGCGCGGGGACAGGCGGTTGCGGGCGTCGGTGAAGGGGTAGCGGCCGAAGGCGACGATGTCGAAGACGGTGAACCAGCCGGAGTCGAAGCGGTCGGTGAGGACGGTGGCCGCGAGCCGCGCCCGTTCCTCGACCGCTAGGCCCGCGAGGTGGCGTCCGCAGAGCTCGACCGCCCCCGACAAGGGCTCCTGCAAGCCCGTCAGGCTCCGCAGGAGGGTCGACTTTCCCGAGCCGTTCGGGCCGACCAGGGCTGCCAGCTCGCCGGGCCTGAGCGAGAGAGTAATGCCCGAGGCCAGGGGCACCGCCTCGCGGCCGCGGCGCCAGCCGATGGCGAGCTCCCTCGCCGCCAGGACGCAGAGGTTGCGCGACATCGCTACACCCGGTCCGGGCTCGAGCGGGAGCTCCGGAGGAAGAGCCCGAGGATGATCGGCGAGCCGATCAGGGCGAGGAGGGGGTTGATCGGGAGGACGGCCCCGCCCCCCGGGGCCTGGGAGGCGAGGTCGGCCGCCAAGGCGAAGATCGAGCCCGCGAGGGCGGAGCCGGGGATGAGGAGGGCGTGGTCGCTCGAGCGGAAGAGGCGGCGCGCGGCCTGCGGGGCGGCGATCCCGAGGAAGGCGATGGGGCCGCAGAAGGCGGTGGCCGCCCCGGCCAGGATGGCCGCGGCGACGAGGATCCGGGTCCGCGCCCCGCGGACCCGGACGCCGAGGCCCTCGGCGAAGCGCTCGCCGAGGAGGAGGGCGTTGAGGGGCTTCGAGCTCCGGGCCGTGAGGGACAGGCCCAGGGCCACCGAGCCGAGGAGGACGGGCAGCTCCCGCCTCGTCACCGAGGAGAAGGAGCCGTAGGTCCAGCCGAGGTAGACCTGGACCTTCTGGGGGGAGCCGAAGTACACGAGGACCGAGACGAGGCTGCCGGCGAGGTAGCCGACGAGGAGGCCGACGATGAGGAGGGTGACCGCGTCGTCGAAGCGCCGCGAGAGGGCGAGGATTAGGCCGAGGACGAGGAGGGCCCCGACGCTCGCGGCGAGGGCCAGGGCGCCGTAGCCCAGGGTCCCGAGGCCGGCGAGGAGGGAGGAGCCGGGGCCGCCGGCGGCGAGGACGACGAGGGCGACGCCCACGCTCGCCCCCGCGCCGAGGCCGAGGGAATCCGGCCCCGCGAGGTGGTTTCGGAACAGGGTCTGGAGGACGAGGCCGGAGACGGCGAGGGCGGCCCCCGCGGCCAGGGCCGTGAGGGCCTTGGGCAGGCGGAAGACCGAGACGATGCTCGCGCTCGTCGGGTCGCCCGGCAGGCCCGCGAGGGCCCGGGCGACCTCGCGCAAGGGCACGCGGACCGAGCCGAGGGCGAGGTCGGCGGCGAAGAGGATCAGCGCGGCCGCCGCGAGGGCCGCGAGGATGGCCCTGCCCCGGGCCGCGCCCGCCGGCCTCACGGCTCGATCCTCCGATAGTAGGCGAAGCGCCTCCCCGGGAGGAGCTCGGGATGGAAGATGGCGACGAGGTCGGCGAGGACCTCGTGGGGATTGAGGACCGCGGACTCGAAGTAGTCGTTGCCCCCCTCGCCGTTCAGGCGGAGGTTGTTGTTCCAGACCCCGCCGGCGGCGAGGACGGGGAGGGAGGCGAAGCGGGGGTCGAGGGCGGCTATGTCGGCGGCCCTCTGCGCGCCGAAGCTCGGATTGAGCCAGATATCGGCCCGGAGGGCCCGGGCGTAGACGGCCTCGATGGAGAGGACCAGGCCCCCCGTGCTCCCGTCCTCGGCCCAGAGGTAGGCGCCGCCCGCGTCGGCTATGGCGCGGGCCATGTAGCTGCGGCCGCCGGAGACGCTCCACGAGCCCTGGAAGGGCCCGTTGACGAGGACCCAGGGGCGGCGCTCGGCCCGGGCCGCGAGCTCCTTGAGGCGGCCGTACTCGGCCTCGACCCCCGAAAGGCGCCCGCGCGCGAGCTCCTCCTTGCCGTAGAAGGCGGCGACGAATTCGAGCCAGGCAGCCCGGGCGAGGGGCTCGTTCTCGTTCCACTCCGCGTCGATGACGACGGGGAGGCCCGCCTCCTCGAGCTTGGGATGGCTGTCCCACTCGTTGCCCATGCCGTAGGCCAGGACGAGGTCGGGCTTCAAGGCGATGAGGAGCTCCACGTTGGGGGCCCAGTTCCGGGCGACCTCGGCGATACGGCCCGAGGCGATCCTGGCGCGGAGCTCGGGGGAGCTCACGGCCGCGGCCGAGTCGACGCCCACGACGCTGTCGGTTTCGCCTAACGAGGCGATCTGGGCCAGGTAGGTGGTGGAGAAGGTGACGACCCGGCGGACCGGGATCTCGACGAAGCGGTCGGCCCGGATGCCCGCCGGCCTGGGCGAGCCCCGGGGGTAGAGGACGTAGCTGTAGGCCCGGGCCGCCCCCGGCCAGGGCGAGGCGACGCGGAGGATCTTGTAGCCGGGTCCGCGCTCGATGGAGAAGCCAGGTGTGGCGGCCCTCGCCTGGGCGGCCGCGGCATGGGGCGCCAGGGCGGCGATGGCCAGGGCTAGAGCGGGCCAAGGGGGAAGGGCCCTTCTCACGTCATCCTCCTCCCTCCGAAGAGTCGAATGAGATAGGGTTCCCGGCAGGTTTCCTGGCTCGCGGCGCGCCGAAGACGGCTTCGGCTGGGAGGAGAGCCTTCCCGGGTCGCCCCAGTGGCTCGCCGGGCCGAAAGCCCGGCGCGGGAGGCCACCTGGCCTGCCCGGTCCTTCCCTTGACGCTCGCTCACAGTAGCGGGGGCTGCTGCGGAATTGGCTTCCCGAGGGGGAGGCCGCACCGCATTCCCTTTACCCGGGTCGGCGCGACGCGCCGGAACCGCGGGGCACCGCGGAACGCCTCGAAAGAATAGCTCCTGGAAGGCGCTCGGCGCAAGCGGGAGGGCGCGATGCCGCCCCCCTCGGGTTGCCCTCCCTCCGTATCCGGGTTAGAGTATCCATCGCGACATAGATATGGAGGAATGCATGGATCCCAAGAAAGATAGCGTCGGCTTCATCGGCACGGGCGTCATGGGCGCGAGCATGGCCGGCCACCTCATGAAGGCCGGCTGGCCGGTCCGCGTCTACACGAGGACGAGGGAGAAGGCCCAGGCCCTCGTCGAGCAGGGCGCGGCCTGGGACGAGAGCCCGTCCGCCATGGCCCCGAAGTGCCGCGTCGTCTTCACCATGGTCGGCTATCCCTCCGACGTCGAGGAAGTCTACTTCGGCCCGAAGGGCCTCATCGAGAACGCGGCTCCCGGCGCCATCCTCGTCGACACGACGACCTCCCGGCCCGACCTCGCCCGGCGCATCGCCGCGGCCGCCGCGGCCAAGGGCCTCTCCGCCCTCGACGCGCCGGTCTCCGGCGGGGACGTCGGCGCCAAGAACGCGACCCTGACCATCATGGTCGGCGGCGAGCGGCAGGCCTTCGAGGCCGTGAAGCCCCTCCTCGAGGCCATGGGCAAGACCGTGGTCCTCCAGGGCGGGCCCGGGGCCGGCCAGCACACGAAGATGGCCAACCAGATCGTCATCGCGGGCAACCTCATGGGCGCGGTCGAGTCCCTCGAGTATTCCAAGGCGGCGGGCCTCGATCCCCGGACCGTCCTCCAGAGCATCGGGGCCGGCTCCGCGGGGAGCTGGCAGCTCAACTCCATGGTGCCCCGCATGCTCGACGGGAACTTCGAGCCCGGCTTCTACGTGAAGCACTTCCTCAAGGACCTCCGCATCGCCCTCGACGCGGCCAAGGAGATGCGGCTCGAGCTTCCCCTCCTCGCCCTGGCGGAGCGGCTTTTCGCCGAGGTCGAGGGCGCGGGCATGGGCGACAAGGGCACCCAGGCCCTCTACCTCCTGTACGAGCGGCGCGCGGCCGAGGCGGGAGCCAAGCGTTGAGCTTCAAGGGCTTCGAGCCGGCCCCCGAGGCCCTGGTCTCCCCCGCCGGGCTCGAGCTCGGGCGCTTCGGCACCCCCTTCGGCCGGGCGAACCTCATCGACCTCGAGCGCATCTACGGCTACCGCCTGCCCCGCCTGGTCCGCTCCTGGCGCCTCAAGGAGTGGCAGGCCTTCCAGTTCGGGGACGCTCGCTGGTTCTTCTTCACCTCGCTCTACAACGCGAAGACCCTGAGCCTCGCCCTCTTCCAGGCCTACGACCGGGAGCGGAAGCGGCGCTTCGGCTTCCAGGTCCCCCTGCCGGGCAGCGCCTTCGGCTTCGGCCAGAGCCTGTCCGGCGCGAGGACGGCCTACCGCTCGCGGAGCTCCTTCCTCGAGTACCGCTGCGACTACGACGCGGGCTCCATCGCCGTCTCGGTGCAGCGCTCGGATCGCGACGCCTCCGCCTCCTTCGCGGGGGAGTTCCGCTTCGCCTGCGGGCCCAAGGCCGCGGCCCTCCAATCGGTCTGCATGCCCCTCAGCCTGAATAGGGCCATCTACTCGACCAAGGCTCTCATGCCCCTCGAGGGCGAGCTCGTCGTGGGGAGCGAGTCCTTCGGCATCGGCGGGCCCGCCGCGATGGGCGTCATCGACGACCACAAGGGCTACTATCCCTACCACATGCGCTACGACTGGGCGACCGGCTTCGGCCTGGACCAGAAGGGCCGGCGCGCGGGCTTCAACCTCACGAACAACCAGGTGCGGGACCAGGCCAGGCACAACGAGAACTGCCTGTGGATCAACAACCGGACCTGGCCCCTGCCCCCGGTCAAGGTGACCAGGCCCCGGGGCCCGGGCGGGGAGTGGGTCATCCAGGACACCGAGGGCCTCGTCGACCTCGTCTTCGTGCCCGAGGCCGCCAACGACCTGCGCTTCAACTACGGCGTCGCCGAGAGCGACTACCACGGCCCCTTCGGCTCCTTCCGGGGCCTGGTGAAGAACGGGGACGGGGACAAGGTCCAGGCCGAGCTCCTGTACGGGGCGGGCGAGCAGAAGTTCCTCAGGGTCTGAGGGCGGGGCTGGCCCCGGCCCGCGCCGGCGGCTCCCGAGGCCGCGCCTCCGGATCCCTAGAGCTGCCTGCCCGAGCGGAGCTTCTCCTCGAAGCGCTCGAGGGCCTTGCCCTCGAGGGGGGCGGCGTCCGTCGGCGCGTTAGGCGAGCCCAGCCGCCTCCGCAGCTCGGCCAGCTCCTGGGCGGAGAGGCGGAGGCCCCCCAGCCTGTGGTTCTCGAAGCTCGCGCAGGCCGCCGGGGCCACGCGGCGCGCGATGCCGAGGATGGCGCGGGCGTACTCGCGGATCTCGAGCTGGGCGTGGGCGTCGAGGCGGAGCTCGAGGAAGCGGAAGAGGTTGTGCAGGTCGATCTGCCAGTACCACTCGGTGTAGAGCGAGACCGGCAGGTCGATGCGGGCGAGCTCGCGGGCCAGCCCCGAGTCGACCAGGGCGGAGTAGTCGGCGTAGGCGGCGCGCTGCCCGGCCTCGAGCCGCGCGATGGCCGACTCCGCGAGGCCCTCGGGCGCGGGCCCCGGGGCCCTGCCCTGCTTGTTGTCCTCGCTCTGGAGGGCGACGTCCCCGGGCCGGGGCAGGTAGAACTCGTCCTTCATCACCGAGTAGCGCCCCGAGATCTCGTTGACGCGGGCGGTGCGGTGCCGTATCCACTGCCGGGCGACGAAGATGGGCAGCTTCACGTGGAAGGTGAGGACCACCTGCTCGAAGGGCGAGGTATGCTCGTTGCGCAGGAGGTGGTCGATGAGGGCCGCGTCCTCCCGGTAGCTCTTGGTGCCCGCGCCGTAGGAGACCCGGGCCGCCTGGACGATCCGGGCGTCGCCGCCCAGGTAGTCGACGAGGCGGACGAAGCCCTTGTCGAGGACGGGGAACTGGCGGTCGAGGATCTCCTCGGCCGCGTCGACTACGCAGTGGGGCATGCTACCTCCGGGAAGCCGCCGAAATCGCCGGCGAACTTGCCGAGCGTGTGCTTCTCCGAGCCGGGGCCGTGGCAATCGGAGCCGTAGGTGACGAAGAGGCCGAGCTCGGCCGCGAGGCCCGCGACGAGCTTGTTGATGGGGGCGCTCCGCTCCGCGTCGCCGTACCAGTACAGCTCGACGCCCGCGACCCCCCGGTCGCGGAACCAGGCGAGGAGCTCGTAGACCCGGGCCTGCTCGCGCTTCATGCGGGCGGGGTCGTCGCCGAACTGGTGGCCGGGGTGGGGCAGGACGAGGAGGCCGCCGTCGGCCCGCGCCGCCGCCGCGACCTCCTCCGCCTCGGGCTTAGGGAAGCGCTCCTGCCGGATGAGGCCCGAGTCGAAGTAGGCGCGGCCGAACTCCCGGTAGCGGACCGAGGGCTCGATGACCCCCTCGGCCTTGAGGTAGGTGAAGAAGTCGACCTTGTTGAAGGAGAGGCCCTCGGGCGCCCCTTCCGGGGGGATCTCGGGGCCGAGCTTCCGCGCGAGGAGCTTGTCGAAGCCGAGCTCGGGCCGGCGGAACAGGGTCCGGGCCCGCTCGACGAAGCGCTCGAGGCGGGCGCGGCGGGCGGCGAGGACCGAGCCCAGGAGGGCGGCGGTCGCGGCGTAGGCCCCGCGGGGGAAGTAGGCCAGGAGCTCGGAGCGGTAGCCGATCTCGGGCGCGACGCAGTCGATCTCGCAGGCGTTCACGGTCGCCAGCCCGAGCTTCCGCGCCGCGTCGGCGAAGCGCGCGCAGCCGGCGAGGGTGTCGTGGTCGGTGAGGGCCGCCAAAGCCAGGCCGGCTCCCGCCGCGAGCTCGGCGATGCGCTCCGGCCAGAGGCTGCCGTCGGAGTAGCGCGAGTGCAGGTGCAGGTTGGCGTGCATGGGGCTGGGTCGAGTATATCCGCGGCCCTAGGCGCGAGGCAATGCCGAGGCGGGTCCGGGCTCGGCCGGGCGCGGCGGCGACTTCGCGCTTGACCGGGGAGCGATCCGCCTCGACAATGGTCGCTCGGGAGGCCGCGGTGTTCGATCTCAACGACAAGGCGGTGGAGGATATCGTCTTCGCCATGGAGGACCAGGAGCGCTCCCTGGTCGTCGACCTCGAGACCGGGGCCATCCAGGCGCGCGAGGCCTCCGGGGACGAGGATCGCTACGCCGCTCCCCCGCCCTGGTCCTCCCGCGACGGCTTCAAGATCATGGAGGACTTCCTCGCCCTGGTGCGCCAGCCCACGGCTCGGCGGGAGCTCCAGGGCGCCCTCTCCCGTGGCCGGGGCGTGTTCAAGACCTTCAAGTCGGCGCTCGCCGGCTTCCCCGACCTCGAGCGGGCCTTCCGCGACTACAAGCTGCGGACGATGCGGGTCGCCATCGTCGCCTGGTACGACGACCTCCGCGAGGCCCGGGGCCTCGCCCGCCTCGGGCCCGAGCCCGAGGAGACCCAGGACCTCCTCGGGAGCGACTTGGGTCTCAGGATCGCCGAGCTCGCCGAGCTCCGCGACGAGCTCCTCGGCCTCGTCCGCGAGATCGCCGACGAGGCCCTGGCCAACCTCCCCGAGCCGATAGCCGCCTTCGAGGAGGCGCGCCTGGTCGAGGAGATCGAGGAGGCCGAGGAGGGGCTCTGCGCGGTGGCCGACGACGGGGAGGGGGGAATCCTGGGGGCCGCCTTCGCCCTGCGCGAGATCGTCGGCGAGCGGAGCCTGGGACGGATCCTCTTCGTCGGGGTCAGGGAGGGTTTCCGGCGCCTGGGCCTGGGCAGCCAGCTCCTCGATCTCGTCTCGAGGCGCTTGTCCTCGGAGGGCGTTCGCTTCCTCGTCGTGGACTCGGCCTTCCTCCCCCCCGAGTACGGCGCCTCCCTCTCCTCCCGGGGCTACGCGGCCTACGGGGCGCGGGGCGTGGCCCGCCTGGAGTAGGGCGGCTTCCAGCCGAAGCGCCCGAGGTCGACCTTCCCCTCCCGCGAGACCTCGACCCCCTCGGCCCTGAGGAGGGCGCGCTGGAGCTCGAATCCACCGCCCCGGGGCAGGGCTATGGAGCCGTCGGCGCGGAGCACGCGCTGCCAGGGCAGGCCGTCCTTCTCGGAGCGGGAGTGGAGGACCCGCACGACCTGGCGGGCGCCGTTGGGGAGGCCGGCCGCCCGGGCCACGAGGCCGTAGCTGGCGACCTGGCCGGGCGGGATGCGCTTGAGGATGGAGATGATGAGCTCGGTCCCCGCGGAGAGTCCAGGCATCGAGGTCCATACTTTACAAAGTCGCGGAATTTGTCAATAGTAGCCTCGAGGAGTTCGCCGCATGAAGACCTGTTACCTGTTCCCCGGCCAGGGAGCCCAGTATCCCGGCATGGGGAAAGACTTCTACGAGACGAGCAAGGCCGTCCGCGAGCTCTTCCAGCTCGCCTCCGACGCCACCTCCACCGATCTCAAGAAGCTCCTCTTCTCGGGCAGCGAGGAGGAGCTCAAGCAGACCCGGAATACCCAGCTGGCCGTAGCCCTCGTCGGGGCGGCGGCGGCCCTCTCCGCGCGGGAGCACGGCCTCGTCGCTGCGGGCTGCGCCGGCTTCTCGGTCGGCGAGTGGCCGGCCCTGGCCGAGGCCGGGGTCGTCTCCCTCGCCGACATGTTCTCCCTGGTCGGCGAGCGTGGCCGGCTCATGGACGAGGCGGGCAGGCGCTCGGGGGGCTCCACGATGAGCGCGGTCCTCTCCCTCGCGCCCGAGGCCATCGAGGCCGCCATCGCCGCGGCGGGGCTCACGCGGGTCTGGGTGGCCAACTACAACAGCCCCGCCCAGTCGGTGATCTCCGGCGCCGAGGCCGACGTGGCCGCGGCCGAGCTCGCCGTCAAGGCGGCGGGGGCCAAGCGGGCGATCCGCCTCAAGGTCTCCGGGGCCTTCCACTCGCCCATCATGGCCTACGCCCGGGACGGCTTCGCCGAGCGGATCGCCGACGTCGAGTTCCGCGATCCGCGGATCGCCCTCTTCTCGAACGTGACGGGCGCGGCCGTCTCGAGCGGGGCCGAGGCCAAGAAGCTCGCGGTCGAGCAGATCGTGAGCCCCGTGCGCTGGATCGACGAGGAGAAGGCGATCGCAGCGGCCGGCTTCGGCCGCTGCGTCGAGACGGGCCCGGGCACGGTCCTCGCGGGGCTCTGGAAGGCCTTGGGCGGGGAGATCCCCTGCCTGCCCTGCGGCACCCTCGACGCGATCGCCTCGATCTCACTGTGAAGGCGGCGGATATGGAAGGCCTGCTGAAGGACAAGACCTGCGTGGTGACCGGCGGCTCGAAGGGCATCGGCCTGGCCGTCGTGGAGCTCTTCGCGCGGCAGGGTGGCCGCGTCTACTACCTCTCGCGGAGCGAGGCCGCCGATCCGTCCGCCCTCGGCGCCGCGGCCGCGGCGGGCGGGGGCTCGGTGGCCTGGGTCGCCTGCGACGTGGCCGAGGAGGCCCAGGTCCAGAAGGCCGTCGACGCGATCGTCGCCGAGGCCGGCTCGATCGACGCCCTGGTCAACAACGCGGGCGTGACCCGGGACAAGCTCGCCCTGCGGATGAGCCTCGAGGACTGGGAGGCCGTCCTGCGGGCGAACCTGACCAGCGCCTTCCTCGTCTCCCGGGAGGCCGCGCGGCACATGATCAAGCGGCGCTCGGGCAGCATCGTCAACATGTCGAGCGTGGTCGGCCTCATGGGCAACGGGGGCCAGGCGAACTACGCGGCCTCGAAGGCCGGCCTCGTCGGCTTCACCAAGAGCCTCGCCCGGGAGCTCTCCTCCCGGAGCGTCCGGGTCAACGCCATAGCCCCGGGCTTCATCGAGACCTCGATGACCGAGAGGATCGGCGAGGAGGCGAAGGAGCGGCTCAAGGCCTCGATCCCCCTGGGCCGGGTCGGCCAGCCCGAGGAGGTCGCGGCCGCCGCCCTCTACCTCTGCTCCGAGCTCTCCTCCTACGTGACCGGCGAGGTCCTCCGGGTCGACGGCGGGATGGGCATGTAGGCGAACGCGGAGGACGGCCGCCGCCGGGGCGCCCTCGCGCGGCCGGCCCGCCTCCGCTATACTTCCTGAAGTGCGGCACTCCTTGTACGCGGTCGAGCCCGGAAGCCCCCTGCCCCTCGGGGCGACGAGCCTGGCCGAGGGCGTCAACTTCGCCATCTTCTCGCGCCACGCCGAGGCGATGCGGCTCTGCCTCTACGAGTCCTCCCGCGACGAGCTTCCCAGCTTCGAGTACCGCCTCGACCCCCGCCTGAACCGTACGGGCGACATCTGGCACGTCCTCGTCCCCGAGCTCCGGCCCGGCGCGCTCTACCTCTGGCGGGCCGAGGGGCCCTTCCTCCCGCGCAAGGGGCACCGCTTCAACCCGCACAAGGCCCTCCTCGATCCCTACGCCAAGGCCCTGACGGGGGACTTCGCCTGGGAGCTCTCGGCGGCCCGGGCCTACGACCCGGCTTCCCCCGAGGCCGACCTCTCCTACTCCGCCCAGGACGACGCGGGCTCCCTGCCCAAGTGCGTCGTGGTCTCGGACGAGTTCGACTGGGGGGGCGACCGGCCCCTGAACTACCCCCTGCGGCACTGCGTCATCTACGAGGCCCACGTGAAGGGCCTGTCCCGGCACCCGAGCTCCGGCGTCGCGCATCCGGGCAGCTACCGCGGGGTCGTCGAGTCCATTCCCCGCCTCAAGGCCCTGGGCGTGACGAGCCTCGAGCTCCTGCCCGTCCAGGAGTTCGACGAGCTCGAGAACCCGCGCAGCGACCCGAGGACCGGGGAGCGGCTGCGCAACTACTGGGGCTACTCGACCATGGCCTTCTTCGCGCCCAAGGGGAGCTACTCCTCCGCGGGCTCGCGCGGCGAGCAGGTCGCCGAGTTCAAGGCCATGGTCCGCGAGCTCCACGCGGCGGGGATCGAGCTCATCCTCGACATCGTCTTCAACCACTCGGCCGAGGGCTCGGAGCTCGGGCCCACCCTGAGCTTCCGGGGCCTGGACAACCCGATCTACTACATCCTCGACGAGGACAGGCGCTACTACAAGAACTACTCCGGCTGCGGGAACACCCTCAACTGCAACCACCCCGTGGTGCGCACCCTCATCCGCGACTGCCTCCATTACTGGGTCGTGGATATGCACGTCGACGGCTTCCGCTTCGACCTGGGCTCCATCCTGGGGCGGGACCAGACGGGCAAGCTCCTCGAGAACCCGCCCATCATCGAGGGCATCGCCGAGGACCCCATCCTCCGGCACACGAAGATCATCGCCGAGGCCTGGGACGCGGGCGGGGCCTACCAGGTCGGCTGGTTCCCCGGCGGGAGGTGGGCCGAGTGGAACGACCGCTACCGCGACGACGTCCGGCGCTTCTGGCGCGGGGACCCGGGGGCGGTCCGCAACCTGGCGACGCGCATCACCGGCTCGAGCGACCTCTACCTCCGCGACGGCCGCAAGCCATTCCACTCGATCAACTTCGTCACCGCCCACGACGGCTTCACCCTGAACGACCTGGTCTCCTACGAGCGCAAGCGCAACGAGGCCAACGGCGAGGCGGGCCGCGACGGCTCGGACGCGAACCTCTCCGCGAACTACGGCGAGGAGGGGCCCACCCGCAACGCCGCTATCGAGGCGACGCGGGAGAAGCAGGCCAAGAACTTCCTCGCCACCCTCCTGCTGTCGATCGGCACGCCGATGATCCTCGCCGGCGACGAGCTGCGGCGCACGCAGGGGGGGAACAACAACGCCTACTGCCAGGACAACCCCACGAGCTGGATCGACTGGGCCCTGGCCGCCGCCCACCCCGGCCTCTACCGCTTCGCCGCCAAGCTCGTCGAGCTGCGCCTGCGCCATCCCTCCTTCCGCCGCCCCGAGTTCTTCACCGGCCAGGACGCGGACTACAACGCCTGCCCCGACATCACCTGGTTCGACGAGACCGGGGCCAATCCCGACTGGGCCCGGGCCGAGCATCGCCTGGCGGCGCGGATCGACGGCTCCAAGGCCGACATCCTCGCGGACCGCGACGACAACGACTTCTACCTCATCTTCAACGCCGCGGCCGAGTCGGCCCTCTTCTCGATCGGCCCCGCCCCCCTGGCCAGGCGCTGGTACCGGGTCGTCGACACCTCCCTGCCCTCGCCCGAGGACCTCCTCGAGCCCGGCGAGGAGCTCCCCCTCCTGCCCCAGGACGAGTACGCGGTGGCGCCCCGTTCCCTGGTCCTCCTCCTCTCCAAGCCGGAGTGAGGAGCCCCGAGCCGCCCGAGCTTGCCTCCGCCGGGCTTCCGGCGGTATTTTCCCCAGATGAGGCGAGAGCCAGACGCGAGCGGCGAGCGTGAATTCCGCCTGGGAATACGGCTCCTCGGGGAGCACCGCCCGGACCGGGCCCTGCCGAGCCTGCGGGCCGCCGCCGAGGCCTGCCCCGCGAGCCGCTCAGGCGAGCTCGAACGGCGCCTCTACTGGCTCGCCATGGCCCTGCTCCGCCTCGACCGCCCCGAGCTCGCCCTCAAGAGCCTGGCCTCGGCCCAGAAGCTCAGGCCCCGGGGGCTAGCCCGTTCGGCCTACGAGAGCCGAGCCAACGAGTACGGCATGCCGCGCCGGGCCTCCCGCGAGCTCGACGACTTCTACGCGTTCTATTCCATCAAGATCGGCCAGTACTTCGCCCGGAAGGGCAGCTCCTGCTTCGCCGACTGCGGCGAGAAGGACGCGGTAGTCCGCCTCGTGGCCGACGCCTGGCGAGCCCTGGCCGCCGCGGGCCGGCTCCGCGGCCTCGACGCCTCGGCCAAGCTCTCCCGCTTCCGCGGCGCGCGGATCGACTTCCCCTCCTTCGGCTTGGGCGGCGAGTCGGCTCGGCAGCTCCTCCGCGTCGATTTCCGGCGAAAAGCGGCCCTCTGCGGCGAGGAGCGCTGCCCCTGCGGCTCGGGCCTGCCCTTCCGGCAGTGCTGCGGGCGCACGGCGGGCCTGGGCGAGCTTGCTTGTGAGTAGATTCGATACAGAAACCAGGCCCTGGGGCCGTACTGTTTCGAAATGACACGCGGGGCAGGGCCCTGATCCGGCTTTCTGCCACTTCATTGGATATTTTTGTCATTTTGCAAGTCTTTTTATCCATCTGCGGCGTTTTGCTACGAGACAACAGGAAGCTACCTTGCTCTGACCTATAGATTTTGAGCCTTTCTTTATAAGGACATACGCGATTGTTTAATTATTAGCGATGTAAATAGACATCCTTGGCACGGCGATTGCTTAAGTATTGGCGTTACGGAGGCTCACATGGCCAAGAACAGCAGTTGCCTTAACGAGACCAGCTCCTGCGACGAGAACGTCCTCTCGATGTACCTCAAGGAGATCAACCGCATCCCCCTCCTCAGCCGCGAGGAAGAAGACCGATACGCCCGCGCCGCCGCTGCCGGAGACGGCCATGCCCGCGACATGCTCGTGAAGGGCAACCTCCGCTTCGTCGTCAACGTGGCCAAGAAGTACCAGAACCAGGGCCTGCCCCTCGCCGACCTCATCTCCGAGGGCAACATCGGCCTGATCAACGCCATCGAGCGCTACGACGTCGACAAGGGCTACCACTTCATCTCCTACGCCGTCTGGTGGATCCGCCAGGCCATCCTCAAGGCGATCTGCGAGAAGTCCCGCATGATCCGCCTCCCCCTGAACCGGGCCAACGAGCTCGTGCAGATCGAGAAGGCCCGCAAGATGATCGAGGGAGTCATGACCGAGGACGAGGAGATCCGGGAGATCGCGCGCCTGCTCGAGATGGCGCCCGAGCACGTGGCCGACATCGTGGCCGTGAGCCGGGAGCTCGTCAGCCTCGAGACCCCCGTCTTCGACGAGCGCGACTCCTCCGTCGTGGGCGATTTCGTCGAGAACAGCACCTACGTGGCCCCCGAGGACTACGTCGTCGACCAGAACCTCAAGGAGGACATAAACGCGGTCCTCCGCACCCTCTCCGACAAGGAGCGCGAGGTGGTCGAGTTCCGCTTCGGGCTGAACGGGCGCCGAGCGATGAGCCTCAAGGAGATCGGGGACCGCTTCCACCTGACCAAGGAGCGGATCCGCCAGATCGAGAAGAACGCCCTGCGCCGGCTCCAGCAGCCCAACCGCGCCGAGCTCCTGGAAAGCTACGTGGCCTAAAGTCGCGACGCACCGGCCTCCTAGGTCGGCGTAACATATACGAAGGGCCGCCCAGCTGGGCGGCCCTTTTTCATGATGGCGCGCGTCCGGTCACTTCGCGGCGGTGACCGAGACCCGGGGCAGGAGTATCGCCTCGGGGCCGCGCATCGTCTCGGCCAGGGCGGTCTCGCGCGAGAGGCGGAGGAGGCCCCGGTTCTCGAAGAGGCTCCCCGTGACCGAGCCGCCCGTGACGGGGATCCGCCTCGAGCCGTCGTTCCAGTAGGCCAGCCTGATCTCGCCGCCGAAGTCCCCGGAGTCGAGGTCCACGTCGAAGTCGGAGAAGTAGGCCACCTCGAGGCCCGGCGCGGAGCGGAGCTCGGCCGCCGGGATCGAGCCGGGGCCGACCGAGAAGAGGGCGTGCGCCCCGGCTGGCGGGAGGCCGAGGTAGTGGGCGTAGCGCGGCGCCCCGTGGAAGGCCCGCGCCACCCCGCCCTCGGCGCAGCCCAGGCTCGCGAGGGGAAAGCCCTCGGCGTCGTAGGGCGCGGAGGCCGGGGCGCCGGGCAGGCCGGGCTCGGCCCGGATGTCGAGCCGGTCGTACTCGCCCTCCCGCGCCTCGGCGCCGTGGAGCGACTGGCCGAGGACGAGGGGCGAGGCCTTGGAGTAGGCTCGGGCCGCGTCGAGGTTGCCGAAGAACCAGCGCAGGATGGCCTCGGCCTCGGACTTGGCGAGGACCAGGGGCAGGCCGGCGAGGGCGGGCAGGGGGGCGGCGGCGGCCCGGTCCCGGACCGCTTCGAGGCGGCCTGCCATCTCGGCCTCGAGCCGGGCCAGGTCGGGCTCGGAGAAGCGGAGCCAGTCGGTCAGCTCGACTTCCCCGGCGCTCCCCTCGGCCTCGACGGTCAGCTCGACCGTGCCGGACCAGGAGGTCCAGGCCGCGTCGACGCCGCGGGAGTTGAGCACCCGCCGCTCGGACCTAGTGAGGAAGAGCTCGAGGGAATTGACGCGGGCCGCGCCGGCGCGCCCCTCGGCGCGGTAGAGGGCGGCGAGGAGCTCGGCCGACCAGGCTTCCGGGGCCCGGCCCTCGAAGCCGGAGGCGGGCGGCGCGAAGGAGGCCGGCGCGGGCCCCGGGATCGGGTACCAGGGGTTGCGCGACTTCGAGGCGGCGAAGGCCGCGCGATCGAGGAGGGCGGCGAGCTCGCGGCCGCCCATCGTGGGATGGACCGCGGCCGAGGCGCTGCCGCGGCTCCTCGTCTCGCCTCCGCCTTGGTCGACGTAGACGGTGACCTGGCAGTCCCGCGCCTCGATCGAGCGGCCGAGGTCGGGCCTATCCCCGATGAGGTAGCACTCGGCCCCCTTCCTTCGGGTCTCCGAGATCCTCCAATCGGCCAGGTCGGCGCGGGAGGCGAGGGCCTCCTTCAACTCTGCTAGCTTCATCCGAGCCTCATCCTCGTCTTGACGTAGGGACCGCCCGAGGAGACCTTCACGTACTCCTTGTGGCCCTTGCCGCAGGCCCCCGAGCCCGTGAGCTCGAAGTCCCCCGATACCATGTCGATGGCTCCCAGGACCTCGGGCACGTAGCCCGAGCAGAAGACCGGGGAGGCGATCCTGCCCGTGAGCTTGCCCTCGACGATCTCCCGGCCGACGAGGACGATGAGCTGGATGCCCCAGTTCTTGGGGTCCTCCATGCCCGAGTTGAGGCGGTCGAGGAGCCAGCCGCGCTTCACCGAGGCCAGCATCTCCTCCTTGGTCGCGGAGCCCGGCGCGAAGTAGGTGTTCGTCATGCGAGCGTAGGCCTTGTGGTCGTAGGCCTGGCGGCGGCCGTTCCCCGTCGGGGCGGCGCCGAGCTCGAGGGCGGAGAGGGCGTCGGAGAAGCCGCCTTGGAGGATGCCCTTGGAGATGACCAGGGTCTTGGTGCCGAGGTTGCCCTCGTCGTCGAAGAGGAAGGAGCCGGTCTGCGCGACCCCGGCCGCCCCATCGTACATGTCGACGATCCCGCTCGCCACCCGCTTGCCGAGATACTCGGCGGCCTTGGCCCGCCTTTTTACGAACATGTCGGCCTCGACCCCGTGGCCGAAGGCTTCGTGGGCGAGGACCCCCGCCACGTCGGGGCTCATGACGACCTCGTACTCGCCCGGCTCGACCTTGCCCGCCCCGAGGAGCTCCGCGAGCTCCTCGGCCAGGCCGGGGATATCGGCCTCGATGCGGTCGAGGAGCTCGGCGCCGGCCAGGCCGGAGGCGGCGCGGTAGCTCGTCTTGGCGGCCTCGCCCCGGCGCGCGACCCCGAAGCAGTAGGCCTGGCCCCACTCGAAGCTCTGGAAGAGGTCGCGGCGGGGCGAGAGGAAGAAGCGGGACACGCGGACGAACTCGGCCGAGGCCGAGGCCGCGACGATGTCGGGGCGCTCGAGGAGGGCGTCGCGGAAGGCCGCGAGCCGCCGGAGGACCTCCTCGGGATCGGCCTCGAGGCCGGGGCGCTCGACGACGCCGCGGAACTCGGCGGAGGCCGGTTCGTCGGGGAGGGGCGGGTACTCCTTCTGGCCCGGGCTGGCGGCGAGGAGGGCGGCAAGCCGGTCCCCGGCCTCGGCGGCGAGGCGCTCGGGTCCCCTCTCGAGCCCCTCGTTGAAGGCCGTCTCGACGACGCGGCCGCCCGCCTGGGCGCGGAGGACGAAGCCCCGCTGGACCCACGCGGGCTCGCCGGCGCTCGTCTCGCCGCGGAGGGCCCGGTACGAGACCCCGGCGTCGTCGGTCCCGAGGACCGACACGTAGTCGAAGCGCCGCGCGAGGATTCGGATCGCCTGGGCGAAGAGGGCCTTCCTCTCCGCGAGGAAGGCGCTGTGCGGACAATCGGGCATGGCTGCCTCTCTTCATTCGGAATACGGGCTCCAGTGTAGGGCCCCTCCCCGGAGCTGGCAAGGCTGAAGCCCATCCTCAGAATGGGTGAATCGCCCCATGGCGGCGGGCAGGCTCGATCTTGACGCCCCCGAGCCCCGCCGGGTATAGTTCTGCCTGCGCGAGCATCGTACGGCGATGCTCGCGGACATGCTAGTGCGACCGTCGTATACCGGTATTACCCGAGCTTCCCAAGCTCGTGAAGCGGGTTCGACTCCCGTCGGTCGCTCGACAAAGGAAAAGCCCGGCCTTAAGCCGGGCTTTTCCTTTGTCGGCGCCGAATCGCGCGGGGCGCTCGTACGCGCACCGGCGAATGTCGCGGGACGGGAGGCGAGGGCTTCGGGCGGCTCGCCTAGGCAGGCCGGGCCGCGCGCCGCGCGCCGATGAAGGCGATGGCCGAGCCGGCGGCGACGAGGCCGATTCCGGCGATCGTGGCCGGGGCAATCGCCTCGCCCAGGATGAGGTAGGCGAGGATCGAGGCCAGCGCGGGCTTTATGTAGAAGACGAGGGAGGCGGTCGCCGCGCTGCTGAGCTCGACCGCCGTGAGGTGGGAGGCGAAGCCGATCCCCGTCACCCCGAGGGCGATGTAGGCGAAGATCGGGGCCGAGGCGGCGTCGAGGCCGGCCAGGATGGGGATGGCGGCGAAGGAGGCGAGGCCGGCGGCCCGCAGGGCCGCCGCGACCGGGGGAAGCCTGCTCGCGAGGATGAGGACGAGGAGCTCGGCGCCGCCCGCGAGGAAGCTCCCGGCTGTGACGGCGAGGCCCCCGAGCCTCGGCCCCCGCGCCTTGCCCATGACGCTGTAGGCCGCGAAGGCGGCCGCGGCCCCGAGGACGAGGGCTATGCCCGCCGCGCTCGCACCGGCCCCGCCGGAGGCCGGCCCCGGCCCGCCCCAGCCGAGGGGATTCAGGATGGAGGCCATGCCCGCGAGGCTCAGGGCCATCGAGGCGGCGGTGGAGGGCCTGACGCGCTCCTTCAGGAATGCGGCGGCCAGGGGGATCGTGAAGACCGGGTTGCAGCTGAACAGGACCGCCACGATCGAGGCCGCGCAGTATTGGATGGAGAGCTGGTAGAGGGTCATGCTCGCCACGACGCAGGCGAAGCCCGATAAAGCGAAGAAGCCCAGGTCGCGGCCCTCGATCCGGGCGCCCCGCCTGCGCAGGGCGCGGAGTGCGAAGGGGAGGAGGAAGATCCCGCCGACGAGGAAGCGGAGGAAGTTGAGCTGGAGGGGCCTCCAGCGCCCCGCCACCGACTTGAGGGCTATCTCCATGGTGCTGAAGAGGACGGTCGCCAGGGCGATGCAGAGGTAGCCGAGGGCCGGGCCCCCCGGGCGCTTCGCGGTCTTCATGAGGAGGGAACAGTAGCGCCGAAGGGGAAGGCGGGTCTAGGCGAGGGCCTTGGCGGCGGCGGCGAGGCGCTCGCGCGCGGCCTTCTTGCCCGCCTCGTCCATGAAGGTGGCGCGGATCCCGTTCTCGAGGAGCTTGACGATGCCGGCGCGGTCGAAGGCCAGCTTCTCCGCGACGCGGCGGAACTCCTCGTCGAGCTCGACCTCGAAGAGGACGGGGTCGTCGGTGTTGAGGGTGACGAGCATGCCGCGGTCGAAGAAGGCCCGCAGGGGGTGCTCCTCGTAGCGGCGGACGTACTTGCCGGTGATCACGTTGCTGGCCGGGCAGACCTCGAGGGGGATGGCCCGCTCGGCGAGCAGGTCCATGAGGGCCGGGTCCTGGACGGCCGAGGTGCCGTGGCCGATGCGCTCGGCGCCGAGCTCGGCCACCGCGTCGCGGATGGACTCGGGGCCGACCTCCTCGCCCGCGTGGGCCACGACGCGGAGGCCCGCCTCGCGGGCGGCCGCGAAGACGGCCTTGTAGGGGGCGCAGGGATTGCCCGCCTCGGAGCCGCCGAGGCCGATGCCGATGACCCGGTCGGTGCTGCGGTTGCCCAGGTAGCGCAGGACGTGGTCGACGTTGCGCTTGGCGTTCTCGGGGCCGAAGGTCCGGGAGACGTCGACGATGAGGCGGACGTCGGGCCCCCCCGAGGAGGCGAGCCGGTCGAAGCCCTCGACGAGGGGATCGAGTATGCCCTTGAAATCGATGCCGCCCTGCTTGAGGACCATCGAGGGGGCGACGAAGGTCTCCATGTAGCGGACGTTGTTGCGGCGGGCGTAGGCTTCGACGTCGGGCACGACGAGGGCGAAGTCCTCCGGGGCGCGGAAGAGGGTCTGGAGGTAGAGGAAATTCTTGATCATGGCCCCGAGGGAGTCCATGGCCAGGAGCTTGCGGAAGTCGGCCGGGCCTTTGAGCGAGGGGTCCATGCCGTATTTGCGGTTCAGGGCGAAGTAGCTGTCGAAGCTGACCGTCGCCTCGGCGTGTATGTGTATCTCGGTCTTCGGGAGCGAATGGATGAAGTCCGAGATAGTGCGCGGTGCCATATGTGCTGCCCCCGGATGTTTGTACTCTTCCCTTTTCATTATCGGCACAAATAATACCCCAGGGTCGGCGAAAACGCAAACGGAGCTTCCGCCCGGGTTCGGCGGGGCTAGGTTTCGATCTCGAAATCCCCGAATCCGGCTACCGGGCGGGGGCTCGCCCGCACCGCGTCGACCCGGGCTCCCGCCGGCCCCTCGTCGAGCCAGGCCCGGAATTCGGCCAAGGCCCCGCGCTCTCCCTCGGCGCGGAGCTCGACGCTCCCGTCCTCGAGGTTGCGGACCCAGCCCCGCAGGCCCAGGCGACGCGCCTCGCGGAGCGCGGCGTAGCGGAAGCCCACGCCCTGCACTATCCCCTCGACGATGGCGCCGAAGGCCGCCTCGGCCTCCCTAGCGGGGACCCGGGGCAGGGGAGCCCCCCTCGGCGGGGAGGATGCGGGCGGCTATCTCGCCGTAGTCGAAGGGCTTGTAGAGGACCTCGAAGGGCACCTCGAAGTCGGGGTGGAGGAAGCCCGAGGTGATGAGGATCCGCTTGTCCGCGCAGTATTTGCGGAGGAATTTCACCCAGTAGTCGCCGCCGAAGACCTCCATCCGGTAGTCGGAGACGATGAAGCCGACCTCGTGGTCGAGGAGGAGCTTTATAGCCCCCACCCCGTCCGAGGCGACGAGGACCTCGAAGCCTTTTTTGCGGAGATAGTCCCTGAGGCTGAGCCGTATGGAGTCCTCGTCCTCGACCAGGAGGACGAGGGGGCGTTCAGGCATCGGCCACGCCGTCGCGGGCCCGCGCCTTGGAGGCGAGCTCGGAGACGGCGCCCGTGACCGCGTCGAAGTCGAGGGGCTTGGCGAAGAAGGCGTCGGCTCCCTCGGAGATCATGGCCTGGGCCTCCTCGGGGCGGTCGAGGCCCGTCATCGCGATGATGAAGGGCTTGCCGAAGCCGGGATCCTCCTTGATCTTGCGGCAGATCGCGTGGCCGTCGAGGCCCGGGAGGTCTATGTCGAGGACGACGAAGCCGGGGCGCTTCTCGGCTATGAGCCGGCCCGCCTCGAAGCCGTCGTAGGCCTGGTGGATCGTGAAGGAGGCCAGCTTGCGCTCGAACCAGCGCTTGAGCAGGTCGTTGAGCTCGGCGTCGTCGTCCACGACGAGGACCGAGCTCCAGTCCACGTCCTCGCGGAAGCGCTCCTCGAGCTCGGCGGGGACGCGCATGCCCCGGGAGTCGAGGAAGCGCGTGAGGTCCTCGGCGTAGATGCGGTACTGGCCGCCCGGCGTGGTGAAGGCCTTGAGGTAGCCGTTGCGGATCCAGTTGATGGCCGTCTGGTTGACGACGCCGCAGAGGTTCGCCACCTCGAGGGCCGAGAAGATCCGGACTTTCTTCGTGTTCTTGGACATTATCCTTCCTGGCTATGCTGGGCTAATTATAGCAATTATATCCATAATGTCAAAGCACAGTTTTCGGCTTTCCCCTTCGGCCCGGGCTCTCCCGCGGTCTATTGATTTTTCGCCGCGGAATCCGTACCGTAGCCGCCATGGAATTGACCGAGACCTTCGTGAACGAGCTCAAGGTGGACGAGGTGGCCGTGATGGGCCGCGTCGCCGCCGAGCTCGGCATCAAGACCGCCCAGGTGTCCGCCGTCGTCTCCCTCGTGGCCGAGGGCTGCACCGTACCATTCATCAGCCGCTACCGCAAGGAACGCACCGGCAGCCTCGACGAGGTGCAGGTGCGCGACTCGGCGCATAAATACGAGTCCTACAAGGGCCTCGAGGAGCGCAGGCTCGAGGTCGTCCGGGGCATCTTCGCCCTGGGCAAGCTCACGGAGGAGCTCTACGGCAACCTCCGCAAGGCCCAGACCCTCACCGAGATCGAGGACATCTGGCTGCCCTTCAAGAAGAAGAAGAAGACCCGCGGCATGC
>JAKLFE010000028.1 GCA_022711355.1 Spirochaetota bacterium | reverse complement strand
GCCGAGGATGAGCTCCTGGAGGCGGATCGAGTACTGGATGCCGGCCGCGGCCCGCACGCTCGAGGCCAGGGAGGTGCAGACCAGGTCGTTGAGCTGGTAGGCGGCCATGCCCAGGATGGTCGGGGCGACGAGGGAGAGGACCTTCCGCATGCCCGGGTTGGCCAGGGCCCTGCGCGGGCCGATGAAGCCGAAGCGGTAGCCCGCCCGGAGGACGGCCGGGAGCTGGCAGAGGGCCTGGGCGAGGCCCCCGGCCAGGACGCCGATCGCCATGGCCCGGGCCGGGTTGGCGGTCCAGCCTCCGACGAGGTAGGGCAGGCCGATGAAGCAGAGGTTGAAGAGGATGGGCCCGAGGCCCGAGGGCGCGAAGACCCCGATCGAGTTGAGGATGCCCTGGAGGAGGGCCGCCACGGAGACGAGGGCCAGGAAGGGGAACATCATCCTCGTCAGGACGACGGTCTCCGCCGCCTCGGAGCCGTAGAAGACCAGGGAGGTGATCCAGGGCGCGGCGGCCATGCCCAGGGCCACCGTCGCGCAGACCAGGACGAGGAGGACCGTGAAGGTGGCCGAGAGGAACTCGCGGGTCTTGGCCTCGTCCTTCTCGCCGAGGATGCCGGAGAAGGTGGGGATGAAGGCCACGGTCACCGAGCCCTCGGCGAAGAGGCGGCGCATGAAATTTGGGATGATGAAGGCGACGGTGAAGGCCTCGGCGAGGGGGCCCGTGCCCATGAAAGCAGCCTTGGTCATCTCGCGGACGAGGCCGAGGACCCGGGACACCATGGTCAGGGCCGAGAGTTTCCCGCCCTCGCGGAGCAGGGTCGAATCCCCGTCCCGGGCGGTCTCGGGAGGGCGGCCTTCGTCGGACATGGGGCTGAGGATAGCGGGAAAGGCCGGCCCAGGACAATGGGCGGCCCTTCGAGGGAAGCCTCCGGATGCGGCGCTTGACAGAAGCGCCCGTGGTAGAGATACTGACCATATGCTCACTGAGCAATCAGTCATAATACAAGGAACAAAGCGCTCCCAGCAGAAGGCCGCGACGAGGGAGACGATCCTGCGGAGCGCGCGGAGCCTCTATGCGGAGCGCGGCATCGCGGCGACGAGGAGCGCGGCCGTCGCCCAGGCCGCGGGCCTGGCCCACGGCACCCTTTTCCTCCACTTCCCCCGCCAGGAGGAGCTCCTCGTCGCCGTCATCGAGGACTTCGGCGAAGGGCTCTGCCGCAGGCTCCACGAGCTCTCCGCGGGGGGCAGGGGCCTCCGGGCCTGCCTCGAGGCCCACCTCGCGGGGCTCCGCGAGGTGGAGGGCTTCTACGCAGCCCTCCTGACCGAGGCCGGCCACCTCCCCGAGGCCGCCCGCCTCTCCCTCCTCATGGTCCAATCGACCCTCTCCTGGCACATCGCCGCCGCCGCGGAGGCGGGCATGGAGGCCGGGACCATCAGGCGGCAGCCGGTGCACCTGCTGTTCAACACCTGGATCGGCCTGGTCCACCACTATCTCGCCAACCGCGAGCTCTTCGCCCCGGGGGCCTTGGTCCTGGAGCGCCGCGGCGGGGAGCTCGTCGAGCACTACCTCGGGCTCGTATCGACCGGGGACCGTATCGAAGGAGGATGACCATGAAGCTTTGCGTCGCCTGCGGCATGCCCATGGAGGGAGACGGCGACTTCCCCCTCGGAGACCGGAGCAAGGACTACTGCGTCCACTGCGCGCGGCCCGACGGCTCGATGCAGTCCTACGAGGAGAAGGCCCAGTCCCTCGCCGCCTTCGTCGCGCGGAGCCAAGGCCTCGACCCGGGCCAGGCGCGGAAGGCGGCCGAGGCGATGATGGGCCGCCTCCCGGCCTGGAAGGCGGCCCGATGACGAGGCTGCGCGAGCTGGCCAACATCGGCCCGGTCTGCGCGGCCGAGCTCGAGGCCGCCGGCATCGCGGACGGCGAGGCCCTGGCAGCGGCGGGCTCCCTCGGCGCGGCGATCCGCCTGCGCGCGGCCGGCTTCGAGGTCTGCCGCTCGAAGCTGGCCGGCCTCGAGGGGGCGATCCGCGGCATTCCCTGGCATCGGGTCCCGGCCGGCGAGCGGGACGAGCTCTGGCGGAGGCTGGGCGCGGCGACCGAGGAGGGCGGCCGCCGCCGAGGCGTCCTCGACCTTCGCGGCGATTCCGGGGTATAAGGGCCCATGCCCGTGGAGCTCATCGCCCTCGACCTCGACGACACCCTCCTCCGGACCGACCTGACGGTCTCCGAGGCCAACCGCGCCGCCCTCGCCGAAGCGCGCGCGGCGGGGATCCGCGTGGTCCTCGCCTCGGGGCGGAATATCCACTCCATGCGGCACTACGCCAGGCTCCTCGAGCTCGAGGGGCCCGAGGACTACCTGATCTGCTCGAACGGGGCCGAGATCATCGAGTCGGCGACGGGCCGGATCCTCGACGAGCGCCGGCTCGCCCCGGAGCTCTGCGCCGAGGCCGCCCGCGCCATCGAGGAGCGGGGCTTCCCCTGGCAGATCTACGAGGAGGGCCTGATCCACGTAAACCGGCCCAATCCCTGGGCCCTCGAGGACTCGAAGCTCACCGGCCAGCCGGCCATCCTCCTCGAGGACGAGGAGGCCCTCTTCGCGCGCGGCCTGATCAAGTTCGTCGTCCCCGGGGAGCCCGAGCGGATCGAGGGGCTCCGGCGGGAGCTGTCGGCCCTCTTCGCCGGCCGCGCCGCCGTCCTCACCTCGAAGCCCTACTTCCTCGAGGTCCTCGCCCTCGGCGTGGACAAGGGCGAGGCCCTCGGGCGCCTGTCGGCCAGCCTCGGCATCCCCATGGAGCGGGTGATGGCGGTCGGGGACGCGATGAACGACCTCGGCATGGTGCGCGCCGCGGGCCACGGCTCGGCGCCGGCCAACGCCATCCCCGCGGTCAAGGCCGCGGCGCGCCACGTCGCCAGCCGCACGAACGACGAGGACGCGGTGGCCGAGCTCGTGCGCGGCGTCGCCCTGGCCGGCCGCCGAGGCTGAGCCTAAGGCCCCGGCCGGCGCTCCCCCGCCGCGGCCCCTCATGGCGGGGCCCGAATCGCCCGATACTCAGGTAAAGCCCTGATAACGGGAGGCCAGAGATGTCGCAGGATATCCTTCACGCCGGCACGCGCCGCTGCTACGCCTGCATCCAGTGGGACGGGGTCCGCAGCTACGACGCCGCCCAGGGAAGCATCAAGACCGATCCCGGCTCCGAGGGGAACTGCCGCGTGAAGCACGTCAAGGTCAAGGGCAGCCACTGCTGCGACCTGTTCTTCGCGCTCAAGTAGGCTCCCCGGGGCCCAAGCCCGAGTTTCCTCCCCCCGAAGGCATGCCGCCCCGCCGGCCCGCGCCGATCCGCGGTTTACATTATGGGCAGTATTGCCGACAATGATACGGGACGGTAGCGAAGCATGAAAAGAACCTCGGTGCATCTGGCCCTGATCGCGTCGATTGCCCTCGCCCCCGCGGCCTTCGGGGAGGTCGAGTTCGGCGGCCTCGACCTCGGAGCGGGCGACAAGCTCCTCTTCGGCGCCCAGGCCGAGCTGCCGGGAGAGGGCTCCTTCTCGACCCTCCTCGAGGCCGACCTGGCCGGGGGAGGCATCGCCCAGCTCACGGCCTATCCCGAGCACGTAGCCCTCATCGAGGGCGGCCGCCGGCTCCAGGTGCAGAACCGCTTCGGCCTCTTCCGGAGCGACGCCCAGCTCGGCTCCCTGGCCCCCGTGCCGGGCTACCCGGCCTTCGCCCGCGGGGCGGGGATCAGGGCCGGCCGCCTCCAGCCCTCGGCCGCCAGCCAGGACGGGGCCTACCTCCTCTCGGTCGTGCCGACCCAGGCCGCCTACGGGCGGCTGGTCCTCTTCGACGTGGCCAAGGGCGCGGAGACGGTCGTCGCCTCCAAGCTCGAGTCCTCGATGGAGGACTTCCCCGCCCGCTGGTCCCCCGACTCGCGGCGCTTCGTCTACGCCAAGGCCGGCTCGCTCTACTACTACAGCGTCGAGCAGCTGGCCGGGGGCAGGGTCGTCGACGAGGAGTACCGGCGCATCGGCCCGGGCAGGATCAGGAACGTCCGCTGGGGGATCGACGGCTCCCTCTTCTACCTCCGCGGCTCCTCCCTCTTCCGCATCCTCCCCGCCGAGTTCTTCACCCAGGCCCTCTACCGGGGCGCGGCCGGCATGGGCATCCTCGCCGGCAAGACCCCCTTCCCCTTCGACCCGAGCTTCGACTCCTTCTGGGTCTCGCCCGACGGCTCGCGGCTGATCCTCGCCAAGGGCGGCCGCAGCCTCTTCCTCCTCTACCTCGACCCCGACGACTACGGCTCCGAGCCCCGGATCTCCGCCCTGCCCTACCTCTTCCTCCAGGGCGACACGGTCGTGCGCGAGATCCTCTGGCCCTCGGGGGGCCTGGTCACGGTCCTCACCGGCTCGCTCCGCAACGGCTCGCGGCGCGCCGGCGCCTACCGCCTCGAGGCCCCGCCCGATCCCGACCTGATCGGCCTCGCGCCGGCCGTGGCCGAGCTCGAGGCCGCGGGGGCCCGCGAGCTCGTCCTCTCCCCCGACGGGACGAGGGTGGCGGTCGTCACGGAGGCCGGCGTCCTCGTCCGCTCCTACGCCGACTGGGCCCTCCGCTCCGAGATCAAGGCCCCCGGGGCCCTCCACGCCCTCTGGGCCTCCGACGACCGCGTCGTCGTGGCCGGCTCGAGGCTCATCGAGGCGGTGAGCCTCTCGACCGGGGCGCGGAGCCTGGTCGCCCTCTCCCAGGCCGAGAAGTACGGCCGCGCCGAGGACGGCTCCGTCCTGGCCCTGGCGGGGGGCCTCGCCTACCGCCGCCGGGCCCCCGCGGTCCCCAAGGCCGGCGGCCAGGCCCCGGCCATGGCCTGGGACGCCGCGGCCTCCTTCGCCCCCCTTCCGCCGGCGACGAGCTCGGAGGCCCACCGCGTCTACCTCGACGCGATAGCCGCCGGCCCCTACCGCAACACCGTCATGGTCCGCTCGGTGAAGGCCCTCGGGACCCGCTCCCTCTTCCCGCCCCCGCCCGTGGCCTACGCGCCCTTCCCCGACCGGGACCAGGCCCGCTCCCCCGGCCTCTTCGACCACGGCTCGCGCATCCGCCGCCGCGAGGTCTCCCTCGCCTTCAACGCCCTCGACTCGGCCGAGGGCCTCGTCGGGGTCCTCGGGGTGCTCAAGGACTACGGGGTCGGGGCCACCTTCTTCGTCAACGGCGACTTCGTCCGCCAGAGCCCCGGGGCGGCCCGCCTCATCGCGGGCTCGGGCCACGAGGTGGGCTCCATGTTCTTCACGGCCGTGGACCCCACCGACGCCCGCTTCCGCATCGACCGGGACTACGTCCGCCGGGGCCTGGCCCGGGCCGAGGACGACTGGTTCGCGGCCACGGGCAAGGAGCTCTCCCTCCTGTGGCACACCCCCTACTACACGGTCAGCTCCGACATCCTCGAGGCGGGGGCCTCCATGAGCTACGCCTACGTCGGCCGCGACGTCGACCCCCTCGACTGGGTGAGCCGCGCCGACGCCGCCTCGATGCCCGGCTCCTACCTCGGGGCCCACGCCATCGTCGAGAAGGTCCTCGCCGAGGTCAAGCCCGGCTCGATCATCCCCGTCCGCCTCGGCGTGGCCGAGGGCGGCCGCGACGACTACCTCTTCCGCGAGCTGGCCCTCCTCGTGGACGCCCTCGTCGGGGCGGGCTACGAGATCGTGCCCGTCTCGGTCCTCATGCAGCACGCGGAGTGAGCATGGACGCAGGCAAGCTCGAGCTCGGCGCCGGGGAAGTCCTCTTCGGCATCGCCCCCTCCCGGGCAGCAGCAGCGGCAGCGGCCGCCGCCGGCGCGGCCGCCCCGGCCGGCCCCTTCTGGGGCGTGATCGGCCAGCCCCGGGCCCTCGAGGCCCTCCGCATGGGCATCCGGGTCCGGGCCAAGGGCTACAACGTCTTCGTCTCCGGGGCCCCGGGCACGGGCCGCCGCACCGCGGCCCTCCGCGTCCTCGCCGAGGAGCCGCCCTGCCCCGAGCGCCTCCGCGACCTCGTCTACGTCTACAACTTCTCCTCCCCCCTCGAGCCCGCCGTCCTCTCCTTCCCCGCCGGGGGCGGCCGCGAGTTCAAGCGCGACCTCCACCGCCTCGTCGAGGCCCTCAAGCGCCTGGTCAAGCTCCAGGCCGAGAGCGGGGCCGCGAAGAAGGCCGAGGCCGAGGCGAGCGCGGCCGTCGAGGAGCGCGAGAACGCCCTGCTCTCGGCCTTCGAGGCCGAGCTCGCCGCCGACGGCTTCCGCGCCGTCCAGGTCGAGGGCGAGGGCGGGACGGCCGCCATGGACATCCTCCCCCTCACGGCCAAGGCCGCCGCCGGGGCCGCCCCCGGGCAGGAGGGCGAGGCCGCGGAGACGAGCTTCGAGGCCCTCCAGGCCGAGGTCGCCGCCGGCCGCCTCGGCCAGGAGGCCTACGACGAGCTCCGCCGGCGCTGGTACGGCCACATGGAGCGCATGAAGCGGCTCTTCGGCGAGCTGCGCAAGGGCCGCATCGAGCTCGAGGCCCGCCTCGAGGAGCTCCGCGACCAGTCCCTCTCGCCCCAGGTCTCCATCGAGGCGGCCATCCTCGCCGAGAAGTGGGCCGATCCCAAGCTGCGCCCCGACCCGAAGGTCGGAACCTGGCTGGCCGCCCTCGAGAAGGACGCGCTCGAGCACCTCTACCTCTTCCGCCCCCCCGAGGAGGGCGAGAGCCCCCGGCGCCGCCGGAGCCCGGCCCTCGCCCGCTACGGGGCCAACCTCGTCGTCGACCGGGAGGGGGCCGAGCGCCCCCCCGTCGTCATCGAGAACCACCCCACGGCCGCCAACCTCTTCGGCTCCATCGAGACGCCCCCCGGCGACGAGGGCGAGGCGCGCGCCGCCTACCTCCGCATCCGCGCCGGCTCCTTCTTCCGCGCCTCGGGGGGCTTCCTCGTGCTGCGCGCCGAGGACGTCCTCGCCGACGAGGAGGCCTGGCTGCGCCTCAAGCGCGCCCTCCAGGACGGCCGCGCCGAGATCCAGGGCCGCGAGGGCCCCCTGGGCAACCCGGGCTGGCTCAAGCCCGAGCCGGCCCGGACCGACGTCAAGGTCCTCATGATCGGGGGCGAGTCGAGCTACGACCTCCTCTACCAGGCCGACCCCGACTTCCAGAAGCTCTTCAAGGTCCACGCCGAGTTCGACTCCTCCATGCCCCTCGACGACCGGGCCCTGGCCGACTACGCCTCCTTCTCCCGCCGCGTGGCCGAGGACGAGGGCCTCCTGCCCCTCTCGGACGAGGGCCTCGCCGCCCTGGTCGAGCAGGGCGCCCGGATCGCCGAGTACCGCGACCGCCTGTCCACCCGCTTCGGCATGGTGGCCGACCTCCTCCGCGAGTCGGACTACCGGGCCCGCCTCGAGGGGGCCCCGGCCGTCGGAGCCGCCTCCGTGCGGGCCGCCGTCGAGGCCCGCGCCCGCCTGGCCAACCTCCCCGAGGAGAAGCTCGGCCAGATGATCGCCTCCGGCGAGATCATCCTCCAGGTCGCGGGCCAGGCGGCCGGCCGGATCAACGGCCTCGCGGTCCACGACCGCGGCTACTACGCCTTCGGCATGCCCGCCGTCATCTCGGCACAGGTGAGCCCCGGCGAGGGCGGGGTCATCAACATCGAGGGCGAGTCCGGCCTCTCCGGCGAGATCTACGACAAGGCCGTCCTCATCGTCGAGGGCTTCGTCCGCAGCCGCTACGCCCGGGACTTCCCCCTCGCCGTCACCGCCTCGATCTGCTTCGAGCAGTCCTACACCGCGGTCGAGGGCGACTCCGCCTCCTCCACCGCGGTCTACGCCCTCCTCTCCGCCATCGCCGGCATACCCCTGCGGCAGGACATAGCCGTCACCGGCTCCATGAACCAGGTCGGCCAGGTCCAGCCGGTCGGGGGCGTCAACGAGAAGATCGAGGGCTTCTACCGGGTCTGCCTCCAGGCGGGGCTCACCGGCACCCAGGGCGTCATGATCCCCCGGCGGAACGTCGTCAACCTCACCCTCTCGCGGGCCGTCCAGGAGGCGGTCGCGGCGGGGAGCTTCCACGTCTGGGCCGTCTCCTCGATCGACGAGGGCCTCGAGGTCCTCTCGGGCATGGCCGCGGGCCGGCCCGACGCCCGGGGGGACTTCCCCTCGGACTCCTTCAACGCCCATGTCCGGCGCGAGCTGCTGCGCATGGCCAAGACGGTGAAGAGCTACCAATAGGGCCGCGGAGCATGGTTGATAAGCCGGGGCCGAGAGGCTATTATTGGTTCATTAATAAGGCCTGAATCGAAGAAAGTGAGAGGTATCCATGCCGGCTAGCGAGCTCGTCGTCGACGTCGCCAAGATCAAGAAGGCGGCGCACAACGCCATCCCCCTCAACATACTCACCTACACCCTCCCCCACGACATCGAGGTCTACATGGAGGAGGTCCTCGACGTCTTCCTCTCCGAGCTCGGCCAGAAGAAGCTCAAGGACTACCTCGTCTACTGCCTCCGCGAGCTGGCGGTCAACGCCAAGAAGGCCAACACCAAGCGCGTGTACTTCGAGTCGCGGGGCCTGGACATCAACGACGCCGAGCAGTACGAGGAGGGCATGAAGGGCTTCAAGCAGGACACCATGGACAACATCGCCTGGTACCTGCAGAAGCAGAAGGAGAAGGGCTACTACATCAAGATCATCTTCCAGGCCAAGGGCGCCAACATCGTCCTCGAGGTGCGGAACAACGTCGAGATCACCCGCAAGGAGTACGTCCGGATCCACGACAAGCTCGCGCGCTCGCGCAAGTACACGAGCCTCGAGGAGGCCATGTCCCAGGTCCTCGACGCCTCCGAGGGCGCGGGCCTCGGGCTCGTCATCCTCGTGCTCATGCTCAAGAAGATCGGCCTCGACGAGGAGTGCTTCGACCTCTGGGCCGAGTCGGGCGAGACCGTGGCCCGCATCACCGTGCCCGTGGCCGCCACCAAGATCGAGTCCCTGTCCATGCTCACCGACGAGATCGTCAAGTCGATCACGAGCCTGCCCCAGTTCCCCGAGAACATCGTCCAGATCCAGCGCCTGATCGGCAACCCCGACAGCCAGATGGTGGACATCGCCCGCTCCATCTCCACCGACCCGGCCCTGACCGCCGACCTCCTCAAGCTCGTCAACTCCGCCGCCTTCATGATGTCCAAGAAGGTGGACAACATCGTCGACGCCGTGAAGATGGTGGGCCTGCGCGGCATCCGCAACCTCCTGTACTCCTACGGCACCTTCCAGATCCTCGGCTCGGGCGACGGCGACGCCGAGAAGAAGAAGCTCTGGGACCACTCCTACCGCTGCGCCTACTACGCCTACAACATCGCCAAGAACTTCCGGCCCGGGGTCAAGGGCCTCTCGGACGACTCCTACGTCGGCGGCATGCTCCACGACATGGGCAAGATCGTCTTCTCCACGGTCCACCCCGACCTCCTGGACAAGATCCGCGGCTTCTGCAAGGACAAGGGCATCCCCTCCGACACCTTCGAGGACATCGCCGGCGGCATGAACCACGCCGAGATCGGCGCCCGCATCGCCGAGAAGTGGAACTTCCCCGAGCCCCTCGTCGCGGCCATACGCTTCCACCACGAGCCCGAGCTCATGACCGCCGACTACAAGGACGTGGTCTCGACCGTCTACCTCGGCAACGTCTTCTGCGAGTACGAGATCGGCAACATGGGCTTCGAGCAGATCGAGTCGAACGTCCTCGTCGACTACGGCTTCGGGAGCGAGAAGAGCTTCAAGGCCGTCGTCGACAAGATGTCCGAGGGCTTCAAGCTCGAGACCACCCGGAGCATGCGCGACGCGGTGAAGAAGTAGGAACCGAGCGGGGGAGCAACCTTCCGCGAAGGTTTCTCCCCCGCGCCCCCTTTTTCCAAATCAATACTTCTCCAAGAACGCCAGCATCCTCGCCTGCGTCCCGCCGAAGAACTCCGCCTCGAGGGCCGCGGCGGCCGCGCCGACGTAGCGGTAGTGCCAGCTCTCCCAGAGGTAGCCCGTGAGATCCTCCATGCCCTTCGGATAGGAGGCCGAGAAGCCGAAGCGCCGCGCGTTGCCCGCCAGCCAGCGGCCCGCCCGGGTCTCGGCGAAGGAGTCGTCGATGGAGCCGAAGTCGGCCGCGGTCCCGAGCTGGTGCTGGGAGCGGCCGGGCTCGGCGGAGAGGAGGCGGGCCCGCGGAAGGCCGTCCTGGGCGACGTTGCGCGCGAAGACCTCCCGCTGGTAGGCGTAGGAGCGGTAGCTCGAGGAGACCAGGAGGACGATCCCCTCGGCGCGGGCGGCCGCGTCCATGGCCACGAGCGCCTCGAGGGCCGGGCGGCGCAGGCGGTGGCCGGGCCGCGAGACCGACAGGCCCACGCCGTCCAGGCCCGCGAGGTCGCCGGGCTCATACGTTTCGCCCAACGCGCCGCCGGGACTCTTGTCCACGCGGCGCAGGAGCTCCGGGTCGGCCGCGCGGTCGGCCTCCGCCGCCGCGAGGAGCTCGAGGAAGCGGCCGCGGCCCGCCTCGATCAGGCCGCGCAGGGCCTCGCGCTCCGCGGGGGGGAAAAGGGGCTCGAGGGCCGCGTCGGCGCCCGCCGCCTCGATGGCCGCGAAGGCCCGGCCGAGCCGCGGGTCGGCGGCGTCCGGGGCCGCCCGAGGCCCGGCCGCCCCCGGCGGAGGGGCAGCCTGGGCCGGCGCAGGCCGGGAGCAGGCCGCCAGGAGGCTCAGGGCGCAGGCGGCGGCGAGGAGGGCCCGGGAAAGGGGCGCGGGGCGATGCTGGTCTCCATGCGGCATGGGCCGATGATACCGGCAAGCCGCGCCCGGCGCCAAGGGCGCCCCGGCCTCACTCCATGGCGCCGTAGCTGATGGTCAGGCGATAGCCGCCGGAGACCAGCTCCTTGGTGCCGAGGGTCGGGCCTCGCGTTCCGCCGGCCGCGTCCCCGCGCGCGACGGCGAGCGTCTCAGGAGCCGCGCCGGAGACGCTGAACAGGGGATCGTCGGACTTGTACAGCTCCGGGCCGTCGGCGGTGAGGCCGATGGCGAAGTAGGCGTCCGCCCCGTCCTTGAAGAGCTTGCCCTCCTCCTTCTCGATCTTGTAATAGAACCACAGATTGCTGGATATCGACGCCGTTGAGTACTCTACGTAGAATGTCCCCTCGCCCGTAGCGAAGTACTCCGTGCTGTAGACATCGTCCGGGGTCGAGGGGTTCTCGTCATACAAGGAATCGACTGTGTCGTCCGTATACCACTAATACGCCAAGTAAGCCTTCCCGTCGTCGCCGATCATGCACCCGGCCAACGAGAGGCCGGCGAACGCGGCGAGCGCGACCAACGCGATCGACCATTTCCTCATGACTGCCCTCCTTGAGAGTATCAACGATCCCCTGCGGGGATTAAGCTCGGTCATCCCTCTTCCGCTCAATCGGCCTCGGCCGCGTAGGCGCTGAAGACGACGCCCTCGGGGGTCTCGATGGTCCAGCTCCGCTTCCCGGTCAGGCCCCTGCCCGCGAGGTAGTAGACGTTCGAGGCCTTGGGCTGGGTCCTGATCGGCAGGGGGCTCGAGGGGCCGTAGATCCGGGGCCCGTCGTAGATCGTGCCCCCGTAGTCGTAGCTGTAGTTGAAGAAGTCGATGGAGCCCAGATTGAAGGCGACGCCGCCCGCGCTCGAGGCGAACCAGGCCCCCTCGTTCAGCCGATAGCCCGGGGGCATGCCGCTCCTGCTCGAGGCGAGGACGGCGACGCCCCAGCGGCCGAGGAGGCCGCGCATGCTCTCCTCCCGCCCCGAGGCGGCCTCGACGGCCTCGAGCAGGCCGAGCTCGTCGCGGTAGGGCGAGCGGACGAGGCGCCGCACGAAGCCGGCGCCCCCGTAGTTGCGGGCGAGCCAAGCCCCGAAGGCATAGGAGAAGGAATAGTCGAGTATCCCGTAGTTCGAGGTCTTCGTGAGGCCGTTGGTCATGTACAGGTTGAACAGGGGGATGCGGCCTTCCCGGTTTCCGGCCGCGCCCGCGCCCGGCTCGGACCCGGCGACCCCCCGAGGGCCGGGTATGCCGAGCTTCTCCGCCACGAGGTCCTCGACGAGCATCGAGCACATCTCGTCGATCCAGACCTCGGCGCTCCGCCCGTCGCCCCGGGCGACGATCCCCTTCTGGTAGAAGTGGATCATGTGCTGGAACTCGTGGGCGAGGGTGGAGAAGGTCTCCTCGGCCCAATACGAGGCCGGGGACCAGGCGCCGCCGACGTAGCCCGGCGCGTCGAGGCCGAGGCCGGCGGGATCGGGGTTGGCGTACATCACCGCGTCGACGACGAACATGACGCGCTCGTTCGAATCGGCCTCGTAGCCGGCCCGGATGCTGTTGCCGGCCCAGAAGTAGCCGACGATGCCGCCGTCGTCGGCGTCGTCCCGCTCGATATCGGAGAGGAGGATGGTGATCTCCCCGTCGAAGCCGACGAGGTCCGCGTAGGAACTGGGGCCCCACTCGGGTCCGAGGACGGAGGTGACCCAGTCGTAGATGTCGTTGGCCGGGCCGGGGGCCAGGAACTCGTCCGCGAGGGCCTCGACCATGGCCTGGCTGACCTCGTGCTTCTTCTCGCCTGATCCCGCCCAGCAGTCGTCCGCCACCCAGATGTTGAGCGTGCGCGTGGAGCCGTCGGCCACCGGCACGCTCGCGACGACCTTGCGGCAGGTCGCCTCGTCGTCGAAGAATCCCATGGCCTCGGCGTCCGAGATGCTGCGGAAGCTGCCGGTTCCGCCCTCGACATCGAAGCGGGCCGCGGCGGCCCGCGAGGCCGCGAGGGCCCCCGCCGAGGGCGCCCGGCGGCTTGCGAAGGGATCGAGGCGGTAGGCGTCGAGGCCCCGGGTCCGGCTGCCCTCGGGGGCCGAGGCGGGGGCCGCCTGGGCCCCCGGCGCCGCGAGCTCGATCCCCTCCACGCTGATGGAGCCGAGCGCGGGGTAGGAGGCCGCCGAGTAGTCGAGGTTCGTGTTGGTGAAGACGAAGTACAGGTCCTTGGGCTCCTCGCCGAGGTCCACCTCGTATTCGAATTTGCCGTTGAAGCCCGTATGGAGGACCGCGGGACCGGCGGGGGAAACGCTCCGCAGGAAGGGGGAGCAGGAGGCGAGGAGCGTCGCCGAGAGCAGGAGGACCGCGCTGGAGAGGCGCATCAGCGCCGCCCTCCGCCTAAGTGGAGCTCGTACGAGGCTCGGAGGAGGGCCCGCAGGGGATAGCTGACCTCGTCGCCGACCGCGCCCTCGCCCGAGGCCAGGGGCGAGAGCCCGAGCTCGCCGCGGAGGCCCAGGCCGAGCCGGCCCGGGCCCAGGCGATAGAGGTAGGAAAGGCCGAGTCCGAGTCCCCAGAAGAGGCGGTCGGCCGAGGCGGGCTCGAGGCTGATCGAGCTCTCGATCCCCGAGAGGCTCTCCTCGAAGGAGTAGTCCGAGAGGAGCAGGGCGGCGAAGAGGCCTGCCGAGGGCCTGAGGCTCCCGGGCCCTGCCCGGAAGGTCGCGCAGAGATCCGCCTGCAGGGCGAGCGCGAGGCAGCCGAATTCCGAGGCCGCGAAGTCCTCGCCCTCCTCGTCCTCCCCCGACAGGGCGAGGCCCCAGCGGCCCAGGTCGAGGCCCGCGCGGAAGGATAGGCGATCTCGTATGGGGAAAAAGGCGGCGAGGCCCCCGCCGGCGACGAAGGCCGGGCGAGAGCTAGAGGAGGCGCCCTCCTCCGGCCCGAGGAGCTCGTAGCGGGCGCGGGTCGCGTCGGAGAAGGCTCCCGAGGCCAGGGCGGCGCCACCCGAGAGATACAGCTCCATGTCCATTTCGAGACCGAAGGCAAAGGAAGAGGTTATGACGCCGAGGAGCAGCATAAGCGCGTTTTTAATTATAGCCATCTCCCATATTCCGATTACGACCAGGCGAAATACTTTATCATCGATAATTTAGCTTAGCAAGATAGATTCTCCTATTGCGCTCAACTCCCCATCCGTGCATCCTGTCGCCCATGCGAGCACGAGCCTACGCCGCCCTCGACGCTATCCGCGGGGAGTTCCGGGCCCTCGTCGCCGCCTGGTCCGCAGCTCATCCCTACCTCCCCGCCCTGCAGGAGGAGCTCCGGGCCGAGCTCGGCTACGAGGACTACCGGGTCGAGACCTCCATCGTCTACAACCGGGCCCTCGACGATATCTCGAAGGCCGACACGATCCGCTTTGTCCTCGTCGGGGACAATCCCGGCAAGAACGAGCAGCTCGCGCGGAACAACCGCTACCTCGTGGGCCAGTCGGGCAGGCTCGCCGAGGGCTGGTTTAGCCGCGAGCTCGGGATCGACTTCCGCCGCGAGGTCCTCATCCTCAACAAGACCCCGGTGCACACGCCCAAGACCGCCGAGCTGCGCCGCCTCCTCGCCCTGGCCGGCCCCCGGGGCTCCGACCGGCGCGGCCGCCTCGAGTCCCTCCTCGCGGAAAGCCAGTGCGCCATGGCCGGCCTCGCCTTCCGCGCGGCCCGGGCCCTCGGGGCGACCCTGTGGATCTCGGGCCTGGGGGAGCTGCGCCGCGGCGGGCTCTTCGAGGCCTATCGAGACGCGTTGGCCGATCTCCTCGCCGCCGCGCCGCGGCGCGCGGGCGTCCCGCTGTGGGCCTTCAACCACTTCTCGATGAACCAGTTCGCCATCGAGCTCAAGCGCAAGGCCGAGCCCGGGAAGCCCCTGGCCGAGGAGCTCGGGCGCATCGGGGCCGGGAACGCGGGGAGGATCTTCGGCGCCTAACGCGTCAGATCGAGGACCATGCCGCGCCCCTCGTCGCGGAAGCCCGCGCGCTCGTAGAGGGGGCGGCCGGAGTCGGTGGGCTGGAGGCGGAGGCGGCCCAGGCCCAGGGCGCGGGCCTCGCCGAGGGCCAGGCCGAGGAGGGCCGTCCCGATGCCCCGCCCCCGGAGCTCGGGGACGGTGTACATGTTCAGGATCTCGCCCGAGCCGGGGGCCGCCCGGCCGGGCCCGACGGCGAGGCCGCTCGCCCCCACGACCCGCCCCCCCTCCACGGCGACCCAGGCGCGCAGGGAGCCCGAGGAGAGCTCGCTGGAGAAGAGCCCGACGAGCTCGGCGCGCCAGGCGAGCTCCTCCTCGGGGCCCAGGTCCTTGATAAGGCGCATGAACTCGAGCCTGAGGCCGGCCAGCGCCGCGGCGTCGGCCGGGCCGGCGCGGCGGTACTCGATCATCGTTCGCCTAACGCCCCTTTGCCTTGGTGCGGATGAAGATCTGCTTGCCCTGCCCCATGGGGCTCTCGCGCTCGTCGATGTCGAAGAGGCCCGAGGCCTTGATCAGGTCGCCGAGCTTGCGGTAGCCGTAGTTGCGCGGGTCGAACTCGGGCTGCCGGTTCATGATGTAGGTGCCGACCGAGCCGAGGTAGGCGTAGCCGAACTCGTCGGCCGCGTCCTCCACGGCCGCGCGCAGGAGGTTGGCCGCCTTGCGGTCGAGCTTGATGTCCGCCGCGGCCTTGGGCGGGGCCTCGCGGTCGCCGCGGCTCTCGCGCTCCTCCTCCGGCTCGCGCAGGATCTCGGTGTAGATGAACTTGTCGCAGGCCGCCACGAAGGGCTTGGGGGTCTTGCGCTGGCCGAAGCCGAGCACCAGCTTGCCGTCCTCGCGCAGGCGCATGGCGATGCGCGTGAAGTCCGAGTCGCTCGACACGATGCAGTAGCCGTCGAGGTTCTCGGTGTAGAGCAGGTCCATCGCGTCGATGATCATCGCGCTGTCGGTGGAGTTCTTGCCCGTCGTGTAGGAGAACTGCTGCACGGGCTGGATGGCGAACTCGAGGAGCTTGTCCTTCCAGGAGCGCAGGTTCGTGCTCGTCCAGTCGCCGTAGATGCGCTTGACGCTCGCGACCCCGTACTTGGCCACCTCCGCGAGGAGGCCGTCGATGATGGAGGCCTGGGTGTTGTCGGCGTCGATGAGCACCGCCAGCTTGAGCTGGCCTTGGAATCCTTGGTCGTCTAGCTTCTTCATGCTTCTTCTCCGAATAGGGATGCGCGCACCCTCCGCACCGTGCTGACGGCGCCCAAGGGCACGCGGGCGGGGCCGCCCGTGCCGAGATCCTCGGCCTCGAGGACGAGCCCCTTGTCGGTCTTGTCGAGCCTCACCGGCCTGAGGAGGACCCGCGAGGGCTCCTCGCCGGGGAGGCGGTAGAGCACCTCGAGCCGGTCGCCGGGGCTCCGCAGCGAGCGCTCGACGACCCGCACCTTGCCCAGGTAATCCAGGCCGCCCGCCTCCATCCGCTCCGGCCGGGGATCGGAGCGGGCGATCTGCTCGGCCGTGAGGACGAGCCTGCGCCCGATGCGCTCGCCCAGCTCCTTGGCCTCCTCGGTGGCGCGGCCCGAGGAGGCGAGGATGCCCCGGAGCTCGGCGAGCCTCGGCTCGGGATCGAGGGGCTGCGCGGCCGGGGAAGAGCCGCCACCGCGGCCTTCGGCCGCGAAGGGAAACGGTACGGCGCGGCCCGGCGCCGCGTCAGCGTCGAGAGAGCCCGGGCGCCGCGGCCGGGGAGCGCGGCGCGGCGCGGCGACCGCGGCGTGGAGGACCTCGGGCGGGGGCTCGATGCCCGCCCGGCGGAGCTGGGCCGCCGCTTCCTCGGGCCCCTCGGCCGAGAGGAAGTAGACCCCGGCCGCCAGCCGCTCCGCGGGCAGGGCCCCCGAGCCGATGCCCTGCTCGACGAGGGGCCGCTGCCGCTCGTCGGCGACGAGGACGAGGCCGCGGTACAGGCGGAGCGAGCGGTACTCCTCCTCCCAGGCCGCGAGGGAGAAGGCCAGGCTCTGGGGCAGGGGCCTGGCCGCCATCCCCTCGAGCCGGGAGCGGATCTCCGCCGCCACGAGCCCCGAGGCGAAGGCGGCGCGGGCGGTCTCGCGGTCCAGCTCGAAGCTCCAGACCTTGCCCAGGGCGACCGGCCTCGCGGCGCAGCCGACCAGGAGGCGATCGGCCAGGGCGGCCTCGGGCATGAGGTGGAGGGCGTGATCCCCCTCGGCCACGAGCCGCGGCGATGATACGCCCGGCGATGATACGCCCGGCGATGATTCGCCCGGCGATGATACGCCCGGCGAGGCCGCGTCGCTCCGGGCCCCCAGCCGCGAGACGAGGGCCGCCCCGCCTTCGGCCGAGGGCAGGGCCGAGAGGAGGCCCAGGCTCTCGAGGGCGGCGATGGCGAGGTAGGGATCGCCCAGGAGCTCTGGCCTTCCCTCGAGCCTCGCCGCCACCCTGAGCCAGCGCGCCAGGGCCGGCCGCGGGAAGGCGAAGCCCTCGGGCAGGGAGGAGAGGGCATGGGAGAGGAGCCGCGCGAGGGCCTCGGCCGCCGCCAGCCCCGCTCCGGCCTCCTCTCCCGCCTCTTCCCCTCCCCCGCCCTCCTCGCGAAGGCCCGCGGCCGCCCCGGCCGCGGCTCCCCCTCCCCGCGAGAGCTCGAGGGACCTGGCCAAGGCCGCCGCGAGGAGGAAGGGCAGCTCCTCGCCCCACTCCTCGAGGAGGGAAGCGAAGGCGGCCCGGTCCGCGGCCCAGAGCTCCCCCTCCGAGCGCAGCGCCCCGATCCGGGCGAGGGCCCGGGCGAGGGAGCCGAGGGCCTCCTCCCGGGCTTCGCCCGGGAAGAGCCCGCGGAAGAGGGCTCCCGCCCGCTCCGAGGCCCGCTTCGTGAGGCCCCCTCCCTTGCGGATCGAGGCGGGCGCGTGGAAGAGGAAGGAGAAGAGGGCCACGGCGGCGGGAGCCCCGCAGGCGCGGCCCTCGTCGGCCGCCCTCCCCCTCGCCCCCGGGACGCCGAAGACCCAGGCGGGGTCGGCCAGGCGGGCGGCGAGCTCCCCGGCGAGGAGGGGGTTCACCGCGACGAGGCGGCGGCCGCCCTCGGCGTAGCGGAACAGCAGGAGCCGGTCGAGGAGGTTGGAAAGCCGCAGGCCGAGCTCGAAGAGGGGGAGCTCGCCGAGGAAGAGCTCCTTGAGCTCGGGCTCGGGGAGGGGCCCGACCGCGAGGCTCGTGCCCAGGATCCGGGCGTCGAGCCCGTCGAGGAGGCCGAGGAGGGAGGCCCTCGTCTCCTCCCTGCGAAGGAAGGCCTCGAGGCGGCGCACGAGCTCCCGCTTGTCGTAGGGCGTCTTGACCGGCCCGAGGTAGTTCCGCACCGCGCCGATCAGGGCCTCCGAGCCGGAGGTCAGGAGGGCGTCGGACCAGTCGGCCTGGGTCGGGGCGCGGGGCGGCGCGGCCCGGGAGAGCGCGCGGGCCTCGCTCATTCCCAGGCCTCGATGAGGTAGCGGTAGCCCTGCTCGATGAGGAACTTGCGCCGGTTGGCCGCGAACTCCTCCTCGACCGTGTAGCGGGAGACGAGGGAGTAGAAGAAGGAGTTGCGCGCCTTCGGGCGGAGGATGCGGCCGAGGCGCTGGGCCTCCTCCTGCCTCGAGCCGAAGGAGCCCGAGACCTGGATCGCCACCGAGGCGTCGGGCAGGTCGATGGCGAAGTTGGCCACCTTGGACACGACGATCACGCGCGCCCGGCCCGCGCGGAAGTCGGCGTAGATCCGCTCGCGCTCGGGGTTGGGCGTGCGGCCCGTGATGAGGGGGGCGTCGAGCTCCTTCGCGATCCGCCCGAGCTGGTCGAGGAACTGCCCGATGACGAGGACCGGCTCGTCGGGATGGTTCGCGACGATCTCCTTCACGGCCTCGTACTTGGCCCCGCCCTCGGCGGCGAGGCGGTGCTTCTCGCGCGGCTCGGCCACGGAGTAGCGCAGGTGCTCGGCCTCGGGCAGGGGGATGCGGATCTCGCGGCAGTAGGCCTCGGCGATGAAGCCCTTGCGCTCGAGGTCCTTCCAGGGCACGTCGTAGCGCTTGGGGCCGATGAGGCTGAAGGCGTCCTCCTCCCGGCCGTCCTCGCGCACCAGCGTGGCCGTCAGGCCCAGGCGGCGCACGGCCTGGATCTCGGCCACGACGCGGAACACGGGGGCGGGCAGGAGGTGGACCTCGTCGTAGACGATGAGGCCCCACTTCTCGCGGCGGAAGAGCTCGAAGTGGGGGAAGTCCGACTCCTTGTCCGGCCGCCAGGTGAGTATCTGGTAGGTCGCGACCGTGACGGGGCGCACGGTCTTCTCGGCGCCGGTGTATTCGCCTATCGCGTCCGCGGGCAGGTCGGTCTTGTCGGCGAGCTCGTCCATCCACTGGTGGACCGCCGCCACGTTGGTCGTCACGATGAGGGTCTTGCGCCCGATGGCGGCCATCGCGGCCATGCCGACTATCGTCTTGCCCGCGCCGCAGGGCAGTACCACGATGCCGTAGCCCGAGCCGGGCAGGCCGCCGCCGAGGAAGGCGGCGAGGGCGTCGGACTGGTAGGGCCGCAATCCGAACGCGCCCCCGGAGCGGCGCTCGGGCAGGAGGGAGAGCTCGAGGGGGTCGCCGGGGGCGAGAGGGGCCTCGTCCTTGACCGGCCAGCCGAGGCGCAGGAGCTCGCGCTTGACCGTGCCCCGGTCGACCAGGCGCACGGCGAAGCCGCCCGGGGCCGGGGCGAGCCACTTCTCGAGCTTCTTCGAGGCCCCGAGCTCCCGCTCGGCCTCGGGATCGGAGCATACCAGGAGGAGGGAGCCCCCGTCGGCCTCCCGCGCGCGCAGGGTGAGGCGGCCGAAGCGGGACATGGTGTCCCGCACGATGAAGCGCACATCGCGCGGCAGCTCGTAGCGCCCGTAGCGCTCGAGGGCCGCCTCCACGTCGGCGCTCGCCAGGCCCGCGCTCGAGGCGTTCCACAGCGAGAGGGGGGAGATCCGGTAGGTGTGGAGGTGCTCGGGGCTCTTCTCGAGGGCGGCGAAGGCCCCTATGGCCGAGCGCGCCTCCTCGAAGAGCTCGGCGTGGACGTCGAGCAGGAGGCTGAGGTCGCTCTGGACGATGAGGGGCTTGGCTTCGGCCATATCCGGATAAGCATAATGCAAAGCGGAGCGGAAAGCCAAGGCGCGTGCGGGATCCCCGCCTAGGCGCGAGGCCCCGCCCCGGGGGCGCGGGCGGGGCCTCGCCCGCCGGGGGGCGACTCTAGCCGGCGAGGCCCAGCTCGGCCCGCAGCCCGCGCTCCATGCGGACGAGGCTCTCGACCTCGAGCCGGGCGTTCTCGTTGAGGAGGGCGGGATCCTTGACCCTGGTCCGGAGCGACATCGGGATCCCCGTCAGGCCGAAGTGGTACTTGGCGCTCACCGGGTAGGCCCGGGCCTCGATCACCGCGGCGACGGTCAGGAAGTCGCTCACCCGCCGGGCCTCCTCGGGCCTTTCGCGGAAATTGCGGTACATCCAGACGTAGAGGTCGAGATGGAAGTTGGCCATGACCCCGTTGTAGCCGTCCGCCCCCGCGACGAGGGAGTCGAGGAGGGTGGCGGTGTTCGCGTTGAAGATCGAGAGCCCGCTGCCGCGGACGGCGGCGATGCGCTCCTCGAGGACGGGCCGCGAGCAGCTGACGTCCTTCAGGAAGACCATGCGGCCGCTCCTCGCGCAGTCGGCGAGGAACTCCGTCGTCAGGAGGCGCCGGTAGGGATAGGGGCACTCGTACATGCCGAAGGTCACCCCGGGCAGCTGCGAGAAGATCGCGTCGGCGCTCCGGCGGAAGACCTCCTCGCCCTCGGCCTCCTTCGCGAGGCGGTTGGACACGAGGACGACGGCGTCGACCCCGGTCTCGGCCATGGCGCCGAGGCCTTCGACCTGGGCGGCGGGCTCGTCCTCGGTATGCCCCGAGGCGATCACCTTGACCCGGCCGGCCGCCGCGTCCTTGACGGCCCGCGCGATGTCGAGCTTCTCCTGCCGGCTGAGGAGGAACATCTCGCTCGATTGGCAGACGGCGAAGATGCCCTCGCAGCCCCAGGCGACGTACTGGTCGACGATCGCGCGCAGGGCCTTGAAATCGACCTTGTCGCCGTCGGTGAAGGGCGTGATCATCGTCGGCCAGCAGCCGCGGTATTCCTTGTCGCTCATCGCGTCGTTCTCCTATCGGTATCCGAGTCCGTCATTTCAGGAAGCCCGCCAGCCGGGGCAGGAAGAGCACCGTGTCGGGGAAGTAGGTGATGGCCGCGAGGACGGCGATCATCGCGGCGATCGGCCAGAGGATCTCGCGCATGATCCCCTTCAGGGAGGTGCCTGAGATCGCGGAGGTGATGAACAGGAGCATCCCGAAGGGCGGGGTCGAGAGGCCGATCATCATGTTGAAGGTGACCACGAGGCCGAAGTGCACCAGGTCGATGCCCAGCGCCCTGGCCACGGGCAGCATGATGGGCACGAAGACGAGCTGGATGGTCGAGGTGTCGATGAACATGCCGAGGACCAGGATGACCACGTTGACCATGAGGAGGAAGAAGTTCCTGTCGGCGGAGATGGACAGGATCCAGGCCCCGAGCTGGTTCGCGACCTGCTCGCGGGCCACGATGTAGGAGATTATCGCCGCCGCGCCGATCATGATGCTCGTCGAGCCGACGTCCTGGACCGTGTCCCTCACGAGCTTCCAGAAGTCCGCGAGGCCCATGGCCCTGTACGCGAGGACCGAGACGAGGATCGCGTAGAGGCCGGCGACGGCCCCGGCCTCGGTGGGCGTCATGACCCCGGTGTAGATGCCCAGGAGGAGGAGGACCGGCGTCAGGAGGGCGGGCAGGGCCTTGAGGGTCATGGCGAGGAAGGCCCCGAGGCCGAACCTCGCGCCGCGCGGGTAGTTCCTGATCCTCGAGATGACGATCACGTAGATCATGAGGGCGATGGCGAGGAGTACGGCCGGAATCATGCCGCCCATGAACAGGGCGCCTACCGAGGTGCCCGAGAGCATCGCGTAGATCACCAGGGGGATGCTCGGCGGGAAGATGGGCCCGATCGTCGCCGAAGCCGCGGTGATCGCGCAGGAGGTCTCGTCGTCGAAGCCGGCGTCGCGCATCGCGGCTATCTCGATCTTCCCGAGTCCCGCCGCGTCCGCGATGGCCGAGCCGGTCATCCCGGAGAAGATAAGCGAGGCGAGGATGTTCACGTGGGCCAGGGCCCCGCGCATGCGGCCGCAGACGGCGTTCGCGAACTTGAAGATCATGTCCGTGACCTTGCCCGAGTTCATGACGTTGGCGGTGAAGATGAACAGGGGCACGGCTATGATGACGTAGTTGGTGTAGTAGGTGTTGACGACCTGGTTGATCACCAGGCTCAGATCACCGCCCTTGACGAGGAAGTAGGCGACGGCCGATGAGATCATGCCCAGGGCTATGGGCATGCGCAGGATGAAAACCAGGACGAAGACGACTAAGGCGGCGAGGAGGGCCGGGCTCATGAGGGCAGCCCTCCCTTGGCGTGGTCGGCGCTGTCGGGCAGCTTCCCGGCGATGACGCGGAGGTCCTCCGCGAGCTCGGAGAGGGTGTAGCCGACGATGGAGGCGGCGAAGTAGGCGAAGGGGATGAAGACGTAGGCATAGGGCACCCGGAACACGGGGGTCTTCTGGAATTTGAGGAAGAGGGAGTAGCGGACGGAGGGCAGCACGAGGAGGGCGAAGGTGAGGGCGATGACGAGGTTCCCGGCGAGCCGCGTCCAGGCGGCGGCCCGGGGCGGGAGCTTCTCGTAGATCAGGGTGAACTTCACGTGGCGCCGGTTGCGCATCGCGTAGCAGGCGCCCAGGAGGACGGTCCAGACGAAGCCGATGACGATAGCGTCGCTCGTCCAGGTGACGGGATGGTTCAGCGCGTAGCGGGTGAACACCTGCAGGATGAAGGCCGCGAACATGACCAGGAACGAGGCAGCCGGAAGGTACAGCTCGACGAGGTCCCTAAGCAACAACAGAGTCTTCTTCATGCTCGCTCCTTGCGCGCGCCTCGGCCGGGCGCGGGCGCGCGGCCTTCCCGGCCCGCGCCCGCGGCCTCGGCGCATGCGGCTCGGCCGCCTTACTTGGCCGCGGCCTGCACCTTCTTGAACAGGTCCATGTCCCAGGTCTTGGCGAACTTCGAGTCGAGGTACTGCTTCAGGACGTGGGAGCTGAAGGCGTCGATGTCGGCGTAGTAGATCTTGAGCCCGGCGCCCTTGAAGAACTCGACGAGCTCGGCCTCGGCCTTGAGGTTGGTCTCGTCGCAGTACTTGATCCCCGCCTTCACGCCCTCCATGACCCAGGCCTTCTGCTGGGCGGTCAGGGACTGCCACTTCGCCTCGTTGATGGCCGGCCAGACGGAGTCGACGATGTGGTTGGTGATGGTGATGGACTTGGTCACCTCGTAGAACTTGGCGTTCTTGTCGCTCGGCAGGGGATTGTCCTGGCCGTCGACCGTCTTCGTCTGCAGGGCCATGTAGAGCTCCGAGAAGGAGACGGGGGTGGGGTTGGCGCCGAGGGCCGTGCCGAGGAAGAGCCAGGACTCGGAGTTGGGCATCCGCAGCTTCACGCCCTTCAGGTCGGCGGGCGTCTTGACGGGCATGTCCTTGACCAGGTTGATCTGCCTCGTGCCGAGGTACTGGGCGCCGAGGGGGCGGATCCCCTGCTCCTTGGCGACCCGCTCGAAGGCGGCCTTGCCGATCTCGCCGTTCATGACCTTGGTCATGTGATCGTAGCTCTTGAACATGTAGCCGGCGGTGAACATCGAGAGCCAGGGCGAGCCGTCGGTGAGCCAGGGCGCGGCGGTGGCGGTCATGTCGGCCTGGCCGGACCTGACCGCGGAGACTTCCTGCTCCTGCTTGAACAGGGAGGCGGAGTCGTAGGCGAGGACCTTGATCTCGCCGCCGGAGACCCGCTCGACCGTCTCCTTGAAGACGCGCATCGCGCCGGCGTGGGCGTCGGTCGGGACCGCGGTCATGGTGTACACGAGCTCCACGGGCTTGGCGAACAGGGCGGCGCCCGCGAGGGACATCGCCAGCGCGACGATCAGCAGCTTCTTCATCGCAAGATCCTCCTTCGATGGTAGCGCGCGATCCGGTGACTGGCCCGAGGGGTCAGGCCCGGTCGTTTCCCTTCCCTGGGGCTCCCCCGTCCGGCGACGCTTGGCCGGCTTCGAGGACCGCCCGAATGTTCTGCCTCGAGACCTCGAGGTGCTCCCGCATCGTCGCGGCCGCTATCTCCGGGTCGCGGCTGCGGAGCGACGCGACGATGGCCGCGTGGCGGAGGAGCATGTCCTCGCCGCTCCCGGGCTTCGCGACGCCCTTGCCGATGAAGTCGCGGAGCTGGGTCGTCATGGTCTCCACGAATTTCCACAGCAGGGGATTGCCGCTCATCCCGGCGATGGCGACGTGGAACCCGATGTCGAGCCGGATCCGCACGGGTATGTCGTCCTTGTGCTCCCGCATCCGCTCGAGCATGGCGTCCAAGGTCGCGAGCTCCTCGTCCGTTGCCCGAAGGGAGGCGAAGCGGGCCGAGGCGGTCTCCAGGACGACGCGCATCTCGTGCACCGCGTCGAGCGAGATGTTGTCCAGGAGGACGATGCGGTTGACGACGCTGGAGATGGCCTCGCCGCTCGGGCGGGTGACGTAGGCGCCGTCGCCGGTCCTGAGCTCGATGAGGCCCCGCTCCTTGAGGAGCTTGAGGGCCTCGCGCACGACCGTGCGGCTCACGCCGAAGCTCTTGGTGAGCTCGTTCTCCGAGGGGAGCTTCTCCTCGGCCGCCCCCGGCTCGGCCCCGCCCGCGGCGATGATGGAGCGCTCGAGGCTGTCCGCGACCTGCTCGTACAGGCAGGAGCGGGTCACGGAATAGCTTATCCCCTCCAACGCGGCTACCTCGCGCCTTCCCTGATGAAGCCGATCGTCCGGGCGGCGCCCTCGGCGAGGAAGCTGATATCGTCGCCGCAGGAGATGAAGTCGACGCCCAGCTCCAGCCAGTACGAGATCCAGTCCCGGTCGCCCGGACCGACGGACACGCCGCAGGGCTTGCCGCGGAGCTTGCAGAGCCGCACGATGCGCTCGCAGAGCGCGGCGACCTCGGGATGGCGGAGCTGGCCGAGCTTGCCGATCGAGGCCGAGAGGTCGTTCGGGCCGATGATGACCGCGGAGAGGCCCTCCACCTCGAGTATGCCCTCCAGGTCGCGGACGGCGTCGACATGCTCGATCTGCACGATCCGGAGCAGCGAGGCCTCCGCCCCGCGGAGGTATTCGTCCAGGGGGATCATGCCGTAGCGGTTGGCGCGCCGGGGCCCGAAACCCCGGATGCCCTCGGGCGGGTAGCGGCAGGCGGCGACGGCACGCTCGGCCTCGAGCCTGGAGCAGACCATGGGCACGATGATGCCGTCGACCCCCATCTCGAGCACCGGCTTGATGACCGCCGCATCGTTGCTCGCGACCCGCACGATCGCGGCCGCCCCCGCCCCGTTGGCGGCGACGACGTGGGCGAGGAGCTTTTCCTTGTCGAAGGGGCCATGCTCGGCGTCGATCCAGATGAAGTCGTAGCCGAAAGAGGCCATCGCCTCCGAGATGGAAGGATCGGTGAGGAAGACATGCCCGCCCACGACGAGCCTGCGCTCTTCCAAGGCTTTCATGATGACGCGCGCTTTATCCATATCCGGTATGCCTGTATTACAGGCATACCACTAGTTCCAAGACCTGTCAAATAAAAAAACGGGAGATTGACTGCCCCTCCTTCGGCTTGCGGCAGCCGCGCGGCAAGGGTAGCATCGCCCCCATGCAGGCCCCCCCCTCGCCCCGGAACCGCAGCCTCCGCCTCTCCGCGGAGGACCGCGCCCGGCTCTCGCCGGCCCTCGAGGCCGCCCTCGAGCTGGGCTCGGGCTCGGGGGCCATCGCCCTCCCCGGGCCGGGGCCGGCCGCTCCCGGCGCCGAGGCCGGTCCCGGCTCGGGCCTCGTGATAGCCGGCGACTGCCTCGCCGTCCTGCCCCGCCTGGCGCCCGCCTCGGTCGACCTCCTCGTCGCCGACCCGCCCTACAACCTCGACAAGGCCTTCGGCTCGCGCTCGGGCTCGCGCATGAGCGACGAGGACTACGAGGAGTACACGGCCTCCTGGCTCGAGGCCTGCCTGCCCCTGCTCAAGCCCGGCGCGAGCGTCTACGCCTGCTGCGACTGGCGGGGCGGGGCGGCGATGCAGCGGGCCCTGGGGCGCCGCCTCGTCCTGCGGAATCGCATAACCTGGGAGCGGGAGAAGGGCCGCGCGGCGGCGCGCAACTGGAAAGGGGCCCACGAGGATATCTGGTTCGCGACGGTCTCCGGCGAGTACCGCTTCGACGCGGCGGCGGTGCGGCTGCGCCGGCGCGTGCGGGCCCCCTACCGGGACGGCGCGGGCGGTCCCAAGGACTGGGGCGATGGCCCCGATGGAAAGTTGCGCGACACCGCCGCCTCGAACCTCTGGACCGACCTCGTCGTGCCCTTCTGGTCCATGCCGGAGAACACGAGCCACCCGACCCAGAAGCCCGAGAAGCTCCTGGCCAAGCTCCTCCTCGCCTCCTCGCGGCCCGGCGACCTCGTCCTCGATCCCTTCCTCGGCTCGGGCACGACGGCGGTCGTCGCCAAGAAGCTCGGGCGGCGCTTCGTGGGGATCGAGGCCGACCCCGAGCACTGCCTCGCCGCCCTGCGCCGCCTCGAGCTCGCCGAGGCCGACCGCCGCATCCAAGGCTACGAGGAGGGGCTCTTCTGGGAGCGGAACTCGGGCCCGCGCCGCTCCCGCTAGGCCGGCCTCAGCGCCCCTCGCCCTGAAGGAGGAGGAGTATGGGGAGGTGGTCGGAGTAGCCGCCCGGGACCGAGGGAGACCAGGCGAGGGGATTCCCCTCGGCGTCCAGGAGGAAGGCCGCGTCGACCGCCGAGAAGCCGCGGAAGTCGAGGCCCCGCCCGTCGACGAGGCCCGCCGAGAGGAGGAAGCCGTCGATGCGCTCGCGGCCGCCCTGGTACGAGTAGCTGTAGCCCGAGCCCTCGGCCCAGGGGCTGTAGAGGACGGGCTCGCCCCCGCTGGCGCGGCCCGCGCAGGCGGCCTCGAAGGTCACGAGGATCCGCGGCCCGCCGGGGCCGGGACCGGCCTCGGGCTGGGGCAGGAGGGCGGTCGGGTAGCGGCGGCCGACCCGGAGGTACTCGTCCGGGCCCTCGTTGAAGTCGCCGCAGGCCAGGACGAGGGCCCCCGGGTCGGCGTCGAGGGCGAGGCCGACCCGCTCGGCCAGGAGGGCGGCGGCCTCGCGCCGCAGGGCCTCGCTGGCCTCGGCCCCGCCGAGCTTGGACTTCCAGTGCAGGACGAACAGGATCAGGCTCGTCCCCCCGGCCTCGACCCTCGCCTCGAGGAGGCAGCGGCCCTCGACCGCCCGCCCCGGGATCCCGGAAGCCAGGCAATGGGCCTTGAGCCCGGCCAGGGGCCGGGAGGAGAGGATGCCGCAGTTGACGGGCGAGCCGGGGGCTGGGGCCATGCCGAGGTAGCGGTAGGCCCCAGCCTTGAGGGGCCCAGCCGCCAGGTCGCGGAGGACTGCCTCGTTCTCAACCTCCTCGAGGCAGAGGATGTCGGGCCAGCGCCCCTCGGGCAGGGCGGCCCCGACGGCCTTGCCGACCGCGGCCAGGCGGGAGCGGTAGCGAGCCTCGTCCCAGCGGCCGGAGGCCAGGCTGAACTCGGGATACTCCGAGCCCTCGTCGACCGCGTTGAAGAGGTTATGGACGTTGTAGGAGAGGAGGGAGAGGCTCGCCTCCTCCCGGCCGGGGCCGAAGCCCGAGCAGCGCGAGGCGCAGAGGCAGCTTGCCGAGGCGGCGAGGAAGAGGAGGGAGAGGGAGGGGCGCATGGAAACCTCCGCGGCGCCCCGCGGGAAGTCGGGCTTAGGCGAGGCGCTCGGAGATGATACGCGCGAGAGCCGCGGTTTCCGCTTGAGGGCCTGCGCCCCGGGGCTCGAAATCCTCGCCGGTGATGGCCTCGTAGGCCTGGACGTAGCGCCAGGCCGTCTCGAGGCGGACCGGGTCGGGTATGGCGGGCGGCTCGCCCTCGCCCGCGAAGCCCCGCTCGAGGAGCCAACGGCGGAAGGGCTCCTTGTCGAGCTCGCGCTGCTCCTCCCCCGCCTCGAGCCGGCGGCGGTAGGATTCGGCGTACCAGTAGCGGCTGGAGTCGGGGCTGTGGATCTCGTCGGCGAGGATGAGCTTGCCCTCGACGAGGCCGAACTCGTACTTCGTGTCGACGAGGATGAGGCCGTTCCGCGCGACGAGCTCCTGGCCCCGGCGGAAGAGGGCCAGGGCGGCCTTCTCGACCTCGGCCCAGAGCCGGGCCTCCACCACGCCCCGCTCCACGAGCTCGGCCCCGGAGATGGGCTGGTCGTGGCCCTCCTGCATCTTGATCGAGGGAGTCACCAGGGGGACGGGGAACTTCTCGTTGCGCTCGAGGCCCTCGGGAAGGCGTATGCCGGAGATGGGGCGGCCGGCCGCGTAGTCGCGCCAGGCCGAGCCGGCCAGGTAGCCGCGGACCACGACCTCGACCGGGAGCATCTCGGCCCGGCGGACCAGGGTGGCCCGGCCCGTGCCGGGGAGCTCGCGGGGGGAGCCGCCGGGGAGGAGGTGGTTCGGCACGATATCGGCCGTGCGCTCGAACCACCAGGCCGAGATCCGGGCGAGGACCTCGCCCTTGCAGGGCAGGAGGGAGAGGACGCGGTCGAAGGCCGAGAGCCGGTCGCTCGCGACGAGGAGGAGGGCCTTCTCGCCCCGGACCACGTCGCGGACCTTGCCCCGGTAGACGGGCAGGCCTCGCGCGGCCTCCTCGGGAAGGCCGGGGAAGGCCCCGGGGAGGCGGGCGGCCAGCTCCTCCTTGGTCATAGCCCGAGATCCGACCTGCCGGCGCCGATCTTGGAGATCAGGCCGTAGGCGAGGGCCTCCTCGGCGTTCATCCAGTAGTCGCGGTCGGTGTCCTTCTGGATGCGCTCGAGGCTCTGGCCGGTCTCGGCCGCGATGATCTTGTTGATGCGCTCGCGGGTCTTCTCGAGCTCGCGCGCGTGGATCTCGATCTCGGTGGCCACGCCCCGGATGCCGGAGAGGGGCTGGTGGATGAGGTAGTGGGAGTTGGGCAGGCCGAAGCGCCGCTCCTTGGGCACCGCGATGAGGACCAGGGCGGCGGCGCTCGCGACGAGGCCCATGCCGAGGATCCTCACCGGCGGCTTGACGAAGCGGATCATGTCGAAGATGGCGAAGCCCGCGTCGACGTCGCCGCCGGGGGAGTCGATGAGGAGGTTGATGGGCTTGGAGGCCGAGAGCCCCTCGAGGAGGAGGAGCTGGCGGATGACCTTCTCGCCCTGGTCCTTGTCGATCTCCCCGGCGAGGAGGATGGTCCTGGTCTTCAGGAAGCGCTCGGCGAGGGCCTCCTCGGGCTTGGCCTGCTTCTTGGGCTCCTCGTCCTCCTCCTCTTGGAAGCGGCGGCGCAGGCTCGATATGCTCATGGGCTCTCCTTGGCTGGGTATGTCTCCAGAATATACTCCGCGGCGCGGGCCGAAGGGAAGAGTCGGGCCCCGGCCGCTAGAGGCGGATCTTGCAGATGGCCTTCCGCACCGGCCCTTCCCGGCCCTTCCCGGCGACCATGGGCATGTGGGCGTCGTCGGGGAAGCAGACGAGGAAGTCCCCCGGGCCGGCGACGAGGATCGGCATCCCCTCGGGCGGCTCGTGGAGGCTGCAGTCCTTCTCGGCGTCGTAGGCCGCCGTGACGCGACGGGCGGAGGTCCGGGCGATGCCGATCCCGTCCTGGCCGGCGAGGTAGAGATGGATGTCGAGGTGGGCGCGGTGGGCCTCGAGGACGCAGTCGGAGCTTCCCTTGGTCCGGTACTCCTGGAGGGTATACCAGACCCGTGGGCCCCGCCCGTCCTCGGCGAGGACGATCTTCTTCCCCGACTCGAAGCCCGCGCCGGAGGAGGAGGCGTACTCGGCCGCGAGCGCGGCGAGGGCGTCCAGGGCCAGGTCGAGGTCGGCCCCGAGGCCGCGATAGAGGGGGCGGTTGGCGATGGAATCGAAGATCATGCTGCTATCCTCCGGTCGCGGCGGAGGATATACCCGCGGAGCCCGGCGGGGCAAGCCTGAGCCGGCCTTTTCCGGTTGAGCCCGCGGATGGAATATAGTATTTTCTAGATATTCCATCCCGAGGAGAACCGCCGTGCGCCATCGTCCCGGAACGCTCCACCTCGCCCTCGCCCTCCTGGCCCTCCCCCTCGGACTGGCCGCCGCCCCCGCCGCCAAGCCCTGGTACGCCGAGCGCCTCGCCGCCCTCGGCTTCCAGGTCTACTCCACCCCCCTCGCGGCTCCCGAGATCGAGCTCGAGGGCCTGGACGGGAAGAAGTCCAAGCTCTCCGACCTCAAGGGCAAGGCAGTCCTCCTCAACTTCTGGGCCACCTGGTGCCCGCCCTGCCGGGCCGAGATGCCCGACATCCAGACCCTCTGGGAGAAGACCAAGGACAAGGACTTCGCCCTCGTCGCCCTGAGTCTGGGAGAGAGCCGCCAGACCGTGGCCGACTTCGTCGCCCAGAGCGGCTACCGCCTGCCCGTCTACCTCGATCCCAAGAGCAGGGCCGGGGGGACCTACGGGGTCAGGTCCATCCCGACGACCTACATCGTCGGCAAGGACGGCCGCATCATCGCCTACACGGTCGGCGGCCGCGAGTACGCCACGCCCGAGGTCCTGGCCTTCTTCGCGGAGCTCGCCTCCCGATGACGGCCCCGGCCCTGGGCGCGGCCTTCGGGGCCGGCCTCCTCTCCTTCCTCTCGCCCTGCGTCCTCCCCCTCATCCCCGGCTACCTCTCCTTCGTATCCGGGGAGAGCCTCGCGGGCATACGCTCGGGGGCGGGACGGGCGAGGATAGCCTCGCGGACGGCGGCCTTCGCCGCGGGCTTCACCCTGGTCTTCGTGGCCCTGAGCCTCGTCCTCTCGGGGGCGAGGAGCATCTTGGGCGGCCTCCCGGCGGCCCTGAACGCCGCTGCCGGGATCCTCGTCGCCCTCCTCGGGCTCAACATCGTCTTCGACTTCGCGAAGGTCCTGAACCTCGAGGCCCGCTTCCACCCGAAGGCGGGCGGCGGGGGCCACGCGGGAGCCTTCCTCCTCGGCCTGGCCTTCGCGGCGGGATGGTCTCCCTGCGTGGGGCCCATCCTCGCCTCGGTCCTCCTCTTCGCCTCGGGCGAGGGGAACGCCCTCCGCTCGGCGGCCCTCCTCGGGGCCTACTCCCTCGGCCTGGCCCTCCCCTTCCTCGCGGTCGGGCTCTTCTTCGAGCGCCTAACGCCCCTCATGTCCTGGCTCAAGCGCCACGGCTCGGGCCTGCGGATCGGCTCGGGCCTCTTCCTCGTCGCCCTCGGCGCCTTCATGGCCCTCGGCAGGCTCGGGCTCCTGAGCTCCCTCGCCGCCCGGGCCGGCTTCGCCCTCCAGGGCGCGCTCGGCTCCCGGCCGGGGCTCCTCCGGCTCGCGGGCTCGGCCCTCTGGACCGCGGCAGCCGCCCTCGTCGCCTCGCCGGCCCTCCGCGGCCGCGGCGCCGCCGGAAGCGGGGCGGCCGCGAGCGGCCCCGAGGCCGCGCCGAGGCGGCCGCCGAGAGCGCGGCTCCTCGTCGCCCTGGCCCTCGCCCTGACCGCGGCCGGGGAGGCCGCGGGGCTCTGGTCCACGGCGAGGATCCTCGCCTCCTGGCTCCTCTTCCAGGGAGCCTAGGCCCCGGCGGCGCGCGGAGCGGTGAGCGGCGAGCGCCAGGGCTCCCCGAGCCCCTCGCCGGAGCGCTCCGGCCTTAGGGGAGCTTCCAGCCCGGGAGCCAGGGCGCGCTGAAGGAGAGCAGCTCCTTGAAGAGGGCCCAGGACTCGTCCACCGGCAGGCTGTTCGCGGGATCGTTGTAGAAGGCCGAGAAGGCGAGGTCGAGGTCCTTCGCGAGGACCGCCTCGACGATCGCCTCCTGGTTCGCCGCGTGGCGCGCGACGATCTCGGCGGGGCCGGGAGGCAGGCGGCCGGCGGCGATTGGCTCGACGCGTCCGCGGGCGAAGCGCGCGTTCGTCTCGACCACCGCGCCCAGGGGCAGGCCCTGCATCTGCCCGCGGTTCTCGAGGTTGACGTTGGTGACGAGGTCCCCCAGGCCGAGGAGGGCCTTCATCTGCGACACGCCCTCCTCCCCCGAGGCGTCGAAGGGAAAGGGGAGCTCGCCGGCCATGGTCCGCGCGGCTATGCCGGGGGCCTCGGCCCAGCGGGCGACGCGCCAGCTCACGGGGGTGCGGATGACGCCCCAGCGGAACAGCTCCTCGGGAGAGCGGGTGAAGCCGGGGAGGAACTCGACGAGGTGGCGGTCGCCCGCGGCCGGCAGTATCGCCCAACGCGTAAAAAGCTCCCACTTGACCCGGCAGAGGTCCTGGAACCAGTCCCCGGCAGCCTCCACCTCCGCGCGCGCGCGCTCGCGCCGGCCGCCGGTCCTCTCTATGTAGCCGGGGAGGAGGGCCAGGAGGTCCTCTCCCCGGTAGGAGGCGCGGTCGACGAAGGTGAAGTGGTTGATCCCCAGGACGTTGACCGCGATCTCGGAGCGGGGGGGCGGGGCGGTCAGGCCGAGCTCGGCGGCGGCCACCTTGGCGAGGTGGGCCTGGGTGCCGAAGACCTCGTGGCAGCAGCCGAAGGCCCGGAGGGAGGGCTCGACGCGCGTGAGGGTCCTCGTGCAGATCGTCATGGGGTTCGTGTAGTTGATGACCCAGGCTCGCGGGCACTCCGAGGCGATGGCGCGCGCGAGGCCCTCGTAGGCCGCGGCGGCGCGCAGGCCCCGCACGAGGCCCGTGGCCCCGGCCGTGTCGCCCACGGGGAAATACAGTCCGCGCCGCTCGGCCGCGGCTATCTCGGCGCCCATGCACTCGAGGCTGCCCGGCTGGATCGAGATGACCACGAAGTCGGCCCCCCGGAGGGCCGCGCCGAGCTCGGGCTCCGCGCGATAGGACCAGCGCGAGACCGCCTGGGGCCGCGACTGGACCCAGGCGCCGAATTCCTCGTTGGCCCTGGCCGAGGCCATATCGATGTCGTACAACGCGACCTCTCCCGAGAGCTCGGGGCAGAGCGCGAGGTCGACCATGAGCTTGCGGGCCCAGCCGCGGCTCCCGCCGCCCACGTACGCGATCTTGAGCATGTCAGCCTTCCAGGGAAGCAACGATCTCGTCCGCCAGGCGGACCTTGGCGTAGCCGAACTCGATGGCGGCGAGGGCCGCCGCGTGGGCGTCGGCGGCGTCCACGGCGCGGCCGCCCCAGCTCCAGGCGCGGGCGGCGCAGGCGTCCGCGGCCACCGTGCAGTCGAAGCCCAGGTCGACGGCCTGCCGCGCCGCGGCCTCGACGCACATGTTCGTCATCATGCCCATCACGACGAGGCGGTCGACCATCCGCGCGCGGAGCAGGGCCTCGAGGCCGGTGCCGCGGAAGGAGTTGATGTGGCCCTTGGGCAGGACGATCTCGCCGGGCAGGGGCGCGACGAGCTCGTGGATCCGCGACTTCTCGGGGATCGGGCTGACGATACCCGTCTTCTCGACGCCCGAGACGTGGTGGATGTGGACGACGGGGAGGCCGCGCTCGCGGAAGGCCGCGATGAGCCTGGCCGCGGCGCGGGCCGCCTCGAGCGGGCGCTCGAGCTCGAGGGAGCCCCCGGGGAAGTAGTTCATCTGGATGTCGATGGAGAGGAGGGCGACGTTCACGGCATTACCTCACTGCTTGTCGTATTTCTCGATCTCGTCGCGCACGAACTCGAGCGCGACCCCGGCCGCCTTCAGCATCGCCTCGCTCTCGGCCCCGTCGTGGTAGCGGCGCTCGCAGACGATCCGGACGATGCCGCAGTTGATGAGCATCATGGCGCAGGTCCGGCAGGGAGTCATCCGGCAGTACACCGTGGCGCCGGAGATGGCGACCCCGCGCTTGGCCGCCTGGCAGATCGCGTTCTGCTCGGCGTGGACCGTGCGGACGCAGTGCTGGCTCACGCTCCCGTCCTCGTGCAGCATCTTCTTCAGCTGGTGCCCGGCCTCGTCGCAGTGGGGCAGGCCCGCGGGCGCGCCGACGTAGCCCGTGGCGAGGACCTGGTGGTCGCGGGCGATGACGCAGCCCGACCTCCCCCGGTCGCAGGTCGCCCGCTTGGCGATGGCGCCGCAGACCTCCATGAAGTACTCGTCCCAGCTCGGGCGGCGATAGGACTCTTCGGGCATGGGGTCCCTCCTTCCGACGCCCGATCTTCCGCCGCGGCCGGCCTTCCCGTCAAGCGCTCCCTTGCCCCCCCCGCGCCTTTGGGTCTATCTTCGAGCCCAGCTACCCTCACGGAGGAACCATGCGATTCACCGCCGCCATGCTGATCGCCGCGTCCGCGGCCTCCCTCGCCCTCTCGTCCTGCGCGGGCGATCCCGACCTGCCCGAGGGCCTCTACGCCCGGATGAGCCTGGACAAGGGCTCGATCCTCGTCAAGCTCGAGTACGAGAAGGCCCCCCTCACGGTGGGCAACTTCGTCGGCCTCGCCGAGGGCAAGCTCGACGCGGCGAAGGGCAAGCGCTTCTACGACGGCCTGAGCTTCCACCGCGTCGTGCCCGACTTCGTCGTCCAGGGCGGGGACCCCGCGGGCGACGGCTCGGGCGGCCCCGGCTACGAGTTCCCCGACGAGTTCGCCCCGGAGCTCAGGCACGACGGCCCCGGGATCCTCTCCATGGCCAACGCCGGCCCCGGCACCAACGGCAGCCAGTTCTTCATCACCCTCAAGGAGACGCCCTGGCTCGACGGCCATCACTCGATCTTCGGGAAGGTCGTGGAGGGGATGGAGACCGTCGGCAAGATCGCCCAGGGCGACAAGCTGAACAAGGTCGAGATCCTCCGCGTCGGCTCGGCCGCCAAGGCCTTCAAGAGCGACCAGAAGGCCTTCGACGAGCGGGCCCCGAAGGCGGCCGAGGCGGCGCGCCTCCAGGTCGAGGCGCAGCGCCAGGCCGACCTCGCCGCCATCGCGAAGAAGTGGCCCGAGCTCGCCCCCGGCGCCGAGGGGATCCTCGCGAAGACCCTCAAGGCCGGCTCGGGCGCACTGCCCGCCCCCGGCTCGGTGGTCTCCTGCCTCTACAAGGGCATGCTCATAGACGGGAGGGTCTTCGACGAGTCCAAGCTCCACGGCAACGAGCCCCTCTCCTTCGCCCTCGGCGCCGGGCAGATCATACCCGGCTGGGAGAAGGTCGTCGCGACGATGCGGGTCGGCGAGAAGCGCCTCGTCGTCATCCCCCCCGAGCTCGCCTACGGGCCCCAGTCCGTGGGCGGCGTGATCCCCCCCAACTCCTTCCTCGCCTTCGAGATCGAGCTGGTCGGCTTCAAGAAGTGAGGGCGGCTCGCCGCCCGGGCCGCGCTCAGCGGTAGAGGGGCAGGGAGCCCGTGAGCCCGGCCACGGCCCGATCCTCGCCGTAGAGGCAGAGGCCTCGATAGGCGATCTCATCGGCCCTCGCCCCGGCGAGGGCCGCTTCGTACTCGGCGTAGCTCCGGGCCCCCTGCGCGTGCTCCGAGAAGTCGAGGACCGCGACGGCGCCCTCGCCGAGGGCCTTCGCGCGGAGCTCGGCCAGTCGCGGCGCGGCGGCCTTGAGCACCGGTATGGGCAGCCTCAGGATGCCGGGATGGACCGAGCCCGAGCCGTCGGCCAGGTCGGGGCCGTTGACGCCCTCGACGCGCCCGGCGAGGCTCAGGGCGAGGGCCGCCGCCGCGTTGGCCGCGAGCCCCGGCCCGAGCTCCTGGTCGACGATGATGACGATCTTCATGCCGCTATGCTAGCGGCCCGGGCCGGGCCCGGTCTTGTACAAAATCGCCGCCCGCGGGCCGCGCCGGGCCTCAGCCCGCCGCGTAGCCGCCCGGGGTGAGTCCGACGCGGCTCGCGAAGGCCCGCGAGAAATGGCTCTGGTCGCAGAAGCCGTTCTCGTAGGCGGCCTTCGAGAGGGCCTCCCCCGCGGCGAGCTGGCGCTTGGCGCGGTTCACCCGGGCGCTCAGGATGTAGGCGTGGGGCGTAAGACCGTAGGCGGCGGAGAAGGCCCGTATGAAGCGGTGCTTCGAGAGCCCCGCCAGCTGGGCCAGCTCCTCGACCGGCAGGCGGGAGCCGAGGTGGGCCTCGATGTGGCGCCGAGCCGCGGCGAGCGCCGGGGCCGGGGCTCGCAGGACGGCGCTGCCCGCTTCGCCGCCCGCGGGGCCGAAGGCCGCGAGGGCCCCGCGGACCAGGGTCTCGAGGAAGGGGCCCTCGCCCCGCGCCTCGCCGATCCGCGCCTGGTCCCCGGCGAGCCCGGGCGGCATCGGCGCCCGGAGGACGCGGGAGGGCGGGGACTCCCAGCCGAGGGAGGATTCGACCCAGGCGGGCTCGAGGAAGAAGAGGGAGTAGCGCCACTCCTCGCCCGCCTCGGGCTCGCAGGCGTGGGCGAGGCGGGGCGGGATGAGGAGGAGGTCCCCGCCCGCGAGGGCCAGCTCCTCCCCGCCGAGCCGGGCGCGGCTCCTGCCCGCGTGGAGGAAGGCCAGGGAGTACTCGTCATGGAAGTGCCGCGCGAGGCGGCGTCGCGGGCCCGCGACGATCTTGAGTCCCCTGATGAAGCCGCCCATGCGAGCGCGGCCCCGCGCCTACTCCTTCTCCTCGCGCACCTGCCACCTGCCCTCGGCGTAGGCGAAGCGGGCCGCCGGCATGTCGAGGACGCGGCCGTCCTCGCCCGCCATCTTCACCTTGCCGGCGAGGGGGTTCACCTCGATGACGCGGAAGAGGGTGCCGTCGTACTGGAAGCGGGCCCCCTCGTTCGGCAGCTCGCGCCGCGCGTCGCGGTAGAAGCCGTACTCGTAGGCGAGGCAGCACAGGAGGCGGCCGCAGGGGCCGGAGATCTTCATCGAATTCAGGGAGAGGTTCTGGTCCTTGGCCATCTTGATGGAGACGGGCACGAGCTTGTCCGTGACCCCGTGGCAGCAGAGGACCCGGCCGCAGACCCCGCAGCCCCCCGTCACGCGGGCCTCGTCGCGCACGCCGATCTGCCTGAGCTCGATGCGCATCTTGAAGACCGAGACGAGGTCCTTCACGAGCTCGCGGAAGTCCACGCGGGACTCGGCGCTGAAGTAGAACAGGACCTTGGGCTCCTCGAGGAGGTAGTGCGCGGCCACGAGCTTCATGGGCAGGTTGCGCGCCGCTATCTTCTGCTTGCACAGGTCGAAGGCCTTGCGCTCCCGCTCCTTGTTCGCCTCGTACTTGCGGAGGTCGTCGGCCGAGGCGATCCGCTCGATGCGGACCAGGTCCTCGCGGCCGATCGGCCCCGGCTCCTCGACGATGCCCTGGAGCTCGCAGAGGTCGCGGCCGTAGCGGGTCGGGGCCACGACGAGCCGGCGCGGGCCTCGGCGGCGCGGGCAGCCGGCGCAGGGCCCGGCCGGGGCCTCGGCTCCCTCGGGCTCGCCCCCGGCGGGAGCCGAGCTCACCGGCGCGGCCGCGGCGGGGCCCTCGTCTGCGGGCTCGGCCGCGGCCGGCTCGCCCGCGTCGGGAACCGGCGCGGCGGGGGGCTCGGCGGCGGGCTGGTCCTCGGCCGGGACGGGGGCCGCCTCGACCGGGGCAGCCTCGACGGATGCCGCCTCGACCGGGGCCTCCGTCGAGGCGGGGGCCTCGAGGGGCGACGCGGCGGCGGCCTCCATCTCGGCCGTGGGGAAGAAGGCGAAGAAGGTCTCGTTGGAGTGGCTCGCCTTTATCCGGTAAAGGGGCTTGGGCAGCTCCTTCGGATCCGAGGCGGCGCGGCCGCGGCCGCGGCCCTCCTCGAAGCGGGCGGGCTCGTCCTCGAGGCGCCCGAGCTCCTCCTCGGCGCGGCTCGGCCGGCTATCGCGGAAATCGGTCATGGATATCTCCTCGCGTCATCGGAGGAGGTCGACGATCATGCCGTTGATCTCGTCGACCCTCCGCAGGATCTCGAGCTTGTCGCGCTGGTTGCGCAGGATTTCAGCGGCGAGCCGCTCGAGGGACTCGTCGATCACCGACACGCGGTAGTAGACGTTGCGCTTGAGCACGTTCCGTCCCGAGCTCTTCTGCTCGACCGCATAGGCCCGCTCGACCACGTAGTGCACGAAGTCGCGGACCGCCTTCTTGTAGGCCTGGACGAGGTCCACCGTGGGGTTCTCCTTGAGCCGGTCCCCCGAGTCGTGGACCTCGTCCAGCAGGCGCTCTATCGCCTCCTGGGAGAAGGGCTCCCCCGCGTAGGGGCCGGCCGAGGCCGCTCCCTCCTGCCCCCGGGCCTCCTCGACGGCCCGGCCGAGGACGGCCCCGAAGAGGCCCCTCCCCTTGCCGACCTTCCGCTCCTCCTCCTTGCGCCGGGGCAGGAGGGGGCCGAGAAGGGGATTGGTCCCGTCGGGGAACTCGATGCGGGCCATGGCGGCCTAGCTTCCCGACCCGGAACCGGGGCCCGGCCGCTCGGGCGCGCCCGTGGCCTTGGCCTTCGCCGAAGGAACATCGCCCGCGCGGCCGCGGGGAGGGGCGAAGCAGGCGGCGCGGAAGGGCCCGAGGAAGCGGGCCTTGTCGCCGTGCCTGCCCACGAAGGCGGCCAGGTCGTCCTCCGCGCTCTCCGGGCGACCCGTGACCGCCACGTCGCCGTGGACCACCGTCCCGTCCTCGGCCTCGAGGCGCGAGGCGAAGACGTTCCCGATCACGATGCCGCCCGCGAGTATACGGAGGGCCTTGGCCACGTAGACGTCGCCCTTGACGATGCCGCCGACGATGGCCGACTGGGCCCGGATCGAGGCCTCGACCCGGCCCGCCGCGCCGACGACCACCTTGCCCGTGGCGCGGACCGAGCCCCGGACGTCGCCGTCGATGCGCAAGAGGCCGTCCACGTCGATGTCGCCGTCGACGGACGAGCCCGAGCCTATGATCGAGTTGACGAGTGAATCCTTGATGTCAGGCATGGGAGCTCCGCTGCTTTCGACTACTCCGTCGCGACGGCGGCGGCGCTGGCCCTGATGTTGAGGAACTTGAGGGGATCGATGACGCCGGTGCCGAGATGGACCTCGTAGTGGCAGTGCGGCCCCGTGGAGAGGCCGGTATTCCCGACGTAGCCTATGACCTGGCCCTGCTGCACCTTCTGGCCCTTGTAGACCCGGAAGGACTGCATGTGGGCGTAGCGGGTGTAGAAGCCGTGGCTGTGCTGGATGATGACGTAGTTGCCGAAGCCCGCGTCGAAGCTGACGGCGACGACCTTGCCGTCGGCGGTGGCCACGATGGGATCCCCCGACTTGAAGGTGGAGATGTCGATGCCCTTGTGGATGTACCACTGGCCCGTGAAGGGATTCTCGTTCTGGCCGTAGTACATGGAGACGTGGCCGATCCCGCCCTTGAGGGGCCAGATGTTCGGGATCTCGGTGAGGATGGCGCTCTGGTTCTGGAGGAGGGCCCCCACTTCCTTGACCGGCTCGATCGACTTCTCGAGGAACTCGGTCACCCTCCCGAGCTCGCCGATCTCCCGCACCTGGCCCTGGCCGGCCTCGCTCGCCTCGAAGAAGGAGGCGAGGTCGCCCTGCTGGACCGCGGAGTCCTTGGCGGAGCTCCTGACCCCGACGCGGGAGAGGGTGCCGGAAAGGGCGGTCTCGAAGCGCTTGGCCGCGGTGACCAGGTGGCCCGTCGTGTCGCGGAAGGCGTCGAGGTCGGCCTGGGTGGCCGCCAGGTCGTCGGAGCGGCTCTGGAGCTGGCGCGCGGTGCCGGAGAAGCGGGCGGCGGAGAAGACGAAGGCGAAGAGGACGAGGCCCAGGGCGCCGGCGATGCCGGCGAGGGAGAAGAAGCTCAGCTGGACGTTGAATATCTTCTTCTCGGTGTGGGGGATGAACATGATGGTGAGCTTCTGGCGCCCGGCCACGCCGAGGCGCCTCAGGGCGAGACGGAGGGAGGACAGGGAGGAGGAGAGCCGGGCGGAGAAGCGCGCGAACACGGCGTTTTCGGTCTTTTTTAGGTTTTTCAAGGTGGACACCATCGTCTCCTTGCCCCGGTAAAATGGAAGACTCCGCCTTCATCGTACTGTAGCATTATCAATATCGGCCTGTCAAAGGGGAAAAAGCATCGCGGCCCGCCTCGAACTCTTTGTACACTAAGGCGATCCTACGCTATACTTACAGCGATGGGTATTACTCCGAAGGCAGGCGGCGCCGCGGGCGCGAGCCTCGCCCTGACGAACGCCGGGCAGCTCGAGCTCACCTTCGTGGGCACCGGCAGCGCCTTCTCGAAGAAGCTCTTCCAGAACAACCTCATAGCCGTCAAGGGCCAGAGCCACCTCATGGTCGACTGCGGCACCCGCGCCCCCGAGGCCCTGACCCGCCTGGGCCTCTCGGTGGGCTCGGTGGGCACCTACCTCATCACGCATACCCACGCCGACCACATAGGCGGCCTCGAAGAGGTCATGCTGGTCAACCGCTACGGCTTCAAGCGGAAGACCTCGATGCTGATCACCGAGAGGCTCCGCCGCATCCTCTGGTCCATGTCCCTGCGGGGCGGGGCCTCGTACAACGAGACGAAGGAGGGCAAGCCCCTCGCCTTCGAGGACTTCTGGGACCTCGTGAGCCCCCGCCCCGTCCCCGGCGGCCAGCGCGAGCTCTGCGAGGCCCGCGTCGGGGACATGGAGATCCGCCTCTTCCGCACCAAGCACATACCCGACAGCGCCGCGGATTGGCGGCATTCCTTCCCCAGCTACGGGGTCATCTTCGACCGGCGGGTCCTGTACACCAGCGACACCCGCTTCGACAAGGCCATGGTCGAGGGCCTCGAGCGCGAGTACGGCTTCGAGGCGATCTTCCACGACTGCCAGCTCTTCACCGGGGGGGTCCACGCCTCCCTCGAGGAGCTCGCGGCCCTCCCCGAGCCTATCCGGGCCAAGACCAGGCTCATGCACTACGGCGACAAGATCGAGGACTTCGCGGCGAGGATCCGCGACCTCGGCTTCGCGGGCATCGCGGAACAGGGTGCCACCTACAGCTTCGCGAACAAGGAGAGCACATGAGCAAGCGAGCCTCGGTCGGCTTCGGCGCGACCTTCTTCCTCCAGCTGGCCCTGGGCCTGTTCTTCCTCATGATGGGGATCATGGGCCTGGGCAACTACAACTCGCGGATCAGCGAGGTCGCCCGCTTCTTCGGCCGCGACGACAGCCTCAGGATCGTCACCTCGGTGGTCGAGATCGTCATGGGCCTCATCCTCGTCGCCAAGCTCTTCGCGGCCTTCCCCGAGGGCATCTCGCGGCTCGTCACCCTGGTCCTCTTCGCGCTCTGGGCCCTCTACATGCTGATCAACCTCTTCCTCAACGGGCGCTTCATGGAGCCGAACGCCGTCGTCTGGCTCTACAACCTCTCCTGGCACTCGATCATCCTCGCCGCCCTCTGGGGCCTCGGGCTCAAGTAGGGCCCGACGTCGACGGAGGAGGCCCCGCCGCGGGCCCTCCTCCGGGCCGCCCGCCCTTGGCGAGGGCCCTCCCTCCTCAGTATCATTAACCGAGCATGCGCGATTACTACCAGCTCCTCGAGCTGCCGAGCTCGGCCTCCGCCGACGAGATCAAGTCCGGCTACCGCCGCCTGGCCATGAAGTGGCACCCCGACCGCAACGCCGGCTCGGCCGAGGCCGAGGAGCGCTTCAAGGCCATCTCCGAGGCCTACGCGACCCTCTCCGACCCGGCCAAGAAGGCGAACTACGACGAGTACCTCGCGGCCGGGGGCCCGGAGCGCGCCGAGGCCCGGCGCGGGGCCAGCGACGCCCAGGCCGGCGCCTACGCCCAGGGCGGACGGCAGGGCGCCCGGGGCTTCGGGGGCTTCGAGTTCGAGTTCCGCGCCGCGCCGCGCTGGGACTTCTCGGGCTTCAGCGCCGAGGAAGCCGCGGACCTGTTCACCCGCGAGATGTACGCCCTCGCCATCGAGCTCACCATGCAGAACGTGGGCTGGAGGGACATAGCCTCCGAGCTCGAGCGCCGCGGCTGCCCCAAGGCGGCCGCGGCCGACATAGCCCGTAAGATCGAGCGCCGGCGCAAGGAAGTCATCCGCGGCACGGCGCGGCCCTACTTCGTCCGATCGGCCCTCTCGGGCCTGGCCGGCCTCTTCCTCACCGCCGCCTTCGGCGGCATGGGTCTCGGCCTCATGGGGCTCCTCGGCCTGGGCATGTTCCTCAACGGGGGCTACAACCTCGTCCGGGCCCTGTACTTCATGACGACCGGCGCCGCGCCGCGCACGCTGATCTAGCCTCCCGCGGCGGCGGCGCCTACAAGCCCAGATCCGCGCCGATCCTCGCCTTGTTGGCCGACAGGACCTCGGCGGTCTCGACCCGCAGGAGCTTGAGGAAGACCTCGTAGGTATCGCCCTTGCGGAAGACCTCGCCGCTGACGAGGACCTCGGCCCCGAGGAGCCTGCCCACCTTGGCGGCGGCGCCCTCGTCGGCCAGGCCGGAGAGCTGGAGCTCGAGCTCGGCGAGGATCTTCTGCAGGTCCTTGCGCTCCACCATGGTGAAGAGCTTGGAGCCGGAGGCGGCGAGCGCGAGCTGGGCGCCGAGGTACTCGGCCTGGGCGGCCATGCCGGCGGGCGCTCCCTCCGCGAGGGAGAGGGGCATGACGGCGAGGCGGGTCTCGGGCGTAAGCCGGTAGGTCGAGTAGTCCGAGAGGCCCTGGAGGGCCTGGGCGAAGAGCTTGCCGAGGGTGTCCTCGCGGCTCTCGTCTACGACCTTCCGCGCGGCGTAGTAGGACTCGTCGTACTCGAGGGGCCGGTCGGACTGCTGGGCGATCTCCTCCTTGACGAAGCGGATGACCACCGCCTCGAGCTTGTCCGTCGTGAAGTTCGTGCCCGTGTGGTGCGAGACCGAGCCCTCCTTGCCCCCGGCCGCCTCGCCGGCTTCCCCGTAGGTCAGGAAGATGTACTTGCCCTGGCTGTACTGCGAGATCTGGCGGAGAGGGTACTCGCCCTCGAGGGGCAGGCCGCCGGTGCCAATCGAGTAGAGCTTGATGCCGGCCGCCTTGGCGCCCCGGGCCGCGGCCGCGTAGTCGTAGTCCTGGCCGTAGTCGAGATGGGGCGGCGCGTCCGTGACGATGAAGCCCAGGCGTATCCCGCCCGAGTTCCACTTCATGCCCCGGACCGCCAGGTCGAGGGCGGCCTGGAGGTCCTCGGGCGTGTCCCCTCCCCCGCCGGCGTCGACCCGGTCGAGGGCGGCCTGGAACTCCTCGAGGTCGGCGGTGAAGGGCACGGCCTCGGCGCGGTACTCGTCCTCGACGTCCCGGTAGAGGACAAGGCCGTAGCGGAGGGCCGGCTTGGGCTTGAGGGAGGAGACGTTCGCGTTGATGATCTCGATGGTGGCCCGCAGGCGCTCGATCTCCTCGCCCATGGAGCCCGTCGTGTCGAGGATGAACAGGAGGTCCACCGGGAGGGGCGCGGGCAGGGGGCGCCGTCCCGGGAGGCTCAGGGTGAGCTGGCGGAGGCCGCCTCGCTCGACCTCGAGGCTCCGCTCGCCCCAGGGCCCCTGGGCGACGACCCGGTAGGACTGGAGCTTCGGGGCCCCGTACTCGAGGGGATAGAGGGCGAAGCTGCCGTCGGCGTAGCTGCGCCCCCTGGCCAGGACCTTGCCGCCGCCCTCGACCCGGATCGCCGCGTCGACGACGGGCTTGCCCTCGGCGTCCGCGAGCTTGACGAGGATGCGCTCGCCGATGGCGAGCTCGGCGTGGGGGACGTCCTTGTACTGGTCGAGGAATTTCACGAAGTAGTTGAACTGCTCGTTGTCGTCGGCGAAGCCGGCCTTGAGGCCGGATTGGGCCGTGGCCGCGGCGCCGCCCAGGGAGGCCCCCGACTTCCGGGGAGCGGCGGCGCCGGGCGCGGCCTCCGCCGCCAGGTACTCCGGCTCGGCGGCCGCGCCCGCGGCGGCGTCGCGGGTGCCGGCGGCGAGCTTGGCCTCGCCCTTCGGGGCGGGGGCCGGAGCGGGGCTCGGCGCCGTGGCCGGGCTCGGCGCGGCGGCCGCGGCGCGCTCCTTGCCGCCGCCCTCCCGGGGGAGGGCCTCGTCGGCCGGCGCCGCGGCCTCGACGCCGCCTGGGGCCCGGCCGTCCGAGGCCGCCTTGGCCGGGGAGCCGGCGCAGCCGGCCAGGATGAGGGCAGCCGCGCAGAGGGCCGCGGCCGCGCGTATCGTCAGCTTGTCGCGAAGCAATGATCCGGCGTATTCGCCTCTGCGCTCGGCCACGGCAGCCTCCCTAATCGGGGAATGGACTTCCCCAAGAGTATAGTGCGGCGCGGCGCGGAATACCGCCCGCTAGTCCCCGGCCCTGCGCAGCCTGCCCGAGCCCGAGACCGAGGACTCGACCCGGGGGGAGCCGCGGTAGGCGGCGCTCCCCGAGCCGCGTATCGAGACGTCGAGGGACTCCGCGACGCTGAGCTCGGCGCCGCCCGAGCCGGTCATGGACAGCCTCGCCTTCCGGGTCGCGTAGGGGAAGGCCTCGAGGGCCCCCGAGCCGGCGAGGCTGAAGCTCGCCTCCTCGGCCCGGCCCGAGAGCTCGACGCGGCCGGAGCCCGAGCTCTCCAGGTCGAGCGAGCTGCCCGAGAGCTCGGCCGCCAGGCTCCCCGAGCCCGTGAGGCGGAGCCGCGCCCGGTCGGCCGAGCCCGCGAGCTCGAGGTCCCCGGAGCCGGAGGAGAGGAGCTCGAGGGATCTGTACTCGAGCTTCGCCTCGAGCTTCCCGGAGCCGCTGAGGACGACCGCGAGGGAGGGGCCCGAGAAGCGCTCGACGAAGGCGCTCCCCGAGCCCGCGAGCTCGATCGCCTCGAGCTCGGGCATCGTGACCTCGACGAGGAGCTTCTTCGATTTAATGGCGCCGGAACGGGGCTTGAAGGATATCTCGAGCCTGCCGCCCGAGACCTCGGTGCGGATCAGGGGCAGGACGTTGGAATCGACGGTGAGGCGGACTTCCTGCGTGCTGCCCCGCCTGACCCGCAGCTCGCCCGGGCAGGCGAAGGCCAGGGAGCGGAAGGGCGGCAGGGAGCGGAGCTCGGTCTCCGGCCGGCCGTTGCCGAGGACGATCTGGGCGCCGAGGCCGAAGGGGAGGAGGGCGAGGAAGGCCGCGAGGGGGAAGCGGGAGGGATGTCTCATGAGGAGTCCTTTCGAAACCGGCGGGCTCCCTCGGCGGGGGTCCGGCCCGAAGGCCGCGTTCCCCCGCGTATCCGGTCGCCTAACCGTTTCACGAGCAATATACCGATATAACGGGCCGGCGGCCAGCCCTCCCGCCGCGGCGGCGTCGGGGCGGCTGCCCGGGCCGGCCGCCCCGACGCCTTGCGGGCCGCGGCTCATCGCGGGTAGTCTCGAGCCATGGAACGAGCCCGTCTCATACTCAAGCCGAAAGAGGACCTCCGCCTCCGCTCGGGGCACCCCTGGGTCTACGACAACGAGATCTCCCGGGTCGAGGGCGAGGCGGCCGGCGGGGCCGAGGTCGAGGTCCTCGACGCCCGCCGCCAGCTCGTCGGCCTGGCCTTCTACAATCCCGCCTCGAAGATCCGCGCCCGCCTCTACTCGCGCGCCCTCAGGGCAGCCGACGAGGCCTTCTTCGCCGAGCGCCTCGGGAAGGCCCTCGAGTGGCGCCGCCGCTTCTTCGACCCCGAGCGGCAGAGCCTCCGCCTCGCCTTCGGCGAGGCCGACGGCCTGCCGGGCCTCGTGCTGGACTCCTTCGTCGGCGAGGCCGGAGCCGGGGGCCCGCGCGGCCGCTGGCTCTCGGCCCAGTTCCTCAGCCTCGGCGTCGACGCCCGGAAGGCGGCCATCATGAAAGCCCTCGCCGGGCTCTTCCCCGCGGATGGCGTCGTGGAGCGGAGCGACGCGCCCGTGCGGGCCTTCGAGGGCCTCAAGCCCGCCGTCGGCGCGATAGCCGGGACCGTCCCCCCCTCGGTCTGGATCGAGGAGAACGGCCTGAGCTTCGCGGTGGACCTCGTCGGAGGGCAGAAGACGGGCTGGTTCCTCGACCAGCGCTCGAACCGGGCGGCGGCCGCGCGATTCGCCCGCGGCAGGCGCGTGCTGGACGCCTTCTGCAACCAGGGCGGCTTCGGCCTGGCCTGCGCGGCCGCGGGCGCGGCCGAGGTCCTCGGCGTCGACTCCTCGGCCGAGGCCCTGGCGGCGGCGGCGGCCAACGCGGAGCGCAACGGCCTGGCGGGCAAGCTCAGGCTCGAGGAGGGAAACGCCTTCGACTTCCTCCGCGCCCTGGAGCGGGAGCGGGAGCGCTTCGGCCTCGTCGTCCTCGACCCCCCGGCCTTCGCGAAGAACCGCGCCTCGGTCGAGAGCGCGCGCCGCGGCTACAAGGACCTCAACCTCCGCGCCCTCAAGCTCCTCGAGCCGGGCGGGATCCTGGTCACCTGCTCCTGCTCGCACTGGTTCGGGCCCGAGCTCTTCGGCCCCATGCTGGAGGAGGCGGCCCACGACGCCGGGAGGCGCCTGCGGACCATCGAGGAGCGGGCCCAGGACCTCGACCACCCCATCGTCTCGGGCTATCCCGAGTCTCGCTACCTCAAGTGCTTCATCGTGGAAGCTGACTGAGCCCGGGCCGGCGCCGCGGCCGGGCTCAGCCGAGCACGAGGGTCCTGGTCACGCTCTCCTCGTTGACCCCGAACAGGCGCTTGAGCTGCTCGGCCGTCGTGTAGGAGCTGCGGGCCTTCTCGTTGAAGAAGGCCAGGAAGGCGGCCATGTCCTCGCCCTTGCCCTCGGCCGCGGCCCGGAGGGCGGAGGCGAAGGCGGCCCGGTAGAGGCCCTTCGCGGCGAGCTCCATGGTGCCGAGCTTGCCGTACTCCTTCTTGGCCCGGCCGTCCACGATGGCGGTGGAGCCGTCGTAGCCGATCGTGAACACGAAATCTTCGCGGGAAATCATCTAGGTAGGACTCCATTGGCGAAAAATATGAACGCAGAGGGCGCAGAGTAACGCGGAGGAGGAAGAGATTCAAGAAGCAGCCGCCTCGTGGCCTTCTCCCCCGCTTCTTCCCTCCGCGTCCTCCGCGCCCTCTGCGCTGAAATCGCCTTTTACGGCCGACCGGTCAAGCCGGGCTGAAGCTGTCCTTGCCGGCCCCGCACATCGGGCAGACCCAGTCGGCGGGCAGGGACTCGAAGGCGGTGCCCGGCTTGGCTCCCGAGTCGGGATCGCCCACGGCGGGATCGTAGATGTAGCCGCACACGTCGCACACGTACTTCTTCATTCGTCGCTCCTTGTAGGGTCCGTGATCAGGCCTTCCACAGGCCGTGCTTGTTGCAGTACTCGCGGGCCGAGACCTTGGACGCCTTGACGCAGAAGGTCGCCTCGGGCTTGTCCCCGGGCTTCAGGAAGGCGCGATAGGCGATCCCGTCGGCCAGGAGCTCGATCCACTCGATGTAGTGGGCCTCCTCCATCGGGTGGGCGACGGAGCCGACCGAGACCTTGTAGCCCTCGGCCGTCTTCTCGATCGCGGGGACGTGCTTCTCCTTGGCCCCGTCCGAGCTGTTCTCGGCGAGGGCCTTCATGGGCTGGCCGCAGCAGACGAGCTGGCCGCCGCCCGAGTGGACGAGCTCGACGATGTTCCCGCAGACCTCGCACTTGTAGACCGTGAGCAGGGCAGCCATACCTTCCTCCTCCTAGTAGTTCTCGCCCAGGCGCTCGAAGTAGGCCTGGGGGTGGGCGCAAGCCGGGCAGGCCTTGGGGGCCTCCGCGCCCTCGAACAGGTAGCCGCAGTTCAGGCAGCGCCAGACCGTCGGCTTGTCGGACTTGAAGACCTGGCCCTTGTCGATGTTGGCGGCCAGCTTCTCGTAGCGCTTCGCGTGCTGGCGCTCGGCGACGATGATCGCGTCGAAGACCGCGGCGATCGCCTCGAAGCCCTCGGCCCTGGCGGTCTTCGCGATGTCGGGGTACATCGACTTCCACTCGTGGTTCTCGCCGTGGGCGGCCGCGAGGAGGTTCTCCCGGGTCGAGCCGATGACGCCCGCCGGGAAGGAGGCCGCGATCTCGACCTCGCCCCCCTCCAGGAACTTGAACATGCGCTTGGCGTGCTCCTTCTCCTGGTTCGCCGTCTCCTCGAAGATCTGGGAGATCTGGATGTAGCCCTCCTCCTTGGCCTTCGAGGCGAAGTAGGTGTACCGCATCCTCGCCTGCGACTCGCCGGCGAAGGCGGTCATGAGGTTCTTCTCGGTCTGGGATCCCTTTAGGCTCTTCATCGGCACCTCCCTTACTTCCTGCCGGGCATCGAGGATCCCGGCGCCGCGCCCCGGGCGCGCCTTCTAATATAAATCGCGGCGGGCCCGAGGGCAACGACGAATGGAGGTATCCCGAGCCGGCGGTTTTGCTTTCCCGAGCGCGATCAGTATTATAGCAATTATCGTATATATGAGTTACTTACTGGGTGACCATGTATCCATACCAGTCTTCCCTCGCCCCCGGGGAGGATCGGTCCCGGGCACAGAGCTCGCGGCAAGGCCCGAAGAAGCGCTTCGGCCCTCGCGATGGCCCTGCTCGGCGCCTCGGCCCTCCCCGCCCTCGAGCGCACCCTCGACTGGAAGGTGGGCGATTCCTCCGTCATCTTCAAGGAGCGGAGGAGGACTACGCGGGCATCCTCTCCCGGCTGGCCGAGCGAGGCTACGATATCGGCCGGATCGAGCGCATGCGGCAGGTCTGGTGAGCGGACCGCGGCGCTTCATGGCCTTGCCTCGCACGACCGCCTATAATGGATCAGCAAGCCGGAGGCCCGATGCGGCGGAGCGAACTACAGATCTTCGACGTCGACTTCACCTTGGTCGGCTGCTCGACCGTGCGGGCCTTCATATTCCGCGGCCTGCGCGAGGGGCTCATCGGGCCCTCCATCGGCTTCTATACCCCCCTGCTCTTCCTGCGCCACGGGCTCCGGAAAGCCCCGGGCCGGAAGGACGAGCGGGCCTATCCCTTCTTGAGAGGCGTCCCGAAAGCCAGCCTCGACGCCCTGGCCGAGGAGCTCTTCCGCGAGGTCTTCGGGCCGCGGATCAACCGTGAGGTGGCGGCCAGGATCGACGAGGCGCGGCGCGCGGGGGGCAGGGCGATCATCGCCTCCTCCTCCTTCGGGACCATCCTCGCGCCCCTCGCCCGCCATCTCGGGATCGAGGAAGTCGTGGCGAGCGAGCTCGAGTTCGCCGAGGGGCTGGCGACGGGCAGGCTCGCGGGCGAGCCCGCCTTCGGCGAGGGCAAGCGCTCGCGGGTCCTCGACCGCCTCAAGGCGCTCGGCGCGGAGCCCGGCGACTGCGCCTTCTACAGCGACAGCCACCGGGACCTGCCCCTCCTGCGGGCGGTGGGCAGGGCCGTGGCCGTGCATCCCGACCGGCGGCTCCGCCGGATAGCCCGGGCCTCGGGCTGGGAGATCATCGCCGCCGATGGAGGGAGGAAGGAGGGAGCGCATGCTTGAACTCGCCCTTGCAGCCCTCGCGAGCTACCTCTTGGGCTCGATACCGACGGGCATCATCGCCGGGAAGCTGGCCAGGGGCATCGACCTGCGCGAGCAGGGCTCGGGGAACACGGGAGCGACCAACTCCTTCCGCGTCCTCGGCTGGAGGCTCGGCTCGGCGGTGGCGCTCGTCGATATCGCGAAGGGCTACGCCGCGGTGGCCCTGGCCTCGCGCATCGCCCCTCCCTCCGCTTCGAGCCTTCCCGGAGGGACTGCCTTCATCGTCGCGAGCCTCGCCGCGGTCCTCGGCCACGTCAAGCCGCTCTTCGCGGGCTTCCGCGGCGGCAAGGGCTTCGGCACGGCGGCCGGCGCCATCAGCGCGGCCTATCCGATCGTCGCGCCCTTCTGCCTCGCGGTCTTCCTCGCGACCCTCGGCCTGACCGGCTACGTGGCGCTCTGCGCCGCGCTCAGCTCCCTGGCCCCCCCCTTCATGTACCTCCTGTCCAGGCTGGCCTTCGGCCTGCCGCCCGAGCCTGAGGTACTGGCCTTCTTCATCGTCGCCGCCGCGCTCACGATCCTCGGCGTCCGGAGGAAGCTCTCGCTCTACTTCCGGGGGGAGGCCGAGCTTTTTGAGAAAGCGATGTTCCTCAGGCCCAAGAGAACCAAGGAGGACCAAGATGCGTAAAGCGGCTCGATCGGCCTTAGTCTCCCTGTGCTTCCTCGGCGCCTTCTCGCTCCGGGCCGAAGGCTTCCTGGAGGTCGAGGCGGGAGCGGCCTTCACCGGCTACAACGACCTGCGCATCCCCGCCGATTCCGGCTCGAAGATCTCCCTCGCCGACGATACGCGGCCGGATCCGGCCTTCGCCTTCCGCGTCCGGGGCGGCTACAGCTTCGCCGACCGCCACTCGATCCTGGTCCTCGTGGCCCCGCTCACGGTGCGCGGCTCCGGCACCCTCGATCGGGACCTGAGCTTCCAGGGCAAGGTCTTCCCGGCCGGGACCAAGCTCGAGTCGAGCTACCGCTTCGATTCCTATCGCCTCACCTACCGCTATACCTTCGTCAAGAGCGAGAGCCTCGCCCTCGCGGCGGGGCTCTCGGCGAAGCTCCGCAGCGCGGATATAGCGCTCATGAGCGAGGGAGCCTACGCCCACCGCGACGACCTCGGCCTCGTCCCCCTGGTGAGCGCTATGGCGGAATGGGAATTCGCGCGGGGAACGAGCCTCCTCGTCGACGCGGAGGCCCTGGCCAGCCCCTTCGGCCGCGCGGAGGACCTCCTCGTCGCCCTCCAGCGCCGCCTCTCGGATACGGCGACGCTGCGGCTCGGCTACCGCCTCCTCGAAGGAGGCTCGGACGGCGGGGGCGGCGTCTACACCTTCGCCCTGTTCAACTACGCGACTGCCGGAATCCGCGTGCGCTTCTAGTAGTGTATCGAGCCGCGAGCCGAAAGGCCGCCGGCCACCTCGTCGCCCGGGCGCAGCGCCTTCGTATCGGGGCCGGCCGTCTCGAACAAGAGCGCGAGCCTCGCCCCGCGTAGGACGGCCTTCATCGGCCTACCTCCCCTTAGAACCTGAAGCCGAGGTTCAAATGCGGTTCGAAAAGGTAATAGTTGGGCCATCGCTCCTCCTTCTCGCGGAAGGAAGCCGGGAAATTCGTATTGATCGGCCAGTAGTTGCAGGAAAGCAGGGGCTTGATGAAGAACTTCCCCTTGAAGAGATCGAACTGGTACCCCGCCTGCGCCTGCAGGTAGAGCTGGAAGCCCGATCGCTCCGCGTCGCCGTTCGAGGGGTGGAAGGACTGGAGGAAGGGCATCGCGTACGCGGCCGCGAATAAGCCTTTCCACAGCATCCGCTGATAGCCGACCCCGAGGCCGAAGGCTCGTACGTATCCGGGATAATCCTGGTCGGGGTCATCGAAGTCGGGACCGAGGGGGATGCCGATCGGCGCGTCGTATTTCCAGGTGATGCCGTTCAGGAAAAACGCGTTTTTATCATCAGGCCAATACCCGAGGGTGAGCTGGTAGAAATCCCCCGGATCGGGCATAAGGTTCATGGCCATCCAGGCGGAGGTCTCGAACGAGCGCCGAAGGTCCTCGGATGGGCGGACCTCGGCGATAAGCGCGGAAGGGCCCGTCGCAGCGAAGAGGGCCAGGGAAAGGATGGCCGCCGCCCTTCGCGAAAAAAGCAGTTTCATCGCCTGCCTCCTGCCGCAGGAGGGTACAGGAAGGCGGGAGGAAATGCATTGACCTCGGTTAAGATCGGTCGGGAGCTGCCTTCCCCCCGCCGCGGAGCGCGATGCGCCTGCGGATCCGGCTCAGGGATTCCGGCTTCACGCCCAGGTAGCTCGCGATCTGGTACTGGGGCACGCGCTGGAGCAAGCCGGGGCGCCTTTCCGCCAGCTCCCGGTACCGCTCCTCCGGGGTCGATATCCGGTATCGCGCGAGGCACTCCCGGAGTTTCTCGGACATGATCTCGGCCATGGTGAGGCAGACCGATTTCAATTGCGGATACTCGGCGAGCATACGCTCCTCCTGATCGGGCGTGCTCACGACCGCCACGGTCTCCTCAACGCATTCCAGGAAATGAGAGGAGAGGCGGAGCTTGCCGTACTCGAGGGGGATGACCGGTTCCTCTTCGATGAAGAAATCGATGGTCCTGTCGTCGCCATCCTTCAGGACGTAGCTCCGGACGCATCCCTTGAGAAGGAAGTAGCCCCTCGTCGCCGGCTCTCCCTCGCGAAGGAGCACACTGCCCTTGGGGAAGTCCCGGTACATCGACGCTTTCGAGAGAGCGATCGCGAGATCGTCGGATATCGGGATATATCGGGACAAGAACTCGACCAGTTCGTTTCCCATGATAGCTCCCCTAGCTCTTTACGATAGCATGGCATTCGGAATCAGGCCATGGATAGGCCTCGTTCCAGGCGATGATAAGCCCATTCCCAAGCTCCGGGATCCGCCTTCAATCGCCGGGCCGTCTCCCGCGCGTGTCCCATCGGAGGCCTCCGATGTCCAACGACACCCTCTACGATTCGGCGCGCGGCGCCGGCGGCCGCCAGCCCCGCATTCGCGAACGGCTGGCCTGCGAGGGGCCCGCGTCGCTGTCGGACGCGGAACTCGTCGCCGCTCTCATAGGGACGGGCACGCGCGGAAGAGGCGTCCGCGAGCTGGCCGAGGAGGTCGTCGAGCTCCTCGACTCCGGCCGGGGCGCGCCCGAGGAGGCCATCCTCCGCCGGATCGGCGGCATGGGCTCGGCCAAGGCCTGCGCGGTCGCCGCGGCGCTCGAGCTGGGCAGGCGCCTCTACGGCCCCCGCGAGACCAAGCTCGCCTCGCCGCGGGACGTCTATCCCCTCGTCGCCCACTGGGCGGACCGCAAGCAGGAGCGCTTCATCTGCTGCTCGCTGAACGGGGCCCACGAGCTCATCGCCGCCCGGGTCGTCTCCGTGGGCCTCGTGAACCGGACGGTCGTCCACCCGCGCGAGGTCTACGCCGATCCCATCACCGACCGGGCCTGCGCCGTGGTCGTGGCCCACAATCACCCCTCGGGCCGCCTCGAGCCCTCCCCCGAGGACCGGGAGATCACCCTCCGCCTCAAGGAGGCGGGCGAGACCCTCGGCCTAGTCCTCCTCGACCACCTCATCTTCTCGCGCGAGGGCTACTACAGCTTCGTCGAGCACGGCCTCCTCGAGCCCCCGGCTCCCGAGGCCTAGGCCTCAGGCGGGCTCCGCCTCGGGGAAGGAGACCGAGAAGCGGGCGCCGCCCTCGGGAGAGGGGCCGGCCGCGAGCGAGCCGCCCACCTGCTTGGCCAGCATCTCCGCCAGGACGAGGCCGAGGCCGGAGCCCGAGCCGACCGCGAAGCCGGGCGGCAGGCCCACCCCGTCGTCGGCGACCTCGAGGAGGAGCTCCCCGCCCTCGCGGCGCAGGCCCAGGCGCACCGAGCCCCGGCGCCCCGCGGGGAAGGCGTACTTCAGGCTGTCGGTCAAGAGCTCGTTCGCGATGAGGCCGAGGGGCACCGCGCGCTTGGCCTCGATGCGCAGGGCCTCGAGGGCGAGCGCTAGGGCGATGCCCCGCTCGACGGCGGCCTGGCCCGCGAAGAGTCCCTCGGCCACGGCCCCGAGGTAGGCGTCGAGCTCGACCAGCTCCGTCTCGCCCGAGCGGAAGAGCCGGTCGTAGAGCTCCGCTATCGCGGTGATCCGGCCCTGGAGGGCCTCGAGGACCGGGGCGGCCCGCGGGTCCTCGAGCCGCGAGGACTCGAGGCTCACGAGGCCCGCGATGACCGAGATGCTGTTCTTGACCCGGTGCTGGAGCTCGCGGAGGAGGACCGCCTTCTCGTCGATGGCTCGCTCCAGCTCGCGCTCCGTCCGCTTGTTCTGCATGAGGATGAGGCCGAGGCACCAGGCGATCAGCCCGAAATTGGAGACCGCGAAGGTCGCGGCGTTGAAGGGGTTCCGCGAGAAGATCGAAGCCTGGGGCTCGAGGACCGTGAAGGCCGCCCGCGCGAGGAAGAAGAGGCAGAGGAGGACGAAGACTATCGACATCAGGGCCGTTATGGGCCCCGTGACCGAGCTCCTCGCGCGATGGCACAGGATGGCGCCCTCGAGGTAGAAGGCGCCGACGGCGAGGGAGAACATGAGGACCCGCAGGGAGGCCGAGGGGAAGCGGAAGGTGAGGAGGACGGCGAGGAGGGTATAGGCCAGGAGCGAGGCCGCGTAGCGGCGGAAGGCGCAGGATGCCCCGACGAGGCGGCGGAGCCCGGCGAGGATGAAGAGCTGGCCGAGGAGGATGGCCGAGTTGGCGAAGATGATCCCGATCCAGGGCGAGCTCCGCCCCTGGCTCAGGAGGGCGAGGACGCCGAGGACGTGGATCGAGGTGCCGATGCCCCAGAACAGCGAGGGCGGGTTGATCCAAGCCGCGGTCTTCCGCCGCATCGCGCCCGCCGCGAAAAAGAGGAGGCTGCACTCGATGCCGCCGATCAGCATGAGGATCGCGGCCGTCCGGGGATCGATCAAGCCCTATCCCCCTCCGGGGCCCGTTTGCGCGACACGATGACTCCTAGTATATGCATGCCGGGCCCGGAAGCCAGCCGAGCGGCGGGGCCCCGCGGGGCCGCGGCCGGAGGCGAGGCGCCCGGCCGCGGCCGCGGGGGCTAGATGAGGCCGAGCTTCCGCCCCGCCTTCTCGAAGACCCCGAGGGCCTTGGCGAGCTGCGCCTTGGTGTGGGTGGCCATGTAGCTCGTGCGCAGGAGGGACATGCCCTGGGGCACGGCCGGGGGGATCACGGGATTCGTGTACACCCCGTTCTCATAAAGCTCCTTCCAGAGCATGAAGCACTTCTCGTCGTCCCCGACGATGATGGGGATGATCGGCGTCTGGGTCCGGCCGATGTCGAAGCCCAGCTCGCGGTAGCTCTTCATCATGAAGCGCGCGTTGTCCCACAGGCGCTCCACGTGCTCCGGCTCCTTCTCCATGATGTCGAGGGCCGCCATCGCCGCCATCACGTTCGAGGCCGGCAGGGAGGCCGAGAAGATGAAGGAGCGCGCGCTGTGCTTGATCCAGTTGATCACGTCCTTGTCGCCGGCCACGAAGCCGCCCAGGGAGGCGAAGCTCTTCGAGAAGGTGCCCATCGTGAGGTCGACGTCCTTGCCCTGGTCGAAGTGGACCGCCGTGCCCCGGCCGCCGCCGAGGACGCCGATGGAATGGGCGTCGTCCACGTAGAGACGGGCGCCGTACTTCCGGCACAGGGGCCCGAGCCTGGGCAGGTCGACGATGTCCCCGCCCATCGAGAAGACCCCGTCCACCACGACGAGGACCCCCTTGTCCTCGGGGATCTTCTCGAGGATGCGCTCGAGCTGCTCGAGGTCGCCGTGGACGAAGCGTTTGACCTCGCCCATGCCGAGCCTGCAGCCGTCCACGATCGAGGCGTGGTCGTCCTTGTCCGTCACCACGATGTCGTTGCGGCCGATGAGGCAGGAGATGGCGCCGAGGTTGGTCTGCATGCCCGTGGAGAATACCAGGGCCGCGTCGCGCCGCATGAAGGCCGCCAGGCGAGCCTCGAGCTCCTCGTGGATGCAGAGGGTGCCGTTGATGAGGCGGCTGCCCGTGCAGCTCGTGCCGAAGACGTCGATGGCCTTCTGCGCCGCCTCCCGGACCTTGGGATGGAAGGTCAGGCCGAGGTAGTTGTTCGAGCCGAGCATGATGACCTTGCGCCCGGCCATCGTGACCTCGGTCCCCTCGGTCCCCTCCAGAGGCTGGAAGAAGGGGTAGAGCCCCTTCTCCATCGCCTTCTTGTCCTCGTCGAACTCGAAGCACTTCGTGAAGATGTCCATGAGCCGATACCTTTCCGCCCGGGCGGGAGGTCCGCTCAGGCGAGATCGAAGCCGCCAATGGGGCGGCCGGCTTTCGCCGCGCGGTATCGCCCGGGCGAGGTAGTCTCCCCGGGCGGCTGCGCCGGATCGCGACGCGGCGCCTTGTTCCGGCGCCTCGATAGGATTCTAGCCGAGGGAGGTAAGGCGGGTCAATATGACAGTATTCGCGTTAGTGTAAACAACTAGGCTCAGCGCCCCTAGCTCTTCTTCGGCTTCCCGCGGAAGAGATCGGCGAAGACCTCGAGGACGGGGCGCTTGCCGGCCTTCCGCTCCGCTCCGGAGATGTCGATGATCTCGCTCTCCTTGCCTGCCACGAGGAGGATGTCGTCGGCGCGGAGCTTGTAGTCGGCCGAGAAGTAGCGGTAGTCCTGGGTACCCTCGGTGCGGATGGCGATGACGTTGATGCCGTGGCGCTGCCGCAGGTTGGCCTCGATGAGGGTGAGGCCCGTGTACCGGGCGGGGATCATCACCTCGGCCATGACGAGGCTGGGGGAGAGGGGCATGTAGCTGAAGAGGGCCGGGGAGACGAGCATCGGCACGATCTGGGCCGCGGCCTCGCGGTCGGGATAGACCACCTGCGTGGCGCCGACGAGCTCGAGGATCTCGCCCCGCTGGTCGGAGCTCGCCTTGACGATGATCTCGCCGACGCCGAGCTTCTTCAGGCTGCTCGTCACGAGGATGGCGGCCTCGATGTTGTCCCCGACGTCGACGACCGCGACGTCGAGGCCCTCGGGGAGGATGCGCTCGACGGCGTCGACGTCCGAGGCGTCGGCTATGAAGGCGTTGCGCACCAGGTCCTTGCAGCGCTCGATAACGTCCGCGTCCCGGTCGATGACGACGATCTCGTCCGCGACCGCCGCGAGCTTCTCGAGCATCCGAAGCCCGAAGCTCCCGAGCCCGATGATGGCGTACTGCCTCATGCTTCCACCCCCGTCATCCTATGAGCACGTCGGTGCTCGGTAAATCGGCGTAGCGCTCGAGCCGCCTCGCGGAGAGGGGCAGGCTCATGGCGAAGAGGCCCACGCGCCCCGCGAACATCGTAGCGATCAGCACGGCCTTGGACGCGTCCCCGAGCGAGCCCGTGATCCCGAGCGAGAGCCCCACCGTCCCGAAGGCCGATACTACCTCGAAGAGGGCCGGGGTCAGGCCGAGGGAGGCTCCCGGGCGCTCGCTCTCGGCCAGGAGGAGGAGGACGAGGCCGGCTACCACGATGGCGAGTCCCTTGCCCAGGACGCCGACGGCTTTGATGATGGCGGAGGCCGGGATCGAGCGGGTCCCGACCTTCAGCTTGTCGCGATCGTCGGCGCCTCGGAAGGCCGCGAGGAGGACGACGAGGAAGGTCGTCGTCTTGACGCCGCCCCCCGTCGAGCCCGGCGAGGCTCCGATGAACATGAGGATCACGGTGACCAGGACGCTCGGCGTGGAGAAGGTCCTTTGCGGCACCGTATCGAAGCCGGCGGTCCTCGGCGTCACGGCCTGGAAGAGGGCGGCCATGGCCTTCTCCGCCGGTGCGAGGTGGGACAGGGCCCTGCCATGCTCGAAGGCCAGGAAGGCCAGGGCGGCCCCGACGACGAGGACGGCCGACATGCCGAGGGCCATGCGCGAGTGGTAGGAGAGCCAGCGCTTGCGGCCGCGCAGGCAGAGCGCGACATCCTTCATGACGATGAAGCCGATGCCCCCGAGGAGGATGAGGCCCATGATCGAGAAGTTGACGATGGGATCCCCGACGTAGCCCTCGAGGCTATCGGGGAAGGTCGAGAAGCCGGCGTTGCAGAAGGCGGAGACCGCGTGGAAGACCGCCACGAAGGCGCCCCCCGGAAGGCGGCGGAAGCGGATGAAGAGCAGCAGGGCGCCGAGGCCCTCGATGGCGAGGGTCATCGTGAGGATGTGGCGGATCATCTCCTTCGGGAGGTACTCGACCTCCTCGATGTAGTAATCCTTGATGATGGAGCGGTTGACCAGGGAAATGCGCTTGCGCGGGGCGGCGAGGTAGATCGTCGCGAAGGTGATGATCCCCAAGCCCCCCGTCTGGATGAGGAGGATTATGATCGCCTGGCCGAAGCGGCTGTACTGGGCCGTGTTGACGGTGATGAGGCCGGTGACGCAGACCGCGCTGGTGGCGGTGAAGAGGGCGTCCACATAGCGCAGAGGCGCCGCGCCCTTCCAGGATACCGGCAATTTCAAGAGGAGGGAGCCGGCGAGTATGATGCCGATGAAGTAGGCGAAGATGACGATCTTCGCGCTGGAGATGCGTATACGCATGGTCGCGCCGAGGCGCGAGAGGAGGATAGCAGATAAGCCCGCGCAACACAAGACCGGAGGCTACGGGGCCGAGGCAATGGGCCTGCCGGCCGTTCGGGCGCCATTTAAAATAAAAAGCCTGGCGACGACCTACTCTCCCACCCTAAGGCAGTACCATCGGCGTTGAGGGGCTTAACTTCCGTGTTCGGAATGGGAACGGGTGTTTCCCCCTCACAATAATCACCAGGCAAAATTACCG
>JAKLFE010000027.1 GCA_022711355.1 Spirochaetota bacterium | reverse complement strand
AGAACGCGATGGCTGACAGCGCCAAGCTCCGGCTCACCGGAGTCACCAAGCTCTACAAGAACGGGGACGGGGTCCGCGGCATCGACCTCGAGGTCGGCGAGGGAGAGCTCGTCACCCTCCTGGGCCCTTCGGGCTGCGGCAAGACCACGATCCTGCGCGTGGTCGGGGGCTTCCTCGACGCGGACGAGGGCCGGGTGGTCCTGGGCGGGCAGGACATCACGCGCCTGCCGCCGGAGAGGCGCCCGACCTCGATGGTCTTCCAGAGCTACAACCTCTGGCCGCACATGACGGTCTTCGAGAACCTCGCCTTCGGCCTCAAGCTGCGCAAGATCCCTCGCGAGACGATAGCCGAGGACGTGAGGCGCTTCCTCTCCCTCGTGCGCATCGAGGGAAGCGAGGGCAAGTACCCCACCCAGCTCTCCGGCGGCCAGCAGCAGCGCGTGGCCATCGCCCGGGCCCTCATCCTCAAGCCGCAGATGCTCCTCATGGACGAGCCCTTCTCGGCCCTCGACGCGAAGATCCGCGTGCAGATGCGCGAGGAGCTCAAGAAGATCCAGCAGGACCTCGGCATCACGGTCCTCTTCGTCACCCACGACCAGGAGGAGGCCATGTCGATCTCCGACCGGGTGGTGGTGATGAGCAAGGGCCGTTTCGAGCAGATCGACACCCCGGCCCGGGTCTACGACGAGCCGGCGACCCGCTTCGTGGCCGAGTTCATGGGCAACATGAACTTCATCGACCTCGGGGACGGCGAGCTCGTGGCCGTGCGCCCCGAGAACCTCGCGCTTCGCCCCGCCGGCTCGGGCCAGAAGCAGGGCCGGATCTCGACCGTCATGGTCCTCGGCCACTTCCTCGAGATCAACGTCGAGGCCGAGGGCGGCCCCCTCAAGGCCTTCATGCCGAGGGAGTCGGGCGCGCAGTACCGGGTCGGCGACGCCGTGGGCCTGGAGATCGGGAGGCATAGGCGTTTCCCGAGGGAGCAGGCGCCCGCCGCCGGCGCCTGAGCGTATCGTCGCTATAGCCGCGCCGGCCCGCGCCAAAGGGGCCCGCGGAGAAAGGAGTCGAGGATGAGAACGAAGGCAATCCTGTGCGCGATCGTCGCGTTCGCCGCCTGCTTCGCCGCGTTCGGCGCGGGCAAGGACACCGTCATCAACTACTACACCGACGGCTCGGACAACGTGCGCGTGGTCTGGGAGGCGGTCATCGACGCCTTCAACAAGAAGAACACCGGCGTCGTAGTCAAGCTCCAGTTCCTGGCCTCCGGCGCGGGCGGCCAGACCGGGACCGACAAGCTCATCGCGGCGATCAAGGCCAAGCAGAAGAGCGTCGACATCGACCTCCTCGAGCTCGAGGAGAACAAGATCACGAGGATCCTCACCGAGGGCGCCCCCAACGGCCTGGCCAAGCTCGACTGGAAGAAGATCCCCAACATCGCCAGCGTCTCCGGCCGCTCCCTCGTGGCCCCCGACCAGGCCATGCCCTACCGCGGCAGCGCGGTCTTCATCGCCTACAACTCGGCCAAGGTCCCGACGCCCCCCGCCACCTCGAAGGACCTCTACGCATGGATCAAGGCCAACCCCGGCCGCTTCGCCTACAACGATCCCGCCACCGGCGGCGCCGGCGGCGCCTTCGTGCAGACCGCGATCTACAACTTCCTCCCCGCCGAGGCCATGCGCTCGGTCGACGAGAAGTGGGTGGCCCAGTGGGATCAGGGCTTCAACCTCCTCAAGGAGATCCACCCCTTCCTCTACAAGGCCTCCGGCAAGGTCCAGTACACCGTGAAGAACCAGGGCTCCCTCGACCTCCTCGCCTCGGGCTCCATCGACATGTGCCCCGCCTGGGCCGACCAGGTCCTCGACCAGAAGGCCAAGGGGCTCCTCCCGGCCAGCATCAGGCTCGCCCAGATCGATCCCCCCCTCACCGGCTCCCTGTACATGCTCGGCGTGCCCTCCCTCTCCAAGAACAAGGAGGCCGCCTACAAGTTCCTCAACTTCGTCGCCTCCGCCGAGGCCCAGGACATCTTCGTCCGGGTCATGAAGGCCATCCCCGTGATCGACCCGGCCAAGCTCCCCGCCGACACCGTGTCCATGCTCTCGGGCCTCAAGGCCAACTACCGCACGATGACCATCGGGAACCTCGGCTCCAAGCAGATGTACCCGCGCTGGACCAGGGAGATCAGCACCCTGCCCTGATAGGGCGCGCGAGAGGGGCGGCCGAGCCGGCCGCCCCGGCCAGCGGGTCCCCGCCCGCGAGCGGGGGCCCGCGAGGACGACGAGGACGGAGCCAGGAGGGATCGATGGGACGCATTGAAGAAGCTAAGCGCAAGCAGAAGGTGTACGGGCTGCTGATGGTCCTCCCCTCCTTCCTCGTCATCTGCCTCATGGTCCTCTATCCCATCGTTCGCTCGATCCAGACCAGCTTCATGGATCCGAAGACCCAGGCCTTCTCCCTCATCAACTACCAGCAGCTCTTCACCGAGCCCTACATGGTGGCGAACATCCGCTTCACGCTGACGGTGGTGCTCTTCACGGTCCTCATCGTGGCGGCCGTCTCCTACCTCCTCGCCCTGTACATCACCTTCTCGGACAGCTGGTTCGCGCGGACGATCGGGAAGCTCTACCTGATCCCCCGCTTCATCCCGACCATCGTCGCGGTCTACGCGATGATGAACGTGGTGAAGGACACCGGCGCCCTCAACCGCCTCGTCAACGAGCTCTTCCATATCGATTTCAAGCCCGGCCTCATGTTCACGCCCAGGGGCCTGGTGCTCACCAACTGCTGGTTCAACATCCCCTTCTCTACCATGCTGATCGGCGCGGGGCTCCAGGGCATCCCCCGCTCCATCATCGAGAGCGCCCGCGACGTCGGCGCCGGCCGGCTCCGCGTCTTCGCGAGCATGATCTTCCCCCTCTCGGCGAAGGACTTCCTCATCGCCACGACCTTCGTCTTCATGGGCAACGTCTCCTCCTTCACCACGCCCTACCTCATGGGAGCCCGCGCGCCGATGATGCTCGGCGTGGCCCTCCAGCAGGAGTTCTCCTCCTTCTTCAACATGGAGCGGGCCGCGGCCATCTCGGTCTTCCTCTTCCTCCTCTCCTCCCTCATGGGCGGCTTCTACATCTACAACAACCTCAAAGCGAGCAAGTGGGACGTGCAGGACGACTGATGGACCAGGGCGCCCTCCTCGAGGTCGAGGCCCGGCTCGGGCCCGAGGATTCGAGGAGCCACCGGAGCTTCCCCTTCGAGCTCCCGCCGGGGGCTCGCGAGCTCGAGCTGGAGCTCGCCTTCGAGCCGGCCATGCTCGAGGACGAGGCTCTCGCGGCCCGGATCGCCTTCGAGGCCGGCCGCCGCTTCGGGATCGGCCCCGAGGAGGCCTCGCGGCGGGCGAGGGAGGGGCTGCGCAACCTCCTCACCCTCTCGCTCGACGGGCCGGGACCCTCCTTCCGGGGCTGCGCCCATAGGCAGGGCCCCCGCGTCCTCGCCATCCTCTCCGCCGCCGCCGCCTCGCCCGGCTTCCTCCCCGGTCCCTTGACGGCCGGCGCCTGGAGGGCGACGGTCAGCGTCCACTGCGTCGCCTCCCCGCGCTGCTCCTTCCGGCTCAGGGCCCGGGCGCGATGAGAGGCGCCGGGGAGGGCCTGCGCTGGGCCGCCTGCGAGCTCCACGCCCATTCCATCCACAGCGACGGCCGGCTCCAGGTGGCCGAGCTCGCTCGCTACGCGGCCGGCCGCGGCCTCGACCTCATCGCCCTGAGCGACCACAACACCGTCTCGGGCTTGGCCGAGGCGGCGGCCCTGGGCGGGCAGTACGGGTCCGAGATCCTGAGCGCCATGGAGCTCACGACCTTCTACGGCCATATCCTGGCCCTGGGCGTGCAGGACTACGTCGAGTGGCGCGGCCTGGGCCGGGAGGGGGCGGGCGGGGCGGTCGCCGAGATCCGCTCCCGGGGCGGCCTCGCGGGCATCGCCCATCCCTTCCGCCCCGGCAATCCCTTCTGCACCGGCTGCTTCTGGGAGTTCGAGGGCTTCGAGTCCGGCGAGGCCGACTACCTCGAGCTCTGGTCCGAGCCCGACCCCCACCTGGCTCCCTGCAACGCGCGGGCCTTCGAGCAGTGGATCTCCCTCCTCGACCGGGGCTTCCGCGTCGCCGCTACGAGCGGGACCGACTACCACGGCCCGGGCCGGGAGGGGCTCTGCGCGACGACCTTCCTGGGCTGCGAGCCCGGCCCGGGCGCCCTCGGGGCCGCCGCCCTCGCGGCCCTCCGCCGCGGCCGCGTCGCCGTGAGCCTCGGGGCCCGCCCCTCCCTCGCGCTCGGGCGGCGGGGCGAGGGGAGGAGCTACGGCCCGGGGGAGGAGCTCCCTCCCGGCCCAGGCAGGCTCGAGGCCCGGGCCGTCCTCCTGCCCTGGCGCGGGGCGGCGAGCCGCCTGCCCGAGCTCAGGGCCGAGCTCGCGCGCTTCCTCTGGCGGGGAGGCTCGACCGAAGCCGGCCTCGCGCCCGATCCCGAGGCGGGGGGAGCCCTCGCCGCCCAGGTAGAGCTCCCTCCCTCGGTCGAGGGCTACCTCCGCGTCGAGTTCCGCGGCTCGGTTCGCGGCGAAGCGGCCCTGATCGGCTTCACGAATCCGGTCTACCTGGGTCCTGCGTAAGCGCTCCGCAGCGGGCCCTGGAGAGCGAGCAGCCCGCATTCCGGCTCCGATCGAAGACAAGCTCGGTGACGATTTTTCCTTGACAGCCAGGGAATCGGTGCTATTCTCAGTGATATATCAGAAGATATATTTCCTGATCTTCCAGGAGGTAAGGGATGAAGAAGATCGCATCGGCAGCTCTCCTCGCGGTATTCTGCCTCGTCCTCGGCGCGGCTCCCCTCGCCGCCCAGGCGGGCAAGACGAGCCCCATGGCCGATCCCCGGGTCCGCCAGGCCATCGCCTACGCCATCGACATGAAGGCCATCGTCGACAACCTCATGAGCGGCAAGGCCATCGTGGCCAACTCCATGACGCCCAACGGCGCCTGGAAGGTCGCGGGCCTCAACGGCTACGGCTACGATCCGGCCAAGGCCAAGCAGCTGCTCAAGGACGCCCGCTGGGATCCGAACTACGTCCTCGACGTCGTCTACTACTACGGCGACCAGATGACCGTCGACCTCATGACCGCGGTCCAGGCCTACCTGGCCGACGTCGGCGTGAAGATGACCTTCCGCAAGCTCGAGGGCGACCTCGGCTCCCAGCTCTGGGTGCCGCCGGCCGATCCGGTCAACGGGCCCTCGGCGGTCAAGTGGGACATGGCCTACGCCGCCGTCGCCGCCCTCTCGATGAACGAGTACTACGACCGCTTCATCCCCGGCGGCGCGAGCAACTCCCACACCCCCGCCGACGCCAAGCTCACCGAGCTCATCAAGGCCACCCACGCCATCGACCTCGGGGCCCAGAAGAAGGCCTTCTTCGAGCTTCAGAAGTACGAGAACGCCGTCCTGCCCGAGATCCCCCTGTACTACCAGCAGGTCTTCGTCGTCCAGAGCAAGCGCCTCGACCGGGCCGGCGCCCCCTACGGCAACGAGCAGTTCAACTACGATTGGAACATCGTGAAGTGGGACCTGCCCAAGGACGCCTCCGGCAAGAAGGTCCTCAAGACCAACGGCGGCCCGGTCAGCTTCTTCGAGGCCCCCTTCCTCAACCCGGGCCTGTTCATGAGCACCAAGGTCCTCTTCGACCACCTCGTCGTCGCGGACGCCAGCCTCACGCCCTACAAGGGCCAGCTCGCCTCCTCGTACAAGGTGAGCCCCGACGGCAAGACCATCAGCTTCACGCTGCGCGACGGCATCGCCTGGCACGACGGCAGCCCGATCACGCCCGAGGACGTGAAGTGGACCTACGAGTTCTCCGCCAAGGTCCCCACCCTCAACGCGGTCTTCGGCTCCATGCTCAAGGCCCTCGAGGGCTACCAGGACTACAAGGAGGGCAGGGCCTCCGAGATCCGGGGCATCGCCATCAAGGGCAGGACCGTGACCTTCACCTACGCCACGCCTGACTCCAACGCCCTCCTGTGCTTCTCCCAGTTCCCGCCCCTGCCCAAGAAGCACTTCGCCGGGGTCGATCCCCTCCAGTTCCAGCAGGCCGCCTTCTGGCAGAAGCCCGTCGGCTCCGGCCCCTTCATGCTGAAGGAGGTCTCGATGGGCAACTACGCCACCTTCGTGCCCTTCAAGCAGTACTTCGGCGGGACGGCGAAGATCGACGAGATCCAGATGTATCCCTCGGGCGAGTCCGATCCCAACTTCTCCAAGAACGCGGCGGCGGGGCAGCTCGACTACGGCTACACCAAGAGCGTCGAGGACGTCCTCGCCCTCGAGAAGCTGGCCAACCTCAAGGTCACGCCCGTCGACATCCGCTACACCCGGCTCTTCTTCGTCAACAAGTTCCCCAAGCCCTGATTGCCTCGTTCGGGGCGCCCCCCGCGGGGCGCCCCCCGAGCGCGGGCGCTCCCTTCAAGGGGGCGCCCGATCCCCCGGAGGACGGCCCCCGCGATGATCGCCTATACCCTGCGGCGCTTCCTGGCCCTCGCGCCGATGATGCTCCTCATGACCTTCCTCGTCTTCCTGGGGCTGGAGCTCACCCCCGGGGACGCGGTGTCCTTCATCGCCGGCCCCGAGGCGATGGCCAACATGGACGGCTCCCAGCTCGCCGCCCTCCGCGAGTCCCTCGGCCTCGACGACCCCTTCCTCGCGCGCTACTTCCGCTGGCTCGGGGGCGTGCTCCGCGGCGACTTCGGCTACAGCCTGACGAGCGGGGTGCCCATCGCGAGGATCGTGGCCGAGCGCCTCCCCGCGACCCTCGAGCTCTCCGCCGCGGCCTTGCTCGTCTCGACCCTCCTGGGGAGCGCCCTCGGCCTGGCGAGCGCCCTGAACCGGGGCAAGGCCCTCGACCAGGCCCTGACGGTCGCCGGCATGATCGGCGTCTCCGTCCCCGAGTTCTTCTTCGGCCTCGTGAGCATCCTCGTCTTCTCCATCGAGCTCAAGTGGCTGCCCGTCGGCGGCCGGACCCGCCCCGAGTACCTCGGCCTCTGGGACAGGCTGCCCCACCTCGTCCTGCCGGCCCTGGTCCTCGGCGTCTCGATGACCGCCGGCGTCATGCGCTACGCCCGCGCGAGCATGCTCGACGCCCTGGGCAAGGACTTCATGCGCACGGCGAGGAGCAAGGGCCTGCCCGAGGCCCGCGTGGACCTCGTGCACGGCTTCCGCGCCGCGCTCGCCCCCATCGCGGTCCTCATCGGCTTCCGCCTGCCCATGCTCATCGGCGGCTCGGTGGTGATCGAGCAGATCTTCCAGTGGCCCGGCGTCGGGAGCGAGTTCCTCGCGGCGGTCCGCGGCCAGAACTACCCCCTGGTCATGACGATCGCCCTCCTGTCGGTGCTCGCGGTCCTGGCCGCGAGCTTCCTCGTCGACCTGGCGACCGCGGCCCTCGACCCGCGGGTCAAGCTTTCCTAGGCGGAGGACGCGATGCCCGAACGAAGAGCCCGCGCCGGCCGCTCCCGGCTCGACGGCAAGCTCGACCGGATCCGCGAGGCCGAGGAGGCGGGCCTGCTCGAGCACGCCCGGGGCAGCCGCGCCCTGCGCAAGATGCTGGGGAACCGGCTCTCCCTCCTCGGCCTGGCCGTCTTCTCGGCCATCGTGCTCTCGGCGCTCCTCGCGCCCTGGATCTGCCGCTACGATCCCCAGAAGATCGACCTGCGCTCGGTGCTCCGGCCCCCCTCGGCCGCCCACCTCTTCGGGACCGACAAGCTCGGCCGGGACATCTTTTCGCGGGTCCTCCACGGGGGGCGGATATCCATCCTCGTGGGCCTCGGGAGCGCCCTGGGCGCGGCCGCGATCGGCATCCTCCTGGGCTCCTACGGCGGCTACAAGGGCGGCCCGGCCGACCGGGCCTTCCTCCGCCTCTCCGAGGTCTTCATGGCCTTCCCGCAGATCATCCTGGTGCTCCTCCTCGTGTCGATCGTGGGGCAGAGCGTGTCGAACCTCGTCCTCATCTTCGTCGCCACGGGCTGGGGGAGCATCTACCGCATGACGCGCGCGCGGATGCTGTCGATCAGGGAGGAGGAGTATGTCCAGGCGCTCAGGGCCTTCGGCCTGCCCGACCTCCTCATCTGCTACAAGCACATGCTCCCGAACGCCCTCGGGCCGATCATGGTCAACATCACCCTGAGCACGGCCATGTTCATACTCCAGGAGGCGGCGCTGAGCTTCCTCGGGCTCGGCGTGCCCCTCGAGATAGCCACCTGGGGCAATATCCTGAACGCCGCCAACGACATCAACGTGCTGGCGCGCTACTGGTGGATCTGGCTGCCCGTGGGCTCGGTGATCTCCCTGTTCGTGCTGAGCGTCAACTTCATAGGCGACGGGCTGCGGGACTCCGCCGACCCCTCGCAGCTGGGATAGGGGGGCGCATGGAAGGCGAGACCCTGGTCCGGGTGAGGAACCTCCGGACCTACCTCTACGCGAACGGGCGCTGCAACAAGGCGGTCAACGACGTCTCCTTCGACGTCCGCGCCGGCCGCACCCTCTGCGTGGTCGGCGAGTCGGGCTGCGGCAAGAGCGTGACCGCCGCCTCTATCATGCAGCTCCTGCCGCCGCTGGCGAGGATCGAGTCGGGCGAGATCGCCTATCGCTCGGCCGAGGGCGAGCTCCGCCTCGACCGCCTGCCGCGGAACGGCCGCGCCATGCGCTCGCTCCGGGGGCGCGACCTCGGGATGATCTTCCAGGACCCCATGACGGCCCTCAATCCCGTGTACTCGATCGGCTTCCAGATCCGCGAGAGCCTGCGCTACCACACGCGCTTAGGCGCCCCGGCGCGCCGCGCCAAGGCGATCGAGCTGCTCGCGGACATGGGTATACCCCTGCCCGCGCAGCGCTCGGGAGAATACCCGCACCAGCTCTCCGGCGGCATGCGCCAGCGGGCGATGATCGCCATGGCCATGGCCTGCGAGCCCAAGGTCCTCATCGCGGACGAGCCGACCACGGCCCTGGACGTGACCGTCCAGGCCCAGGTCTTCGACCTCATGGAGCGCCTGAAGCGCGAGCGCGGCACGGCGATCATGCTCATCACCCACGATATGGGCGTCGTGGCCGAGCTCGCCGACGAGGTCGTCGTCATGTACATGGGCAACGTCGTCGAGTCGGGGACGGTACGCGAGGTCCTGAAGTCCCCGGCCCATCCCTACACCCGGGCCCTCCTGGGCTCCATCCCCCTGCTCGGGCGCGGCCGCTCCCAGCGCCTCGAGCCGATCCGCGGCTCGACCCCCGACCCCTTCGACCGGCCGCCGGGCTGCCAGTTCGCCCCGCGCTGCCCGCGCCAGGAGCCGGCCTGCGACGCGGGCCTGCCGCCCGAGGTCGAGGTCTCGGCCGCGCATCGCGTGCGCTGCCTCTTCGCGAAGGAGGGCCGCGATGGCCGCTGAGGCCCCCCTGGTCTCCATCCGCGGCCTCGAGCTGGGCTACCCCGTGCGCTCGGGCCTCTTCAAGCGGGTCGTCGGCAGCGTCCGCGCCGTCGCCGGGGTGGACCTCGACATCCGCCGCGGCGAGACGCTGGGCCTCGTCGGGGAGTCGGGCTGCGGCAAGACGAGCCTGGGCAAGGCCATGCTCCAGCTCGAGCGGCCGACCGGCGGCGAGGTCCTCCTCGACTGCGGCGGCGCGCGGCGCGACCTGTGCCGCATGCGGCAAGGCGAGCTCCGCGAGGCCCGGCGGCGCATGCAGATCGTCTTCCAGGACCCCTACTCCTCGCTCAACCCCGCCTTCACGATCTACGGCTCCCTCGAGGACGCCATGAGGCGCTACGGCCTCGCGACCAGGGCCGAGCGCCGCCGCCGCCTGGGCGAGCTCCTCGAGGCCGTGAACATGCGGCCCGAGCACATGGACCGCTACCCCAGCGAGTTCTCCGGCGGCCAGCGCCAGCGCATCGGCATCGCGCGGGCCCTCTCGGCGGATCCCGAGCTCGTGGTCTGCGACGAGGCGGTCTCCGCCCTCGACGTCTCGATCCGCGCCCAGGTGCTCAATCTCCTGCTGAAGCTGAAGGCCGAGCGGGGCCTGACCTACCTCTTCATCAGCCACGATCTCTCGGTGGTCGAGTACGTGAGCGACCGCATCGCCGTCATGTACCTGGGGCGCATCGTCGAGCTCGCCGGGACCGAGGAGCTGTACTCGAACCCCCTGCACCCCTATACGCGGGCCCTCCTCTCGGCGATACCCATCGCCGACCCCGACCGCGCGCGGAGGCGGATCGTCCTGGAAGGGGACGTGCCGAGCCCCGTGGACCCCCCGCCGGGCTGCCCCTTCCACCCGCGCTGCCCCGACCGCGTCGAGGAGTGCTCGCGCGTTCCGCCGGCTTTACGCACGCATATGATAAAGGGCGAGGCCCACGCCGCCGCCTGCCACCTAGCAAAGGAGTGATCGATGGGACGTTATGCGATTAAGGACATCAAGGGCGTGATCCCCGCCCTCGTCACCTCGTTCGACGAGAAGGGCGAGTTCGACGAGGCCAGGCAGCGCTCCGTCGTCCGCTTCCTCCTCTCGCGCGGCGCCGACGGGCTCTACCTCACGGGCAGCACGGGCGAATTCTTCATGATGGCCCCCCAGGAGCGCGAGCGCGTCGTCGCGGCCGTGGCCGACGAGGTGGCGGGCCGCGTGCCCGTGATCGTCCACGTCGGCGCCGTCGGCACGAAGCTCTCGGTCGACCTCGCGCGCCAGGCCCAGTCCTGCGGGGCCGACGCCATCTCCTCGGTTCCCCCTTTTTACTGGAAGTTCACGAACGACGAGATCCTCGACTACTACCGCGAGATCGGCGAGTCGGTGGGGCTGCCGATGATCGTCTACAACATCGCCCTCTCGGGGCTGGTAGGCTACGGCCTCATCAAGCGCCTGGCCAAGCTCCCGGGCGTCCAGGGCATCAAGTACACGGCCACGAGCCACTTCGAGATCGGCAGGATCAAGGAGGAGATCGGCGAGGATTTCGCCGTCTACTCGGGGGCCGACGAGATGGCCATGTCGGGCCTCGCGGTCGGGGCCGACGGCGTCATAGGCTCCTTCTACAACATGATCCCCGAGCTCTTCAAGGATATCTACGCCGCGGTGCGGCGGGGCGACCTCGCCGCCGCCCGGGAGAAGCAGGCCCAGGCCAACGCCGTCATCTTCTACTCCCTCGACCACAACTACATCCCCGTCATCAAGCGCTCCCTGTCCTGGGCCGGCGTGGACGCCGGGCGCTGCCGCAAGCCCCTGCCCTACCATTCCGAGGCCGAGGCGGCCGAGATCCGCGCGGCGCTCGCGAGGATCAGGGACGAGCGGGGCATCGAGGGCTGCGCCGTCCTCGACGCGCTGTAGGAGGCCGGGCGGGGGCTTCCTCGACAGGTCCCCGCCCGACCGAGTAGTATTGGGGCAGGATAGGAGGGCCGATCGGCGGATCATGGCTGGCGAAGCGGCAAGGAAACGGGAGGGGGCGCGGGAACGAAAGGCCTCCCTCTCCGACGAGGTCTACGAGAAGCTCCTCGCCAAGCTCGTCGGAAGCGAGCTCGTGCCCGGCCACATCATCAACCGGCGGGAGGTGGCCGAGGAGCTGGGCGTGAGCGTCGCCCCCGTCCTCGAGGCCTTCCTCCGCCTCGAGCGCGACGGCTACGTCGAGACCATCCCCCGCAAGGGGACCCTGGTCAGGCCCGTCCAGAAGGACGACTTCTTCGAGCAGCTGGTGATGCGCGAGGCCATCGAGTGCGAGGCCGCCCGGCTCTACTGCGGCGCTCCCGTGCGGGAGGACCGCGCGCGCCTCGAGCCCCTCGCCCGGCGCATCGACGAGGCCGAGGCCGGGGCTCCCGGCCGCTGGAACTTCGAGATCGAGTTCCACGGCGAGCTCGTGTCCCTTGCCCGCTGCAAGGTCCTCGACGCGGAGTTCCTCCGGACCATCCGCCTGGGCACCTTCTACAACATGCACCGGATCTTCATCGAGATGTACCGCACGGGCGGGGAGTACGAGAACCAGAGCCACGCGGACCTCCTGGACAAGCTCGAGCGCGACGATCCGGACTACGTCGAGGGAGTCGTCCGCGACCACCTGCGGAGCGGGAACCGGCGGCTCTTCGTCGACCGGATGCGCTAGCGGCCTCGGCCGCGCAGCCCCTGAGCGGGCGAATCAAAGCGTTAGGCGGTATACTTATGACGAGCGAGCGCATCGCCGAGCTGCGGGCCTTCTACCTCCGCGAGCTCACGGGCGACACGATACCCTTCTGGCTCGAGCGCGGGCTCGACCGCGAGCAGGGGGGCCTCCTCGACTTCCTCGACCGCTCAGGCCGGCCCCTGTCCACGGACAAGGGAGGATGGATACAGGGGCGCTTCGCCTGGGTCCTCTCTCGCCTGGCCCAGGCCGCGGGCGGCGCCTACCCCGAGCTCCTCCCCTCCTGGCTCGAGGGCGCCCGCTCCTGCGCGGACTTCACCCGCGACAAGGTCCTCTCGGGCCCCGGCGGCCGGGCCTACTTCGAGCTCACCCGCGAGGGCCGTCCCCTCGTGCTCAGGCGCTACCTCTTCGCCGAGGCCTTCGCGGCCATGGGCCTGGCCCAGTATTCCAAGGCCTCGGGCGAGGCCTCCTACCTCGAGGCCGCCCGCGGGGCCCTCGCGGTCATGGAGCGTGAGCGGGGCCGCCTCGAGCCCAAGCTCGAGGCCGCGACGAGGCGGCTGCGCGGCCACTCGGAGACGATGATACTCATCAACGTCTTCCAGGTCCTGCGCGCCTGCGACCCGGGGTCCGCCGCCGAGTGCGGGCGCCGCATCGACGCCCAGATCGAGGAGCTCTTCGACTACTTCGTGAAGCCGGGGCTCCGAGCCCTCCTCGAGACCGTGAACGAGGACGGCTCCCTCGCCGAGGGCTGCGAGGGCCGCTGCGTCAATCCCGGCCACGCCATCGAGACCGCCTGGTTCCTCATGGAGGAAGGGAGGTACCGCGGCGACCGCTCCCTGGTCGAGCGGGCCCTGCCCATACTCGAGTGGTCGCTCGAGCGGGGCTGGGACGCCGAGCTCGGCGGCCTGTACTCCTTCGTCGACCTCGAGGGCCGGCAGCCCGCCCAGGTCGAGTGGGACATGAAGTACTGGTGGCCCCACTGCGAGGCCGCCTACGCCTGCCTCCTGGCCTGGGCCCTCACCGGCTCGCCCCGCTGGGAGCGCTGGTTCGAGGCCCTGCACGAGTACACCTGGCGCCATTTCCCCGACCCCGTATACGGCGAGTGGTTCGGCTACCTCCATCGCGACGGCAGCGTCGCGAACGACGTCAAGGGCAACCACTACAAGGGAGCCTTCCACGTCCCCCGCTTCGAGCTCAACGCGGCCCTCCTCCTGGGCGCCGTCGCCGAGCGGGGGATGGGCCTCGCCTCCCTCTCCGGGCCCGAGGCCCTCGCCAGCCTCGGGCCCGCGTAGCCGCGCGGGGGCCGAAGGCCGGGCGCGGCGCCCCGCCTTCGGCCGATGGCGGGCTACACGAACTTGAGTATGAGCAGCGCGGCCGCGATCACGGCGAGGGCCGCGATACCGGCGGCCGCGAGGATCCTGGAGCTCGTCTTCATCATGCCTTCCTCCCGCCGCGCGCGGCGTAGCGCTCGAGCAGCTCGGCCGGCTCGACGGCCAGCTCGTCCATGTCCTTGAACAGACGCGGCAGCTCCTCCTCGAAGAAGCGCCGCCGGCGCTCGGCCTTGGCCATGTCGGCCCCGGCCTCGGCGACGAAGTAGCCCATGCCCCGCTCGCAGCGCGCGATCCCCGAGTCCGCGAGGGACTGGAGGGCGCGGGCCGCGGTGTTGGGGTTCACCTCGAGGGAGGCGGCGAGCTCCCTCGCCGAGGGGAGCCTCCCCCCGGGGCCGATGCGCCCCGCGAGCACGTCGGCCGCCACGAGCTCGGCGATCTGCGCGAAGATGGGGCGCTCGCTATTGAACCTCATCCCGAGCCTCCTTCTCGGCCACCTTGGCCCAGCCGAAGAGGATCGAAAAGGCCGGCGCCAGGACGTAGGCCGAGAGCTCGAAAAGGAGCTCGATCGCGCGGCGCGCGGCCTCGGAGAGGCTCTCGCCGTCGATGCTGATCGTCCCGTTCGCGGCCCCGAAGCTCAGGTGGCCGGAGCCCCGGCCGAGGAGCCAGGCGCCGCCGCCCGCGACGAGCATGGCCGCGAGTCCGAAGGCCGCTATGAGGCCGACCGTCTTCAGGAAGGCGTTCTTGCGGAAGCTCGCCGATCCGGCGAGGAAGAGGCAGACCCCGACCGCATAGCGTCCCCAGGCCCCGAGCCCCCCGGCCGCCGCCGGGGTCCAGGCGAAGGAGCCCGGGCCGCCGGCGGCGCGCTCGGCGAGGGCGAGGAGGGCCGAGAGCCCCGTCGCCGCGGCGCCGAGGAGCAGCGGCAGGGCCAGGGCGTACTCGAGGAGGGCGGCGAGGTACTTCTCGACCGGCTCGGCGGGAAGGAGTATCCATTCGGTCCCGGCCTTGCCGTCGTGCATGCGCTTGAAGGCCGAGGCGGCGAGGAGGTAGCCGCCCAAGCCGATCGCCGCGCCCCAGGCCTGGCCCGAGCCCGCGTTGAAGGTGGCCCGCTTGAAGAACAGGAGGCTGAGGAGGTTGAGGGCGAGGACGACGGCGGCGCCGACGCCTGCCGTCGGGCCGTCCTCGAGGAGGCGGTCGCGGAAGAGCTGCCAGATCCTAATCGGGCTGATCCTGGCGATGGAGGAAAGGCGCATCATGACCGGCCTCCCTTCGCGGCGGCCGCCGCCGGGCCGGCTCCCGCCGCCTGCGGGTCAGGCGGCAGCGCGGCTCCCGCGAGGGCCGCGGCGAGGCGCTCGGGCTGGCCTACCGCGGCGTTGAAGACGAGCTCGAGGTCGGCCGCGGCCTCGCCCTCCCTGCCCTCCCTCGGGACGAGGGCGGACCAACCCACGGCGTCGGCCTCGGCGTGCACCGCGGCCCGCGCATCGGGCGAGGCCAGGCGAGCCGAGGCCAGGCGCTCGGCGATGGTGTCGGAGGAGAGCGTGAAGGTCACGCGGCCCGCGTCGAGTATCAGGACCGGGTCGATGAGGCTCTCGAGGTCGCGGACCTGGTGGGTCGACACGACGACGATCCGATCCTCGGAGGCCGAGGCCGCGAGCACCCGCCTGAACTGGGTCTTGGAGGGTATGTCCAGGCCGTTCGTCGGCTCGTCGAGGAGGACGGCCCGGGCCCCGCTCGCCAGGGCAGCGGCCAGGGCGAATTTCTTGCGCTGGCCGTAGGAGAACTTCGTCAGGAGCTTGTCTTCCTCGATCGCGAATTCCCCGAGGAGGGCGGCGAAGCGGTCCCTGTCGAAGGCGGGACGGAAGCAGGCGTAGCGCGAGAGCCAGGCCGAGGGACGGAGGGCGGGGACCCAGGGATCCTCCGGCACGAAGGCGATGTCCGCGAGGCAGGCTGCCTCCCTGAGCTCGGGGACCCGGCCGAAGACCTCCACCGAGCCCGCCTTCGGAGCGAGGGCGCCGGCGACGATCTTCAAGAGACTCGTTTTGCCGGCCCCGTTGAGGCCCAAGAGCCCGTAGATGGACCCCGGCTCTAGCCCGAGGTCCAGGCCCTCGAAGAGGGCCTTCTTTCCATACCCGAAGGTCATGGAACGCAACTCGATCATGCGAGTGCTCCTTTGTGTATTAGGTAAGTAATACACTACTGAACAAACACGCTTATGTCAAGCCGCCTCCACTGCCTCGAAGCTTGTTAGGCTGCTACTACCAACGCTCTCTACAAGCTTCGAGGCAGTCCTCAGGATCAGCTGGAAGTAATCGTGGCATGGTTCTGAGCAGGTCCGCGTAATCGTGCCAAGCGCAGGATTTGGCGCAGGAAGCCATTCGCAGGCAAGCGACTATACTTAGTGGTGGAGCCTCAATCCAACGCTCGGGGAGGTCGCCATGGCTATCGTCACGATTTCGCGAGAGTTCCGGAGCGAGGGCAGGGCAGTCGCCGAGGCGGCGGCCGAGGAGCTCGGCTGGCGCCTGGTAGACAAGGCCGTCCTGGGCAGGATCCTCGAGAAGTACGGCCTCGTCCAGTTCGAGCAGGATTACGAAGCCCGGCTCGGCGCCTGGGACGTCTTCGATCCGCGGGTCAAGGTGATGGTGAGCATGCTGGGCCGGGCTACCCTCGCCGTAGCCCGCATGGGCAAGGCGGTCATCCTCGGCCGCGGCAGCTTCGCGGTTCTCGGGGGCTTCCTCGACGTCCTCCACGTGCGCGTCCAGGCCCCCCTGCGCTCCCGGGTGGAGCGCTGCCTCGCGGCCGACGGGATGCCCGACCTCGAGCGCGCCGAGGCCCTGGTCCGCGAGAGCGACCGGTCCCGCCGCTCCTTCGTCGAGTCGATGTACGGGCTCCGCTGGGACGCGGCCAGCTCCTTCGACCTCGTCGTCAACACGGACAAGGTCAGGCCGGAGTCGGCGGCGGCCTGGATAGCCTCGGCCGCTCGGGGCCTCGGGACCGCGGGACGGCAACCCTCGACGGCCGACATCGCCCCCGACCCCGTCCTCGACCAGGTGATCGAGGAGCTCCTCGGCCCCCGATGAGCCGGGCCGGCCGGGGATGGCCGGCGCGGCCTCAGGCCCCGAAGGACCTCGAGGCGAGGAGGACCGCGGCGAGGGCGAGGAGGGCCGCCCAGGGCGAGGGGAGGGCGAGGCGCCCGCCAGCGGCCGCGACGAGCGCGGTCGCCGCGAGGGCCGCTGCCGCGAAGGCCGAGGCCTTGGTGAGGTAGCTCCGCCTCGCCCTGCGGTCGAGGGAGGGACGCAGCGAGAGGTACCGCGCCGCGAGGAGGGCCCAGGCCGGCAGGGCGCAGAGGAGGCCCTTCCCGAGGGCCCCGGCCCAACTCTCCCCGAGCATCCCGGCGATGGCCGCGCCTGGGGAGCCCATCAGCCTACCCGCCCCCGGGCTCGGGGGCCGCGATATACGTCGCCCAACGCGCCGATCCTGAGCGCCGAGCCCAGGGGCCTGCCCGGCTCCCAGTCCCAGAGCGCGACGCCGGAGCGCAGGAGGCGTGAGGCCGTGAGCTCGGCCTCGAGCCCGGCCATCCGCCGCGCGAGGCGCGCCGCGGCCGCCTCGGCGGGGGGCCTGCCCGCCGCGCCGGGCGGGGGGCAGGCGGCGCCCGGCCTCGGCCTGAGCGCGCCCGCGGAGTAGCCGAGGGCGACGAGGCTGCGCAGGGGCTCGACGTCCTCGGGCAGGAGGGGGCTCACGAGGAGGACGAGGGAGCGCGGGGGGAAGAGGGCGACGGGGAGGTTGTCGAAGCGCTCGAAGGCGGCGTGGGAGCCGAGGGCCGCCCCCGCGGCGGCGGCCCGGATCCGGAGCCGATGGACGCGGCCGGCGCCCGGCGGCGTCCAGGCTATGGTCGAGCCGTAGGCGAGGAAGGCGACGCGGTGGCCTCCGTCGAGGAGGGACTCGGCGAGCGAGGCCGCCGCCCCGACGGCCGCCTCGAAGATCTCGTCGCGCTCGTAGGCCTGGGCTCGGCAGTCGAGGATGAGGCCAGCGTCCAAGGCCCGCTCCTCCTCGCGCAGGTTGACGATCTCCTCGCCCCAGAGGGCCCAGGCGCGCCAGTTGAGGTCGCGGAGCGGGTCTCCGGGGCCGTACTGCCTCGTGCCCGCGAAGTCGAGACCCGCCCCGGCGCGGCGCGCCCGGCTAAAGCCGGAGAAGGCGCGGGCGGAGGGCGCCGAGAAGGAGGCCCTCGCGCCGCCCGCGGGCGCCGGCGGCGCGACGATGCGGCCCGGGCAGGGCAGCTCGGCGAGGGACTCGACAGCGGCGAAGGGGTCGACGGCCCTCGCCCTGATGGCCGAGAACTCGTGCAGGCCTCGCCCGACGCGGAGGCTGTAGCGGAGGAAGGCGCTCGCCCCGCTGTCCAGGCTGCCCTTCCAGGAGGTCGAGCCCCCGGCGGCCGAGCTCCCCTTCGGCGGCCTGTCCTCGAGCTCGACGAGCTCGAGCCGGAGGCCTGCGTTGCGGATCTCCACCTCGACCTCGACGAGGCGTTCCCGCCCCGGCTCGAGGAAGGAGGGGGAGATGAGCCGCCGCGCCGAGAGCTCGATCGAGGGCGGGGCAGCGGCGAGGCCCGCCAGCGCCCAGGCCGCGAGGCAGAGGGCCGCGGCGAGCCAGGCGCCCTCCGCGAGGGCCAGGCCGACGGCCGCGAGGAGGAGGGCCGCGACGGCCGCGGCCCTGCGCTCGCCGCTCACGCCGGCCCGGCCTTGGGCGCGGGCACCGAGTCGATCGCCTCCCGCACGACCTCCTCGACGAGGGACTCGGCCGCCCAGGCGTCGGGCCGGAGGAGGACCCGGTGGACGAGGGCCTCGAAGGCGCACCACTTCACGTCGTCGGGGACGAGGTAGGAGCGGCCCTCCATGACGGCCCTCGCCCGGGCGAGCTTGACGAGGGCGAGGGAGGCGCGGGGGCTCGCGCCCACGGCGACGCGGGGGGAGCGGCGGGTCGCCCGCGCGAGCTCGACCGCGTACCGCGCCACGTCGCGCTCGACGTGGACGCGCTCGGCCTCGGCGGAGAGCCGGGCGAGGGACTGGAGGCCGCAGAGCTCGCGGAGCTCGGGCTCCTCCGCGCCGCGGGCCGCGCGGCGCATGACGACCTCGAGCTCCTCCTCCCCGCTCGGATAGCCGATCGAGAGGCGCGCGAGGAAGCGGTCGAGCTGGGCCTCGGGGAGGGGGAAGGTCCCCTCGTACTCGATGGGATTCTGGGTCGCGACGACCATGAAGGGCGAGGGGAGGGGGAGGGTCCTGCCCTCCAAGGTGGCCTGGCGCTCCTCCATGGCCTCGAGGAGGGCCGACTGGGTCTTGGGCGGGGCGCGGTTGATCTCGTCGGCGAGGACGAAGTTCGCGAATATAGGCCCCTCGAGGAGGCGGAGCCCCCCGGAGGCCCGGTCGAGGACGTAGGCCCCCGTGATGTCCGCGGGCAGGAGGTCGGGGGTGAACTGTATCCGCTTGAAGCTTCCGCCCGCGACCCGGGCGAGGCTCCGCGCCGCGAGGGTCTTGGCCAGCCCGGGCCTGTCCTCGACGAGGACGTGGCCGCCCGCGATCGCGGCGCCGAGGAGCCGCTCGAGGAAGCCGCGCTTGCCGACGACGGCCCGCTCGAGCTCGTCCAGCATCGCGCCGCAGAGCCTCGCGCCCCAGGCCGAGGTCCCGTCTCCGCTCTCCGCCATCGTCATCGCTCCTCCCGGCGCCGCGCTCCGCGCAGCGCCTCTATCTCGTCCAGGGCGCGCTCCGTCGCCTCGAGGAAGGTCGGTTCGTCCCCGCGCGGGCCTGAGCGCGGCCGCTCGAGGTAGTCCCGCTCGAGGTACTCCCGAAGGAAGTCCCTGCCCTCGAGGGCCCGCAGCTCGCGGCGCGCGGCCTCCGGGCCGAGGCCCTCCGCGAGGGCGAGCGCGTCCCGGGCGAGGGCGGCGGCCTTGGCCGCGACCGTCTGGCGCGCGAGGGCGCCGCCCTCCGCCGCCTTAAGGAGGGCGGCGAGCGCGGCCTCGCCTTCGCGCTCGGGAGGGCAGGGCCGCTCCTCCGCCACCTCCCCGCGCTCCCGAGGCCGGCGGCCGCCGAGCGCGAGGGCCGCGGCCGCCGCGAGGGCCGCCGCGGCCGGCGCGAGCCTGAGCGCCATGGCGGCGAGGCCCGCCATCAGCTCCGGCCCCCGCCGTAGGCCAGCTCGATGGAGGCGAGGGCCCGGGCCGCCGCGAGCCGGTCGGCCTCGCCGCAGTCCTCGTTCGAATAACGCGCCTTCTCGAAGACCGCCGTCAGCTCGGCGATGTCGCGGGAGCCGGCTCCCCGCGCGCGCAGGAAGGCCGCGAGCTCCCGCGCCGTGAGGCTCGGCGAGGCCGGGCCGAAGCGGGGAGCGGCGGCGAAGAGGCGGCACATCTCCGCGTAGGAGGCGACGACGGCGGCGCGGGCCGAGCTCCCGGACTCGAGCGCGCGCCTGGCCGGCCCGAGGCCCTCCGCCTCCCGCGGCGGGCCCTCCCCCGTCTCGGGGGGCAGGGGCCGGGCCGAGCCCGCGAGCTTCCGTCGCCGCCCGGCGCGGGCGGCGAGGAGGGCCGCGCCGACGCCGCCCGAGGCGAGGGCGCCGGCCGCGGCCAGGAGAAGGAAGGGAACGCGATAGGCGACATCGTCCCGCCGGGCCGCGCCGCCGCCGCTTGCGCCCCCTCCTCCGCGCGCCGCGCCGTGGCCCGAGACCGTGTATCCTGCCCCGGCCGCCGGGATCCCGGCCGCCGGGCTTCCTCGCAAGAACCGCAGGGCGAGGAGGAGGAGGGCGTAGGCGACGAGGGTGGAGGCGAGGCGCCGGCGGCGGAAGCGGCGGGCGCCCGCCGAGCCGGCCTTGCCCGCGCGCAGGCGATCGACGAGGGCGCCGAGGCATATGAGGAGGAACGCGGCGGCGCCCGCGCCGGCCAGGAGGGCGAAGGCCGAGCCCGCGAGCCCGCGGAGGAGGGGGGAGCGGGCGGCGAGGAAGGCCTCGAGGGCCGGGAGGAGCCGGTCGCGAGGCGGGTCGGGCGAGATGGCGAGGGCGGAGGCCGCCAGGGCGAGGAGGGCGCAGGCGGCCCGGGCGAGCGGCCGGGCCCGGGATCCCGGTTCGAGGCTTTCCATGCTGGTCCTCCGGGGAACGATAGAGCCGGCCCGGGGCCCCGTCAAGGTCGATGGAGCGCCAGGGGCCTCGACCCCCGCGGCCCGGGCCGCGTAGAATGCCGCCATGATCGACCTCGCCTGGGTCTTCGTGGGCGGCGGCTGCGGGGCCGCCTGCCGCTGGCTCGTGTCGCGGGCCTCGGCGCGGCTCCTGGGCCCGGCCTTCCCCTGGGGCACCCTCCTCGTGAACCTGGCCGGCTGCTTCCTCATCGGGCTGGCCCTCGGCCTGGCCGAGCGGGGCCTCGGCGGCCGGCGCCTCAAGCCCCTGGCCGTGGCGGGCTTCCTCGGGGGCCTGACCACCTTCTCGAGCTACGCCTACGAGACGGTCGAGCTCCTCAGGCGGGGGACCTGGGGAAGGGCGGCGGCGAACCTCGCCCTCGACAACGCCGGGGGCCTCGCCCTGGCCGCGGCCGGCCTGGCCCTCGGGCTCTGGCTCGGCGGCCGGGCGCGGGCCTAGGCCTGTCTCGCTCCGGAACGGCCCTTTGACAGCTCCGCGGCCCTGCGGATAGAGTCGAGCTCGTGCGCACCGTCATCCTCGGGGCCGGCACGACCGGCCTCCAGCTCGCCAAGTGGCTCGCCTCCGAGGGCAAGGACGTCGCCCTCATCGAGCGCGACCCGGACATAGCCCGCGTGGCCGCCAACGCCCTCGACTGCCTCGTGGTCGAAGGGGACGGGAGCCAGCCCGAGGCCCTCGAGCGGGCGGGCATCGCCAAGGCCCAGGCCTTCGTCGCCCTGACCGGCTCCGACGAGCTCAACATCGTCACCTGCTCGGTCGCCGCGGCGGAGCAGCCGGGGCTTCGCCGGATCGCGCGGGTGCGGAACTCCTACTTCACCTCCCTCGCGCCTTCGCGCCGCTCCTTCATGGGCGTCGACCGCTTCATCAACCCCGACATCGAGACCGCCCGGGCCTTCGTTTCGCTCCTTTCCCAGGGCCTCGACTCCTCGATCGTGCGCTTCTCGGACGAGGATCTGGTCCTGCGCTCCTCCCGCCTCGCGCAGGGCTCCCCCTTCGCGGGGCGGAGCCTCCGCGAGAGCCGCGCGGCCCTGGGCCTCAGCTTCCTCGCCGCCGCCCTCGAGCGGGGGCGGGGCATAGAGATACCCTCGGGGGACACGGTGCCCGATCCGGGCGACGTGATCTACCTCCTCGGCGCGCCGCGGGACCTCGACGAGCTCCTCGGCGAGGAGCCCTCGGCCCTACCCCGGATGGGCAAGGTCGTGCTCGCGGGGGGCGGGCCCGTGGTCCGCCTCCTCGCCGAGGGCCTCGCGGGCGGGGCGGCGGCCGCGACCCTCGGCCTCGCGAGGGAGGCGAAGGGCCTCTTCGGCTCGACCCGCCGCCCGAGCGTCGCCGTGGTCGAGTCGTCGATGGCCGCCTGCAAGCTGCTCGCCCGCGACCTGCCCGGGGCCCTCGTCCTGAACCGGGAGCTCTCCGACGAGGATCTCTTCCTCGAGGAGGGCCTGACCGGGGCCGACCTCTTCGTCGCGGCGACCGAGGACCAGGAGCTCAACCTCCTCTCTGCTTCCCGCGCCAAGCTCTTCGGCGTCGAGCGCTCCCTCGCCCTCTCGGAGAACAACGCCTACAGCCCCTTGGTCGAGCGCCTCGGGATCGACGGGGTCATCTCGGTCAAGTCCAACGTGGTCGCCTCGATCGTCGAGTACCTCCGCGGCGGGAACCTGACCACCCTCCATTCCTTCTACGACCGGGGCCTGAAGATCCTCGAGTTCACCGTCACCGAGCACAGCCGCCTCGACGAGGTCCCGATCCGCGAGCTCGACCTGCCCAAGGGGGCCCTCGTCATCTTCATCAACCGCCGGGGCCGCAGCTCCCTCGCGACCGGGGACACCAGGCTCGTCGTGGGCGACCGCCTAGGCATCTTCACGAGCATGGACGCCATCCGCAAGGTCGAGGAGCTCTTCCTGGGCAGGGACGCATGAAGGCCAAGGCCATCCTCAAGCTCCTCGCCCTCCTCCTGGTCATGCTCTCGGCCTTCATGCTCTCCTCGGCAGCCGTCGCCTCCTACTACCGCGAGAGCGTCCGCGTCGTCGAGTCCTTCGTCCTGCCCGCGGTCGGCTGCATCCTCTTCGCCGTCGCCGTTTTCGCCCTGACCCCGGGAAAGGAGCGGCCCTACTTCTCCGCGAAGTCGGGCTACCTTTTCGTGAGCCTGGCCTGGGTCGCGGCGAGCGCGGTGGGCGCCCTGCCCTTCCTCCTGTCGGGGACTATCCCCTCCTTCACCGACGCCTTCTTCGAGACGATGTCCGGCTTCACGACCACGGGGGCCACGGTCTTCGCCGACGTCGAGGTCCTGCCCCGCTCCATCCTCCTGTGGCGCTCCACCACGCACTGGCTCGGGGGCATGGGCATCGTCGTCCTCACCGTCGCCATCTTCCCCCTCCTCGGGCTGGGCGGCCTCCAGCTCGTCGAGGCCGAGGCCCCCGGCCCGAGCGTGGACAAGATCACGCCCCACATGTCGGGAACCTCCAAGCGCTTCTGGCTCATCTACGTCATGCTGTCCGCGACGGAGGCGGGCCTCCTCTTCCTCGGGGGCATGGGCCTCTTCGACGCGGTCAACCACACCTTCGCCACCATGGCGACCGGGGGCTTCTCCACGAGGAACGCCTCGGTGGGCTACTTCAAGAGCGGCTACGTCGACGCGGTGATCACCGCCTTCATGGTCCTCGCCGGGATGAACTTCTCGCTCTTCTACAAGGTCGCCAAGGGCAGGATCAAGGAGGCCCTGCGCGATCCCGAGCTCCGCGTCTACCTCTCCATCTTCCTCGGAGGCTCCCTCCTCATCGCCTTCGACCTCCTCCGGAACCGGGTCTTCGGCGGGGGCTTCGGTACGGCCTTCCGCTACGGAGCCTTCCAATCGGCCACCGTCCTCACGACGACGGGCTTCGCCACGGCCGACTTCGACCTCTGGCCCCCCTTCTCGCGGACCGTCCTGGTCGCCCTCATGTTCGTCGGCGGCTGCTCGGGCTCGACCGCCGGCGGCGTCAAGGTCGTCCGCTACCTCATGCTCCTCAAGCAGTCGCTCACCGAGCTCAAGTACCTCGTCTTCCCCCGCGGCGTCTTCGCGGTCAGGCTCGGGGGGACGCCCGTGCGGAAGATGATGATCTTCGACGCGGCCTCCTTCTTCTTCCTGTACCTGGCGACCGCGATGGCCTGCACCCTCGTGGTCTCCTCCGCCGGCTACGGCTTCGAGACCTCCTTCACCGCCGCCCTGGCGACCCTCGGGAACATCGGGCCCGGACTCGGCCTCGTCGGCCCGGTCCGCAACTACGGCCACTTCCCCGCCTACGTGAAGTGGGCCCTGAGCTTCGCCATGCTCGCGGGCCGCCTCGAGCTCTACACGGTCTTCGTGCTCTTCTCGCCGGAGTACCGCCGACGGTAGCCGGCCGCCGGCGCTAGGGCTCGCCCTCGGGAGGGAGGGCCAGGAGGCGGTAGCCTACGCCCGCCTCGGTCACGAGGAGCGAGGGCCTCGCCGGCTCGGCCTCGATCTTCTTGCGCAGGGCGTTGACGAAGACGCGGAGGTTGCCTTCCTCGGATTCCCCCGCGGGCCCCCAGACCTCGCGCAGGATCCGGTCGCGGGTGACGATCCTGCCCATGTTGCGCGCGAGGAGCTCGAGGAGGGCGTATTCCGTCGGGGTCAGCCGCGCCTTCTCTCCGGCGACGAGGACCTCGCGGGTATCGCGGTCGATGCGGAGCCGCCCGGTGGCGAGCGCCCCCCCGCGCTCCGGCGCGCGGCGGCGGTGCACCGCCTCGATCCGCGCCGCGAGCTCGTTCGTGTAGAAGGGCTTGGTGACGTAATCGTCGGCGCCCGCGTTGAGGAGGGCCACGATGTCCTCCTCCGAGTCGCGGACCGAGACCACGACGACGGGCACCGTGCTCCATTCGCGGAGCCGGCCGAGCGCCTCGGCGCCGCTCATGTCGGGGAGGTTCAGGTCGAGGAGGACGACGTCGGGCTTGCAGGATCCCGCGGCCTGGAGCCCCTCGAAGCCCGTCGCCGAGCTGAAGACCTCCCAGCCGCGCCCGCCTAAGGCTATCTCGAGCAGGCGCCTGATCTGCGCCTCGTCGTCGATCGCCAGCACGCGCATCAGGGGACTCCTTCCTCGACGCAGGCGGGGAAGGTCGCCACGACCTCCAGGCCCCCGCCCGGCGCGTTGCGCGCCGTAATCGAGCCTCCGTGGGCCTCGGCTATGCCGCGGCAGATCGCGAGCCCGAGGCCGAGGCCCCCGGGCCCCCGGCGGGAGCCGCGGCGGAAGCGCTCGAACGCCGATTCGAGCTCGCCCTCGGGCAGGCCGCTCCCGTAGTCCCGAACCCGTATCGACAGGTCGCCGCCGCGGGCCTCGACGGCGAAGTCGACGGGCGCGCCCGGCGGCGAGTAGCTCGAGGCGTTGCGCAGGAGGTTGGCCGCGAGGCGGGCTACGAGGACGTCGTCGACCCGGGCGAGCAGCTCGGGCCCGGGCAGGGTCACGCGGATATCCCTTCCCCGCGCGGCCGGGCCGGCCGCCTCGATCGCCGACCGGGCGAGGTCGGCCGGATACGCCGCGCGGCGCGAGAGGCGGAGGAGGCCCGACTCGATGCGGCTCAGGGAGAGGAGGTCCTCGACGACCCGGCCCAGGCGGTTCGAGGCCTCGAGGGCGCTCTCGAGGAGCTCGCGGCGGGAGCCTGGATCGACGCTCAAGGACTCGTCCCGGAGGGCGCTGATCGAGCCGACGATCGTCGTGAGGGGGGTCCGCAGCTCGTGCGACACGGAATCGAGGAGGATGCGGCCCAAGCGGTCGGACTCGAGCTCCAGCGCGGCCTTGCGGCTGCGCGACTCGGCCGACGCGCGCTCCGCGGTGAGGGCCAGCGTCCTGCCGAGCGAGCTTAGGAGGTTGTCGTCGCCCCTGGTCCAGACCCGGCCGGGCGGGGGGACGACGCCGATCGCGCCTACCGCCCGCCCCCGCGCCTCCGCGGGCACGAAGCGGAACCGCGACTCCGGATACGTGTCGCTCAACGCGCCGCAGATCGACCGGCGCTCGACCGCGTAGGCGGCGGCCGCGGACTCGCTCGGCCCGAGGCCCGCCGATCCTCCCGCCGCGCCGTCCGCCAGGACCGCGGCCTCGGCGCGGTAGCGGGCCTGGACCAGTCGGGCCGCCTCCTCCGCGGCCTCCCTCGCGCCGCGGCACTCGGCGAGGCCCTGGGCCGCCTCGAAGAGGAAGGCGGCGCGGGCCTCGCGCTCAGCGAGGAGGGCCTGGCTCGAGCGCAGCCGCGAGACGAGGGAGCCCGTCGACGAGGACACGAGGAAGTACGCGGCGAAGAGGACCCAGTCCTCGGGGGAGCCGATGCTGAAGGTGAGGCGCGGCGGGATGAAGAGGAAGTTGAGGGCGAGGGCGCTGATCGCCGCGGTCGCGGCGACGGGGCCCGGCTTGGCGAGGAAGGACAGGCCGACGACCGCGCCGAGGTAGAGCAGGGCGATCGAGCGGTAGCCGATGGCGGGGGAGAGGAGGGCTCCCGCGGCGGTGACCGCGGCGAAGGCGAGGGCGAGGAGGGCGTACTGCCGCGCCGGCGCGGCGAAGAAGCGCCGCGCCGCGGCCGTTGTGAGGTCGGCCCGCGGCGTCGAGGCGTCCTGCACGACCGATACGTCGATGTCCCCCGCCTCGCGGACGATCCGGTCGCTGACCGTGGGCCGCCTCGGCAGGGGGCCGAGCCTCGAGAGCCCCGAGCGCCCGAGGACGATGAGGGAGCAGGCGCGGGCCCGCGCCGCGCCGACCACGGCCTCGGCGATGTCGTCGCCCGGCACCACGACGGTCTCGGCCCCGAGCTTGCGGGCGAGGGCGAGGTTGGACTCGAGCCGCGCCTCCTCCCCGGCCGGGCGGCGCCTCCCGTCGTCGACGTGGAGGGCGATCCAATCGGCGCGGAGGGCGTCGGCGCTGCGGCGCGCCCAGCGGACGAGATGGGCGGAGCTCGGCGAGGGGCCCACGGCGACGAGGATGCGCTCGCCGAGGGTCTGCCCGGCCGCCGCCCCCGCTCCGGCGCGGGCCCGCCTCCTTCCCGCCGCGCGGGCGGCGTAGCGCGCCGCGAGGCCCTCGAGGAGGGCGAGCCGCCGCTCGAAGGCGGCGCCCCCTCCCTCGGCGGGCAGCTCCGGCGAGGCTCGGGCCCTGCCTTCCGCGACGCGCCGCGCGAGCTCGGAGGGAGCGACGGGGACGAGCTCGATCTCGTCGGCCCGGTCGAGGAAGGTGTCGGGGACGAGCTCCTCGGCCTTCCCCCCCTCGACGAGGTCGGAGACGCTCTCGATGCTGGATACGCGCAGCGTCGCCCAGACCGATATCCCCCGGTCGAGGAGCTCGAGCGCGTCCTGCCAGCGGCGGCGATGCCTGGCCCCCGGCCCGTTCGGGCGCTCGAGCTCGTCCACGAGGGCGATGCCCGGCCGGCGCTCGATCACGGCGTCGAGGTCCAGCTCGGCCCGGGGCGGGCTCGGGCGGCCGGGCGCCCGCGGCGCCGCCTCGAGCCTCGCGAGGAGGTCCTCCTCCTCGGGGCGGCCGCGGCAGTCGACCGCCCCGGCGACGATATCGGCGCCCCCGGCCGCCGCGGAGGCGGCGGCGCCGAGCATGGCCCAGGTCGCGCCGGCTCCCGCGCAGGGGGCGAGGTATATCCTGAGCCGAGGGAGAGTCGTTCGGGAGCTGGCTTCCCGCCGCCCCCCCTCGATGCTCCCGGTCCTCGCGCCTTCGTTCCCGGTCATACGCCTCCCTGCCGAGTATGCGGCGCCGGCCCGCCGAGGTCAACGCCGCGCATCCTCCGGATGCTCGCGCCTCCGCCGCTTCGCCAGCTCCGCCTTCCCCATGGGCGTCATCGCCGCGAGCAGGTCGAGGAGCTCGCGCAGGCTCGGGCTCGACCGGGACAGGCGGCGGGGCCGGGGCGCCTCGCGTTTGGACTCGCGGGGCCCGGTGACGATCCTCATCTCTAGCCTCCGCCCTCAATCTACGGACGATGGAGGGCCGCGGCCATTCGAGCCCCGTTAAGAGCCGCGTCATCCCCGTTAAGGGGAGGTTAATCCCGGGCGGGCCGGCTCTCGTCCGAGTTCCGCGACCGCTTCCTCCAGAGGAGGAAGGATAGGGAGCCGGCGGCCAGGAGGAGGGCGGCCGCGGCGATGCGCTCCCGCGGCACGCCGTGCTCGATGGGCGATCCCGGCTCGAGCACCTCGACGGACCGCGCGTGGATGTCGAGGTCGCCCCCGTGCTCGGGGCAGGCGCGGTTGAAGGAGCCGACGACGCGCAGCCGATCCCCCTTCCAGCGGTAGGATCCGAAGCGCCGGACCTTCCCGAGCTCCGAGGCCGGAAGCCAGACGCCGATCGCGTAGGCCCCGTCGGAGACGTTGATCCATGCCCCGTCCCGCCGGGGCATGGCTTCGCCGATGACCTCTCCCTCGAAGGAGATCGACGCGCCGTCGAGGCGCTTCGCTTCCTCGACGAGCTGGGATGACGATACCGCGTTAGGCGACATTAGATCGGCGGCGAGCGCCGCATCCGGAGCGGCGGCGAGGCAGGCCGCGGCCGCGAGGAGGGCGGCGAGCCGGAAGCCCCTCATCGCCGCTTCCCCCGCAGGGCCGCGGCGACGAAGGCGATGGTCGCGAGGACGGCCATGAACTCGAGCCTCCCCGCCCACATCCCGAGGATGTAGACGAGCTTGAGGGGGGCGGGCATCGCGGCGCTCGTCACGCCGATGGACAGTCCCACGTTGCCCGTGACCGAGGCGGCTTCGAAGGCCGCGTCGAGGAAGGGGTAGCCGCAAGCCGTCCCCGCCATGGCGATGAGGGCGAACATCGCGACGTACATGATGACGATGAGCGCCGCGCTCCGCAGCTGCTGCTCGCCCAGGGAGCGCTCCCCGTGATAATGGAAGCCCTGGGTGAAGACCGCCGAGCTCGGCTTGAGCAGGCGCCTCGTGTCCTGGACGACCGCCTTCCAGATGATGCCCACGCGGAGGCCCTTGAAGCCGCCGGCCGTGGAGCAGGCGCTTCCTCCGACGAGCATGGCCGCGATCATGGCGAGCAAGGCGAGGTCGCCCCACTCGAGGGCCAGCTGCCGCGGGTAGAGGGTCATGTAGCCGGTCGTCGTATGCGCGGAGGCCAGGTGGTAGAAGCCCTTGCGGAAGAGGGAGACGGCGTCCGGGTAGACCCCGAGGCGCTGGAGGCCCCGGCAGCCGAGGAGGGCGAGGAGGCTCATCGTCGTCGCGAAGGAGACCGTCTCGATGTTCCGGTATATCTCTCTGCGGTTCCCGCTCCAAACCGCATGGTGGAGGGCGAAGTTGAAGGATCCGACGATGAAGAAGACGAGGGTCAGCGCCTCGTAGAGCCCAGAGTGGTAATAGAGGATGTTCTGCGACATCGGCGCGAAGCCGCCGGTGCTCCAGGCGGCCATATAGATCCACAGGCCGTGGAGGAAGGCCCGCGCGGGGCCGAGCCCGATGGAGAGGCCCGCGAGCCAGAGGGCCGCGGCGCCGACCCCGAGGTAGACGAGGCTGATCTTCCAGATGGCCTTCGCCGTGTGGAAGACGCTCGGGAAGAGGCGCTCGTCCTTGCCCTCCCCGACGTAGAGCTTGTAGCCCCCCGCGGAGTCCTTCACGAGGAAGCTGAGGGCGAGGACGATGACCCCCTGGCCGCCGACGAAGGTGAGGAGGTGGCGCCACATGTTGAGACTGACGGAGAGGTGGTCGAGATCCTGGACGAGGGTGAGCCCCGTCGTCGTGAAGCCGCTCATGACGTCGAACATCGCGTCCAGGTAGGACAGGTAGTGGCCGGAGAGCCAGTAGGGGATTGCCGCCATGACCATGACGGCGAGCCAGGATATCCCGCCGGTCACCATGCCGTGCATCCAGCTCGGCTTCCTCTCGGTCTTCCCGAGCAGGGCCATCGCGCATCCCGCCGCCATCGTCGCCCCGAGGCCCGCGAGGAAGTCGACGAGGCTGGCCCACTCGGCGCAGGCCAGGGCCGTCGCCAGGGGCAGGGCGTGGAGGGCCCCGACGCCGATCAGCGCCTTGCCCGTATAGGCGCAGACGATCTTCCAGTCGCCGGCCCTCGGCCTATCGAGCATGGCACGCCCTCATAGCGCCGCGGCGAGGAGGCTGAGGAGGTAGCCCAGGCCGAGGAGCGAGAGGGCGAAGCAGCCCTCGACCAGTATCCCGGCCGCCGCCCTGCGGCCGCTCTGGCGGCGCTCGGCGACCTGCCGCGGCGAGACGTAGGGGCTCACGCGGAGCCTCCCAGGAGGGCGGCCTTGAGCGCCTCGGCCGATCCCCGCCGCGCGAGGGCGAAGACGCGGTCGCCCGCTCGGAGGAGGGTCTTCCCGCGCGGGAAGGATACCGAGCCTCCGCGGATGAGGGCGATGAGGACGCAGTCCTCGGGCAGCCTGAGGCCCATGACCGCGCTCCCCGTCGCGGGCGAGGCCTCGCGGAGCTCCAGCTCCGCGAGCTCGACCTCCCCGCCCGCGAAGAGGGAGAAGAGCCGCATGCCGTTCGAGGGCAGCACGTTCTCGATCGTCTGGGCCGCGATGGCCGTGGCGCTGATGGTCGCGTCGACGCCGAGGCGCTTGAAGATGCCCTCGCTCTTGGGGTCGATCACCCGGGCCACGGAGAAAGGCACCCGGAAGCGGTGCTTGGCCATCTGGCAGAGGGCGAGGTTGACCTCGTCCCTCCCCGTCGCGGCGACCAGGTAGGTTGCCTCCCCGGCCTCGGCGTCCTCGAGGACCTCGAGCTCGGTCCCGTCGCCGTTGATCACGGTCGTGCCGAGGGCCTCGGCGACCTTAGCCGCGCGGGCCGGGTCGGCCTCGACGAGCCCGACCCGGTAGCCGGATCGGAGGAGGGCCTCGGCGAGGTAGAATCCCACCTTGCCGGCTCCGACGACGAGGACGTACCTCACGGCGATGCCCCCTCGCGCGGCGCGCGGCGCAGGAGCACCACGTCGCCCTCCGCTATCGGCCGCGCCTCCCCGGCGACCGCCGCTATCCCGGCCGCCAGGACCCCGGCGAAGGCCTTCCCGCCGGGCGGCTCGAGCTCGCCCAGGGCCTTGCCCAGCCATTCGGCCGGCGGCCGGATGCCCACGATCCCGGGATCGATCCAGCCCCTGAGGGAGGAGAAGGACTCCTCCCTGATGCGATCGAGCACCTGGTTGACGGCGGTTGAGGTCGGGCAGACGGTGTCCAGGCCGATCCCTCGATAGAAGGACTCGAGGGAGGGATCGGAGATGCGGGCCAGGGCCGCCGGCACCTCGAAGACCTCGCGGGCTAGCTGCGCCGCCATCGCGTTGAGCCGGTCGTCCGCGGTCGCGGCCACGAAGATGTCGGCTTGCCCGATACCGGCGAGCGCGAGCAGGCCCTCGTCGATAGGGCTCCCCGGCACGGTGGTCCCGTCGAACTCGCCCCCGAGCCTCCTCGGGTCGATATCCTCCCCGACCACCACGACGTCGTTCCCCTGGGACGACAGGACGCGCGCGAGCGCCGCGCCCAGCCTTCCGCATCCCGCTATCATCGCGAACATGGGTATATGATCTCGAGCGCGGCCCCCCCGGCCTATTCGGGAGCCGTTAAGAATGCGCGGGGTGGCGTTAAGGGGGCGTTAAGAAGGGGCCGGGGCCTCGCGGCATCGGGCCGCCTAACGTCCCCCGCCCGCGTCGAAGATGCGCCCCGCGTACATCCGGACGGCCTCGGGCGGCATGCCGAAGCCGGAGAGCTGGGGCACCAGGCGCTCGTCGACGATCTTGGCGATCCGCGAGGCGATGGCCGAGAAGGCGAAGTACCCGAGGTCGGCCCAGGAGTAGGGGACGCAGATCTTGAAGTCGTGCCCGTCGCGGTAGACGAGCTCGTAGGAGAAGTCGGGGGGATACTGGGCCAGGTCCGCGGCCCTGCCCGTGACGAAGCGGTCCCTGGCCTTGGTCCTGACCTTCTCGCGCAGGAGCTTGTACTGCACCGTCTCGCTCTGGTAGAGGAGCTCGCCCCTGAGCACCATCTCGTCGAAGTCGCGCTTGAACTTGTCGCCGCAGAGCTCGGCGAAGCCGAGGAAGCGGGCGCGCGATATGTAGCTGTAGTCGCTCTCGGCGCTGTAGCTGCGCATGACGATGTCCAGGAGCTCCTGGAGGTAGAGCATGAGCTTGTGGGCGTCGCGGAGGTAGCGGTAGTCGGGATCCATCCCGAGCTCCTCCTCGGGGGCGTCGAAGCCGATCTCGCGAAGGCCGTGCCCCGCGGCGCGCATCGCGGCGACGTAGTCGTAGACGCGGTTGACGAAGTACTTCATGGAGAAGACCCAGTCGGGCGGGGAGAGGAAGCTGCGGCGCGGGAAGAGGCGCTGGCAGTAGGCGTCGAAGCCCTTGGAGCCGACGACCGCCGCCGCGCTCGCCTTCGCGCCCCCCTCGGCGGCCAGGCTCAGGGGCTCGAGGCCGGAGCGGAGCTTGGCGTAGCTCTGGCGCCGCCCCTCGAGGCCGAGGAAGTGCTCGAAGAGCCGGCAGTCCGGCTCGCCCCGGGCGGGGGCGAAGATCCGCTCGCGGATCTCGGCCGAGTCCTGGATGATCCCGATGCTGCGCTCGTTGCTCTTGTAGAAGCGGCGCGCCTCGGAGCGGGCCGCCGGGTCGCCCTTGGTGAGCCGCGCGACGACGTCCTTGGCCCGCGAGACGGTGTAGTCCCGGTTGACCTCGAGGTTGAAGCCGAAGCGGTGGCGGAGCTCCGCCTTGAGCTCGCCGAGCCGCTCGTAGACCAGGTCGAGGTCGGCGGCCCGCGCCTCGTCGCCCAGGACGATGTTGAGGTCGAGGTCGGTGCAGCGCTGGATGCCCATGTCGTTGTAGGACGAGAAGAGCCGGCCGAGGCCGAAGACCAGGGCCCCCTCGGCGAGCCGGGGCTTGAGGGTCGGGAGGAAGACGAGGCGTATCCACCCCTCGGCCACGAAGCGGTAGAGCTCCCGCCGCGGGAGGAGGTAGTCCCGGACCACCGTGCCCGGATCGAGGAGGCGGAAGTCCCCGTTCCTGATCGAGCGCTCGCGGGCTACGAAGGCCGACTCGAGGTAGGCCCCGATCTCGTCCCCGCCGGCCCCCAGGGCGACGAGGCGGGCCAGGCCCTCCCTCGCGTCGCCGAGGACGGACGCGGCGGCCCCGGGCCGGCCCGGGGCCGGGCCGCGATGCGGTGGCCGCTTGCCCGGCCGATGCTCGACGATAGCCATACGGATGGCCAGTATCACCGCATATTCCGAGCCTGGCAAGTTAGGAAAAAGACGCTCGCCTTTCAGAGCTCCAGGCTGAGCCCGTCCCAGGCGGGCCGGGCCCCCACGTCCGCGCCCTCGGCGGCGCAGTAGGCCTCGATCTCCTCGTGGGTCGCCTCGTGGCAGATGTGGGTGATCCAGGTCGAGGCCGCGCCGATCCGCCTGGCCGCGGCTATGGCCTGGCCGAAGCTGAAGTGGGTCTCGTGGGGCCGCGCCCTGAGGCCGTCGACGACGAGGACCTCGACGCCCTCGAGGAGGCGGAAGGAGCCTTCGGGTATGGCGGACGCGTCGGTGAGGTAGGCGAGGCGGCCGAAGCGCCAGCCTAGGGCGGGGATCGAGCCGTGGAGGAGGGGCACGGGGACTGCTTTGAGTTCGCCTAACGCTCCGATCTCGATGCCGCCGGGCGGCGCCTCGCGGAGCTCGATGCGGGGCTTGCCACCTCCCTCCTGGGTCTTCCGGAAGGCGTAGGCGAAGCGCCGGGCGGTCTCGTCCAGGGTCTCCCGCTCGCCGTAGACGGGGAGGACCCGCTCCATGGTGAGGGGCCGTATGTCGTCGAGGCCGTTCACGTGGTCCGAGTGGGCGTGGGTGAGGAGGAGGGCCTCGGGGGGCGGCGGCCCGCCGGGCAGGCCGATCCGCGCCCGCAGGGCCTGGAGGCGGAACTCGGGGCCGGCGTCCACCACGGCCGAGGCCCCGCCCTCCTCCACGAGGATCGAGGCGCGGTAGCGCGCGTCGCGCCCGTCGGGCGAGGAGCAGGCGCGGCAGGAGCAGCCGATGACGGGCATGCCGTGGCTCGTGCCCGTGCCGAGGAAGGTGAGGCGCATGGCCGAGAGTATGGCGGGGGAGGGGCGCGTTGGGGAAGGAGCTCGCCGGCGGGGGGCGGGGGCCGCGCTCCGGGCCTCAGCCCTCCAGCAGGGCGCGCACGAAGTCGGAGCGCTCTCCCGCGCCGGAGAGCCCTATCGAGGGAAGGCCGTCGAAGGTTCCCGGGAGCATGCCGGGCAGGACGACCGCGGCGACGAGCTTCGCCGCCTTCGCCATGGGCGCGCGGGCCCCGCCCGAATCGAGGACGGCGCCCAGCTTGGCCACGACCGCGCGCAGCCCCCCGCGGAGCTCGGTCCCGAAGCGCTCGTCGCCCGCCCTCGCCGCGAGCATGGCCTGCATCATGCGCGGCCAGTCCAGCGATCCGTTCAGGATATACAGCAAGAGGTCGAAGGCTCGCTCCTGGACCGGCTTCCCGCCGTCGTCGAGAAGGCCGAAGGCCTCGCCGACGAAGTGGTCGAGGCGGTCCCGCAGGACGCGCTCGATCAACGCGTCCTTCGAGCGGAAGTAGTAATTGACCGCGGCGACGTTCACGCCGGCTTCCTTCGCGATGTCCCTGACGGTGAGCTCGTGGATCCCGAGGCGCTCGATGCAGGCGACGGCCGCGAGGACGATCCTGCCGGCCGCGTCATCGGAAGGATTTCCCATCCCAGCACTGTACGCGCCGCCCCGGCCCCTGTTCAAGGCCGGGGCGGCGGGCGGCGCTAGAGGTATCGCTCGATCCAATCCATGATCCTCGAGGTCGAGAAGGCCAGGGCCCCGACCTGGACGTGGAGCGAGGCCGCGTCCTTCGCGGCGAAGCGCAGGTAGTCCTTGGGGCAGCTCAGCGCGTCGTAGAGCTCCCGGGCCTGCCCGTACTCCTCCTCCTCGCCGTCGACGACGAGCAGCCTCGCCCGGATGCGCCCGACGTCGGCCGTCGCGTCGAAGCTCCGCAGGATCGCCATGAGCTCGGAGGGCGAAGCCCCCCCATGGCGCCATTCCATGTCCTTGATGGCCCAGCCGAGGAAGGCGTCCTCCCGCATCAGGGCTTCAATGGCGAGATCGAAGGCGGCCGGATCCCGCTCGAGCAAGGGCATCAGCTCGGGCAGCTTCGCCTGGAAGTAGCCGTCGATGACCCGTGACCAGTCGAGGACGCCGGGATTCGCCACCGCCACCTTGAGCCGGCCCTCGTAGGCCGCGGCCCGCGGGATGAGCGCGCCTCCCATGCTCAAGCCGATGACGCCGATCCTGGACGGGTCGATGCCCGCCTGCCCCTGGGCCCAATCCACGACGGGGCCCAGGACCTTCTCCCAATCGGGCCGGAACGCGAGCCGCTGGAGCCGGACGACCTCCCCCTGCCCCGGCCCGTCGAACAGGAGGCAGCTGATGCCGCGCGAGAGCGCCTCCCTGGCTATGTAGGTGCAATCCTGCGCCCAGGCGTCGCGCCCCTGCTGGACGATGAGGAGGGGCGTCCCCTCCTTCGAGCCCTCGGCCTTGAAGTAGTAGCCGGGGAGGCTGGTCCCCTCGTAGGGGATCCGGACGGGAAGCCCGCCGAGCTCGGGCAGGAGCTCGAGGGCCCGGCGATAGCAGCGGACCGCCTCCTTCGCGAGCTCGGCCATGTCCTGGCCCGCGGGATCGGGATGTCGATGCGCGGCCGCCCGGTAGTAGCTCGAGGCGCGCAGGTAGCTCTGCCCCGCCGTGCGAAGCTGTCCGCCGGCCTCGGCTTTCGCCGCCTCGCCGGCGAGCCGGCTCGCGCTGGCCTTCCAGGCCCGAGTCCAGCTCCAGGGCTCGTCATCCCGCACGCGGCTGGCGGTTTCCAGGCATTCGCCGACGTCGGTCATGCCGGTCCAAGCTTCGCCGAGATAGAACAGGAGGACCTGGTCCAGGATCGGGTCTGCCATCATGTCGAGCTGGTGCCAGGGTTTAGGCGCCTTCGGACCCGCCTCGGCGTGGCCTCGCGGGCAGAAGGAGGCGATGCCGAGGACCAGGAGCGTGAGAGCTGGGATGCGTTGCATAGAACCTCCAAACAAATGTATTAAACAGATGTTTTAATGTACTATGCGGAGACCGCGCAGTCAAGGTCCTCGTTCATAGGAGCCTGCTAGGGGCCTGCGGGCGATCCAGCGAAGACCAGGGAGGCGGAAGGCAGGCGCCGCCGGCCCGGCTAGGCGGGGTCCCGCTTCACCGCCACGCCGCGCTCGGAGCCATCGCCGCCCTCGAGGCCTTCGGAGGGGGCCACCTTGAAGCGCTCGACGGCGCGGCGCATGGCGACGGCCGTCTCGGCGTTGGCGCGGGAGAGCTCGGCCAGGCGCGCCGCGGACTCGCCGATGCCCTCCATGCCCGAGGCGATGGAGTCGGCGGACTCGCGGTTCTCGGCGGCCAGGGCGCGGAGGGCCTCGACGCTGCCGGAGATGGCGCGCGCCTCCTCGCCCAGGGAGGCCGAGGCCGAGGCCAGGTCGCCGGCGGTGCGCTCCACCCCTCCCAAGGCGGCGAGGACCTCGCGGCCCCGCTCCCCGAGCCCGGCCAGGCCCTCGGCGCCCTGGCCGATCTCCCCGGTGAGCCGGCCTATGCCCTCGGTGGCCTCGCCTATGGAGTCGGCGGCCAGGGCCGCGGCCGCCCCGGCCTCGCGGGCCGCCTCGGAGCTCGCCTCGATCGTGGCGGAGATGCCGCGGGCGTTCTCGGCCGTGTTCTCGGAGAGCTTGCGGATCTCCTCGGCGACGACGGCGAAGCCGCGGCCGGCCTCGCCGGCGTGGGCCGCCTCGATGGCGGCGTTCATGGCCAGGAGGCTCGTCTGCTCGGCGATCCCGTCGATGATGCGCACGAGCTCGAGGCTGCGCTCCGCGCCGTCCTTGACCCCGGCCATGGCCGCTACGGCCCCCTCGGCGCACTCGCGGCCGCGGGCTCCCCGGGCCGAGAGCTCCTTGGCCGCGTCGCGCTGCGCGGCGGCCATGCCCTCGAGCTCCTCGAGCTTGGCGGACATGGCCCCGATCAGGGAGCGGGCCTCGTCGAGGGCCGCCTCGAGGGCCTGCGAGGCCCCTCCCACGGTGGAGGAGGCGGCGACGAGGCCTTCGGCGGCGCGCTCGGCCTGGAGGGCCGCCCCGTCCAGGCGCTCGGTCCGGCTCCGCATGGAGGAGATGCCGGCGCCCATCATGGCGATGCTGCCCGCGGACTCGGTGGAGTGGGAGGCGAGGGCCGCGGCCGAGGCCGCCGCCTCCTCCTCGGCCTCGCGGACCCCCTGGACGATGGAGGCCAGGCCCGAGGCCAGCTCGGCGGCCGATCTCCTGATCTCGCCGATCTCCGCGATCCGCTCGTCGACCTCCGCCGCGACGAGGTCCCCGGCCGCTATCGAGGCGAGGGCCCCCGAGAGGCCGCGGACGGAGCGCGAGAGCTTTCGCGAGACGAGGGCGATGACCAGGAGGCCGATCACGAGGAAGGCCGCGACGGCCTCGGCGGCGAGGACGGCGATCTTGCCGATCGGCTTCATGGCCTCGGCGACGGGCTGGTAGAGGACGATGCGCCAGTCGATGCCCCGCTCGTCGCGGAAGGGGCTCGAGCTGAGGAAGTGGGACTTGCCTTCGGAGGCGAAGCTCCCGTACCAGGTGGACTCGCCCTCGCTGGCGGCGCTCGTCGCGTCGACCCCGCTCTGGGCTGCCGCCGCCTCGAGGACCGGGAGGCCGCAGGAGGCCGCGGCCACCGCGGCGAAAGCCCCGTCGGCCGCGCTCGCCGTCGTGGCCAGGCCGAGGCTCGAGGCGACGAGGCCGCCCTCGGCCGAGGAGAGGAAGGCGACGAGTCCCGTGCCCTGGGTGGTGCGCTCGAGCAGGTCGTTGAGCCCCGAGAGGGGGAGGAGGGCGCCGAAGGCGCCGCGGACGCGGCCGTCGGGGCCGCGGCTCGGGACGAAGGCCAGGAGCGAGAGGCCCTCGGCCTCGGCCAAGGCCCCGGTCCAGCCGGGGCCCTCGAGGCGGGAGGCCGCCTCGAAGGCCTCGCGGAGCCAGGGCTCGGGGATGGGCCGGCCCGCGAGGGCCCGGCCGCCGCCCGAGTCGGCGTAGAACAGGGAGGCGGCCTCGGGGGCGAGGCCGGCGAAGGAGGAGAGCTTGGCCTCGAGCTCGCCGCGGGAGCCGAGGGGGAGGAGGCCGGCCTCCGACGCGCGGGCCAAGGCGGCGATGAGGGTCTGGGAGCGCTCGAGGTAGCCCCGCGCCGCGGCGTCGACCTCGCCGGCGGCCCGCCAGGAGAGGAGGTTCGTCATCTGCTGGACCTCGCCGTAGCCGGCGCCGAGGGCGCTCGCGACGACGGCCAGCATCGAGATCACGAAGAGGCAGACGAAGGGGAGGATCACGATCACCCAGATAGGGAAGACCCGCTTGTGCCGTCGCATCCCCGCTCCTTGCCGGCCCAGCCCGGGGCCCGGTTCCCGTTAAGACTAACGCAGGCGGGCCGCGGGGGCCAGGGCCTAGAAGCGGGGCGGGTCGAAGTCGGGCAGGAGCCTGAGCCGCACGAGGTGGGCGAAGTCCTTGGAGGAGCGGGCCATGAGGGAGGCGACGCTCGTCTCCGCCGCGCTCTCGAAGACCGCGGCCCGGAACTCGCCCGTCGCCTCGAAGTAGGGGACGAGGAGGGCGACGTGGTAGTGGCGCCTGAGGCCGGGCAGCTCGCCGCCGCCCTTGCGCGAGAGGCTCGCGAGGTAGATCGTGCCCGGCTCCCGGATCGCCAGGACGTAGAGGAGGGCCTTGAGGCCCCTGCCCTCGTAGCCGAGGTCCTGGTCGAAGGCCGGGTAGTCCTCGTAGGCGGAGCTGCCGTTGACCGCCCCCGACGCGGCCTCGGCGGCGAAGAGGGCGAAGGGGGCCCAGCTCACGTCGTTCTCGTACAGGCCGTGCCGCCTCGAGGGGAAGGTGGCGTCCTCGAGGGCGCGGGCGAGGTTCCGGGTCCAGTCGAGGCCGAAGTAGGGATCGAGCTCGGCCTCGTAGGTCGCGGCGAGGGAACCCCCGCGGAGCTCGGCGTGGCGCTCGGCCATGGCCTTCGGGTCGAGGGAGGCTCCCGTCAGGGGGCGGTAGAAGCCGTCGACCACCCACTTGGCGAAGCCGGAGCAATTCAGGCCCGCGGGCTCGGCCTGGGGCAGGCCCGTCGCGATGTAGACGGGCCTGCCCTCGGCGTCGAGGGCCCCGTCCTCGGCGTAGCGCAGGCCGGCCATGCGCTCGCGGAGCTTGGCCGCGAAGGCCCTCGTCCCGGCGTAGGCGCCGAGCCGGGGCGAGAAGAGCTCCCAATCGACGACGTCCCCGGTCCAGGCGACGATGGAGGAGAAGGGAGAGCCGAAGACCTGGGCGAAGGGGAGGGGCAGGGCGACCTCGCGGTTCAGGACCCCCCCGTAGGCGACGAGGTCCAGGCGGCTGCGGTCCCCGTCGGGGTAGATGCGGATGAAGCAGCCGGGGTCGGAGCGGAGGAAGACCTTGGCCTGCAGGGGGGCCCCCGTCTCGCGCGAGCGCTTGAGTATCCAGGTGCCCTGGGCGTAGAGGGGGGGATCCGGGGCGATCGCGGCCCTGCCGCCCGCGCCGGCCTTCGCGGCGGGCCCGAGGGGGGAGAGGAGCTGGTAGAAGGAGTCCTTGCCCTCGATGAGGAAGAGCTTGAAGGGGCCGGCGGCCGTGTCGAGGCGGAGGGGGGAGCGGAGGGCCGCCGCCGCGGGGGGGGCGGAGAAGTAGGACTCCCAGTAGCGCGCGCGCAGCTCGGCGGCGTCGGGGAACTCCTCGAGGGGGAGGTCGCGCGGGGCCCAGGCCGCCGCGGGGGCCGGGGCGGCGGGAGCGGCCGGAGCGGCGCCGAGGAGCGCCGGCCGGGCGAGGGCGAGGATCGCGGCGAGGGTCGCGCCGAGGGCGCTTGTTCCGAGCTTCATCACCAACAATCATCGGCGCGGCCAGGGTCCGCCTACAGTGCCGAGCCCGCGAAGCCGATACTCGAAAGCGATCGCCATCATCGTGGAGCCCCGCAGCATGCGCCTAAGCCGTCCGTACATCCTCGGTCTCGCCCTCCTGTTCATCTTCGTCGCGGCCGGGGGCCTCGTGGCCTCCCCGGGCGAGATGGCCCTCCTCCTCGGCTCCGAGGCGAGCCCGGCCGCCGCCGCCGCGGCCGCCCGCCGCAAGCCTCCGGCCGCCGCGAGGCCCTGGTTCCCGGCCCTCTACAACCCCGAGGTGGCGGCGGAATCCTCGGGCGGCGCCGAGCCGGGCGTCCTCGACGGGCCGGATCCCGAGGCCGGCCGGGCCGCCGAGCTCCCCGTCCTGGCGAACAACCAGGTCCTCGCCTTCTACGGCAAGCCCGACTCGAGGCGGATGGGCATCCTCGGCGAGTACTCGAAGGAGGAGCTGGCCAAGCTCCTGCGCGGCTACGCCAAGCTCTACGACGAGGCCAACGGCGAGCCGGGCGTCGTACCCGCCTTCTACCTCATCTACGGCACCTGCTGGCCCGGCGGCGAGATCGGCTACCTCAAGGACTCGGTGGTCCAAGAGTACGTCGACTTCGCCGAGCGCGAGGGCATGCTCGTCTTCATCGACCACCAGATCGGCAAGTACCCCGTGGACGCGGCCATCCGCCGCCTCCTGCCCTACCTCCGGCACCCGAGCGTCCACCTCGCCCTCGATCCCGAGTGGAGGACGACCGCCCCCATGCAGGAGATCGGCCAGGTCTCCGCCGAGGAGCTCAACGCCGCCCAGCAGACGGTCCAGGACTACCTCGACGCCGAGGGGATCGCGGGCACCAAGATGCTCGTCGTCCACCAGTTCAAGCCGAAGATGATCGGCGGCCGCGAGCGGGTCCGCGCCGACTTCGGGCGCGTCCTCCTCGTCCATACCGCCGACGGCTTCGGCTCCCCGGCCCTCAAGCGCCTGACCTACGCCGCCAACGCCCAGGCCGCGAACATGCCGATCAAGGGCTTCAAGCTCTTCTTCAAGACCACGGTCCCCGGCGCGGGCTATGACGAGCCCCTCCTCACCCCCCCCGAGGTCCTCGCCCTCGAGCCCCGTCCCTCCCTCGTTATTTATCAATGAGGGAGGGATTTCGCTTCATTTTCCGCTGACCCCTGCCGCGACCCCCTCGATGGTAGTATAGTAAGCTGTGCGCGCGGCCGGGCTTCCCGTAAGCCCCCGGCCGCGCCGGAGCTTTTTCCTCGGAGGGAACGATGAACCACATCCGGCGCTCGAGCCTCCTCGCGGCCGCCCTGTTCCTGGCCTGCGCGGCCGGGGCCTACGCCTACGACCCGCCTCCGGGCGGGACCATCGTGCCCATCCTCCCCTCGGCCCACGCCCTCGCCTACGGCCCCGCGGTGACCGCCTCGGACGCGCCTTGGGCCGACTGGCTCAATCCCGCGGCCTCGGCCGCCCAGCAGCGGCCCGTCCTCGAGGCCGGCTACGTCGGCCTGAGCGACTTCGGCAAGGATGACCAGGGCTGGGGCAGCGCCGCCGACCTCGGCATATCCCTGCCCAAGCCCTACGGCGTCTGGGGCGCCGGGGCCCGCTTCGTCTCGGTCCCCGACTCCATGAGCTCCCTGCCCCTGGGCAGCTTCCTCCAGCTCAGGGGCGGCATCGCCAAGGACCTCTACCCGAACCTCTTCGTCGGCGCCGGCCTCCAGTTCGCCTTCGGCGACTCGGGCGGCACCGCCTGGGGCGGGGGCCTGGACCTGGGCTTCCTCCACCTCCCGGGCAAGCTCGGCCCCTTCGAGGACTTCCGCTGGGGCGCGACCCTCTCGGGCCTCGGCAAGGGCTACGCCGCCGAGGGCGCCTCGGACTACGCCTTCCCCCCGCCCTACACCCTGACCATCGGCGGCCGCGGCACGGTCTTCAGCACCGCGGATCTCCGGGGCGGCCTGGGCCTGGAGCTCTCGGCCCCGAGCTTCGCCGACCTCGAGGCCAGCCTCTCGGCCAGCCTCACCTGGCGCGAGCGGCTTGCCCTCCGCGCCGCCTGGGACCTGAGCCTCCGCGAGCTCTCCGGCGACGCCGAGGAGCGGAGCTACATCCCCTCCATCGGCCTCACCGCCTCGATCCCCATCGAGAGCAAGCGGGCCGACGACGCCCTCGCCAAGCAGGGCTTCGACAAGGCCGAGCTCAAGCCCGCCCTCGTCCTCGCCCCCCTCTACGGCGATCTCTGGGCCCTCGGCCTGGGCGCCACCCTGCCCCTGGGCACGGTCGACAAGACCGCGCCGCGCATCAAGGCCTCCTTCCCCGCCTCGGCCCAGGGCCCCGCCTACATCTCCCCCAACAACGACGGGGTCCAGGACCAGCTCGTGATCCCCCTCGAGATCAAGGACGAGCGCTACGTCGTCGGCTGGAGCTTCTCCGTCGCCGACGCGAAGGGCCAGGTCGTCCGCACGATCTACAACAAGGAGTCGCGGCCCGAGCTCGAGGGCTTCAAGGGCCTGTGGGAGCGCCTGGTCTACGTCAAGAAGGGCGTGCCGGTGCCCGCCGAGATCGTCTGGAACGGCGTGGCCGACTCCGGCCAGGTCGTCCCCGACGGCGAGTACGCGGCGACGATCGAGGCGGTGGACGACAACGGCAACCGCCGGACGGTCGGCCCCTTCCCCGTCGTCGTGGACAATACGCCCCCGACCGCCTCCCTATCCTCGCCCGAGGGCACGATCTTCAGCCCCGACGGCGACGGCAACAAGGAAACCCTCCCCTTCAAGATCTCCGGCTCCGTCGAGGACGCCTGGCTCGGCCAGGTCCTCGACGCCGCGGGCGTCGCCCGCCGCAAGGTGGAGTACGCGAAGGCCGCCCCGGCCGACTTCGCCTGGGACGGCAAGGACGACGCGGGCAAGATCATTCCCGACGGCGTCTACTCCTTCTCCCTCGCCGCGACCGACCGGGCGGGCAACTCGGTCTCGCGCCGCCTCGACGGCCTGGTGGTGAACACCCAGCAGCCTCCCATCGGCCTCGTCATCGACCTCGGCGCCTTCAGCCCCAACGGCGACGGCTCCAAGGACCTGGTGAGCCTCTTCCCGAGCGTGCCGGTCAAGACGGGCCTGGTCTCCTGGACCCTCGCCGTCCTCGACGGCGCGAAGCGCGAGGTATGGTCGGTCTCCGGCAAGGACGCCGCCTCCCTCAAGGACCGCTTCCCCTTCGACGGCCGCGACTCGGCCACGAAGGCCCTGCCCGAGGGCCAGTACCAGGCCCAGCTCTCCCTGACCTACCTCAACGGCTACAGCCCCAAGGCCGCCTCGCCCTCCTTCCTCCTCGACTTGAGCCCGCCCCGGGGCTCGGCCTCGGCCGACCGGCCCGCCTTCAATCCCGCGGGCGACCCGGGCCAGAACAGCGTGATCTTCGCGCAGAAAGGCACCAAGGAGGCCAAGTGGACAGGCGAGATCGTCGGCCCCGACGGCGCCGTCCTGCGCCGCTGGAGCTTCTCCCCCCTCCCCGATCCCCAGGTCGAGTGGGACGGCACCGACGAGTCCTCCAAGCCCCTCCCCGACGGGGCCTACAGCTACGTCCTCCGCGCCCTCGACGGCGCCGGCAACTCCTTCGCCACGGCCCCCGTGACCGTCTCCCTCGACACGGTCAAGAAGGCCGCGCGCCTGGTCGCCGACCAGAAGGCCTTCAGCGTCGCCGCCGGGAGCCCCAGGCCCCGGCTCGGCCTCGGGGCCGAGGTCAAGTCCAACGAGACCGTGAGCTACTACGAGCTGGGCATCGCCGCCGTCGAGGCGGCCGGCCTCGAGCCCGGCACCGTCGTGCGGAGCTGGAAGGGCTCGACCGGGGTGCCCGCGACCTTCACCTGGGACGGGACGACCGACGCCAAGGCCAAGGCCCCCGACGGCCGCTACGCGGCCCGGCTCTCCGTCTCCTACCAGAACCGGGACACGGCCTCGGCCCAGTCCCCGGTCTTCCTCCTCGACTCCGTCGCCCCCTCCGTCACGGTCTCTGCCTCGCCCCTCCTCTTCTCCCCCTCGGAGACCTCGCGGAGCAAGGTCGCCAAGTTCCTCCAGAAATCGGTCCCCGGCGACGATTGGGAGGGCAGGCTCAAGGGGCCGGACGGCAAGGTCGTGCGTACCTGGAACTGGAAGGGCGTCGCCCCCGACTTCATCTGGGAGGGCACCGACGAGGCGGGCAACCTCGTCCCCGACGGGATCTACCGCTACGAGGTCTCCTCCGTGGACGCGGCCGGCAACAAGGGCTCGGGCCTGGTCCCCGCGATCGAGGTGGACAAGCGGCCGGTCCAGGTCTTCGTCACCGCCTCCGACTCGGGGCTCTCGCCCAACGGCGACGGCTTCAAGGACGACGTCGCCTTCAAGCTCATCGTCAAGCTCCGCGAGGGCATCGATACCTGGCGCTTCGCCGTCGTGGACCGGTCCGGGGCCGAGCGCGACGTCTTCGAGGGCAAGGGCAACGACGTGCCCGAGCGCATCGTCTGGGAGGGCCGCGACGCCTCCGGCGCCGTGATCAAGGGCCTGGTGCGCGGCGAGTTCTCCGTCGCCTACCGCAAGGGCGACCTCGCCGAGGCCCGCACGGGCGACATCCTCGTCAGCGTCGACCCGCCCCAGGCCGGCATCAGGCTCACGCCCGGCGTCTTCAGCCCGGACAACGACGGGGTCGACGACGAGCTGGCCATCGACCTCGACGTGCGGGGCCTGGCCGAGATAACCGAATGGAAGTTCGAGGTGCTCGAGCAGGCCGTGGTCGAGGGCGCCAAGCCCGGCGCGGCCGCCCAGACCAGGACCTTCGCCTCCTGGGGAGGCTCGGGCGCCCCGGCCAAGACCATCACCTGGGACGGCCGCTCCTCCAAGGGCGAGCTCGTCGAGTCGGCGAGCGACTACCCCTTCGTCTTCACGGCGAAGGACGCCCTGGGCAACGCCGTCAAGGTCGAGGGCCTCGTCACCGTCGACGTCCTCGTGATCCGCGAGGGCGACAAGCTCAAGATCAAGGTGCCCTCCATCGTCTTCCGGCCCAACGGCCCGGACTTCGACGGCCTCGACGAGGAGACGATCCAGCGGAACAAGCGGGTGGTGGCGCGCATCGCGCAGATCCTCAACAAGTTCCGCGACTACCGCATCGGCATCGTGGGCCACGCGAACTCGGCCGCCAAGATCGGCGGCCTCTCGGCCGCGGCGATCGCCAAGGAGGAGTCCGGCGAGCTCCTCGCCCTCTCCCTGGGCCGCGCCGAGCTCGTGAAGAAGCTCCTCGCGGAGGACGGCGTGGACATCAAGCGCCTCTCCACCGAGGGAGCCGGCTCGAGCCAGCCCGTCGTGGACTTCTCCGACGCCCAGAACCGCTGGAAGAACCGCCGCGTCGAGTTCATCCTCATGAAGAGCGCCGCCCCGGCGGCCGGGCGCTGAAAGCCCGGGGCCGAGGGGCCAGCGCTCCAGGAACGGCAGGGCCGCCCCGCGAGGGGCGGCCCGTTTTATCCGGCTAGCCGGCCCGCGGAAGGGCCGGACCGGTCAAGTCCTGCTCAGTAGAGCGACCAGAGCTCGGCGCCGCCCGTCCTGGCCTCGCTCGCGTCGAGCGCTCGCGGAACGCCGATGATGCCGCCCTCCTCGCTCAAGGCCACCGAGTAGCCGTACCAGTCGTCGGCCTCCCCTCCGCCGGCGGCCGTCAGCTTGAGGAGCTGGGACCAGGCGCCGTCCGAGAGGACGAAGAGGTAGGCTCCTCCCGTATACGCCGACTTGATTTTGGGCGCGCCGACGAGGGCGCAGCCGCCCCGCAGCGCCACGGAGCAGCCGAAGCGGTCGTAGCCGGCGGCGTCGGAGGCGCGGAGTTTGGCCTTCTGCGGCCAGGCCGCGCCGGATCGCTCGAAGACGTAGGCCGCGCCCGCGTCCTCGATCTCCGCCGAGGCGTCGGCCCACGAGGCTCCCACGAGGGCCCGGTTCCCCGCGATGGCGACGGAGGAGCCGAGATTGTCGTCCGCTCCGGCGTCGTCGGCCGTCAGCTTGGCGGCCTGGGCCCAGGTTTCTCCGGAACGTGAGAAGACGTAGGCCGCGCCGCAGTTGGAAACCGTCTCCGTGTCCATGTAGGGCGCGCCGACGATCGCGTACTCCCCGCCGATGCACCCCGAGCTGCCGAAACAGGCCCCCGGGGCCGCATCGGAGGCCGACAGCTTGACGGCCTGGACCCAGCCTGAGCCGGAGCGTTCGTAGACGTAGGCCGCGCCGCAATCGCCGAGCTCTCCCGCGTCCTCGTAGGGCGCTCCGATCATGGCGCGATCGCCGTCTATCGCCACCGACCGGCCGAAGCTATCGCCCGGGGCCCCTTCGGATGCCAGCAGCTTGGCGGCCTGGGCCCAGGTTCCTTCGGAGCGCTCGAATATGTAGGCCGCGCCGCAGTTGGAGACCGTCTCCGTGCTCGCGTAGTACGCGCCGACGATCGCGTACTCCCCGCTGATGCCCACGGAGCTGCCGAAATACGCGTACGCGGCCGCATCGGAGGCCGACAGCTTGGCGACCTGGACCCAGCCCGAGCCGGAGCGCTCGTAGACGTAGGCCGCGCCGCTATCGCCGAGCCCCCCCGCGTCCTCGTAGGGGCAGCCGACGATGGCGTAGTCCCCGTCGATGGCCACCGAGGAGCCGAAGCTGTCTCCCGAGGCGAGGCCCGTCGCCGAGAGCTCGGTCAGGAAGCGGGGATCGAGCTCAGGATCCCCCTCCGAGGAGCCTCCCGCGCAACCGAAGCAGCAGAGGACCGCTGCTGCCAGAATCGACCATGCCAATTTCCCCATAGATCGCCTCCTTCTGAGCTTTTTACTCATCTTTCAACGCGCGGGACGAGCCTGGATGGGGATCGATTATAGCGCGGTAACCCGTCGAATGCGTAGGGTGTTATGTAAAATGTACGGACCCGCGAGGGCGAGGCAGGGGCGCGTTGCCCGCTTTCGATCTATCCCCAGGCCGCCCTCGGCCGGAGCCTCAGGAGGGCTCGATGCCCAGCCGCCGCGCCACGGCCCCGTCCTTGAAGAGCCTCGCTATCTCGCCTAACGCGGCGAGGTGCTCCTCGGGGCTCTGCTCGAGGGGGGCGCAGAGGATGACGACGATGCGCACGCTCTCCTCGAGGGCCAGGAGGCGGAAGCCCTCGGGGCGGGCGCCGAAGAACACCAGGGGCTCGGAGGCCTCCTCGACGTGGGCGTGGAGGAGGAGGACCCCGGGCTCGAGCTCGATGGGCTCGTTCTGAGCTATCTGGGTGAAGAGGGCGGCGAGCCTGCCCAGGGCCCTGCGGTCATCGGGGAAGGAGGAGCGGAGGAGCTCGCGGATCCCGTCGTTGATGGCGGTTTCGCGCATCGCGGGCCGCACCCGCCCCGCCGCCGCCGCCCGGTCCAGGAGGTCGCCGGCCCGGGCCGCCTGTCCCGCAGGCCGGGCGGAGGGGACCGCCTCGCCCGCGGGCCGAGCGGCCCCCTCCGGGCCTTCGGCCGACGGGCCTCCCGCGGCGCCGGCCGCCTCGGGGAGGGCCGGGCCGGCCTCGGCCGCCTCGCCGGCCTCGCGGCCCGGGCGCGAGCCGACGCCCTCGGGAAGGTAGAACAGGAGGAGGGTCGCGTCGGGGAAGTCCTCGCCGAGGCGGTGGGGCAGCTTCTCGACCGCGGGGTGCCAGGCGCTCTCGCCCGGCCGGGCGCTGAACAGGACGAAGGCCCGCCCCGCCTGGCTTCCCGAGCGGGCGGCGGCGGCGAGCTCCTTCCACGAGCCGAGCTCGACGAGCTGGGACAGGCCCCGCGAGGCGACGCCCCGGGCGGCGGCCTTGGCCTCGGCCCCGTGGCCGCCCAGGGCGTAGATCGTCAGCTTCGAGCCCGTGCGCTCCACGAAGGAGGCGAGGGCGTCGAGGGCGCGGCCGAAGCCCGGGTGGCGCTCGATGAGGACGGGGAGGACGAGGGATACCTGCGAGACCTCGGCCAGGGGCCGGGTCGCGCGGGCCACCACGACGAGCTCCTCGCCCCCGAGGATGACCTGCTCGATGACGCTGCCGAAGAAGGCGTGGGAGAGCCTGGGGGCCTTGTTCCAGCCGATGACGATGGCGCTCGCCCGGTTCTCCCTCGCGGCCTTGAGCACGCCCTCGGGGGCGTTGACGCTCACCCGCGCCGAGGGGATCACGGGCACCTCCGCCGCCACCCCCTGCACGACGGCCTGGGCCAGGCGGTTCTCGGCCGCGGCGAGCTCGGCCTCGGTGTCCGAGGACTCCGGCACGACGGCGACCGGGTAGATCGGCTCGCGGTTGCCCCGGCCGCGGAGGAGGAAGGCCAGGTCGACGAGGCCGCGGATCGAGGAAGGGTTGGCCACGGCGACGAGGATGCGCTCGGCCCTCGCCTGGCCGGCCTCCGGCTGCTCGCCCTGGCCGGCCGGGCGAGCGGCCGCCCGGCCGGAGAGGAGGCTCCCGAGGGCCCCGGCGAGGACGACGAGGAGGAGTATCCCGTCGAGCGCGGGGCGGCCGAGGAGGCCGAGCTCGAGGGCGACGAGGGCGATGGCCAGGGCCGTGGCCCCGCGGCCCGAGGAGAGGCCCGCGAGGAGGCGCCGCTCGCGCCGGGGGAGGCCGAGGGCCGGGCCCGCGAGGGCGGCGGCCAGGGAAGCGGAGCCGAGGCCGAGGGCGGCGACGAGGCCGAGCTCCCGGAGGCTCGCCGGGTCGCCGAGGGCCTGGAAGGGATCGGCGAGGGCGCCCAGGTAGACCATGAACAGGGGCTGGAGGAGGGCGTCGCCGGCGAAGCGGACTCGGTTCATGATGACGCTCGACTCGGGGAGGAAGCGGGATAGGAGGAGGCCCGCGAAGAAGGCGCCGACCGCGCTCTCGATGCCCGCCAGGCGGGCCCCGTAGGCGCAGAGGAAGGAGAGGGCGAGGACGAAGGCGAACTCGATGGTGCCGTCGGGCTTGACCCGCTTGAAGAAGATCGAGGCCGCCCGGGGGAGGATGAGGAAGGAGGCGGCCGCCCAGAGGGCCGCCTTGGCCGCGGCGAGGGGGAGGGCGCCGGGCTCGGGGGGGAAGGCGAGGCGGAGGGCCAGGCCGAGGACGAGCATCGAGGCGGCGTTGGCGAGGACGGCCGCCCCCGAGGCGGCGGAGAGGGCTCGGCGCCCGGCCTGGCCCAGGCGCTGGGCCGGGGGCTCGGAGAGGAGGGAGACGGCCGCGAGGGCCGAGCCCAGGAGGAGGGAGGAGGGCAGGCCCAGCCCGAGGAGGAGCCGGCCCCCGACGGCGCCCGCCGCGAAGGGCAGGCCGAAGGCGAGGGGGAAGAAGGCGAGGGCGTTGCGGCGCTCGGCCCCTCCCCGGCGGATCCGGGCGGTGTCGAGCTCGGCCCCGGCCACGAAGAAGACGTAGAGGGTCCCTACCTCGCCGAGGAAGGAGATCGTCCCCCCCGCCGTGACGAGGCCGAGCCCGTGGGGCCCCACGAGGACGCCGGCCAGGGCGAGGCCGACGATGGGGGGCAGCCTCGCCTTTTCCGCGAGGTAGGGGGCGACGAGGACGATCGCGAGGACGACCGCGAGGACCCCCGCGGGCTCGGTGATGGGAAGGGCCATGTTCCGTATAGTCTAGGGCCTCAATTCCATACCCGCAAGGAAAAATCGATGGTATCGCGCCGGGGCCCGCGGCTGAGGCTCGGGCCCGAGGCTGACACTCGGGATGGATCGTGTTATCCTCGTGGTCATGCGCATCGTCATGGCCAACGACCACGGAGCGGTATCGCTCAAGATGGAGCTGAAGTCCTGGCTCGAAGCCCAGGGCCACCTCGTCACGAACCTCGGCGTCGATACCGAGGAGCGGGTGGACTACCCGGACATGGCCCGGGCCGCCTACGCCGAATACGAGAAGGGCGGCTACGACTTCGGCATCCTCCTGTGCGGGACGGGGATCGGCATCTCCATCGCCGCCAACAAGCTTCGAGGCATCCGCTGCGCCCTCGTCCACGACGAGTTCACGGCGACCATGGCGCGCGAGCACAACGACGCCAACTTCATCGCCATGGGCGGCCGGGTCGCCTATCCCGTCCCCCCGGCCAAGATCCTCGCCGCCTTCATGAACGCGAGCTTCGCCGGCGGCCGGCACGCGGAGCGGGTGGCCAAGCTCGTCGAGCTCGACCAGGGACGGAAGGCCTAGCCGCGATGGGCGAAGCCGCGTGGGCGCTCGGGCTCGAGCCCGAGCGATTGTGGTCGGCCTTCTCCTTCGTCTGCTCCGTCCCCCACCCCTCGCGCCGCGAGGGGGCCCTCGCCGCGGCCATCGTCGAGCGGGAGCGCGCGCTCGGCATCGAGGCCAGCCTCGACCGGGCGGGCAACGTCCTCCTGCGGCGGCCGGCGAGCCCGGGCCGCGAGGGAGGGCGGGGCCTCATCCTCCAGGCCCACCTCGACATGGTGCCCCAAGCCGTCCCGGGCTCGGCCCACGACTTCGCCCGGGACCCGATCCGCCCGCGGATCGAAGCCTCGGAGCCCGGCTGGCTCCGGGCCTCGGGCACGACCCTCGGCGCCGACAACGGCATCGGCCTCGCCGCCGCCCTCGCCCTGATCGAGTCCGAGGGCCTGGCCCGCGGCGAGCTCGAGTGCCTCTTCACGGCCAACGAGGAGGACGGCATGGACGGGGCCCGGGGCCTCGAGCCTGGCTCCCTCCGCGGCTCCCTCCTGGTCAACCTCGACTCCGAGTCGGCCGACGAGATCTGCATCGGCTGCGCGGGCGGCTCGCGGATGGACCTTTCCCTCCCCCTCGCCGCATCCGCCCTCCCGGCCTCGGGACTCTCCGCCCTGGAGCTTTCCCTCGGCGGGCTCAGGGGAGGCCACTCCGGGGTGGACATCCAGCTCGGCCGCGGCAACGCCATCCGCCTCCTCGCCCGCATCCTGCGCGCCGCGGGAGCCGCGGCCGCCGGCGCCCGGCTGGCCGCCTTCGAGGGCGGCAGCGCCGCGAACGCCATACCGCGGGGCGCCCGGGCCCTGGTCCTCCTCCCCCCGGCCTCCCGGCCCGCCTGGGAGGCCGCCCTGAGCGCCGAGCTCGGCTCGGCCGCCGCCGAGCTCGGCGAGGCCGATCCCGGCCTCCGGCTCGAGCTCGCCCCGGTTCCCGGGGCGGCCCCCGGGGCCAGCCCCGCGGCCGCCCTCGAGCCCGGCTCGACGAACCTCCTCCTCGATCTCGTCCTCTCGCTGCCGAACGGGGTCTTCTCGATGAGCGAGGCGACGCCGGGCATCGCCCGCAGCTCGAGCAGCCTCGGCGTGGCCCGGCTCTCGGCCGGGGCGGGGGAGGGCGCCCCCTTCTCCCTCGAGCTCTCCTGCGCGCCGCGCAGCGAGGACGACGCCGAGAAGGAGGCGACCCTCGCCGCGATCGAGGGCCTCGCCTCGCGCTCGGGCGGCCTCGCGCGGCGCGTCTCCCAGTCGCCCGCCTGGACCCCCGATCCCGCGAGCCCCCTCTTGGCCCTCGCCCGCTCCGCCTACCGCGAGCTCAACGGCCGCGACTGCGCGATAGGCGCTACCCACGGCGGCCTCGAGACCGCCCTGTTCCGCACGAGCTTCCCGGCTTGGGACATGATCTCCATCGGGCCGACCATCCGCTTCCCCCATTCCCCGGACGAGGCGGTGGAGATCGAGTCGGTCGGCCGCTTCTGGCGGCTCCTGACGGCCATAGCCGCGCGGGCCTAGAAAGCGGGCCCGCGGGACGAAGGGAGATGATCGCGATGGCGGCACCCAGGCTTTCGACGCGCGCGGCCCTCCTCGGCGCCCTCCTGGCCCTCGCCCTCCTCGCGCCGGCGGCGGCCCAGGGCGGCTCCTCCTCGCAGGGCCCAGCCCGCCCCGCCTTCGGACAGGCCGGGCTCCACTACCTCGCGGGAGAGCTGCACCTCTACCGCAACGGCGACGACGACGTCTACCTCTGGTACGAGACCGAGGATCTCGCCGCCGAGGTCATAGCCGACTCGAACGGCTGGTGGCGCCTCCATGCGGAGGGCGAGGAGTACACGGTCTTCTCCTCCGGGGACCGGGAGGAGGCCTCCTTCTACGAGCGGCCCTGGACCGAGGCCCTCCCGCCCCGGATCGTCGAGGGCAGCCTTTCCTTCGAGGTATCCGGCAGCGAGGGCAGGACGGCCTTCGAGCTGGACGGCCCGGGGCGCAGCCTCCGCGTCAGCCTCGCCGACGGGGGCCTCCTGACCTTCTCGACCGAGGCGCCGCGGCTGAGCTTCGCCGACTACGAGGGCGAGCTCAGCGAGTACCCGGGGGCCCCGGCCGAGGAGGAGGAGCCCGGCCAAGCCGGATTCCACTACCTGATCGGCGCGCAGCTCCACCTGTATCGGGACCGAGGCGGCGACGTCTACCTCTGGTACGGCTCGGGCAAGCTCGCGGTCGAGCTCATCGCCGACTCGAACGGCTGGTGGCGCATCCTCTCGGGCGGGAAGGGCTACGCGATCTTCCCCTCGACCCCGAGCAAGAGCGCCCAGGACTTCTACGAGCGGCCCTGGGAGGAGCCTCTCCCCGAGGCCGAGCCGGTCGAGGCCGAGCTGTCCTTCCCGGTCGAGGGCTCGGAGGGGCAGACCCGCTTCGAGCTCTCGGAGGACTCGGTGGAGATACTCCTCCCCGACGGCCTGACCAAGCTCAGCCTCTCCGCGCGGGAGCAGAAGGTCGTGATGGTCAACGAGTACGGGAAGCGCTTCGCTTATCCCGCCGACCTGCGCAAGACCGAAGGTAACTGAGAGGAGGCCCCGGGGCCGCCGGCCGCTCCTGGGCCCCTCGCCCTATCTCCTGATCTCGAAGTTCCTGAAGGCCACGCCCGCCCCGAGGGTCCGCAGGGAGACCGACACTCCCGAGCCGATCCCGAAGAAGGTCCGGTAGGCCGTGCGGACGCTGCCGTTCACGGCTATCACCACGAACTCGGCCCCCGGCTCGTAGAGTACGTCGAGGTGGTTCCACTCGCTCACGCCTTCCTGTATCTCGGCGTCGAGGACCCGCTCCATGTTGACGTCGTCGTCGCTCCGGTAGATCTGCAGGTAGGTCTCGCGGTCCCCCCGCATCTTCGAGTCCCGGGTGAGCCAGACCAGGAGGCTCTTGCCCTCGCCGTAGCCCTTGGGCCTGCGCACCCCCTCCGCGAAGAAGTGGAGGCCGGCGCCTACCCAGCCCTTGGGGCCAGCCTTCACGTCGAAGGAGTAGAGGGTGGGCTTGGCCGACTGGACGAGGGGGAAGGTCAGGCGGGAGAAGTACTGGGCGCCGTCGGTCTGGGCCGCGACCCCATCGGCGATCTTCCAGGAGCCCAGGCGCCGCGTCGCGCCCTCGAAGCCCCGGCGCAGGAGCTCGGGGTAGGCCGCGGGATCGAGGCGCAGGCCGCCCCAGGACGAGAGGGCCGCCGCGCTGGCCTCGCGCGCGGCCGAGAGGCTCACGATGCGCGACTCGAGCTCCGCGGTAGCCGCTCGGAGCTTGGCGGCCTCCGCCTCGTGGGCCTCCGCCTCGGCCTTGGCCTGGGCCGCCTTCTTCTCGGAGGACTCTGCCCCGAGGGCCGCCTCGGCCTTGGCCGCGGCTTCCGCTGCCGCGGCGGTCGCGCGCTCGGCCTTCGCGAGCTCCTCGGCCGCCGTGGCCTTGGCGTCGAGGGTCTTCACCTCTTCGCGTAATCCGTCGATGAGGCCGTTCGCCGACTCGAGCTCGCGGCCGAGGCGCTCGACCTCGGCCTTGAGGGCTTCGGTCTCGGCCTGGGCCTCGAGGGAGGGCTCCTCCTTCGGCGGCGCCTCGGCTTCGAGTTCGGCAGGGACGGGCTCGAGCGCGGGAGACTCCTCGACGAGGGGTTCCGCGGGCTCGGCGACCGCTTCTGTGGGCTCGGCGACTGTTTCGGCGGGTTCGGCGACGACTTCAGTGGGTTCGGCGACCGCTTCAGTGGGTTCGGCGACCGCTTCCGCGGGCCCGGCGACGGTTTCTGCGGGCTCGGCGACGGCTTCTGTTGGCTCTGCAGCGACTTCCGCAGGCTCTGTGAGCGTTTCTGTGGGCTCGGCAAGGACTTCCGCGGGCTCGTCGACCTTTTCCGCGGGCTCAGCAACCGTTTCTGTGGGCTCTGCAGCAGCTTCCGCGGGCCCGGCGACCGCTTCCGCGGGCTCGCTGGCGGGAGCTTCGGGAATCGGGACGAGGGGGAGGATGGCGGCGGGAGCCGTCTCGACCGGGGCGGCCTCGAGCCTGGCCTCAGCCTCGCCGCTGGCCGCTCCCAGGGCCTCGGTCTCGGGAGTCGCGGCGACTTCCTGGGCGCCCAGGGGGGCGAGGGCGAGGCAGAAGAGCGCGGTGAAGAGCAGGGGCACAGGCGTTCGCATGACCGACCTCGGTTCTCAAGTATGGCGGCCGCCCGAGGGCATCGAGGGAGGCCGCTTTGTCTTTAGATTATCGGCTCTAAAGCGTCTTTACCCGAGGAGGAGGGCGCGTCGCCTGTTCTCCCTTCAAACAAGCTTCGAGGCATTCGCGATGAGCGACGTACTGCGCAGTTTTTGCGCAGTACCCCGTCGAAGGGGTAAAGCCTGCGCATCGAAGCGGCTCCGGGCCTGTCTGATCTCGTAAAATCCATAGCAAAGCGGCCTTTTCTATTGACGGAGTTTGGCACGGAAACTGCTTTTATATCGGCAAGGAGCCATGATGAACAAGAAGCTGATCCTGAAGATAGTCCTTCCCCTCGCCCTGGCCCTCCTCGGCGCCGCCTTCTTCCTCGGCTCGAGGCCGGCCTCCGCCGGGGAGGCTTCGGGGCCGGACAAGCAGAAGTACGAGTTCACGAAGCTCGCCCGGGGCTCCATCGAGAGCCTGGTGACGAGCTCGGGCAGCCTCTCGCCCGTCTCCGAGGTCAGCGTCCTCCCGCAGATGAGCGGCCGGGCCCTCGCGGTCCACGCCGACTACAACGACCGCGTGAAGAAGGGCCAGCTCCTTGTCGAGATCGACACCACGATGCTCAAGCTCGAGGAGCGGGAGAGCCGCGCCTCGGTGGCCAAGGCCAAGGCGGCCTGCGAGCTCCAGGCCCTCACGGTGCGCAACAACGAGAAGCTGGCCGCCAAGGGCCTTGTGTCGGACTTCGACCTGGCCTCGAGCAGGAGCGCCTTGGCCGTCGACGAGGCCGAGCTCGAGGCGGCCGAGGCCGCCCTCGAGTCCATCCTCATGCAGATCGAGAACTACGCCTACGTGACCTCGCCGATCTCCGGCATCGTCCTCGAGCGGAGCGTCGACGCGGGAGAGAACGTCGTCGAGGGCTCCAGCTCCAACTCCTCGAGCCTGTTCACCATAGCCGGGGACCTCTCGAAGATGGAGATCGAGGCGGACGTGGACGAGCTCGACATCGGCGCCATCCGCGAGGGCCAGGAGGCCCGCTTCACCGTCGAGGCCCTGCCGGGCAAGACCCTGAGCGGCACCGTGCGCGAGGTCAGGCTCGTCCCGACGGTGTCGAGCAACGTCGTCACCTACACCGTCATCGTGGACGCGCCCAACGCCGACGGCAAGCTCCTGCCCGGGATGACGGCCGAGATCGAGTTCGTCAAGGAGAAGAAGGAAGGCGTCCTCGTGGTGCCCAACGCCGCCCTCCGCTTCACGCCCCCGGGGCTGAGCGCCGAGGAGATCGCCAAGGCCCAGTTCCTCGCGGGCCTGGGCGATCTCACGGCAGAGCAGCGCAAGGAGGCGGAGGCCGCCTACGACGAGCGGGCGAAGCTGGCCGCCGAGGGCGGGGCCCAGGGCGCCAAGCCCGCCGGCCTCAGCGGCGTGATGATGGGCGGCGGCCCGCCCGGCGGCTTCGGGGGCCAGCGCAGCCGGGCCGCGGCGGGCGCGAACGGCGCCGCGGCGGGCAACGCGCAGAAGCAGCAGGCCCAGGCCGTCCGCAAGCCCCTGTGGTACCTCGGCGAGGACGGGAAGCTCGCGGTGAGGATGGTCGAGGTCGGCTCGAGCGACGGCAAGAGCACCGAGGTCTCGGGCTCCGGGCTCGAGGAGGGGATGCAGTTCATCCTCAAGGTCAAGGTGGAGTAGCATGGCTATCATCGAGATGAGCGGCATCAAGCGCCATTACCAGGTGGGGGAGGTCCTCGTCAGGGCCATCCGCGGCCTCGAGCTCAGCGTCGAGTCCGGCGAGTTCGTCTCCGTCATGGGCCCCTCCGGCTCGGGCAAGTCCACCCTGATGAACATCCTCGGCTGCCTCGACAAGCCGACCGAGGGGAGCTACGTCCTCGACGGCATCGATACCCGGGCCGCGGGGCCCGACGAATTCGCGGACATCCGCAACCAGAAGATCGGCTTCGTGTTCCAGGGCTTCAACCTCCTCGCCCGGACCAGCGCCCTCGAGAACGTGGAGCTCCCCCTCTTCTACCGCCGAGAGGGCGGCCCCGGCCGCGGCGGCCGGGGGCGCAAGGGCGAGCAGCTGGAGCGGGCCCGCAAGGCCCTCGAGGAGGTGGGCCTCGGCGGCCGTCTCGACCACAAGCCCTCCCAGCTCTCCGGCGGCCAGCAGCAGCGCGTGGCCATCGCGCGGGCCATGGTCGCCGACCCGGCCTTCATCCTCGCCGACGAGCCGACCGGCAACCTCGACTCGGAGATGACCCTCGAGGTCATGAGCCTCTTCCAGGAGCTCAACGAGCGGGGCAAGACCATCGTCATGGTCACCCACGAGCCCGAGGTCGCCGCCTACACCAAGCGCGTCGTCACGATGCGCGACGGGGCCATCGTGTCCGACCGCCCCGTGGCCGAGCGCCGGCGGGCGGCCGAGGACCTGCGCGCCTGGCAGGCCGAGCACGCGTCCCTGTCCGGCGTCAAGGACGAAGCGAGGGCATCGTGACCGCGGCCAAGCTCGTCACCCTCTCCGCGCGGAGCATCTTCCGCAACAAGATGCGGAGCCTCCTCACCTCCCTGGGCATCATCATCGGCGTCTGCTCGGTCATCGTCATGGTGGCCGTCGGCCAGGGCTCGCAGGAGCAGGTCAAGAGGCAGATCGCCGCCATGGGCACGAACCTCATCATGGTCATGCCCCCCCGCGGCCCCCAGCAGGGGAACCGGCTCACGACCGCGGACGTCAAGAAGATCCGCGAGGAGTCGAGCTATATCTCCGCCGTGTCGGGCGTCTCGCGGGGGAGCGTCACCGTCGTGGGCGGCGAGGGCGCCGGCGAGGAGGCCAACTGGTCCACCACCTTCTACGGGGTGGAGCCGGACTACCTCCTCATCAAGCAATGGGAGGTCGCCTCGGGCGAGTTCTTCGCCGACAAGGACAACGCCGCGCGGAGCAAGGTGGCCGTCCTCGGGACGACCGTCGCGGCCAAGCTCTTCGGCTCCGAGGACCCGGTGGGCCAGCGCCTGCGCATCGGCTCCCAGCCCTTCACGGTCGTCGGGGTCCTGGCCTCCAAGGGCTCGAGCGCGATGGGCGACGACCAGGACGACGTCGTGATGGTCCCCCTCGACACCGCCATCAACCGCCTCTCGCGGGGCCGCTACATGGGCTCCATCGAGATGAGCGCCGTCAAGGAGGAGTACATGGACGCGGCCCAGGCCGAGATCACGACCATCCTCCGCGAGGCGCACCGCCTCGCGGAGGGGGCGACCGCCGACTTCGACGTGATGAACCAGTCCCAGATCATCGAGACGGCCTCGGCCACCTCGAAGACCCTCACCACCCTCCTCGCCGCCATCGCGGGAGTCTCCCTCGTCGTCGGCGGCATCGGCATCATGAACATCATGCTCGTCTCGGTCACCGAGCGGACCCGCGAGATCGGCATCCGCATGTCGGTCGGGGCCCGCCGCCGCGACATCCTCCTCCAGTTCCTCTCCGAATCCGTCATCCTGAGCCTGCTCGGCGGCGTCGCGGGCATCCTCCTCGCCCTGGCCATAGCGGCCGCCCTCGACAAGCTCGCCGGCGTGCCGGCGCTGGTCCAGCCGGGGGTCATAGCCGTATCGGCGGCCTTCGCCGCCGCCGTCGGCATCTTCTTCGGGTTCTACCCCGCGCGCAAGGCCGCGGACCTCTACCCGATAGACGCGCTGCGCTACGAATAGGAGCTGCGATGAAACGCACCACGATCCTGCTCGCCCTGGCCCTGGCCGCCCTGGCCTTGGCCGCGCCCCTCGCGGCGGAGGGCTCCGCCTCGAAAGCCTCCGGCGCCGCCGCGGCGGCGGGCTCGGCGGCCGGAGCCGCTCAGGCGGCCGTCACCCTCGACCAGGCCCGCGAGGGGGCCCTGGCCCGCTCGCGGAGCCTCCAGAAGGCCCTCCTGGGGGCCGACGCCGCCAAGCTCGCCTCCGCCGCCCGGAAGTACGAGATGCTGCCCTCGCTCTCGGCCTCGGCCCAGGCCGGCCTGTCCTACGACGAGGGGACCGATCCCCTGTCGACCTTCAAGGCCTCGCTCGGCCTCTCGGCCTCGCAGACCCTCTTCGACGGGGGCCGCAACGCCGCCCTCGCCGCGATCGACGCGATAGACGAAGCCGTCGCCCGCGAGGCGGCGCGCTCGGCCTACCTCGCCGCGGCGGCGGACGCCGAGTCCGCCTTCTTCTCCGCCCTCGAGGCGCGAGCGGCCGAGGAGGCCGCCCGGAGCGACCTCGAGGCGGCGCGCCTCCACCTCGAGATCGCGGCGGCCCAGCTCGAGGCGGGCATGATTGCCAGGCCCGCCTACCTCAAGGTAGAGTCGGAGGCGGCCACCAAGGAGACCGCGCTGAACCAGGCCCGCATGGCCTCGACGACCGCGTCGAGGAAGCTGTCCTCGCTGACCGGCGTACCCGCCGGGGCGGCGCT
>JAKLFE010000026.1 GCA_022711355.1 Spirochaetota bacterium | reverse complement strand
AGGCTCGCGCGGAGCACCGAGGAGTCGCGCCGCCTCGCCGAGCACCTCTCCGGCGTGATCGACAGCCTCCGCCACGGCATCCTCGTCTACGACGGGCGCGGCCGGGTCTCGGTCTGCAACGAGAACCTCCGCGCCATGCTCAAGCTGCGCTCGGGCGATCCCGCGGGGGCGACCCTCGCGGGCCTCGTGCGGAACCGCGGCCTCCTGGACTTCCTCGAGGGCGGCCGCGGCGACGACTCCGGCCTCTTCCGCCTCGCCGACGGCGACGTCCTGGTGCGGCGCTTCGAGGCGGGCGACGGCCTGCACTCGGTGGCCACCTTCCGCGACGAGCGCGACGCCGCGGACGAGGGCGCCAGGCTGGCCCGGGAGTACCGCCGCCGCGGCTACGTCGCCAAGTACTCGATGGAGGACATCGTCGGCGAGAGCGAGGCGATGCGCCGCGCCAAGCTCGTGGCCGGCCGCCTGGCCGCCACCGACCTCACCATCCTCGTGCACGGCGAGTCGGGCACGGGCAAGGAGCTCTTCGCCTCGGCCATCCACGCCGCGAGCGGCCGGCGCTCCGGGCCCTTCCTCGCCGTGGACCTCGGCGCCCTCTCCGACGACCTCATCGAGAGCGAGCTCTTCGGCTACGAGGAGGGGGCCTTCACCGGGGCGAAGAAGGGAGGCAAGGCCGGCCTCTTCGAGCTGGCCGACACCGGCACCATCTTCCTCGACGAGATCGGCCACGTCTCGCCCAAGGTGCAGACGCGCCTTTTGCGGGTACTGCAGGAGAAGGAGATCCTCCGCGTCGGGGGCTCCGAGATCAAGCGGATCGACGTCCGCGTGATCGCCGCCTCGAACGAGGACCTCCTCGAGCGGGCGCGCCGCGGGGAGTTCCGCGAGGACCTCTACTTCCGCCTCAAGATGGGCCTGTTGCGCATCCCTCCCCTGCGCGAGCGGGGCTCCGACATACCCCTGCTCGTCGACTCCTTCCTCCGGGCCGAGGGGAGGGCCGGCACCCAGGTCCAGCCCGAGCTCCTCGCCGCCTTCGGGGACTACCTCTGGCCGGGCAACGTGCGGGAGCTGCGCAACCTCGTCACCTACATGCTCGCCATCGACGAGGGCACCTCCCTCGGCCTGGCCGACCTCCCCGACGAGGGCTTCTTCGAATCCTTCGCGCGGCCGACGGGCGAGGCCGCCCGGACCTGGCGCGAGGATGCTCCCCGGGCCAAGGCCCAGGAAGGCCGGGACTCCCCGCCGAACCTCTCCGCGGTGGACCGCTTCGTGCTCGAGGCGGTCCGCGAGCTCGAGGCCCAGGACAAGGTGCCCGGCCGCGAGGCCGTGGCGGAGCTGGCCCTCGGCCGCGGGATGGAGCTGAGCCCCGCGCAGGCGCGGAACCGGATCGAGCGCCTCGTGCGACAGGGCTTGCTGGATTCGGGTCGGGGCAGGCGAGGTACCCGCCTTTCCAAAGCGGGCCGAGCCTGCCTTTAATGGCGGGATAATGGTTGTTGGTCACCAAATAAGCGCCAAATAAAGACCGAATATATCCTCGAATGGAGCGAAGCGCTCTCGAGCTCGGGTGGAAAGAGCGCGGGAGCTCCGAATGGCTTCCTCGGGCGCCCTCGGGGAGGGCTTGGCGGGGCGGGAGCTGAGCCGCGCAGAGGCTTCCCGGTTTGGCACGTTACTTGCATTAATACTCCGAACGGAATGCCTAAGGAGGAGCCTGCCATGAGCGATGCCGTCCAGAAGCCTCCCGCGCAGAAAGCGTGGAGGACCCCGCATACCTACGTCATCATCTTCTTCGTCGTCCTCGCCGGGTGGATCGCCACCCTCTTCGTGCCCGTGGGCCTCTTCGATACCCACAAGGTCAGCTACAAGGACCAGAACGGCAAGGAGAAGTCCAAGACCGTCCTCATCCCGACCTCCTTCCGCAAGGTCTACTCGAGGGTGGACGCGGCCGTCCTCGCGCCCAAGCTCGACGCCCTCGCAGCCGACGACAAGGCGATGGCCGACGCCGGCCTCGACAAGGCCAAGGTCCAGGCCCTCGCGGCCGCCCCCGACGGGGATCTCTCGGTGAAAGCCCTCGCCGAGGCCGGCCTCACCGAGCCCGTGGTGAACGGGCTCTGGGGCTCCTCGGTCTATGACAAGCGCAGCGCCGAGCGGCGCCCCGCCAAGGTCTGGGGCACCGAGGACTACAACGGCTTCGGCTTCCTGAACTACCTCTTCGAGGGCCTGTGCACCGGCGACAAGTGGGGCTCGGCCGTCGGCATCGTCGCCTTCGTCCTGGTCATCGGGGGCGCCTTCGGCATCATCATGCGCACCGGGGCCATCGACGCGGGCATCTACTCCTTCATCCGCTCCGTGGGCAGGGCCGACCTCCTCGTCCTGCCCCTCCTCTTCGTCCTTTTCTCCCTGGGAGGCGCCGTCTTCGGCATGTCCGAGGAGTGCATAGCCTTCGCGACCGTCGTCGTGCCCCTGATGGTCGGCCTGGGCTACGACTCCCTGGTCGGCGTGGGCGTGACTTTCGTGGCGAGCCAGGTCGGCAACGCCGCCTCCTGGATGAATCCCTTCGGCGTCGCCGTTGCCCAGGGCATCGCGGGCGTGCCGGTCCTCTCGGGAGCGGGCTTCCGCATGATCATGTGGGTCGTCACCACCCTGGTCTCCGCGGGCTTCCTCTTCTGGTACGGGATGCGCATCAAGAAGAACCCCAAGCTCTCCCCCGTCTACGAGTCCGACGAGTACTTCCGCCAGCACCTCGCCCAGGGCAAGGACGAGAGCAAGAAGGGCCTCTCCCTCGGCGATTGGCTCGTCCTGGGCAGCTTCGTCGCGGGCATCGTCTGGATCGTCTGGGGCGTCATGGCCAAGGGCTACTACATCCCCGAGATCGCGAGCCAGTTCTTCGTCATGGGCCTGGTCGCGGGCATCGTCGGCGTGGCCTTCAAGCTCGGCGGGATGAAGGTCAACGACATCGCCACGAGCTTCGGCGAGGGCGTGGCGGGCATCGCGGGGGCCGCGGTCGTGGTCGGCATGGCCAAGGGCTTCCTCCTCGTGCTCGGCGGCACCGACGCGGGCAAGCCGGCCGTCCTCAACACCATCCTCAACGCCACCGGCGGGGCCATCGCCGGCCTGCCCAAGGCCCTCTGCGCCTGGTTCATGTACCTCTTCCAGACCGTGTTCGACTTCTTCGTGACCTCGAACTCCGGCCAGGCCGCGCTGACCATGCCCATCCTCGCGCCGCTCTCGGACATCATCGGCGTGTCGCGGCAGAACGCGGTCCTCGCCTACCAGATGGGCTCGGGCTTCGCCGACGCCATCGTGCCGACGAGCGCCTCCCTCATGGGGGTCCTCGCCGTGGCCCGGGTGGGCTGGGGCACCTACGCCAAGTGGCAGATCAAGATGCAGGGCTTCTTCTTCGTCATCGGCTCGATCTTTATGATCCTGGCCGTGGCGATCAACTTCTCGTAAGGATCGAGGCAAGCTGCTGAGGCGCTGAGGCGCAGAGACAGAGAGAAGGATTAACCGCAGAGGCGCAGAGTAGAGTGTGGCCGGCGAGGCCGCACGGAGTTGATCGCGGTGTTGAAATGGGCGCCCGTTTCCTCGCAACTCTCTCCCTCTGCGTCTCAGCGCCTCTGCGGCATAGCCCTAGCAATCAATCGGAGGCTGTATGGGGGAGTATGAGGTTGCGGCTCTGGAGTGCGAGGGCGAGAAGATAGGCGACATCGAGCACCTCGACTTCGTGACGGTGCGGCTGCCCTTCCTCCATCCCTTCTCCATCAGCAAGGCCACCTGGACCTGCAAGGAGGCCCTCCTGGTCAGGCTGGAGGAGGGGGGGATCGTGGCCTGGGGCGAGTGCGTGGCCGACCCCGACCCCTACTACGCCTACGAGACGACCTCGACCTGCGCCCACGTCATCAGGGACTTCCTCTGGCCCTGCGTCGAGCCCGGGATGACGTTAGGCGAGCTCTTCGGGCGATGGGCCCTGGTGCGGGGCCACGGCATGGCCAAGGCGGCCCTCGAGAACGCCCTCCTCGACCTCTTCGCCAAGCGCCGGGGCCTGCCGCTCCACGAGGAGCTCGGCCTCCCGCGGCGCCGCGTCATGTCGGGGGTGAGCCTGGGCATCCAGGACTCGCCCCAGGCCCTCGTGGACGCGGCCGCCGAGGCGGTGGACTCGGGCTACCACCGGATCAAGATGAAGGTGAAGCGCGGCAAGGACCTCGAGTACGCCCGGGCCGTCCGCGAGCGCTTCCCGAGCCTGAAGCTCATGGTCGACGCGAACGGCGACTACTCCCTGACCGACGCGGAGCGCCTGGCCGAGCTGGACGAGCTGGGGCTCATGATGATCGAGCAGCCGCTGTCCTACAGCGACATCTACCAGCATTCCAAGCTGCAGAGGAAGCTGCGCACGCCGATCTGCCTCGACGAGTCGATCCTCTCCCTCGCCGACGCGGCGGCCGCGGTCGAGCTCGGCGCGGCGCGGGTCATCAACATCAAGCAGGGGCGGGTGGGCGGCCTCGTCGAGGCCGTGAAGATCGCCCGCTACTGCGCCGCGCGCGGCGTCCCCGCCTGGTCCGGGGGCATGGACGAGACGGGCATCGGCCGGGCGGTGAACATCCACCTCCAGGCCGAGCCCGGCTTCTCCCTCCCCGGCGACACGGCCGAGACCAAGCGCTACTTCCCCGAGGATATCGTGTCCCCGCCCGTGACCCTGGCCGAGGGCGGCTTCATCGAGATCCCCGGGGGGCCGGGCATCGGGGTCGAGGTCCTGCCCGAGCGGCTCGACCGGCTCACGATAGCGCGCGCGCGCCTCAAGTAGGCTTCCGCTCCCGCGGGGGCTTGCCACGCACGGCCCTTTCTGCCGATCTTCTAGGGCAGGAATCCGGCCCCGCGCCGAAGGGAGTCCCCGCTTGTCCCAGGTCGTCATCCATAACGCCACCCTCCTCGCCGGCTACGCCCGCATGGAGAGCTGCGCCCTCCTCGTCGAGGAGGGCCGCATCGGCGACGTCTTCTCGGAGCGGCGCTTCGAGCAGAAGCGCTTCGGCCCCGGCGTCCCCGTCCTGGACGCCCAGGGGGCCTACGTCGCGCCGGGCCTCATCGACAGCCACATCCACGGCTTCGCCGGATTCGGCACCGAGGACCTCTCGACCGAGGCCATCCTCGCCATGTCCGAGCGCCTGGGCTCCTACGGGGTCACGGCCTTCTGCCCCACGATCTATCCCATGGCGGAAGAGGACATGCTCGCCGCCATCCGCGCCTCCGTCGGGGCCATGGGCAAGGAGTCCGGGGCCCGCGTCATGGGCGTCCACCTCGAGGGGCCCTTCATCTCCCCGGCCCGGCTCGGCGTCCAGAGGCCCGAGTTCGTCCGCCCCGTCGACCTCGAGCTCATGGAGCGGCTCTACGAGGCCGGCCAGGGCCACATCACGAACATGACCGTGGCCCCCGAGCTCAAGGGCATGCGGGAGCTGGCCCTCTACTGCATCAAGCGCGGCATCGTGCTCCAGGCCGGCCATACCGACGCGAGCTACGAGAACATGGTCGAGGGCATGCAGGCGGGCATCCTCCACTCCACCCACTTCTTCAACGCCATGTCGCGGCTCCACCACCGCGATCCCGGCGCGGTGGGCGCCATCATGATCCACCCCGAGCTCTCCTGCGAGATCATCGCCGACGGCAAGCACGTCCACCCCGACCTGATCAAGCTCCTCATGCGGGACAAGCCCTCGAGCAAGGTCGTCCTCGTCACCGACTCCCTGAAGCCCACCGAGCAGGAGAAATGCCCCCTGTACGCCAACCGCGAGGAGGTCTACAAGTCGGACGGCATCTTCCTGCGCAAGGCCGACGACGTCATCGCCGGCTCGGCCCTCACCATGATCAAGGGGCTCCAGAACCTCGTCTCCTTCGGCGTGCCCATCGAGAACGCGATCGAGATGGCGGCCTCGAACCCCTCGCGCATCCTCGGCCTGGGCAAGCGCGGCCTCCTCGTCCCCGGCTACGAGGCCGACCTCGCCGTCTTCGACAAGGACTTCCGCGTCCTGGCCACCATGGTCGGGGGGCGCTTCGTCAAGGACGAGCTCTAGTCCGCCCGCCCCGGCTACGGCTCCTCGGCATACTCGCCGAGGTCGACGAAGACCTAGCCCTTGGCTGCGAAGAGCGACATAGTCGAACCTTCCCAGCCGCCGCGCTCCGAGAAGCGGAAGAGGCTGGCGGGCAGGGCGGGGGAATCGAGGAAGCAGCCGAGATGGAGGGTCCTGCCTCCCTGGACCCCGAAGCAGCAGTGAAAAAAGGCCGGCGCCGCGCCCTTCGTCTCGTCGTCGTGGATCGCGAGGCCGTAGAGTGCCGGCTCCGCCGTGGCGAGGCGGCATCTGAGGCAGGCTACGTAGACCCAGCCCTCCGCCGAGCCGTCTGCCTCGATGACGCGTTTGTACCAGTACGCGCTCGCGTCGCCGATCTTCTCGCGCTCGTCCGAGGCCTCCCGGGGTGCGACGGGGCGCCGCGGGAGGGCTTGGGCGGGGCCGCCGCGAGGGCGAGTGGGACGAGAAAGAAGAGGAAGGACTCTGTCGCGCAACGCCTCGTGTATCCCTCCTGGGTCGAAGCATGATCTTATTACCAGCCTTGACAAGCGGAGCCGGCGGATCGATCCTCGACGTGATGCGGAGACGGCGCGCTGGCCGGCGGCCCCCGCGCGACCTGAGGAGGGCGGCATGGAGATCGTGGATATCTCCGAGGAATACCTCGATACCTACTGCAAGTGCCTCGAGGACTGGTCCGGGGAGATGGCGGAGGCAGGCACTCTCAAGCGGGAGTGGTACGGGCGGAAGCGCGCTCAGGGCCTGCGGGTTAAGCTCGCGCGCAACGAGAAGGGCGAGATCGTCGGCATGATCCACTACGCGCCGGTAGAGGTCTCCCCGGCGATCGGCGAGAAGCTCTACTACGTCTACTGCGTCTGGGTCCACGGCTACAAGCGGGGCGTGGGCGACAATCGAAAGAAGGGGATCGGGAAAGCCCTGCTCGCGGCGGCGGAGGAGGACGCCAAGTCCCTCGGCGCCGATGGGCTTGCGGCCTGGGGGATCACCCTGCCCTTCTTCATGCGCTCGCGCTGGTTCAAGAAGCAGGGCTACGAGAGCGTCGACCGCGACGGCATGATCGAGCTCGTGTGGAAGCCCTTCAATCCTTCGGCGAAGGCGCCCCGCCTTCGGAAGATGGCGAAGAAGCCCTCTCCCGGCGAGGGACGGACGAAGGTGACCTGCTTCAGGAACGGCTGGTGCCCGGGCCAGAACCTCGCCTGCGAGCGGATGAAGCGGGCGGCGGCCGAGTTCGGCGAGAAAGTCGAGTACGTCGAGGTCGACACCGAGGATGGGGCGAACCGAGACGAATGGGGTATCTGCGACGCGATCTTCATAGATGACAAATTGATCGGCACCGGCCCGCCGCCTTCGTACGACAAGTTGCGCAAGATCCTCGGCACGAGGGTCCGCGCGGCCGAGCGCCGGAGTTGACGACCGGTTTCTCGTCCGAGTAGCTTATACGCATGTATCGCGAGATCATGTATTCCGGCGATTGACGTCGCCTCTCCGTCCTCTGTCCTCCTCCTGAATTTTCCTCCGACCTGCCAATCCCGCAGCTGGAAGGTGCGTTGGCTGCCGCCACGTCGAGACAACGATTCAGGAGAATGCGATGCCTGGAAACGACGAAAAGAGACTATTGAAGATAGCCCTCCCGTTTTACCTCTTCTCTGCCCTCTCCGACCTCGCGCCCATCTATCCCATGTACCTGGTCATGTTCTCCGCGCGTGGCCTGGATTACGAACAGCTATCCATCCTCTTGGCCGTCTGGAATATCCCCGTCATCCTCCTCGAGCTCCCGAGCGGAGTCCTGGCAGATCGCTGGAGCAAGCGCGGGGTCCTCGCCATCGGCATGGCCCTCAAGGCCCTCGCCTTCCTCGCCTGGATCATGGTACCCGGATTCGGGGGGGCCTGCCTCGGCTTCGTGCTGTGGGGCTGCGAATCGGCGCTCTGCTCGGGCTCGAGGCAGGCCCTGCTTTACGAGACCCTGCGCTCCCATGGCCGGGAGGGCGAGTACGAGGCGGCCGCCGGCGCCGCCGGCGCCGTCGGGACGGCGGCACTCCTGGTTTCGGAGGCCGCCGGCGGCTTCTTCTACGCCTGCGACCCTGATCTGGCCCTCGCTCTCTCGGCCGCGATCGCGGCGGCCGCGGCCCTCTGCGCCCTGGGCCTCGGCAGGTCCCGGCCGCGGCCCGGCAGCGCCTCCGCCGAGGGCCGCGCCGCGAGCGGGGCCGGCGCCGCGCTCCTCGACGAAGCGCCTCACCCCGGCCTGCGCGGCCAGCTCTACGCGTTGCGCGACGCCATCAGGGACGGCGGCCTCTTCGGGATCCTCGCCGCGTCGGTCCTGGCCGGCGCGGTCTTCGGCACCGCGGATGAGTTCGACGGGATGTGGGCGATGGAGCGCTACGGGGTTCCCCTCGCCGCGGTCGGGCTCTGGGCCCTCCTGCCCTTCGGGGCCGGGGGGCTCGGGAAAGCCGCCGCCGGCAGGCTCGCGAAGGCCCTCGGCGGCCGGGGGATGCGACGTCTGGGACTCGCGCTCGCCCTCGCCGGACTCTCCTTCCTCGCGGCGGCCCTCCTGCCCGGGCTCTGGGGCGCAGCGCCCTACCTCCTCTACTACCTCGCGATGTCCGCCCTCTCGCTGCTCTTCGAGGGGAGGCTCCAGGCGGTGGCCCCCGACGAGGGGAGGGCGACCCTCCTCTCGTTTTCGAGCCTCCTTGTAACCCTCCTCGCGACCTGCCTCTCGCCCCTTTTCGGCCTAGCGGCCGACAAGGGCGGCCTCGGCGCGGCCTTCGCCCTCTTCGCCCTCCTCACGATGGCCGCCGCGCTCTTCCTCCCGCGGCGGCCCTTCGCGCGAGGCCGCTCCTCGTGACCGGAGGCTTGTCCAAGACGCCGTCGCATCTTGGACAAGGCCTCTCTCACTCGACGAACGAGCGGCAGAACATGTCGAACTCCTCCTGCGAGGGGCGGAAGCCCCTTTGCTTGGGCGGAAAGCCCGCGTCGAAGGCGCGGGCCTCCGCCTCGCCGACCTCGTAGACCGGGCTGCCGCGATACAGGTAGTCCTTCGCGCCGAGGGCGCCCGGCCGGAGCTCCAGGGCGAGCAGGCAGGTCGGGTACCTGCCCGGCGCCATCGCGATCCAGTATTTCTTGCAGTTCTTGAAACCATGCTTCACGTAGTTGCCCGGATTCCCCAGGATCACGATGGCGGGCCAGCCGGCCTCGCGCGCGATCCGGACCGTCGACTCGACCAGGCGGCTGCCGACGCCGCGCCGCTGGTACGCCGGCAGGACGCTCAAAGGCCCGAAGCTCAGGATGGGCAGGGACTCTCCGCCCTCGGAATCGAGCCAGGCCTTGGCGTACATGATGCTGCCGACGATCCGGTCCCCGTCGAGCGCGACGTAGTCCAGCTCGGGGAGGAAGTCGGCATGCGAGCGCATGACGTGCGCGAGGTAGTGCTCGACGCAGCCGGGGACATGGACGTCCCAGAAGGCCTCGCGGGTCAGGTTCTCCACCTCGCGGTGATCGTCGGGGCGCTCGGTCCTCAGTTCCAGTTCCATGATCGTTTTCCTTTCGCCCCATGCCAGGGGCATCGCATGCGTTCGTGGCCCTCAGCTGCCGGAGCCCGCGTAGCGGCGCAGGCCGGCCTTCCAGGCGAGCCGGGTCAGGAGGGTGAAGGCCGCCGCCGTGCCGATCGCGGCGAGCCAGGTCAGGGGGCCCGCCTCCCCGAAGCAGGCCTCCGCGGGGAAGCTCGCTATGAGCCCGTAGGGAAGGATCGCCCTGAACAGGATCTTCCAGGGCCCGCGGAGGGCCTTGCCGGGCAGGCGGAAGCCGAATTCGACCAAGGCGCCTTCCGCCTCCTGCAGCCCGCCGGTCCTGCCCAGCCAGAAAGCGAGCGTCCTGGCCAGGACCATGAGGTCGTACATGAGGACGAGCATCAGGCCGAGGGCCAGGAGGTAGGCGCCGATCTCGGCCGGGCCCGCGCGCAGGCCCGCGGCCCGCGCCGAGGCCGCGAGGAGGGCCAAGGCGGGCAGGACGACGAGGGCCGAGCCCGGGTCGGCCTTCTCGAAGCTCAGGCAGGCCAGGGGATCGGCGGGCTTGGCCAGGTAGAGCTCGAGCCGGCCGGTCCGGATGGCGTCGGGGATGCCGATGACGCCGAAGAAGAACAGGCTCATCCAAATCCCGTCGAGGAGCATGAAGGTCCCGACGAAGAAGAGGGTTCGCCAGCGGTCCCAGCCGTTGATGCTGTCCGCCTCGCGGTAGATGACCAGGAAGATCGCGGCTTGGAGGCCGAAGACCGCGCTGTCGACGAGGAAGCCCGACCAGAAGGAGGCCGGGTCGGCCGTATACCGCGTCAGGCGCAGTTTGAGCATGGTCGCGATGACGCGCAGGTTCCGCCTCACGATCCGGCCTCCTCGTAGCGGGCCGAGAGGGCGCCCAGGGCGAGGCGCGACGCGAGGGCGAGGGCGAGGACCCAGGCGGCCAGGGTCGCCAGGGCCGCGGGGGCCTCGGCGAGGCCCTCGCCCGCCCAGAGCCGCGCGGGGAGCGAGGCCAGGGGGGGGAAGGGGGTAAAGGCCAGGGCCGCGCGCGCCCAAGGCGGCATCATCGCGAGGGGCACGACGGTACCGGAGAGGAAATTCACGAGCTCGTTCTTCATCATATGGAAGGGCGTTATGTCCTGGAAGGCGAAGGCCAGGAGGGAGGTCATGAAGTTGAGGAGGGCCAGGGCCGTCAGGCCCAAGGCCAGGATCGGCAGGGCCCAGGCCAGGCCGGCCGGGTCGGGCAGGGCGCCCGGCCCGAGCACGAGGGCGGCCAAGGCCCCCAGGACCAGGATCAGGCAGGCCTGCCAGGCGCCGCGCCCCGCGGAAACCGCCAGGAAGCAGCGCGCCGGGTCGACGGGGCGGGCCAGGTACTTCGAGAATGACCCCGAACGGATCTCCGCGGCGAACTCCCAGGCGTAGCCCTCGGAGCGGTCCAAGGTCCGCAGGATCGAGGCCACGAGGTAGTAGGCGACCAGGGCGGCCAGGTCCATGCCCCCCGCCTCGCGGCGGCTTCCCGACAGTATGGCGCTCCACAGGAGCCAGGCGACGAAGGTCCGGATGCCCGCCGAGGCCAGGATCAGGACCGCCTCGCCCGGGTAGGCGAGCCGCTCCAGGAACGCGATGCGCGACATAGCGAGGTACTTACCGCGCATCGGCTGCCTCCCCGGCGTAGAGCCGCGAGACGGTGTCGCCCATCTCCTCCTCCTCGATCGCCAGGTCGAGCACGCGGAAGCCGCGTCCGACCGCGGCGATGGCCTCGCCGACCTCCTCCGGCCGGAGGCTCAAGGCGAAGCCCCAGGGCCCGCGCTCGGCCAGCTCGCCGGGAAGGGCGGCGAGCTCGCCCGGATCGCCCGTCCCCGGGCCGCCGGGCTCCAGCGCGACGCGCAGCTTCTTCCGCGCTCGGGCTCCCGCGAGCATCTCCTCGGTGCCCCCGTCGTAGCGCTTGCGGCCCTCCACGACGAGGACGCAGCGCGGGCAGAGGGAGGTGATGTCCTCCATGTAGTGGCTCGTGAGGACGAGGGAGATGCCCCGTTCCTCGTTCTCCCGCCTGAGGAAGTCGCGCAGGGCCTTCTGCGTCGGCGCGTCGAGGCCGATGGTCGGCTCGTCGAGGAAGAGGAGCTCCGGCCCGTGGAGGAGGGCGGCGATGAGCTCGACCCTCATGCGCTCGCCGAGCGAGAGGGAGCGCACCGGGCGCTCGAGGAGCTCCTTCGCGTCGAGGGCCCCGGAGAGCCTCGAGAGCTCGGAGCGGTAGCGGCCTTCGGGGATGCCGTAGATCGCCTTGGCCAGGGCGAAGGAGTCGACGGCGGGGAGGTCCCACCAGAGCTGGCTCTTCTGCCCCATGACCAAGGCGATGCGCGAGAGGAAGGCCTCCCGGCGCCGGGCAGGCTCGTGGCCGAGGACCCGCGCGCTGCCCGCGGTTGGCGATATGAGGCCCGTCAGCAGCTTGACGAGGGTGGTCTTGCCGGCCCCGTTCGGGCCGACGAGGCCGAGGAACTCGCCTCGCCGCAGGACCAGGTCGAGGTCGTCGAGGGCCTGGGTCTCGCGGAAGCTCGGCCGCAGGAGACCCTTCAGGGAAGCCCCGAGGCCCTCGGCCTTGGCGCGCGTCCGGTAGGTCCGCCCGAGCGAGGAGGTCTCGATGATGATGTCGTCTTGGGAGCGCATGGATGTCCGCCTATCGTTCCGACCGCGCGGTATCGCGCGGATTCGAGGGACCCTACGGTCCCTCGCGCCGGCCTATGAGCGCGGCCGGCGCGGCGTCGGATCGCTCGCGGCCGGCTAGGAGCTAGCGGGCCGCGACGAGGGCGGAATCCAGTGTCTGCATCCGGGGAAGATGATGGCGGATACGGGGGACTCGGGTCAAGCTCCCCTCGACGGGGCCTCGCTTTCCCGAGAGGCCGTCTCGCGGAACTGCCGCGGCGTCATGCCGACCCGCTTCTTGAAGACCTCGTTGAAGGTGGACTTGGCCTGGAAGCCGGCCTCGAAGCAGGCGTCGAGGACGCTCGCCTCATGCTTTTCCGATAGGATGGCCTTGGCCCGCTCGACTCGATACTCGTTCACGAGGTCGAGGAGGCTCCGGCCCTCGAGCTCGTTCACCGCGCGGGAAAGCAGGTAGTACGGGACTCCGAGGCGGCTCGCGAGGGCCCGCGGCTGCGCGGCCTCCGCCGCCAGGTCGGGCTCGACCGCCACGAGGGCGCGGACGCGGCGGACGAGCCTATCCGCCTCCGGCTCGGGCAGGGGGCGGCCGCCGTACTTCCGCAGCTCCCGGCTCTCGGCGGAATTCCGGTCGCGGCCCCAGAGCGCGCAGAGGCCGAGGGTCCAGGCGAGGAAGAGGGCGACGAGCAGCGAGGCGGGATCGATCCAGGAGCGGGACTCGATCGGACGGCCGACGAGCTCCTCGGCGAGGGCGACGAGGATCATGGCCCAGCTCATGGCGCAGAGGAGGGCGTAGGCGGAGATGACGGCGCGGGCCGCGCGGAGGAGCCAGTTGGGGCCGGGGCCTCCGCCGTGGTCCCGCGCCAGGACGAGGGCAGCCCGGCCGTAGATGACCAGCTGCGCCGTCAGGGCCGCGACGAGGACGAGGTAGTAGATCGCGGGGGCGAGCCCCCCCTTCGAGCTCGAGCCGAGGGCCGCCATCGCCAGGCCGAGCGGGAGGTTGGCCAGGGCCGGCAGGTAGTGGAGGCAGGCCCGCCGGCCGACCTTCTCCACCGTGGAGCGCGCGAAGAGGTACAGGGAGGGCAGGCCGATGAAGGAGCCGCAGTAGCTGCAGGCGGCGCTCAGGAAGGAGCCGCCGGGCAGGCGCCCCGCGACGACGCCGAGGAAGAACAGGGCGGCCTCGAGGAAGACGAGGGCGAGGAAGGCCGGCCGGCCGCCCGGCCCGCGCGAGGAGCGGAGGATGGCGATGGCCGCGACCGCCGAGATCGATAGGCCGGCGAGGCTCAGCCAGAGGTCGAGGGACATGGACTTCAATCTAGCATGAACGGCCCGGATCCCGATATCCGAGCTCCGGATCGATCGCTTCGGACGATTCCCTCGCGCGAGGACGCGTATGCTCGACTCAAGGAGATCCTCGAATGCGAAGCATGCGGATGGAAAATCGGTCCCTCGCCCTGGCGATCCTCTCGATCGGCCTCGTTTCTCCGATCGTCGCGCAGGCGGGGCGAGCCCCGTCCGCCCGGAGCCTCGACGAGTATTTCTCGGCCTTCGCGAGGGAGAACCGGATCCCGGGCCTCTCGGTCGCCGTGGTCGGCGAGGGCAAGGTCATCTGGAGCGCGGGCTACGGGACCGACGGCCGCGGCGCCGCGATGACGCCCGAGACGCGGCTCTGCCTGGGTTCGGTGTCGAAGTCCTTCACCTCCTTAGCCATCCTCCAGCTCGCCGAGCGCGGCCTCGTCGACCTGGAGGCGCCCTATCGGCGCTATGTCCCCTGGTTCTCCGTGGACGGGCCGGGGGCGGAGAAGATCACGGTCCGCCAGCTCCTTACCCACACGAGCGGCCTGGACGAGCGGGGCGACCCGCGGCCCGAGATCCCGGGCGCCTCGCCCGAGGACGAGGTCCGCTCCCTGGCGCGGGTGCGGCCCTCCGCCGAGCCGGGCACCCGCTACGCCTACTACAACAAGAACTACCGGGCCCTCGGCTACCTCGTCGAGGCCGCGAGCGGCCTTCCCTACGGCGAGTACCTGCGCCGCGAGGTCTTCGAGCCCCTCGGCATGGAGGGGGCCTCGACGGACCCGGCGGGAATCGCCGCGGGCAGCGCTCCCTTCTTCGGCCTGCCCGTCCCGGTGTCGACCTCCTTCTGCCCGGGCGACGCGCCCGCGGGCGGCCTGGTCATGAGCGCGGCGGAGGCCGCGAAGTATCTCGTCGCCCTGATGGACGCGTCGGGCGGCCGCGCCGTCGGTCCCGGTTTCCTCGACCAGCTCAGGCAGGTCCCCGAGGGAGTCCGCAGCCGCTACGGCCTGGGCTGGACCGTGGAGCGTGACGGCCAGCGCCTGATCCACGGCGGCGATGTCTCCGGCTTCCACGCCTACGCCGAGGTGAACCTGGATACCTGCCTCGGCTGCATAGTCCTGTGCCGGCAGAACGGCCTGGGCGAGATGCTCGGCTGCTACGACCAGCTGCCGATGGCGGTCCACGCCCTCCTCGGCGGGGGGCCGGTCCCCGATCCCCGGGAGTTCGCCTGGCTCCCGGCCCTCCCCATCGGCCTCGCCGCCCTGATCCTCGCCTATCAAGCCTGGCGCTTCGCCCGCCTCCCCGCCTGGCTCGGGAAGGCGAGGAGGCGGGGGCCCGCGCTCCGCGCCGCCCTCCTCCTCGCGAGCGCCGCGCCCTCGGCCCTCCTCCTCGGCCTGCCGGGGCTCTGCTCCGCCCTCTCGGGACTCGCCTGCACCTGGGCCGACCTCTTCCGTTTCCTGCCCGACCTGGCCCTCCTCGCCCTCCTCGCCGCGGCCGCGGGATTGGTCCGGGGCGGCGCGAAGGCCCTCATGCTCTGGCGCCTGGGCCGAGCCGAGGCCTGAGGCGGCGGCCGAGGGCTCGCCTCTTTCGCGCGTATCCGCTACTCTTGGGGCGTCGCCATGGAGGAATTCGCATGCGCCTGATCATCCGCCCCGACTACGACGCGGTCTCCGCCTGGGCCGCGAACCACATCGCCCGCCGGATCCGCGAGTTCGCGCCCTCGCCGGCCCGCCCCTTCGTCCTCGGCCTGCCCACGGGCTCCACCCCGCTGGGGACCTACCGCAAGCTCGCCGAGCTCTGCGCCGCGGGCAAGCTGAGCTTCGCGGACGTCGTCACCTTCAACATGGACGAGTACGTCGGCCTGCCCGAGGAGCATCCCCAGAGCTACCACACGTTCATGCGGGAGAACCTCTTCTCGAAGGTCGACGCGCGGCCCGGGAACGTGAACTTACTCGACGGCAACGCCCCCGACCTCGGCGCCGAGTGCGCCCGCTACGAGGAGAAGATCCGCGCGTTAGGCGGCATCGAGCTCTTCCTCGGCGGGGTCGGGGCCGACGGCCACATCGCCTTCAACGAGCCCGGCTCCTCGCTCTCCTCCCGCACCCGCGTGAAGACCCTGACCCAGGACACCAAGGTCATGAACTCGCGCTTCTTCGGAGGGGACCCCGAGAAGGTGCCCAAGACCGCCCTCACCGTGGGCGTCGGCACCGTGATGGACGCGCGGGAGGTCCTCGTCCTCGCCTCGGGGATCAACAAGGCGCGGGCCATGCAGCACTCGATCGAGGAGGGGGTGAACCACCTGTGGACCCTCTCCTGCATCCAGCTCCACCCCCGGGGCCTCGTGGTCTGCGACGAGGACGCGACCATGGAGCTCAAGGTCGGCACGGTCCGCTACTTCAAGGAGATCGAGGCCGGGAATTTCGACAACGGGATCTGAGCCGTGATCACCAAGGCCGAGGGGCCCGACGAGAGCCTCGCGCTCGGGACGGGGGCCGATCCCGTCCTCGCCTCCTACTACCGCCTCATGCGCCTGAAGCGGCTCTACCGCCAGGGCTGGCTCAAGCGGGGAGTGCCCGCCGAGCTCTGCGAGTCCGTGGCCGAGCACTCCTTCGGCACCGCCCTCCTCGCCCTCCTCGTGGCGGGGCAGGGCTCGGCGGGCGGGATCGACGGGGCCCGGGCGGCCCTCATGGCCCTCGTGCACGAGCTCGGGGAGTCCTACGCCGGGGACATCACGCCGGTGGACGGGATCTCGAAGGAGGAGAAGCGGGAGCTCGAGCGGGCCTCGATCCTGCGCGCCCTCGAGGGCCATCCCGACGCCGAGTGGTTCCTCGGCCTGTGGGAGGAGTTCGAGGAGTGCGCGAGCCCCGAGGCCCGCTTCGTCCGCGAGCTCGACCGCCTCGAGATGGGGCTCCAGGCCGCGCTGCACGGCGCCGAGGGCCAGCCGGGCATGCTCGAGTTCTACGAGAGCGCCCGGAGGACGGTCCGCGAGCCCCGGCTCCGCGCCCTCCTCGAGGCGGCGATCGAGGCCGCCGGGGCCGCGGCCGGAGCCCCGGAGGGCTCCTAAGGTGCGCCACCTCATCCTCGCCGCCTACGCCGCCTTGGCCGCCACGGGCTTCGCCGGCCTGGCGAGCCTGGCCTTCCTCTACGCGCGCACGCGGCGCCCCCTGGTCGCGCTGATCGCCGCCGTCGAGGCCTCCCTCCTCGCGGGGCTCGCGTTGACCCTGGCCGCCTTCTACCTCCGCAACGTCGCCTCCTACGAGGGGCCCGGGGGCGGGACGGTGATGACCCCCTTGGGCATCGCCTCCCTCGTCCTCCAGGCCTCGATCTACCTCTTCGTCTTCCTCTCCCTCGGCCGCCTCGAGCCCGGCTCGGGGGCCTTCCGGGCCCTCCGCGCAGCGGCCCGCTCCCTCGCCCTGGCCAACGTCCTGGTCCCCGCCGCCTACCTCTTCCTCGCCGCCGACGCCCTCTTCCGCGAGGCGCCCATCCCGCCGGACAGCCTCGGCTCCTTCGGCTACCTCCTCACCGGGGGCGCCGTGGCCATGGCGGGCCTGGCCTTCCTCCTGGCCCGGCTCGGGGACGAGCCTCCCTCGGTCCGCCTCCTCGCGCGGGGCCTGGGCCTCTGCTGCCTGGCCTTCGTCCCCCTCACCGTCGCCGAGGCCCTCCTCGCCGCCTCGGGCTCCTGGCCCTACAAGCCCCTCTCCCTCGACTTCCTCTTCTACCTCGGCATGAACGCCGTCTCCTGCGCCTCCCTCGCCGCCTCCCTCTCGCGGGACCGGAGCCCCGCCTTCGCCCCCCCCACGGCCGAGGCGGCCTCGGCGCTCGGCCTGACCGAGCGGGAGCAGGCCATGGCCGAGCTCATCGGCCGGGGCCTGTCGAACAAGGAGATCGCCGCCGAGCTGGGCATCTCCCCCGCCACGGTCCGGACCCATATCTACAACCTCTACCGCAAGGCCGGCGCCCGCAGCCGGGTCGAGCTGCTCAACATCCTTTCCCGGCGCTGAGGCGGGGCCGAAGGCCCCCTTCGCCCTCCCTTCCCCGACGAATAGCCCCCCTACGGCCCTCCCTACGACGAAGATCGTAGGCCGAGGCGGCCCGAAGCACGACCTTCTTCGTATCGATCGAGGCCCTCTATCCCGCTAGATTCCTCGCCATGGCGGGCCGACGGAAGGCCGCCTCGGCCCGGGCGCCCCGATCGAGGGGGCCCGAAGGCCAGCTTCGAGGAGGGGGGTCCTTCATGCGGGAAGATGTGTGGAGCCATTTCGGGAACTGGTGGGCGGTCGCCCTCTGGGCGGCCTTCTACGCCGCCTTCCTCCTTTTCCTGCCGTATTACCGCAAGGCCCAGCGCAAGCCGGCGGGAGCCTTCCTGGCCTTCGTCGTGGCCTACGCCCTGGAGATGTTCGGCATCCCCCTCTCGCTCTACTTTGTCCTCTGGGCCTTCGGCGCGAGCCTGCCCGAGGGCTTCCTCTGGGGCCACAGCCTCGTCTCCCTCGTCGGCTTCGCGGGCACCTACGCCTGCCTCGCCTGCACCCTCGCAGGCGGGGCCCTGGTCGCGGCGGGCTGGAGGAGGATCCACCGCGACTACTGGAGCGCCGAGGAGGGAGGGGGGAGGCTCGTGCGCGAGGGCCCCTACGCGAAGATCCGCCACCCCCAGTACGCGGGCTTCCTCGTCCTGAGCCTGGGCCTCCTCCTCGAGTGGGCCAACCTCCCCATGCTCCTCCTCTTCCCCCTGATCTGCGTCCTGTATTTCAAGCTCGCGCGCCGCGAGGAGGCCGAGATGGCCGAGCGCTTCGGCGGCGAGTGGATCGACTATAAGGAGAGTACCGGTATGTTCTTCCCCAAGCTCGGGCGCCGCGCGCCCCGCATCGCTTCCCGCGACCTGCCCGAAACGGCCTCGCGCAGGGCCTCGGGCCAGGCCCCGGCCGCCGCCAAGGCGGTCGTCCTCCTGGCCCTGGCCTCGCTCGCCCTCATCGCCCCGTCCCCGTCCGCGGCGGAGAGCGCCGAGGCCGGGGGCCTCCGCTGGCGCTCCTACGCCGAGGCGGGCGCCGGGGCCTCCTTCGCCGGAGGGGAGCTCCATCCCCTCGCCGCCTTCGACTGGGGCCTCCTCCTCGGCGACTTCGAGCTGGGCGCCTACCTCCGCGCCCTGCCCCTCCGCTTCGGGAGCCCCGACCTCGTGCAGGAGGGGGCGGCCCGCTGGGGCGCCAGCCTGGGCTACAAGCCCGAGCTCGGCCTCCCCCTGGCACCCTTCGCCCGTCTGGGCCTGGGCCGGGCGGGGATCGGCCGGGTCCCCGAGTCCGGCCAGGGCGACCTGACCGACCTCGAGAGCTCCATCGACTGCTCCTTCGTCCTCGGGGCCGAGCTCCCCCTCGGCGGCCGCTGGGCTGCCCGGGCCTGGGCCGCCTGGGATCTCTCGCCCGGGCTCGAGGATTACCGGGGCGCCTCCCTCTCGGGACCCTCGGCCGGCCTCTCGATCAGGGCGACCTGGGAGACCACTATCCGCTGAGCCGAGGCCCGATCGCGGCCCCTCGATCCGCGGCCTCCCCGAGAAAGCCGGGGGGGCCGCGTGCTATAGTCTCGTCATGCGCTCCATAACCTGCGCCCGATGCGGCGCCGCGGCGCCGCGGAACGGGTCCTACGCCTTCCGCGGGGCCGACTACTGCGGGAACTGCGCGGACGAGCTGCGCGCCCAGCCCGAGTCCTCGGACGAGGAGTTCGCCGCCCTCCGCGACCCGAGCGTCTGCGCCTTCTGCGGCGCCGACGCGGGCGAGGCGGAGCTGCCCCTCCAGCTGGGGGTCCCGGCCTGCCCGGCCTGCGGGGAGCGGCTCTACCGCGCCCCCCTGCCGCGCTGGGTCCTCGGCTTCCTCGCCGCCGTCGCCGCCGTCCTCGTCGCCTGCAGCCTCCTCAACCTGCCCTACTACCGGGCCTTCGCCGGCTCGAAGCGGGCCGTGGCGGCCATGAAGCGCGGCGATATAGCCCAAGCCTCGGCCAGCATGGACGCGGCTTCCCGCGCCCTGCCGGGCGATCCGGACCTGGCGGCCGGGGCCGCTATCCTGGGCGCCTACGCCGCCGCCTCGGAGGGCGAGCTCCGCGAGGCCCTGGCCCGCTACCAGGCCTACCTCGCCCTCGAGCCCGAGGACGCCGAGGCGCGGGAGCAGGCCCGCCGCGTCGAGTCCTCGATAGCCTTCGACGAGGGCGACTGGCGGAAGTTCTATGAGCTGAACGCCGCCATCGCGAAGGACGGGGGCCCCGACCCGATGAACGACCTCGCCCTGGCCTCGGCCGCCGCCTGCCTCTGGGCCGCCTACGGCGAGGCCGAGCGCCGCGCCGAGGCCGAGCTCCTCATGGCCAAGGCCCTCGCCGCCGCCGGCGACGAGAACCGGGCCGCGGTCGAGGCCTACGTCAGGCGAACCCGCTTCCGCCTCGAGACCAAGGAGATCCTGAGCCCCGAGGACTACTACCTCCGCCACCCCGAGGAGAAGATGCCATGATCCCGATCCCCGGTTTCCTTATTTCGATCGCCACCTTCCCCGGCGTCATCATCCACGAGCTCGCCCATCTCCTGTTCTGCCGCCTGCGGCGCGTGCCCGTCCTCGAGGTCAAGTTCTTCCAGTTCGACATGAAGACCGCCGGCTACGTCCTCCACGGGCCGGTGGAGCGCTTCGGCGACTCCTTCCTGATCTCGGTCGGGCCCTTCATCGTGAACAGCCTCCTGTGCATGCTCATCTGCTTCCCCGCCTCGATACCCCTGCGCATGTTCGGCGCCTCGAACTTCCCCTCCCTGGCCCTCCTCTGGCTCGGGGTCTCGATCGGCATGCACGCCTTCCCCTCCACGGGCGACGCGGCCAACCTCTGGGAACAGGCCAAGAAGGCCGCGGCCGCCAGGAACAAGGCCGCCTACGCCGCGTATCCCGTCGTCGGCCTGATCTACCTCGCCAACCTCCTGAGCATCGTCTGGTTCGACGCCCTCTACGGCTTCGCCATAGGGATCCTCCTCCCCGCCTGGCTCCTCAAGGGGATCTGAGGCGGCCGTGCCCAACCGCTTCGCGAGGCGGATCAGAGCAGGCGAGATCGATACGGTCGAGGCGCTCAAGTCCGAGTTCAAGGCCCTGGCCAAGACCACGCATCCCGACCTGGCCGGGCCGGGTGCCTCGGGCGGGGAGTTCTCCGCCCTCCGCGCCGAGTACGAGGAAGCGCTCCGCGGCTTCCTGGGCCTGCGCTACGGCGGGCCGGCCTCGGACCTGGGCGAGGCGCCGGGCCACGACCGGCGGGCCCTCTACGCCGAGCTCGCGCGGCTCCTGGCCCGGGGTTTCCCGAAGCGGCCGCGGCACGAGAAGGAGCGCGCGCGCTACGAGCGCGAGCGCTACCTCTTCCGCGCGCGGCTGCGCGCCTGGGAACCCGCCTGCCCCGCGCTCTTCGACGCATTCGAGGCCGCCATGCTCGACCTCAGGGCCTCGGGCGGGGGCGAGGCTTTCGACGAGACCCTCGCCCTCCTCGCCTCGATCCTCGAGTACCACGCCTCGGGGGTCGAGGCGGCCCGGGCCGTGGCCGAGCTCGGCTTCGCCCGCTTCCGCGCCCCCGCCCCCGGGCCGGCCCGGGGAGGGAAGCTGCCCGCGGGCGCCCGGGAGCGAGACGCGTTGTGCGGCTTTATTGGAATGCTGATCGGGGATATGGGGCTCGGGCCGGCCCTGGCGGGCCGAGCCCGCGGGGAGGGCCGATGAGGATCGACCGGCTCATCTCCATCGTCGTCATCCTCCTCGAGCGTGACCTCGTCCCGGCGAGCGAGCTTGCCAGGCGCTTCTCGGTGACGGTCCGGACCATCCAGCGGGACATGGAGGCGCTCAACCTCGCCGGCATACCCGTCTACGCCCAGGCGGGGATGGCCGGGGGATACGGCATCATGCCCGAGTACAAGCTGGGCAACCGGCTCGCGAGCGACGAGGATTTCCTCGGCCTCCTGACCGCGCTGAAGGGGGTCCAGGGGACCTTCGCCGACCAGCGCTTCCTCGGGGCCCTCGAGAAGGTCTACAGCTTCCTGCCCCGGGGCCTGCGGGAGCGGGCCGACGAGCTCGACCGCTCGCTGATCCTGGACTTCTCCGCCTCGGCCAAGGACTCCGCCCTCGAGGAGCGGCTCCGCGTCCTGGAGCGGGCCATCCGCCTCCGGCGCCTGGTCTCCTGCCGCTACACGAGCCACCGTGAGGGGGAGGTCTCCCGCGAGCTCGAGCCCATGACCCTGATCCTCCAATGGGGCGCCTGGTACCTCTTCGCCTATTGCCGCCTGCGCTCGGATTACCGCCTGTTCAGGGTCAGCCGCATGCGGGAGCTCGCGATCCGCGACGCCGCCTTCTCCCGGCGACCCCTCGGCTACCGCGAGTTCATCGCCGAGCGCCCCGACTTCCGGAACGATCGGCTGGTCGAGCTCGTCTTCGTGGCCGAGCCCTCGGCGAGGGCCTTCCTCGAGGAGCGGCACCCCGAGGGCGAGTTGGAGTACCGAGCCGACGGCTCGATCCTAGCGCGCTGCCGGCGGCCGGAGGAGGAGAGCCTGTACCGCTACCTCCTGTCCTACGGGGACTCGATCGAAGTCCTCGAGCCGGCCCGCGTCCGCGAGCGGCTCAAGTCCCTCGCTGCGGGCGTGGCGAAAAAGTACGAGTAGCTGCCGAATTACGACAGTGGGCTGTCGCGGCGGCGTCGTAGCATCGCCCTATGAAGCGAATAAGCGGATTCAGCCACGAGGGCGGCGAGCTGCTCGGCTGCGGGGACGCCGAGCTCTACGTCGAGTGCCTGGGGCCGAGGGACGCGCCCGTCCTTTTGATGCTCCACGGGGGCTTCGGCAGCATCGAGGACTTCGGCCCGATCTGCGGCGAGCTGTCGCGCGACTACCGCCTCGTCGGCGTCGACAGCCGGGGCCACGGCCGCTCCACGCTCGGCGAGGCCGCGCTGAGCTACGCGCGGCTTCGCGGGGACCTGGAGGCCCTGATCGCCCGGCTCGGGCTGGAGTCCTACGCCATCCTGGGCTTCAGCGACGGCGGGATCGCCGCCTACCGCCACGCGGCCGCGAGGCCCGCGGGGCTCCGCGGCCTGGTCACCATCGGCTCGAGCTGGGAGCTCTCGGAGGAGGACAGGGTCTACGGCATGCTGAAGGGCATGACGCCCAAGCTCTGGAAGCGGCTCTTCCCGGAAAGCGTCAGGCGCTACGAGGAGCTCCAGCCGGGGGCCGACTGGCCCGCCTTCGCCGAGCGGGTGCTCGCCATGTGGCGCGACCTCGGCCCGACCGGGCATCCGGGCGCCTCGGTCAAGCGCATCTCCCTGCCCTTCCTCGCGATACGGGGAGAGGAGGACCGCTTGACGAGCCTGGAAAGCCTGGCCCGGCTTCGGACGCTGAATAAAAAGGCCATGATCCTCAACCTGCCCTTCGCCGACCACGCGGCCTTCGAGGAGGAGCCCGAGATCCTCGTCCGGATGATCAGGAAGTACCTGTCCGGACGCTTCGCCGCCGCGGGAGTGAGCTAGGTATCCCCCGGCCTCAGTCCTCGCAGGCCGGCCCCGCGTCGAGGTCGGCCACGAGGAGGCCGAGGAAGGCTAGGGGCCGCGTCTCGCCCCGCTCGCGGAGGAGGGACTCGGTGACCGGCAGCACGTTGCGCGCGAAGGCCGCGAGATGGGGGAAGCCGTTCTCGTGGAAGAGCAGGACGTCGGAGAGCAGGAAATAGATCGAGCGGGCGGGATCGTTCTCGACCGAGAGCCAGCCCGAGCCGGGCCGGGCCAGGGAGGCGTAGCCGGCCTCGAAGGCGAGGAAGGCCGCGAGGGAGCCCTCCTCGGGGTAGACCTCGTCCCGGCCCGCGAGGTAGGAGAGCAGGCGCTCGCGGGAGGCGTCGTAGGCGGCGCGGGGATAGGCGGCCCGCGGGCGGCGCGGGAAGCCCCGGCCCACGAGCTCCTCGAGGGCCGGGTAGAAGCGTTCGCGGGAGAAGGCCAGGGGACGGATCGACCCCGGCGCGGCGCCGCCCCGCCCGGCCGCCTCGCCGCCTCGCGCTCCCGACGCCCGGCCGCGCCGCGCCGCGAGGTAGCCGAGGGCCGCCTCGTAGTCGGCGCGCAGGGCGATGAAGGCCCGGGCGGCCGACTCGGCGTCGCGCAACGCGTCCGCATCGCTGGCCGGCCCGGCCCCGTCGGCCGCGCCGGGCCGTGAGGCCACGTCGGCCCCGACGAGCATGTCGGGATGGATGCGCTTGGCCGCCGCGCGGAAGGCCCGCTTGAGGGCCGCCTCGTCGGCGATCCTCCCCGAGTCGATGAGTTCCGCGAAGGGGTTAGGCACGGCGGCGGAAGGCCGACGGGGCGAGTCCCGTGGCCCGCTTGAAGGCGCGCGCGAAATAGGCGGGATCCCCGAAGCCGACGAGCGAGGCGATCTGCGTGACGGTCTTGTCCGATCCGGACAGGAGAGCCTTCGCCTCCTCGATCCTGACCCGCCGCGCGAAGGCAAGCGGCGCCTCGCCGGTCGCCCGCTTGAACGCCCGCCTGAAGTTCCGCTCGCTCGTCCCCGCTTCCTCCGCCATGTCGGCCGAGGAGCGTTCCGCGGAGGGCTCGCGCGTTATGCGCTCCGCTACCCTTCGCGCCCTGGCTTCCGCGGACTCGCCGGCCGAGCCTTCCCATTCCCGCTCGCGGCAGAGCAGGGTCCACAGCTGGGCGAGCAGCGCCTTCGCCATGAGCCCGTATCCCGAGTCCCGCCTGAGGAGCTCCTGATCGACGCGGTTGGCCAAGGCGAGGGCCTCGCGGAGCGCGAGGGGGGGCAGGCGCAGGCGGGCGGCGCCGCGTTCGGGCGCGAGGTCCAGCAGCTCGAGGCCGGGCGCCAGCGGCTCCTCGAGGAGGAGGGCGGGATCGAAGAGCAGGTTCACGTAGGCGAGGGAAGGCGAGCGCGCGTAGGAGTGCCGCGCGCGGACCGGCAGGAAGAGGGCGTCGCCCGCCCGGATCCGGCGCTCGGCGCCTCCCGACTCGTACAGGCCTTCGCCCGAGCGGACGAGGACCAGCTCGTAGAAATCGTGGCCGTGCGGGGGGAAGGCCGGCCCTCCCTCGATGTGGACGACGGCGATCGGGACTTCGGGATCGCCGTAGAAGGCCCTGCCCCGGTAGAAGGGGGAGGGGGGCACCTCGAGCCGCATGGCCGGATTATCCTCTAGTATGGCCGCCCGGGCAATGCGGCGGCGGCCGGCGGCGGGTAGCATTGGTCCCATGGGATGCGTCACGATGCCCGGCGCCGCGGCGGATGGCCCGGCGCCGAACGACTGCGGCTTGCTCCGCTCCCGCTTCGCGAGCGGCGTCCTGGTGGCGCTCTGCGCCCTCGCCCGCGCGGGCGAGGGCCGAGGCGGGGGCCGTCACGTCCCGGAGACGCTCGAGATCGCCCTCGGGGAGCTGAGCAGGATATTCTACTACGCCGAGGGCCGCGGGGACGAGGCGCCGCTGCGCGAGGAGCTCGATTTTGCCGAGCGATACCTGCGGCTACAGGCCATCCGTTTCGAGGGAAGGTTGCGCTTCGCCATATCGCGTCCAACCTCCGAAATCGATCGCCCAACGCGCCGGCTAGGACTCTTCGAGTCCCTCGAGCGCGCCGTCGCCGAGGGCCTCGAGCTGCGCGAGGGGGAAGCCCTCATCGTCGTCGAGGCCGCGTCGCCCGGGGGCGAGGCGCTCGAGCCTCGGGTCAGGCTCGCGGGAGGCGGCGCGCCGGGACCGCTCCCCTAGCCAAGCCTAGACCCGCACGGCCTTCCAGGTCCCCCTGCGGTAGTAGGCCGCGAGGACCAGGGCCTCGATCAGGTCCGAGACGAGGAAGCTGGCCCAGACGCCGAGGATCCCGAGCTCGATCCCGGCGAGGGGGAGGAGGTAGGCCGAGGCGGCGAGGAAGGGCACCTGGGCTCCCCAGCGGCCGGCCAGGGAGGAGACGAGGAAGGGCTTGTTGTAGCCCGAGCCGGAGAAGGCGCAGCCGAGGGCTATCGAGAAGCTGACGGCGGCGAAGGAGAGGCCGAGGATGCGGATCATGGGCACGCCCAGCTCTATGGTCTCGGGCGCGTCGACGAAGAGGGCCATGACGGGCCGGGGGAAGGCGAAGGCGAGGAGCATGGCGGCCGTGACGATGGAGCCCCCGAGGAGGGAGGCGGCCTTCGCGGTGCGCTCGGCCCGCTCCACCTTCTCCGCGCCGAGGTTCTGGCCCACGATGGTGCCGCCCCCGGACATGAGGCCGAAGAGGGGCATGAACACGAGCCCCCCGAGGCGGTTGCCGATGCCCAGGGCAGCCAGGGCCGCGGTGCCGTAGGCGGCGACGAACTTGGTCGTGACCAGGCCCGCGAGCTGGCGCGCGAGCATCTCCCCGCCCGAGGGAAGGCCTATCGTGAGGAGCTTGCGGTCGATCGCGGCGTCGAGGCTGAAGAGCCCGCGGGGGCTCAGGCGCACCCGGGTGCGGCCGCTGGCGAGGAGGGCGAAGCCGATCGCGAAGGCGACGCAGATCGCGATCACGGTGGCGAGCCCCGCCCCGTAGGGCCCGAGCCCGATCCCGCGGCCGCCGAAGTAGGGGATCTCCGCGAACATGAATAGGGGGTCGAGCACGGCGTTCAGGAGGGAGACGAGGAGCATGATCCACATCTGGCTCTTCGCGTCTCCGGTGCAGCGCAGGGCGGTGAAGCAGGAGTAGGAGGCGAAGAAGACCGGGAGGAAGAAGACCCGCACGCGGCCGTACTCCAGGGCCGCCCTGATCACCGCGGGGTCCTGCGTGAAGACGCGGAGGAGGGGCTCGAGGAAGAAATACAGGAGTATCGCCGCGACGACCGCCACGAGGGCCTTGAAGGCGATGGTCTGCTCGATGATCCGCTCGGTCCTCGCCTTGTCGCCCGCGCCGTAGCTCTGGGTGATGAGGGCCACCGAGGAGGTGCCGATGACCTCGTTGAGGACCTCGACGAGCCAGAAGATTGAGCTGAAGAGGGAGACCCCCGCGACGGCCTCGGCGGAGATCCGGCCCATCCAGATGAGGTCCACCACGTCGTAGAGGGTCTGGCCGAGCATGCCGAACATCGTCGGCACCGACAGGGCGAGGAGGTTGCCGAGGATCGATCCCTTCGTGAGGTCGCGATGCATGGGGACACTATCCGACGGGGAGGCGGGAAAGGTCAACGACGGGCTGGCTTTGGCACTTGACCAAAGAAAACCAAATCAGAATAGTTATAATAGACTTATTAAATAGGACTGTTAAGATGGTGGATACGCCCCAATCCGGTATGGAACAAGCGATTCTCCTGGCAGCCGAAAGGCTATTCCTGGAACGAGGCCTCGCGCTTACGTCGACGACCGACATCGCGAAGGAGGTGGGCTGCAACCAGGCCCTCATCCACTATTATTTCCGTACCAAGGATAAGCTCTTCGAGACCATCTTCGCGAGGAAGGCTGAACTCCTTTTTTCCGACCTTGACTCCGGCGGGGCTGCGGGCGCTTCCTTCGAAGCGATGCTCAGGAGCCTCGTCGAGGCCCATTTCGAGCTGCTCCGCGCCAATCCGCGGTTGCCGTTCCTCGTCATCAACGAGCTCGTCACCAACCCGAGCCGTATCGATTCCCTGAAGCTGCGGCTCGGGGGGCGGGTATCGAAGACCTATGAGCGGCTGGAAACTGCGCTGAAGGCCGAGATCGCCGAGGGGCGCGTCCGGCCGATGAGCGTCTTCGACCTTCTCTTCGACGCCGTCTCCCTGAACGTCGCGGTCTTCTTGGGCGGGCCGATCCTGAAGGCTGCGCTCGATCTTTCACAAGACGACTACGAGAGGCTCGTCGAAGCGAGGAAGCGCGAGATCGTCGAGATGCTCCTTCGGGGCCTCAGGCCCGACGGGGCTCGGCCCGAGGGCGAGGACGGCTCAAGATGAGGCGCGTGACCGCGCTCGTCGCCCTGCTGCTGTCGGGCCTCGGCCTCGCGGGTGCCCAGGGTCGGTTCGACCTCGAGTCCTGCAGGGCGAAGGCGAGGGAACGCCACCCGCTTTCGAGGCAATACGCCCTCATCGACGCGGGCGAGGCCATCGATCGCGCGATGGCCAGGAGAGGATTCCTTCCCCGACTCTCGCTCAGCGGCAAGGCGAGCGGCCAATCCGACGTCACCTCCCTGCCGATCTCCATGCCCGGCCTGTCGTCAATGAGCAAGGATCACTACCTCGCGCTCGCGGAATTCGACCAGACCATCTGGGATGGAGGGGCGATCGCGACGCGGGTCCTGGGCATCGACGCCGCTTCGAGGGTCGATCGCCGACAGCTCGACGTCGACCTCTACACCCTGGATGCTCGGGTCGATCAGCTTTTTTTCGGCTTGCTCTCCGCCAGGGAGCAGCTCAAGCAGGACGAGCTGCTCATCGGCGAGCTCGAGTCGAACCGTCGCCGGGTGGAGGCCTGCCTGGCAAACGGCGTCGCGAGCCCGAGCGACCTTGACGCCCTGCGCGTCGAGCTTTTGAAGGCGCGGCAGCGCTCCGTGGAGCTCGAGATCGCGGAGAAAACGTCTCGGGAGGCGCTCGCGCTGCTCCTGGGCGAGGCCATCCCCCGCGACTCCGTCTTCGATATGCCGGACCCCGCGACGCTCGAGCCGCTCGAAGTGGTCAATAGGCGACCGGAGCTCGGACTCCTCGACGCGCAGGTAGCGCAGTGCGACGCGCAGGAGGATGCCGTCCGCGTCTCCAAGTTCCCGAAGCTCGGCGCCTTCCTGCAGGTCGGCTACGGCCGACCCGGCCTCAACATGCTCGACGACGATCTCGCGCCCTACTGGGTTGGCGGCGTCAGGCTGAGCTGGAGCGCTAACGGTCTCCTGGACAGGAATGACGAGCTCGGCAAGATCGACGACAAGAGACGCTCCATCGAGGCGCGCAGGGACGCCTTCGTGCTCGACAGCGACATCCGGGTCGCGGGACTCAGGAACGATATAGCCAAGTTGCGCGAGCTCCTCGCTTTCGACCGGGAAATCATCGAGCTCCGCGCAGGCATGACGAGGTCGACCGAAGGCAGGTACGAGAATGGATCGGCAACGGCGGACGACCTGCTCAATGCGATCGACGCCGAGGATTTGTCGCGTCGCGCCACCTCGCTGCACGAGTTGCAGCTCGTCCAGGCGATCTACGCGCTCAAGTTCGCGCTCAACGAGTAGCGGCAGCGGAGGAGACAAGGAAATGGGAAAACCACGCGGGCTCGCGGCCATCTTGGCCCTGCCCTTGGCGTTCATGTCCTGCGGCAAGGGAGAGGTTGTCCCCTCGGCCCAGGGCAGCTTCGAGGCAACCGAGGTCATCGTGGCCGCTGAGGCGAGCGGAAGGATCCTGTCCTTCGAGGCGGCCGAGGGGCAGACGCTCGAGGCCGGGCAGGTCGTCGGGGCCATCGACGACCTGCAGTTGAGACTGCGCAGGGATCAGCTCCTCGCGAGCAGGTCCGCGGTCGAGAGCCGGCGGAGCGACGTCGATCGCCAACTCGCCGCCATACGGCAGGAGATCGACACGGCGAAGAAGGAGCGGCAGCGCGCGCAGAACCTCGTCAGGGCGAACGCGGCCAACCAGAAGCAGCTCGACGACATAGAGGCGCAGCTCGCAGCGCTCGAGAAGCGGGAGGCGGCGCAGCTCACCGCGCTCGTGAACGCCAACGCCGGCGTGAGCGGCGAGAGCGCCTCCCTCGGCCTCCAGGTCGCCCAGCTCGAGGACCAAATCGCCAAGTGCTCGATAACGAGCCCCATCGAGGGCACCGTTCTCGTGAAGTACGCGCAGGCGGGGGAATACGCGGCCCAGGGCAAGGCCCTCTTCAAGATAGCCGACATGCGCAGCATGCTGCTCAGGGCCTACCTCGACGCCGGCCTCCTCTCGGGGGTCAAGCTCGGGCAGGAGCTCAGGGTCGTCGTCGATTTCGGCGAGAGGGACAGGAGGGAATACTCGGGCAGGGTCGCCTGGATAGCGAGCGCCGCCGAGTTCACCCCCAAGACCGCCCAGACCAGGGACGAGAGGGCGAGCCTCGTCTACGCGATGAAGGTGGCGGTCGAGAACGACGGCTACCTCAAGATCGGGATGTACGGCAAAGCCGTGCTCGGGGAATAGACGTGGTCGTCGCGCGGGAATTGAGGCGGCGCTACGGCGAGACCGATGCCTTGCGCGGCATCGGCTTCGAGGTCGGGCGAGGCGAGCTGTTCGGAATCATCGGCCCGGACGGGGCGGGGAAGACCACGCTCTTCCGGGTGCTGGCGACCCTCCTCCTCGCGGACTCGGGCAGCGCGACGATCGACGGACTCGACGTCGCGAGGGACTACGCCGCCCTTAGGCGCAGGCTCGGCTACATGCCCGGGCGCTTCTCTCTCTACCAAGATCTCACGGTCGAGGAGAACCTCGAGTTCTTCGCGACGGTGTTCGGCGCCACGATCGAGGCGAACTACGCCCTCGTCGCCGACATCTATCGCCAGCTCGAGCCCTTCAAGAAGCGGAGGGCGGGCGCGCTCTCGGGGGGTATGAAGCAGAAACTCGCCCTCTGCTGCGCGCTGATCCACAAGCCGGAGCTCCTCCTCCTCGACGAGCCCACCACTGGTGTCGATCCCGTGTCGCGCAAGGAATTCTGGGACATGCTCGGGAGGCTGAACGGGCAGGGCATCACGATCCTCGTCTCGACACCCTACATGGACGAGGCTGGGCTCTGCGACCGGATCGCCCTGATGCAGGGAGGGAGCTTCCTCGACGTCGATCGGCCCGCCGGCATCGTGGCCAAGTACCCGCACGCGCTCTGGGCCGTCCGCGCGAGCCGCATGTCGGGCCTCCTCGGGGACCTCAGGGACAAGGCCGGGGTCCTGTCCTGCTTCGCCTTCGGCGACTCGCATCACGTCGCCACGGATGGCTCGCTGGGCCCGGCGGAGTTGGAGCGTTACCTCGCCTCGAGGGGGCACGAGTCGATCGAGATCGGGCGCATCGAGCCCGGGATCGAGGATTGCTTCATGGATCTCGCCGGGGCCGGGGAGGGGCGATGAAGGCCATCGAGGCCCAGTCCTTGACGAAGTCCTTCGGCGACTTCGTCGCGGTGGATCGCATAAGCTTTTCGGTCGAGGAGGGGGAGATCTTCGGCTTCCTCGGGGCGAACGGAGCCGGCAAGACTACCGCCATGCGCATGCTCTGCGGGCTCTCGAAGCCGAGCTCGGGCTTCGGCTGGGTGGCGGGCCTCGACATAGGCCGGCAATCGGAAAAGGTGAAGGCGAGCATCGGGTACATGAGCCAGAAATTCGCGCTCTACGACGATCTCACCGTCAGGGAGAACATCAGGCTCTACGCGGGGATTTACGGCCTTCCCGACCGCCTCATCGCGGGGAAGACCGACGGGCTCCTCGCCGGCCTCGGCTTCGGGGAGGAGCGGGAGACCTTCGTGAGGGATCTCCCCCTCGGATGGAAGCAAAAGCTCGCCTTCTCGGTCGCCATCGTGCACGAGCCCAGGATCGTCTTCCTCGACGAGCCGACCGGCGGGGTCGACCCGGCTACCAGGCGGCGCTTCTGGGAGCTGATCTACCAGGCCGCGGAGCGCGGCATCACGGTGTTCGTGACCACGCACTACATGGACGAGGCCGAGTACTGCGATCGCGTGTCCATCATGGTCGACGGCCGGATAGCCGCCCTCGACGAGCCGGCCGAGCTCAAGCGGAGCCTCGGCGCCGCGAGCATGGACGAGGTCTTCCGCCTGATCGCCCGCGGGGCGAAGCGGGGAGGGGAATGAGATGACGCAGTTCGTCGCCTTCGTGAAGAAGGAATTCCGCCACATCGTCCGGGACCGCTGGACGATGCTCATCCTCCTCGCCCTGCCTGTCATCATGCTCCTCCTCTTCGGCTACGCGATCACCACCGAGGTGAGGAACACGAAGGTCGCGATCTACGATCCCTCCGACGATGTCATGACGCGGAATATCGTCGAGCGGCTGAGCGCGAGCGAGTACTTCGAGGTCGACCGCCTCCTCGCGAGCCCCGACGAGGCGGAGGCGGCCTTCAAGGGCGGCGAGGTGGGCCTCGTAGTCCTTTTCCCCGATCGCTTCGCGGAGAAATACGCGCGGGGCGGCGAGGCGCAGGTCCTCCTCGAGGCCGACGGCTCCGACCCGAACACCGCCACGACCCTCGTCTCCTACGCGAAGGGCGTCATCGCCGCCTACCAAGGCGAGCTGGCGAGGTCGGCGGGCCCTGCCGCCGCCCGCGCGCGCCTCATCGATACCCAGGTGCGGCTCCTGTACAACCCTGAGCTCAAGGGCGCGTACAACTTCGTTCCGGGCGTCATGGGCATGGTGCTCATGCTCATTTGCGCGATGATGACCTCGGTATCGATAGCCCGCGAGAAGGAGAAGGGTACGATGGAGGTACTCCTCGTGTCTCCCTTGAAACCCTTCCTGATCATCGTCGCCAAGGCGGTGCCCTATTTCGCGCTCTCGATCCTCAACCTGGCGACGATCCTCGTTTTTTCTGTGTTCGTGCTCGGCGTGCCCGTGGAGGGGAGCCTGTTCGGCCTCGTCCTCGTGTCGTTCGTGTTCATCTTCCTCTCGCTGTCGGTCGGGCTCCTCATCTCGTCGATGGTATCGTCCCAAGCCGCGGCCCTCCTGATCTCGGGCATGGCCCTCATGCTGCCCGTCCTTCTCATCTCGGGCATGATGTTCCCGATCGAGAACATGCCCTTCTTCCTGCGCGCCCTCTCCGCGGCCCTCCCCGCGCGTTGGTACATAGCGGCCGTGAAGAAGCTCATGATAAAGGGGCTCGGCCCGTACTCGGTCGCGAGGGAGCTCGCGATACTTTCGGCGATGACGATCGCCATCCTCGCGGCGAGCCTCAGACAATTCAGGGTGAGGCTGGAGTGATCATGCTGAGATACCTGCTCGAGAAAGAGTTCAAGCAGATCCTGCGGAACAAGATGCTTCCCCGCTTCATCCTGCTCTTCCCCTGCATGGCCCTCCTCGTCTTTCCGCTCGCGGCGAACTTCGAGGTGCGGCACCTCTCGCTCGGCATTGTTGACTGCGACCGAAGCCCCTATTCGTCGCGCCTCGCTCGCAAGCTCGCCGCCTCGACGCTCTTTCGCCTGGAGGAGCTCTCGAGCGATTACGCGAAGGCCTTGAAGGAGATCGAGCTCGACAGGGCGGATATCGTGCTCGAGATTCCCGCCGGCTTCGAGCGCAGGCTCGTGGAGGGGGAGCCCGTCGAGCTGATGATCTCGGCCAACAGCGTCAACGGCGCCAAGGGCGGACTCGGCAGCGCCTATCTGGGGAGCCTCGTCTCGGACTTTTCCTCCGAGCTGCGGAGCGAGCTCGGCAACTCCCCCGCGGGGAACTTGGCCCCCTCCTTCTCGATACTCACTCTATACCGCTACAACCCGCGGCTCGAGTATCCCGTCTACATGGTCCCCGCCCTCATGGTGATGCTGCTGGCCATGCTCTGCGGCTTCCTGCCGGCCCTGAACATAGTGGGGGAAAAGGAGTCGGGCACGATCGAGCAGATGAACGTGACGCCGGTGAGGCGATTGCCCTTCATCCTGTCGAAGCTCATCCCCTATTGGGTCATCGGCTTCATCGCCTTGACGATCTGCTTCGGCGTGGCCCGGCTCGTCTACGGCCTCGCGCCCGAGGGGAGTTTCCTCGTCATCTATCTCTTCGCCTCTGTTTTCGTCCTCGCCCTCTCGGGCTTCGGACTCGTCATATCGAATTACGCGAAGACGATCCAACAGGCGATGTTCATGATGTTCTTCTTCGTGATCACCTTCGTCCTCATGAGCGGGCTCTATACGCCCGTGGCGAGCATGCCGGATTGGGCCCAGGCAGTGAGCCGCCTCTTCCCGCTGCGCTATTTCATGGCGGTCATGCGCCTCGTCTACCTGAAGGGGAGCGGCCTCGGGGATCTTCTCGTCCCCCTCGCCGCCCTGCTCGGATTCGCGGCCTTCTTCAACGGCTGGGCCGTCCTGAGCTATCGGAAGAAGAGCTGAGGGCCCGCCGCCCGCGCCTCCCTTGCCGCTGTCGCCCGCCTCGGTCGCCTTACCTGCGCGGGCGCTCGATGGGCACCTGGACCTCGGTCAGCCACTCGCCGGGATCCCTCCGGTTCCAGATCCCGTCGATGTAGGACTCGCGGGGATTCCCCGAGGGGATGCAGCCCTTATCATCGATCCACTTGAAGACCGCCGCGTAGGCGCCCCGCAGCTCCGAGTAGGGCCCCTTGTGCAGGACGCAGGCAGCCTCGGGCACGGCCGCGATCTCCTTGAACTTGATCGTCGGCGTGTAGACCCCCCGGCGCTCGACCGCCTCGCAGAGCTCGACGTCGATGTCCGTTTCCTTGTATTCGCCGTCGTGGTACTCGATGAAGCAGTAGGGCGGATCTTCGATGCAGCGGAGGCCCGGATTGGCCGCGGCGCACTCCTCGCCGATCTTCGGGACGATGTCGAAATAGCTGTCGTAGCTCGCCGCGACGAAGCGCTTGGAGTACACCATGCAGCGCGGCAGGCTCTTCACCACGATCTGGTAGCCCAGATCCCCGACCTCCCGTATGGATTCGAGATAGGCCTCGATGGACGAGAGCTGGGAGCTCCGCTCGCGCAGCTCCTCCTCGATGCGGCCCCGTCGCTCCGAGAAGAGGGAGGCGAGGTTCTTGCCGACGAGGAGCTGGCGGATCTCCTGGATCGAGAAGCCGCACTGCCTGAGGGCGAGGATCTTGTGAAGGCGCGGAAGCTGGCTCGAGTCGTAATAACGGTAGCCCGTCGCGGCGTCGACCCGGTCGGGGAGGATGAGCCCCTCATCCTCGTAGAAGCGGAGGGCCTTCACCGTCACCTTTCCGATCTTCGAGAACTGTCCGATGCGGTACACGATGGCTCCTTAGGTCGCATGCGAAGCATTAGCCACAGAGGCGCTGAGGGGCGGGAAGAAACGTCGCGCGAGCCGGCGGCCGTGTTGTAGCGCGGTCATCTTCATCCCTGGTTCTCCAATGCGTCTCTGTGGCGATCCTTGCCTTCTCTTCTTGGCTAGCCTATTCCCACTTGAACTTTGCGATGGCGATACTATACGCCGCCGCCGCGATGACGGAAAGGACGATGGCCGGGACGGCGAGCTCGGAGAGCGGAGTCCCGAGCACCGCGCCCTTGAGCAGCCTGATCCCCTGGGTGACGGGCAGGACCTGGGCCGCGGCCTGGAGGGCCCTGGGGAAGATCTCGAAGGGGATCGTCGCGCCCGAGAGGAGGATCATGGGGAAATAGAGGGCAGAGGCCACGGCGTTCGAGACCTTCGCGTTGGGCGACAGCGCTCCGACCAGGGCGCCGATGCCGAAGATGGAGGCCTGCACGAGAATGAAGCTCGCGACGAAGCGGCCTGCTCCCCCCTCGATCCGCACCCCGAAGCCGGCGAGGGCGATCAGTGCGACCGCCCCCGCGGAGATGGCGACGTAGGCGCACTGCACGATGAGCTGCGCGCCGAGGAGGAGGGCCGGGCTCGCGGGCGTCACGCGGAATCGCTTCAGGACCTTGCGGTGGCGGTAGTCCGAGATCGTGAGGGGCAGGCCCATGAGGCCGGCCGCGCAGACGCCGAAGCAGACGACGCCGCCGAAATCGAGGCGGAGCGCCTCGGGCACCGATACGAAGCCGAGGAGGAGCATGAGCCCGATCGGGAAGGCTATCCCGAACAGGAGCATGTCCGGATTACGGGCCGCCAGGGCGAGCTCGGTCGCGAGCACCGCGCGAAACGCTTTCATCATACCGCCTCCTCCTCGCTGTCCTTGTCGATGTACCTGAGGAAGGCTTCCTCGAGGTTCCTCGTACCCTCGCGCTCCACCAGCTCGGCCGGGCTGCCCCGCGCGACGATCTTCCCGCCCTTGAGGATGGCGATGCGGTCGCAGAGGAACTCGACCTCGTCCATATAGTGGGAGCTCAGGAAGACCGTGACCCCCTCGGCCTTGAGTCCCTTCACGAGGGCCCAGACCTCGCGCCGGGCCTTCGGGTCGAGGCCCGTCGTCAGCTCGTCGAGGAAGACGAGCTCGGGCCCCGGGATCAGGGCGAGGGCGATGGCCAGGCGCTGCCGCTGCCCTCCCGAGAGGGCCGAGACGGGGGCCCGCCGCTTCCCGCCCAGGCCGAAGCGCTCGAGGAGGGCCCTCCAGTCGGCCGGCCGCCGGTAGAGGGCCGCCGTCAGCGAGCAGAGCTCGCCGACCCTGATCTTGTCCTGGTAGCCCGCCTCCTGGAACTGCACGCCGACCCGCTCGAAGAGCCGCCTCCGGTCCAGCACCGGGTCCAGGCCGAGGAGCTCGACCTTCCCCGCGTCGGGCTTCCTCGTCCCGAGGGCGCACTCGATCGTCGTGGTCTTGCCCGCCCCGTTCGGCCCGAGGAGGCCGAAGATCTCGCCCCGCGCGACCGACAGCTCGACGCCGTCGACCGCCGCGAGGCCCCCGTAGGCCTTGCGCAGGCCCTCGATCCGCACCGCATCTCCCATCCCGGCACCTCCGATGGCCCCAGGCTGGGCCCTCCCCCAAGGGGAGAGTCAAGGGCGGAATGCGGGATCGCGCGGGGAACGCGAAGCCTTTAGGCCGCCGCCCCCGAACCCGGCCTCGGGGGCCAGGCTTCAGTCCGAGAGCCCGTTCGCGCCCCCGAGGACGTCCTCGCGGAGGATGCGGAGGGAGCGCTCAGGCTCCTCGAAGATCGGGCTGTGGGCCGAGTCGGGGAAGGTGTAGAAGCCCTTGAGCGGGGCCTCGAGCCGGTCGTAGTACTCCCGGGCCACGGAGTAGGCGCAGGTGTAGTCGTATGCGCCCTCGAAGAAGTAGACGGGAAGCTCGAGCCGCGGCAGCTCGCGCGCGAGGTCTGCCGACAGGACCTCGCCCCAGACGACGCTGATCCCCGACTTCGCCTTGGCAGTCCAGAAGCGGTACTTCTCCGCGAGGGTATATTCCCGGAACGCGAGGGAGGGCAGGACGAGGCCCCCGAGGATCGAACGCATGCCGCGCATCGTGCCCACCCCGAGCTCGTGCATCGCGACGTCCCGGAGCAGGGCGCTGTAGCCCTTGGGCAGGCCCCCTTCGCGGGTGACGGGAACCGCCTCGAGCTTGCGGAGCATCCGCTCGTCGCCACGCTCGCGGTAGGCGGCGACCAGGTAGCCGTAGGCCCTGAGCTCGGACTCGAGCTGGTCGGCGATCTGCGCGACGCCGATATAGGCCCGGTACTTCTCGGGGGCCCGGGCGGCCGCGTGGATGGCCACGAAGGTCCCGCCCGAGTGGCCCATGAGGTAGATCCGCTCCTGGCCGAAGCGTCCGCGCAGGTAATCGGTCAGGGTCAGGGTATCGGCCACGAGCTGCTCGAGGGTCAGGGAGCCCGGCTCGGGGCGGGCCACGTAGGAGATGCCCGAGCCCCGCTGCTCCCACCAGACGACGGTGAAGATATCCTCGAGGCCCGTCGGGTACCGGGCTTCGAGGAAGTAGTCGGGCATGCCGCCGTGCAGGTAGAGCAGGACGGGATTGCGCGGGTCGCGGCTCCGGATGTACATGCCCTGCCTCGTCCCGTCGACCTCGATGAAGAGCTTCTCCGAGAGGCTGCCGGGCGCGACCTTCCCCTCGGCGTCGAGGACCGGCCTCGGCTTGCCGGGGCTCAGCGCCAGGAGGGTCGCGAGAGCGGCGACGAGGATGCCGAGGGTAATCGCGAGCGCCGTGGCCATGGTCCTCACCGCCTTTCCCATGCAGCCCTTCTCCCTTGCGCGATCCGGGCCTCGCCGGAGGCCGGGCGCGCCTTCTCGAAAACGGGTATACCATCCCTCGTCCCGAGCTGGCGAGCCCCGAAGCGCTCGAGGGACAGAGCTCGGTTTTCTTGGGGACAGAGCTCGCCGCAATCCGACCGCGGTAGGTAGATCCAGCTCTGTCCCTCGAAGGAAGCGAGTTCCGGCAGCCGAGCTCTGTCCCTGCTACCTTGGTTGTCATCCTGTAAAAATAGGGAACGTTCCCATTTTCCCCTTGCCAGTTTTTAAGCCTGGTGCTACACTGTATTGGGAACGTTCCCAATATGGCAAGCCAGAAGGTCAATATCCATGAGGTCGCCCGTCTCGCGGGCGTCTCTAAGAGTACGGTCTCGCGGGTGGTCTCCGAGCGGGGCGGGTCGGTGAGCCCGAAGGCCCTCGAGGCGGTGAACGCCGCCATCAAGGAGCTCGGCTACGCGCGGAACGCCCTGGCCGCCTCCCTCCGCACCCAGCGGACCTACCTCGTCCTGGTCATGGTGCCGGATATCGCGAATCCCTTCTGGTCCGAGGTGGCGCGGGCGGCCCAGGACCGGCTCGAGGCCGAGGGTTACTCGGTCGTCGTGGGCAACACTGACTGGAGCGAGGCCCGCGAGGCCCGATACTACGAGCTCGCGCGCTCGGGCCGCTTCGACGGCCTCGCGCTCAACAGCGTCACCGGCGACATGGAGTCGATCAAGGGCCTCGGCTCGCCGACCGTCCTCATCGGCGAGCGCTCCGAGGAGCTCGAGATCGACACGGTCGGCTCGGACACCCGCCAGGCCACCCGCCTCGCCCTCGAGTACCTGTACGAGCGCGGCCATCGCCGCATCGCCATAGCGACGAGCGAGTACGGCACGGAGCGGGTCCTCTCGCGGCGGCGCCGGGCCTACGACGAGTTCGTCTCCGAGCGGGGCCTGCCCGCGGATCCGGAGCTGGCGATCTCGGTGCGGCTCTCGGCCGAGGGCGGGCGCGAGCTCGTGCGCCGCTTCCTCGAGCTCCGCGAGCGGCCCGACGCGATCTTCTGCGGGAACGACATCCTCGCGATCGCGGCCCTCGACGCGTTCAAGGCGGCCGGGCTCGAGCCCGGCCGCGATGTCTCGATAGTGGGCATGGACGACATACCGGCCGCGGCGCAATGCCGGCCCGGGCTGACCACGGTGCGCAAGCCCCGGCAGCTCCTGGGCGCGGCGGCGGCCGAGCGGCTGCTCGAGCGCATGCGGGATCCCGAGGCGCAGGCCGAGCGGCTGCTCTTTCCCGGCGAGCTCGTGGAGCGCGGCAGCGTCGCGGATAAAAGGAAGGATCGACGATGATGACGAGGAACGAGCTGCTCGCGGACCGCGGGCTCTACGAGTCGCGCGCCGCGGGCGCCCTGATCGGCCTGGCCGTGGGCGACGCGGTGGGCGATCTCGGCCGCAGCCAGGACTACCGCGCCCGCTACGGGGTGGTGACGCGGCTCTACCCCGAGGCGCGCTCGACCGACGACACGGAGTTCGGGGCCCTCACCGCCCGCGCCCTCATCGACGCGGGCGGGAAGCTCACGCCGGCCTCGGCGGCCGCGGCCTGGCGGAAGTACATCATCGACCGGGGCGGGGCCAAGAAGCGCGCCGGCCGCCCCCTCTACGGCGCCATCGAGAACCTCAAGCGCGGGCTCGAGCCGCCGGAGTCCGGGCGCTGCAACGTGATGAACGTCGACGACGGCGCGGCCATGCGCGCGAGCCCCCACGGCATCCTCTTCGCGGGCGACCCCGAGGCCGCCGCCGCCTCGGCCGCGGCCGACGCCTGCGTGAGCCACGACGCCGACGGGATCTGGGCCGCCGAGGCGGTCGCGGCGAGCGTGGCGGCCGCGATCGCCGGCGGCTCGCCCGACCAGGTCGTCGAGGCCGGCAGGCGCCGCATGCCCGCGGGCAGCTGGCTGGCCCGGCAGACGGACCTGGCCATGGCGATCTGCGATGAGAAGGGCGATATCGAAGAGGCCTACGAGGAGCTCCACACGAGGCTCTGGACCCCCGAGCACGCGACGGCACCCGAAGCCATACCCCAGGTCTACGCGGTGTTCCGCCTGACCCGAGGCGAGCCGCGGCGGGCCCTCCTGTGGAGCGCCAACTTCGGCCGCGACGCGGATACCATCTCGGGCCTCGTCTGCTCCTTCGCCGGCGCGATGCGCGGCATCGAGGCCTGGCCCGCGCAGTGGGTCGAGCTCGTCCGGCGCGCCTCGGGGGTCTGCCTCGAGTTCGCAGCCGAGGAGGACCTCGTCGCGCTCTCGCGCGAGCTCGTGGCCCTCGCGTACGGGGTTTGCCGGCCATGTCCGGCGCGATGAGCCTTGGCGCGCGGATCCGGCGCGACCGCATGCTCTACCTCCTCCTCGCGCCGGCCCTCGCCTATTTCGCGGTCTTCCACCTCGTCCCGATCGCGGGCATGGTCATGGCCTTCCAGGACTACCGCATCGTCGGGCCGAGCAGGTTCGTGGGCCTCAAGCACTTCAAGCTCCTATTCTCCTCGCCCTCCTTCGCCGAGGTCCTGCGCAACACCCTCGTCATCAGCTCGATGAAGATCATCCTCTTCTTCCCCCTGCCCATAGCTTTCGCCCTGATGGTGAACGAGCTCCGCTCGCGGGCCCTGCGCAAGTTCGTCCAGGCCACGGCCTACCTGCCCCACTTCCTGTCCTGGGTGGTCATCGCCGGGGTCTGGATCGCCTTCCTCTCCCCCTCCTCGGGGGGGATGAACAAGCTCCGGGGCCTCGTCGGCCTCGCCCCCCTCGACTACATGACCGACAAGTCCTCCATTCGCTGGGTCCTCTTCGCCTCGGAGACCTGGAGGAGCCTGGGCTGGGACTCCATCATCTACCTGGCGGCCCTCATGCGGATCAGCCCGAGCCTCTACGAGTCGGCGGACCTGGACGGGGCGAGCGCCCTGCAGAAGACCTGGTACATCACCCTGCCGGAGCTCCGCGCCACGATGGTCACCGTCTTCATCCTCAACCTGGGCTTCTTCCTGAACGCGGGCTTCGACCAGGTCTTCAACATGATGAACGACTCGGTGATCAGCGTCGTGGACATACTCGACACCTACGTCTACCGGATAGGCCTATTGAACATGCAGTACTCATTCTCCACGGCGGCGAGCCTGTTCAAGGGCGCCATCGGCCTCATCCTTATCCTGGGGACCCACCTCGCCTCGAAGCGGGCGAGCGGGAAGGGGCTGTGGTGATGCGCGGCGCCCCCTCCTCCCCCCGCGACCGGCTCTACCGCGCGGCGATCGGCGTCTTCCTCGTCCTCGTCTCGATCGTCGTCCTCGTGCCCATCCTCAACCTCGCGGCCCTCTCCCTCTCCGCGCCCGAGCGCGTTCCCGAGGTCACGGGGCTTACGGTCCTGCCCAAGGGCTTCTCGCTGATCAACTACCGGGTCCTCGCCGCCAATCCCCTCTTCGTGCGGAGCATCCTCAACTCGGTCTTCGTCACCGTGGTCGGCACCGCGATCAACCTCCTCGTCTCCTCGATGGCCGCCTTCGCCCTCACCCGGCCCTCCCTCCCGGGCAAGCGCCTCTTCATGGTCCTCGTGATCGTGGTGATGGTCCTCGAGCCGGGCCTCGTGCCGGAGTACCTCGTCGTCAAGCGGATCGGCCTCATGAACAGCCTCTGGGCCGTGATCCTGTACAAGGCGGTCAACGTCTACTACCTCATCATACTGATGCGCTTCTTCGAGGAGGTCCCGCAGTCCCTCGTCGAGGCCGCGGTCGTGGACGGGGCGGGCTACGGCACCGTGCTCAGGCGCATCATGCTGCCCCTCGCCACGCCCGCCCTCGCGACCCTGGGCCTGTTCTACGGGGTCTACCACTGGAACGAGTACTTCCGCGCGAGCATCTACGTCAGCGACCCGGAGAAGTACCCCCTGCAGCTCATCCTGCGCCAGTTCGTCGTCCTCGACGATACGACCACCCTCATCGGCTCGGGCGCCATGCTCAGCTACGACGAGGCGGCGCGCATGAGCTACGCCGCCCTCAAGGCCAGCACCATCGTGGTGGCCATGCTCCCGGTTCTCATCGTCTACCCCCTGATCCTGAAGTACTACACCAAAGGGGTCATGGAGGGCGGAGTGAAGGAATAGGAGGTTATCGTGAAGAAGAGAATCGCTCTCCTCGTTATCGCCGCCCTCGTCGCGGCGAGCGCTTGGGCCGCGCCCGTCAAGGTCCGCCTCGCGCTGAAGGACCTCGACACCGACGCCAACGGCGCGCGGTTCATCGAGCTGATCGAGCAGGGGATGGCCGCGGCCGGCACCCCCGTCGACATCGAGCTCGTCAAGGTGCCCCAGGGCAACTACGCCGAGAAGCTCAGCCTCATGATCATGTCCGGCGACATCCCCGACCTGATCTACTTCCAGGGCGGGGACGACAAGCTCGCCGCCCAGGGCGTGCTCGAGGACCTGGGGCCCTACGTCGCCAAGTCGAAGTACTTCAAGGCCCTCATGGATCCCCATTCGGCCCAGCGCCTGGCGAGCTACCCCTACGTCGCCTGGATCGCGCCGCCCCGCGTCCGCACCCCCGTGATGCGCAAGGACTGGTACGACTCCCTGCCCTCGGCCAAGGCCGTCGCCTCCAAGCCCAGCGTCGACAGCTACTACGCCCTGTTCAAGGACCTCGTCGCGAAGAAGGGCGCCAAGTACGGGATCTGCGTGACCGGCGCGACGAACGGCGTGGAGGAGCTCGACGCGATCTTCGACGCGGCCTTCGGCACCACCTCCACCTGGCTCAAGGGGGCCGACGGGAAGTGGGCCTACTCCCGCGTCACGCCGAACGAGAAGGCCAAGCTCGAGTTCTACGCCAAGCTCTACAAGGAGGGCCTCCTCGATCCCGAGTTCCTCACCAAGAAGTGGGACTCCAAGGAGCAGGTCTTCTACGAGGGCAAGGCGGGCATGATCCCCGGCGTCGCCCCCGGCTCGGTCGACGTCTACGCGAACAAGATGCAGAAGGCCCAGGGCACGGACATCGTCGCCCTCCCGCCGGCCAAGGGCGCGGCCCAGGGGCTCACGCCCTTCGTGGACGTGACCAAGGAGTCGCGCGGCTTCGCCATCTCCGCCTCCTCCAAGGCCAAGCAGGCGGCCTTCGCGGTGCTCGACTTCATGTGGAGCCCGGCCGGCCTCAAGCTCGCGAAGCTCGGCATCCCCGGCCTCCACTACAACGACGACGGCAAGCAGTACGTCCTCACCGACAAGTACCCCGAGTGGTACAACGGCTGGTTCGGCGACTCCTTCAACGGCTTCAAGCCCGACAAGCCCCTCTCGCGGCCCATCATGAACCAGTCGGCCCTGGACGCCGGCGCCCTCGCCAAGAAGTACATGCTCGCGGACAAGACCTTCCTCGTGCCCGAGCAGTACGTCACCAACTGGGACGCGATGACCAACCTCTACAAGGAGTACGTGGCCGACATCGTGACCGGCAAGAAGCCCGTCTCGGCCTTCGACGAGTTCGTGGACAAGTGGAACAAGGCCGGCGGCGTCGAAGTGACCAAGTACGCCAACACCGTGCTCAAGTAGGAACTGAACCACGGAGATTGAACCACAGAGGCACAGAGACACTGAGGGAATATGGGAGAGAGAAGAAAGAGAGCGGAATCGAGAACCTTTTCCGTTTGCGACTCTCCCCGCCTCTTAACTCTGTGCCTCTGTGTCTCTATGGTTTCATATCGAATTCGGTTTGATCCGAGGAGCGGTTAACGAGCATGGGTATACCGGGCGATTATCTGGAGAGGCTGTACGCGGGCTTCATCGGCAAGAACGTCGGCATAAGGCTGGGAGCCCCCGTCGAGCCGGCGATCTGGACCTACGAGCGGATCCGCGAGGTCTACGGCGAGGTGACAGGCTACCTCAAGCCCTACCGCAACTTCGCGGCCGACGACGACGCGAACGGCCCGGCCTACTTCGTGCGTCCCCTCTTCGAGCTCCCGGAGGCCGGACCCGCGCCCGCCTCCCTCGACCCGCGGGCGGTGGAGCGGGCCTGGCTGGACTACGCCCGGGACGGGGTCGGCATGTTCTGGTGGGGGGGCTACGGCCGCTCGACCGAGCACACCGCCTACCTCAACATGAAGTCGGGCATCCACGCCCCCGAGTCCGGCTCGAAGGCGCGCAACGGCGCCGTCGTGGCCGAGCAGATCGGGGGGCAGATCTTCGTGGACAGCTGGGGCCTGGTCTGGCCCTGCCGGCCCGACAAGGCGGCCGAGTTCGCCGCCGCTGCCGCGAGCGTGTCGCACGACGGCGAGGGCCTCGAGGGAGCCCGCTTCGTCGCGGCCTCGATCGCGGCCGCCTTTTCCCAGCCCGTCGGTGGCGATATCCGCGCCGTCTTCGAGGCTGGCCTCGGCGTCCTCGAGCGCGGCTCGACCTACGACCGGGTCGCCCGCGCCGTCGCGGCCTTCCACGCGGCCCACCCCGCGGACTGGCGCGAGTGCATGGAGTACCTCCTCGCCGAGTGGGGCTACGACCGCTACCCCGGCATGTGCCACGTCATCCCGAACGCGGGGGTCTGCGTCCTCTCCCTGCTCTACGGCGGCGGCGACTTCTGCCGGACCGTGGAGATCGCCACCATGTGCGGCTGGGATACCGACTGCAACGCGGGCAACGTCGGCACCGTCGTCGGCGTCCTCTGCGGCGTCGACGCGATACCGGCCAAATACCGGGGCCCCATCAACGACTCCATCGTGCTCTCGGGCCTCCCGGGATCGCTCAACGTCCTCGACATCCCGAGCTTCTCGCGCAAGCTCGCGGCGGCCGGCTACCGCCTGGCCGGCGAGGCCCTGCCCGCCCCCCTGGCCGCGGCCCTCGCGGCCGGCGACGGCGAGGCGGCCCTGCGCTTCGACTTCGCCCTGCCCGGCTCGACCCACGGCCTGCGCGTCTCCGACCCCGTGCCCTTCGCGATCGCGCACCGGGAGCTCCCGCCGGCCGCCGGCGGCGAGGCGCGCGGCTGCCTCGAGTGGCGCTTCGACCGGATCGAGCGCGAGATGTCCGGGCGGCTCTTCTACAAGCCATTCTACCGGCGCGCCGATTTCGACGACGAGCGCTACAGCCCCACCTTCGCGCCCACGGCCCGGCCCGGCATGAAGGCACGCGTAGCCTTCAGCCTGGAGCGCTGGGAGGGGGAGAAGCTCGGCGTGAACGGATACGTCCGCGAGTCCTGGGGCGGGAAGCTCGTCCCGACCACCGTGCCCGTCTTCCCGCTGCCGGGGAAGGAATACCTCGTCGAGTTCGAGCTGCCCGAGGTCGCCGGCTCGCAGATCGACGAGGTCGGCCTCCTCCTCACGGGCTTTTCGGGCGCCAAGAAGCGCGACTCCGGCCGCATCCTCGTGAGCTCCTTCGAAATCTCCGGCAAGGCGCGCTATACGATCGATATCGCCAAGCAGGCGCTCGAGTTCGGCTGCGTCACGCCCTTCTCCCACGACAAGGGCAACTGGACGATCGAGGGCGCCCGCATGCACCTTATGACCCACGAGAAGTGCGCCTCGTACACGGGCGGCTACGCCGTCCGCGACCAGCGGGTCTCGGCCCTCGTGACCCCCCTCGCGGGGACGAGCCACCTCCTCGTGGCGCGGGCCGCGGGGGCGATGCGGGGCTACTGGGCCGGCTTCGACGGGGCCGGCCGCGCGGCGATCTACCGCAACGACTTCGGCCTGGCCCGCCTCGCCCAGGCGGCCTTCCCCTGGGAGGCCGGGCGCGAGTACCGCCTGAGCCTCGAGGCGATCGGGGATCGCCTGACGCTGCTCGTCGACGGCGGGAAGCTCCTCGAGGCCAGGGACGGGACGCACGCCGCCGGCATGGTCGGCTGCGCCGCGGCCGAGGCCGCGCGGGCCCTCTACGGCGAGTTCGAGGTGGAGGAGCTGTGACGGGATCGGCCGCCGCCGCGGGGACGGGGGGCAAGTCCGACTGCCTCGTCCGCTACGAGCCGGGAAGCGGGCCGCTCCGGGTCGGGATACGCTCCTCGGTCCGGGCCCTCTTCGGCCCGGCGATCGAGGCGGCCGCGCGCGCCGCCGCCGCGGAGCGGGGGGTCCGGACCGGGGAGCTGGAGATCGAGGACGACGGGGCCCTCGACTACGTCATCGCCTCCCGCGTGGAGGCCGCGCTTCGGAAGGCCGGCCTCGCCGCGGCCCCGGCGCCCCGATCGGTCCCGCCCCCGGGAGCCGCCGCGAGCCCCCGGCGAAGGCGCCGCCGCTCCCGGCTCTACCTCCCCGCGAATCAGCCCGACCTGGTCCCGAACTCCGGCCTTTTCGGAGCCGACTGCCTCATCCTCGACCTCGAGGACTCGGTCGCCCCCGATCGGAAAGTGGAGGCGCGGATCCTCGCGCGCCGGAGCCTCGTCGAGGGACGCGGCTTCTTCGGCGCCTCGGAGCTGGCCATCCGGATCAACCCCCTCTCGGGGCCCTTCGGGGCCGCCGATCTCGAGGAGCTGGCCGGCGCCTTCCCCCAGGCGATCATCCTGCCCAAGGCCGAGTCCGCCGCCGACCTCGAGGCCCTCGACCGGGAGCTTTCCCGCCTCGAGGCGCGCTCGGGGATCGAGGTCGGATCGATCCTTGTCATGCCCCTCGTCGAGACGGCCCTCGGCGTCGCGCGGGCGGTCGAGATAGCCCTGGCCTCGCCGCGCAACGCGGCCCTCTGCTTCGGGGCCGAGGACTTCGCGCGGGACCTCGGGGTACGGAGGAGCGCGACGGGCGAGGAGAGCCTCCTCGCCCGGCAGTCCGTCGTCCTCGCGGCGAGGGCGGCGGGCATCCAGGCCCACGATTCGGTCTTCTCCGACGCCGAGGACCTCGCCGGCCTCGCGGCCTCCTGCCAGGCCGCGCGGAGGCTGGGCTTCGCGGGCACGGGCCTCGCCCACCCCAGGCAGATCGAGGTCGCGCATCGCGCCTTCGACCCGGACCCCGAGGAGCTCGCCGAGGCCGAGCGGATCGTGGCGGCCCTCGAGGCCGCCGAGGCCGCCGGCTCCGGCGTAGCCTCGCTCGGGGGCAAGATGATCGACGCGCCCGTGGCCGCGCGGGCCCGGGAGCTCCTGCGCGAGGCGCGGCCCGGGATGAGGAGCTGAGATGGAGTGGAGCAGGAATTCGCTGGGCAGGAGGGTGCCCCTCGAGGCGGGCGGGCGGAAGCTCCGGCCCTTCGCCGGGGCCTTCGCCGATACCGGCCCGCGGCGCTCGGCCGGGGCCCCCTCGCGGCCCGCGGCGGCCCGCGGCCGGCCGGACAAGCTGGTCGGGGGCTGGGACGAGCTCCTCGACGCGCTCGAGCTCCGCGACGGGGCCGTGATCTCCTTCCATCACCACCTCCGGGACGGGGACGCCCTGGTCAACGAGGTGGTCTCCCGCCTCGCCGCCCGGGGCCTCAAGGGCCTGACCATCGCCCCGACGGCCCTCTTCCCCGTCCACGACAGGCTCGTGCCCTACATCGAGTCCGGCGTGATCGCGCGGGTCGAGGGCTCGATGAACGGGGCGGTGGGCGCCGCCTGCTCGCGCGGCGCGATGCGCGAGCTCGCCGTGCTGCGCTCCCACGGGGGGCGGCAGCGCGCGATCCAGGAAGGCGAGCTCAGGATCGACGCGGCCTTCGTCGCGGCCCCCTGCGCCGACCCCTTCGGGAACGCCAACGGGCTCTACGGCAAGTCGGCCTGCGGGCCCCTGGCCTACGCGGTGCCCGATTCCCTCTTCGCCGAGAAGGTCGCGGTGGTGACCGACGGGCTCGTGCCCTACCCTTGCTCGCCCTGGTCGATCCAGGGCGGGAACGTGGATTACGTCCTCGAGGTCGAGTCGATCGGTGACCCGGCCAAGATCGTCTCGGGCACGACCAAGCTCACGAAGAGCCCCACCCAGCTCCTCATCGCCGACTTGACCGCCCGCTTCGTCGAGGCCGCCGGGATCATGCGGGACGGCTTCTCCTTCCAGGCCGGCGCCGGCGGCATCTCGCTCGCGGCCACCGTGGCCATCGCCGAGCGCATGCGGCGCGCGGGAATCAAGGCATCCTTCGCCCACGGCGGGGCGACGAAGGTCCTCGTGGACCTCCTCGAGGAGGGGCTCGTCGGCGCGATAGTCGACCTCCAGAGCTTCGACCTCGAGGCGGTGCGCTCCTGCCGCGAGAACGCCCGGCACCTCGAGTCGAGCCCCTTCGCCTCCTACGGCCCCCGCGCCGCGGGCTGCGTGGCCAACATGCTCGACCTCGCCATCCTGGGCGCCACCGAGGTGGACCTCGACTTCAACGTGAACGTGAACACCCACTCCGACGGGCTCCTCCTCCACGGGATCGGCGGGCACCAGGACGCGGCGGCCGGGGCGGGCCTCTGCGTCGTCACCGCGCCCTCCTTCCGCAAGCGCATCCCCATCGTGCGCGAGCGGGTCACCACGGTCTCCACCCCCGGCGAGGTGGTGGACGCGGTCGTGACCGAGCGGGGCATCGCGGTGAACCCGCGCCGCGGGGAGCTGGCCGAGCGGGCGCGGGCCGCGGGCCTGCCCCTCGTCGGCCTGCCCGAGCTCATGGAGGCCGTCCGCGCCCTCACCGGCGTGCCCGAGGAGCCCGAGTTCGGGGATCGGCCGGTGGCCGTGGTGGAGTGGCGCGACGGGAGCGTCCTCGACGTCGTGCGGGAGCTGGTCCCGCGCTAGGCGCCGGCCCGGCCGCTTACTTGAGGGACTGGATCGAGAAGCCCAGCTCGTCCTCGGCCGAGGCGGCCTCGCGCTGCCAGATGCTCCGGCGGCTCTTGATCGACAGGCGGGCGGCCGAGCGGAGGCGGTCGAACATCGCGTGGTTGCGCCGCAGGGCCACGTAGCTCTCGCGCTCCTTCTGCCCGAAGACCGCGTCGAGGTGCTCGTCCATCTCCTGGTTGAGGCGGCCGTCGAAGCGCTCGACCAGGGCGCGGTAGGACTTGAGGACGGCGCGGAGGTACTCCATGACGAGCTCGTCCATGCCCTCCACCGTCCCCAGGTCGGCGACGAGCTCGGCGAGGCTCTCGACGGCCTGCTCGTAGCGGTCCCCGTTCATGAGCCCCAGGGCGACCTTGGCCCGCTCGATGAACTCCTGGCAGGAGTGCTCGCAGGCGGCCGCCCCGCCCGACTTGATGGAGGGGTGCTCGGTCGCCACCCGCGTGACCAGGCCCAGGGCGTCCTCGAAGACCTTCGAGGCCCACTGTCCCTTGCCCAGGTCCTCGTAGAGGGTCTCGAGGGCCTGGCGGTAGCCGAGCCGGTAGGACTCGGTCCACAGGAAGACCGCGTCGTAGACGTTGAGCGCCGCGCCCTTGAACTCGATCCTCCCCGAGCTGATGAAGTCGAGCCCGCAGAGGGCCAGGGACTCGGCCGTCTCGGCCTTGAGCTTCTGGTACACGGGCCCCGCGACGAGGATCTTGTCGCGCTCGGGACTGATCTTGCCCGCCCGGGCCTGGAGCCGGGCCGCCGTGTTCACGATGTCGCCGGAGACGTCGCCGTCGCGGGTGATGATCAGGGGCGTGTACTTCTGGCCGCCCGCGATGCCGGCCGAGATCGCGAAGGCGGGGAGGAGGGTCGCCGTCCTGAGGCCCTCGGCCGCGGGAGAGGCCGCCGCCGGCGCCCTCCCGCCCGAGAAGCAGGCCATGACGTCGAGGACCGCCCGGAGGACGTCGATGGCCGAGGCGCCCAGGAGGAGGATCTCGTCGCCGTTGGCGCGCTTGGAGAGCACGCCCCAGGAGGCGGCCAGCTTGGGGATGTCCTCCTGCAAGACCCGGTCGAGGCGGTCGAGGACGGAGACGTTGTTGCGGTTCCTGCGGCAGAACTCGGTGTAGCCGTGCATGTCCAGGAGGCCGAGGTAGATCTCCGAGATGGAGACCAGGCGCTTCAGGTCCCCCGCGAAGGGATAGCGGCGGTCGGGCACGACGAGCTCGGCCCAGAGCCGCGGGTAGGCCTCGGGGCTGAGCTCCCGGAAGAAGCCCCAGTCGAGGCGACGCTGGAGCTCGAAGGCCCGCCTGATCGCGGCGCGCACCGGGGGCGTCTCGGGGAGGCGGCTCGCGTAGGAGCGCAGGGCGTCGAAGGTGGGCAGCTCGCCCGCGAGGATCCTGTCGCAGAGCCGCCCGAGGAGCTCCTGCGAGATCGCCTCGCTTTCTGGTTCTTGGATGCTGTTCATGGTTGGTCTTCCGTCCGGCATAGTTGCCAGTGTAACGATAGTGCAAGCCCGGGCCGAATGCAAACTTCCGCCCGCGGCGAGCGTGGCGCGAGCGCTCGCTCGCCGCTCCCCCGCGAGGGGCGGGCCATGCTATCCTCGGAGCCGGAGGTGTTCGATGAAAGAAGTCCTCAGCATGTACGCGCGCTACGGCAAGCGCGCCGACGAATCGGTCATGGCCCTCCTCGACGGCCTCTCGCCCGAGGCGCGGAACGAGGACCGGAAGAGCTACTACAAGAGCCTAACCGGCCTGGCGAGCCACCTGGCCGGGGGAGCCCTCTACTTCGCCGGCCTCTTCCGCGCGGCCCTGCCGGCCGCGGCCGCCGCCTTGCAGGCCGGCGAGGGGCCGGCCCCCGGCGAGGGCGGGCAGCTCGACGCTGCCGGCTGGGCGGAGCTCAAGGCGCGCTGGGCCGCGGCCGACCGGGCCATCGTCGAGCTGGTCGCGGCCCTGAGCGAGGCCGAGCTCGCCGCGCCGGTCAAGCTCGACTGGTACGGAGGGAAGCCCGACAGCGTGCCGATGTGCTTCCTCCTCCACCAGCTCTACGTCCACGGTATCCACCACCGCGGGCAGATCTCCCAGATACTCGACTCGATGGGCGTGGAGCACGACTTCTCCGGCATCGACCTCGAGTTCCTGCCCAAGGCCTAGGCCTCGAGCGCCCGGGCCGGCCTAGCCCAATTCGGCCGTCCCGGCGCAGAGCTCGTAGTAGCGGCCCTTCCGCGCGAGGAGCTCCTCGTGGGTCCCCATCTCGATGATCTCGCCCCGCTCGAGGACCGCGATGGCCGCCGCGCGCCTGACCGTCGAGAGGCGGTGGGCGATGACGAAGGCCGTGCGCCCCTCGAAGAGGGCGTCCATGCCCCGGGCGATGAGGTGCTCGGTGCGGGTATCGATGGAGCTCGTGGCCTCGTCCAGGATGAGGACCGGGGGCGAGGCCACGTAGGCCCGCGCGATGGCGAGGAGCTGGCGCTGCCCCTGCGAGAGGTTCGCGCCGTCGCCCGTGATGAGGGTGCCGTAGCCCTCGGGCAGGCGCTCGATGAACGAGTCGGCGCTCGCCGCCTTGGCGGCGGCGACGCAGTCCTCGTCCCTGGCCTCGGGCCTGCCGTAGCGGATGTTCTCCATGACGCTCCCGGTGAACAGGTGGGTGTCCTGAAGCACCATGCCGAGGGAGCGGCGCAGGGAGTCTTTCTTGATCCTCCTGACGTCGATGCCGTCGTAGAGGATGGCCCCCGAGCCGATATCATAGAAGCGGTTCAGGAGGTTGGCGATCGTCGTCTTGCCAGCGCCCGTCGAGCCGACGAAGGCGATGGTGTGGCCCGGGCGGGCGTGGACCGAGAGCTCCTTGAGCACGGTCTTCTTGCCGTCGTACGAGAAGGTCACTCCCTCGAAGCGCACATCGCCCGCGAGGGGCACGAGCTCCGCCCCGCCTTCCGGCCTCGGCACGTTCCAGGCCCAGGCCTTGGCCCTTTCGCCTCCCTCGATGGGGACGAGGGCTCCCGCCTCATCCCGCCTCGCCGCGAGGAGGGTGACGTCCCCCGAGTCCGGCTCGGGAGGGCGGTCCATCACCTCGAAGACGCGCTCGGCGCCGGCGACCGCCGCGAGGATATTGTTGAGCTGGCTCGAGATCTGGTTGATCGGCATGCCGATATGGCGGGAGTACTGGAGGAAGGCGGCGAGCGAGCCGATATCGAAGCGTCCCGCGACGGCCAGGATTCCGCCGAGGACCGCCGTGCCGGCGTACGCGACGTTGTTGAGGTTGCCCATGATGGGCATGATGACGCCCGCGTAGAAGCTGGCGCTCGCGGCCGCCTCGCGGAATCCCTCGTTGATCCCGTAGAACTCGGCGCGCATCTGGGCCTCGTGGTTGAAGGCCTTCACCTCCTTGAGCCCTCCGATCGCCTCCTCGATGTTCCCGTTGAGGCGGCCGAGGAGCTCCTGCTGCTTCTTGAAGTGCTTCCGGCTCTTCGACCCGATGCTCTTGCTCAGGTAGATCATGAGAGCGAGCACCGCGGCGGTGAAGAGGAAGAGCGAGGGCGAGAGGACGATCATCATCGCCACGGAACCCGCGAAGGCGAGGGCGCTGGATACGAGCTGGGCGAGGCTCTGCTCGAGCATCAGCTGGATGTTGTCCACGTCGTTCGTGTAGCGGCTCATGAGCTCGCCGTGGGCGTGCGTGTCGAAGAAGGCGAGGTCCAGGGACTGCATCTTGGCGAAGAGCTCCCCTCGGATGATGTTCGCCGACCTCTGGCCGAGCCGGATAGTGAGCCGCGTCTGGGCGAAGGAGGCGCCGAGCCCGACGAGGTAGATGCCCGCGAGCCTGGCCAGGGCCGTCGCGAGTCCCCGGAAGTCGCCGGGGACGATGTACTCGTTAATGAGGGGCTTGATGAAGTAGGAGCCGGCTAGCATGGCCGCCGCGCTGACAATGAGGCAGGCCAGGATGAGGGCCACGGCGAGCTTGGAGCGCCGGAGGTAGCGCAGTATCCGCGCGAAGCCGACCTTGAAATCCCTGGGCCGCTCGATGCTCCTGGGGCCCATGCCGGGCCCGCCGGGCCCCCTCCGGGCCTGCTGCGTGCCCGCCTTCGTCGCCGATTGCCTGGTGTCGGGCATCACGCGCCAAACCCTTCCTGCTGCGATAGGCAGATTTCCCTGTAGATATCGCTCCTCGCGAGGAGCTCCGAGTGGGTCCCGACCGCCGACACCGCGCCGTCGTCGAGCACGACTATCTTGTCCGCGGCTATGAAGGAGCTCGCGCGCTGCGCGATCATGATGACGGTCGTGCCCTTGAGGGAGCGCGTGAACTCCGCGCGTATCCTGGCCTCGGTCGCCGTGTCCACCGCGCTCGTCGAGTCGTCGAGGATGAGGATGGCCGGCCTGCGGAGCAGGGCCCGCGCGATGCACAGGCGCTGCTTCTGGCCGCCGGAGAGGTTGACCCCGCCCTGGCCGAGCAGGGTCTCGTAGCCTTCCGGGAAGGAGCGCACGAATTCGTCGGCCTGGGCCACGCGCGCCGCCTGGGCGATCTCCTCGTCGCTCGCGTCCTTGCTGCCCCAGCGGAGGTTGCCGGCGATGCTGCCCGAGAAGAGCAGGTTCTTCTGGAGGACGATGCCGATGCCCGCGCGGAGCTCCTCGATCCGGTAGTCGCGGACATCGACCCCGTCCACGAGGACCTGGCCCGCCGAGACGTCGTAGAAGCGGGGGACGAGGCTCGCGAGGCTCGTCTTGCCCGACCCCGTGCCGCCCACGATGGCCACGAACTGGCCCGGCTCGATGTCGAGGTCTATCCCGGAGAGGACGTCGCGGGACCTCGAGTCGGCGCCGTAGCGGAAGCTCGCGCCGCGGAACTCGATCCGTCCCTCGCGGACGCGGGGCCGCGGGGCCCCGCCGGGGGAGCCGGCGGCGAGGGCGAGCTCCGGCTTGTCGGCGACGTCGGGCTCGGTCCGGAGCACCTCGACGACGCGCTTCCCGCTGGCCTCGGCCCTCGCGAAGAGGATGAAGACCATCGAGAAGATCATGACGCTGAAGAGGATCTCGGAAATGTAGCTGATGAAGCTGATGAGCTGGCCCGTGCCCATGCCGCCCGCGTGGACCATGCCGCCGCCGAACCAGATGACGGCGATCATCGCGGCGTTCATCACGGCGAGCATCATGGGGAACAGCATGCTGATGACATATCCGGCCCGGATCCCGGCGTTGGTCAGCGCTCCGTTGGCCTCGCCGAATTTCCGCTTCTCGAATTCCTCGCGGACGTAGGCCTTGACCGTCCTGATGCCGACGAGGTTCTCCTGGACCGCCCCGTTGAGGTCGTCGAGCCGGGACTGCGTGTCCGTGAAGAGCTTCTCCGCCGTCCGGAGGATCAGGGCGATGCCTGCGACGAGGAGGGGCATGGCCGCGAGGATGACGAGGGAGAGCCGCGCGTTGATGCTCACCGCGAAGACCGTGGCCGAGACGAGCATGAGGGGCGCGCGGAGGAGCATGCGGAGGCACATGAGGAGGGTGTTCTGCAGCTGCCCTACGTCGCTCGTGAGCCTGGTCACGAGGGAGGGGGCGCTGAAGCGGTCGATGTTGGAGAAGGAGAAGGACTGTATCCGGTCGAACAGGGCGCGGCGAAGGTTGGCGGCGAAGCCCTGGGCCGCCTCGGCCGAGAGCTTGGCGTTGAGCACGCCGAAGACGATGGCCGCCAGGGAAAGGGCCGCCATGAGGGCGCCGGTCCTGGCGATGTAGGCGAGATCCTTGCCCGCGACGCCCTCGTCCACGATGCGGCCCATCAGCGTGGGCATGAGGGTGACCGCGACGACGTCGCAGGCCATGAGCGCCACGCAGGCCAGGACATGCCGTTTGTAGCGGCCGATGTGCGAGTACAGCGTCTTCAGCACGTTTCGCTTCTTCCTTTCCCCTTGGCCGGCCGGCCCTCGGGCTGGCGGGGGCGCTGGGCGCCCATGGCCTCGAGATTCCGTATCATGCGGAGGTAGAAGGACCGCAGCGTCTCGCGGTCCTCGTCCGAGAAGCCCTCCAGCATGCGGCGGTCGATCTCGCCGAAGGCCTTCTTGCACTCGCGCACGAGGCGCGCTCCCCCGGCCGTCAGTGTTATGCGGTTGAGCCGCCGGTCCTCCGCGTCCGGGACCTTGCGCAGGAGCCCCGCGCCCTCCATGCGGCGGATCGAGACCGCCGCCGTCGGCTGGCTCACGCCGAGGGCCTCGGCGATCTCGGCCTGGGAGAGGGGGTTCCCCGGCCCCCGCTCGCCGAGGGCGAACAGGAGGAAGGGATGGCTCGCCCTCGAGAGGTTCCTGCGCTCGAATTCCTGGTGGATCATGGAGTGGCGCATCCGCTCGCAGATGCGGAAGAGCCATTCGGGGCCGAGTGTCTCGTCGCTCATGGGGCTCGCTCGGGGAAGTGATGCCTTAGCCGGCTAAACATTAGGCGGCTAATGGTTGGAGATAAGGTAGCGCCCGCGCGGGGCCGCGTCAAGGGAGGAGGGCCGAGTCCGGGCGCTAGGCGTGCCCGCGCGCCGTGGGCCGGCTCCCGGCCTCGATGAGGGCGAGGTTCGCCGCCCGTATCCGGCCCGCGTCGGCCTTGACCAGGCGTCGGTCGTAGGTCAGGAGGCCGTTGCGCTCGATCTCGACGTCGGAGATCTGGGTGTACACGGCGGCGGCGAGGCCCTCGCGGGCGAGCGCCGCGAGGCGGGCGGCGAGGGCCTCGTACTGGGCGGCGAGGTCCTCGGCGTCGGCGGCCCCCGCGTAGCCGAACTGCCGCCGGTCCTCGGTGGAGTGGCCCGCGACGCGGAGGGTCAGGCCGCCGTACTCGGAGAGGACGGCAGCCCGCGCGCCGCGGCCTCCGCGGGGGGCGCGCGGCCTCCGCCGGTAGTCGTGGCGGCTCGCGAAGTGGCCGCCCCCGGCGTCGTACCAGCCGGAGGCCGCGTCGACGAGGCGGCTCGGGTCGCGGGCGGCGAACTCGCGGGCGAAGCGGGCGGACTCGAACTGGCCCCAGCCCTCGTTGAAGGGGACCCAGGCGACGACGCAGGGGAAGCCCTTGAGGTACTCGTAGATCTCCTCGGCCTCGCGGGCGAAGTCCTCGCGCGAGGCCGGGTCCGATCGGCCGAAGCGGCCCAGGCCCCGGTCGTCGCGGAGCCGGGCCCCCGCGAAGCCGAGGACGACCGAGTACAGGAGGCTCATGTTCCGGCCCCCCGCGGGTACGTCCTGCCAGACGAGCACGCCCAGGCGGTCACAGTGCCAGTACCAGCGCTCGCTCTCGACCTTGGCGTGCTTGCGGATCGCGTTGAAGCCGAGCTCCTTGGCCCGCTCGATGTCCGAGGCGAGGGCCTCGTCGGTGGGGGCGGTGTACACGCCCTCGGGCCAGTAGCCTTGGTCGAGGACCGCGTTGTGGAAGAGGGCCTCGCCGTTGAGGAGGATCCTCGCCTCGCCGCGGGGGCCCTCGCCCAGGCCTACCGTGCGGAAGGCGGCGTAGCTCGCGACCCGGTCCGCGGGCCCGGGGCCCGACTCGAGCTCGAGCGAGAGTCCGTAGAGGAAGGGCGAGGCGGGGGACCAGAGCCGTGGCTCCCGGAGGGAGAGCTCGAGGGAGGCCGAGCCGGCTTCCGGCCCGAGCTCGACGGCCGCTTCGGCCACGGCCCGGCCGCCCTCGTCGAGGCGGGCCCGGAGGCGGCCGCCGGCGGCGCCGATGGCGCATAACGCGACCGATACCTCGAGGCGGCCGTCGCGGGCCGCCGCCCCGCGGGGCACCGCGGCGCTGACGCCGGCGATCCGGGCCTCGGGCACGGGCTCGAGCCAGACCGTGCCCCAGAGCCCCGAGGCCGCGGTGTAGAGGATGCCCCGGGGCCGGAGGGACTGCTTGCCGCGGCACTGGGTCCCCGCGTCCGTCGGGTCGCGGAGCTCGACGACGAGCTCCTCCTCGCCCCAGGAGAGGCGCTCGGTGAGGTCGAAGCTGAAGGGGACGTAGCCGCCCCGGTGGGAGCCCAGGCGCTGGCCGTTGAGGCTGACCCGGGCCTCCCAGTCGGCGGCGCCGAAATGGACGAGGACCCGGCGGCCGCGCCAGGAACCCGGGACCCGGAAGGAGCGGCGGTACCAGAGGACCTCGGCCGGCCCGAGGGGGCGCTCCGCCCCGGAGAGGGGGGACTCGACCGGGAAGGGCACGAGGATGGGGCCGTCGAAGGAGCCGGGCCCCGCGCCCTCGGGGCGGATGGCGTAGTCCCAGGGGCCGTTCAGGGAGAGCCACTCGTCGCGGACGAGGGAGGGCCGGGGGTACTCGGGGAGGGGGCGCTCGCGATCCACCTTCGCCGCCCAGGGGCTCTCGAGCCGGGGGGGCTTCGCTTCGCTGTTCATGAAGGATACGGTACCGCGCCGCGGGCCTTTGCGCAAAGCCCGCCGGCCGGGGAGGCCGGCCCGCGCCCGGCCTCAGTCCTCGTAGAGCTCGCGCACGAAGGCCTCGTAGGCGGCCTGGGCCGCGGGCCCGGAGAAGGAGAGGATCTTGACGCCGAGGGCGAGCTCCTCCCCGTCGGGCAGGGCGCGGACGACCTCGCCGGCGACGCCGACCTCGGCCTCCGCCCCGGCGGCGAAGACGCGGATGCTCCCCTCGATCCGGTCGCCGAGCCGGGCGCGTATCCTGCCGCGCGCCATGAAGCCGCCCAAGCTGAGGTCGGCCAGCCTGAGCAGGCCCGCCTCGGCCGCGGCGCAGGCCATCCTGATGGAGACCGCGATCCGCGGCGAGGCCCGGTTGTCCTGGTCCATGGCTTAAGTCTATGCGCGGGACCGCCATTCGCCAGGGCCCGCCGGGGGCTCCACCCGGCCTAGGGCGAGCCGGCCTCGACCCGGAAGAAGCCCCGTTTCCCCAGCCGCGCCCGGCGCTCTTCCCCGGGCCGTAGCTCGATGAGGGCCGCGGCCGCCTCGACGCGTTCGCCGTCCAGATGGAATCCGCCCTGCTCGATGAGGCGCCGCAGGCTCGCCCGCGAGGAGGCGGGGGCGAGGAGGGCCGCGAGCTCGATCGCCCTGACCGGCCCCGCCGGCGCCTTGACCGCGGGAGCGTCGGCGGGGAAGCCGCGGCGGGAGAAGGTCGATTGGAACCAGTCGGCCTCGGCCTCCGCGGCCTCGCGGCCCCACCAGCGCCCGACGAGGGCCCGGGCGAGCTCGAGCTTGGCCCCGCGGGGATCGGCCCCGGGGCGGCAGAGCTCGGCGATCCTCGCGGCCGGCACGATGGTGTAGACCTCGAGCCAGTCCCTGACCTGCCCGTCGGCGAGGCTCATCGCCTTGCCGAACATCTCGCGGGGCCCGTCGTCGATGGCGACGTAGTTGCCCAGGCTCTTCGACTGCTTGGCCCCGCCCCCGAGGCCCGAGGTGATGCGGGTGGTGAGGACGACCTGGGGCCGCATCCCGCTCCGCTCCTGGAAGAGCCGGCCCATGGACTCGTTGAAGAGCTGGTCGCTGCCGACGATGGTGAGGTCGGAGCCGAGCTCCACGGAGTCCCAGCCCTGGAGGAGGGGATAGAGCAGCTCGTCGAGCCGTATCTCGGCGCCCGACTCGGCGCGGGCGCGGAACATGTCCCGGGCGAGGAGGCGGCCCGCGGTCAGGCCCCCCGCCATCCCCAGGAAGTCGCCCACGCCCTTCCGGTCCCACCACTCCGAGTTGCGCCGGAGCTCGAAGAGCTCGGGGTCGTCCGTTATAAGCACGCGGCCGACCTGGCGGATGAATGCCGCCGCGAAGGCCTCCATGTCCTCGCGCGAGGGCGGGATCCGCCCCCCCGATCTTCCCGTCGGGTCGCCCACCCTCGTCGTGAAGTCGCCGATCAGGAACTGGACGAGATGGCCGCGCTCCTGCATCTCGCGCATCATCCACAGGTTGACCGCGTGGCCGATGTGGAGGAAGCCCGCGGTCACGTCGGCTCCGAACTTGATCCTGAGCTTGCGGCCCGAGCCGAGCATCGCCCTGAACTCGGCCAGGCTCACGATGCCCGCCGTCGTCCTCGCGAAGGCCTCGATCAGCCCCTCGTTCCGTACCCCATGAGCAGCCTTCCTTCCCGCCCCGCCCCGGGGCGAAGCCCCGCGGGGGGCCGGAAAAAAATGAAAGCCCCCCGGCGGCCGGGGGGCTTGTTTGGCGCGTTAGGCGAAGTTACTCGCGCCCGCGGGCCCGATCGACCGAGGAGGAGGATCGGCGATAATAGGAGCGCGCGTCGCTTCGCATGGGGGCAGTGTGGCCGATGGCACCGCGCCCCGTCAAGCCCTCCCTCGCGGCGCATTCTCGTGTGCGGCCAATCCTTCCCGGCATCGCCGGACTACCGCCTTGGCCAGCTGCGGATTGTCGAGGATCGCGCATCGGCGGCCGAGGCCCAGCACGACCAGCTCGGCGTAGAGCGAGGAGTCGAGCCCCAGCTCGACCCTGACCCAGCCGGGCCGCCCCCAGGGCCCGACCGGGTCGACGCGGCCGGGGGCGATGCCCCGCAGATACCGCAGCCGATCTTCCGGGAGGGCCAGGGAGAAGCGGAAGCCCGCCATTTCGCCCGCGAACTCGGCGGCGTGGGCGGGCCACCAGGTCGAGAGGTCGAACTGCGGGTCCCGGGCGAAGGCCTCCGCGGCTCGGAGGGAGGCGAAGCGCGATACCCGATACGTGCGCCACTCCCCTTCCCGGCGCCCCACGAAGTACCAGAGGCCCGCCTTGGCGGCCAGGCCGTAGGCCTCGAGCCGAACGGCCTTGGCGCCGCCTTCCCAGCTTTGATAGTCGCCCTCGATCACCCGGTCTTCCCATACGGCGGCCTGCAGGACCTCGAGGTTCGGCTCACCGGCCTCGTGCCACCACCACCGGGAGTCGATGACCAGGCGCCGCCTGAGCCGCTCTACCCCGCTTTCGAAGCGCCGCGGCACCGAGGCCCGGAGCTTGGCTTGGGTCTCGCGGAAGGTCTGTCCCCAGCCGAGGTCGTCGAGCAGCCGGGCGTCGCCGGCCACCAGCAAGGTCCGCAGCTCGGCCTCTTTCATGCCCGTCAGCGAGCTGCGGTAGGCCGGGTCGAGCCAGATGCCGCCGCCGGGGCCGCCTTCGGCCAGGACGGGCACCCCCGAGAGGGACAGAGCATCGACGTCGCGGAGGATGGTCCGGCGGCTGACCCCCAGGGCTCCGGCCAGCCGCGCCGCGGTAGTCTTGCCCTGGTCCTGCAGGGCGAGGATCAGGGATATGAGTCGATCGGCTCGCAGGCTGTCCTCCTTTTTTTCGAATTCCCGAGGGTGGGTGACATAGGTTGTCACCCACCCTGATCGAATATACCACCAAGGAGTTCCTATGAACCATGCAATCGACCTTCCCGGCCATGGCCGGATCCACGCCGAATCCGATGGGAACGGCCCCGCCATCGTGTTCGTCCATGCCGACTTCGTGGACGGGCGCATGTGGGACGGCGTCCGGGCCCGGCTGGCGGCCCGCTACCGAACGGTGGCCTACGACAAGCTGGGCTACGGCCGCTCCGACCCCGCCACGGGCCCCGTAGTCCGCCGCCGGGAGCTGGCCGCCGTCGTCGACGCCCTGGGCCTTTCGAGCTTCCACCTCGTGGGCTGCTCCAATGGGGGCCAGCAGGCCCTCGACTTCACGCTGGAGCATCCGGCCCGGGTGCGTTCCCTCAGCCTGGTCAACGCCTCGCCCTCGGGCTGGCAGCCCCAGGGCGATATGCCGCCGCTCCTCATGGAGATGTTCGCCGCGGTCCAGGCGGGGGACGCGGCCGCGGCCTCCGAGCTCCAGCTCCGGATCTGGTTCGACGGCCCCGAGAGGGACAAGGCCCGGTTCTCCCCGGCGATTCAGGAAGCGCGCGCTCTGGCTTCCGTCATGAACCGGATCTACGTCGAGCGGGGCACCTTCTTCCTCGCCGACGCCCAGCCCCTCGATCCCCTGTCACCCCCGGCCCTATCCCGGCTCGCCGAGCTGCAGGTGCCCACCCTGGTTATCGATGGCCGGGGGGACTGGAGCGAGAACCGCCGGGCCAGCCGCCTCCTGGCCGAAGGGATCCCGGGAGCCAGGCGGATCGAGGTCGAGGGCGGCCACGTGGCGCCCCTGGAAGATCCGTCCGGCTTCGCGGCCCTGTTGGAGCGAATCTGATCCCGGGACCGACGGGTATCCCGCGAACCCTTCTCCCCGCGCGAGGGATCGCAGCGAGTAGCCCGGAGCGCCGAAGGCGCGAGGACTACTCGCGAAGAGCCCGACGGCGGGCGGCTGCATAGATTGATGCCCACCCGCTGTTGGGAAGGAAGCGCGGGACTTCGGCGCGAATCGATGAGCGCCGAATAGGGAAACAGGGGTGAACGATTCCGCAGGCGCGCTCTGGCGCGCCGAGCCGAAGGCCTAGCGAAGCGTTAGGACCGAGTGAACCCCTGTTTCCCCCGTAGCTGGGACCCGCGCATTCTTTCCGTGCAGTGGGTGGGCCTTGTTTGGTAGTCGCCGCCCGCCGGCGCGCCCATTACTACACCTTCCCGCGCCTTTCTTGCTATAGTGGGAGCATGGCTACCACCTTCGACGACAAGAAGATCATCTATACGATGGATCGGGTCACCAAGCGCTACGGCACCAAGACCGTGCTCAAGGATATCCGCATCTCGTACTACTACGGCGCCAAGATCGGCGTGATCGGCCTCAACGGCTCGGGCAAGTCGAGCCTGCTCAAGATCCTCGCGGGGCGGGATACCGAGTTCCTCGGCGAGACGAGCCTGGCCCCCGGCTACACGATCGGCATCCTCGAGCAGGAGCCCCGCCTCGAGCCGGGCAAGACCGTGAAGGAGGTCGTCTCCGAGGGCGTCCAGGAGGTCGTGGACCTCCTCGCCGAGTTCGAGAAGATCAACGAGGCCTACGGCGATCCCGACGCCGACTTCGACAAGATCGCGGCGCGGCAGGCCAAGGTCCAGGA
>JAKLFE010000025.1 GCA_022711355.1 Spirochaetota bacterium | reverse complement strand
TCATCCTTCCCTTGCGGCGGAGCGTCACGTGATTTGACGCGTACACGAACTGGGAGCCTTGCCCGACCAGGAGGTGGATGTTGTTGGGGAAGAACTGGGAGACGCAGAAGCTCTCGAAGCCGTCGGCGGCGAGGTCCTCGTCCGGATGGCGGCTCGCGGCGAGCCGCGACTCGGCGGCTATGGCCTGGCGGGAGGCCCGCGAGATGCGGTTGGACACCGAGTCGCAGGACAGCCCGAGGTTGCGGCCGATGGCTCTGAGCGACTCGCAGGAGGACAGTCGTCGCGAGACATCCTGGTAGTCGACGACGCGCTTGGCGTAGTAGTCGAGGCTGAAGCTCTGGACGGAGAAGGTCCTGCCGCAGGAAGTGCAGCGGAAGCGGGGCACGAGGCCGAAGGCCTTGGTGGGATAGAAGCCCCAGGGGACGTAGGCCTGGTAGGGCCTGGCGGAACTTGGCAGCCGGTGCTCGCCGCAGCTTTTCCAGGGGCAGAAGGGAGGGGCGAAGGCGCTCATGCAATCCTAACGCATTTCGTCTATGCTCCTGATTGAAGACGCAACAGGATTCGTGGCAGTTATAGCAGCCTGGAGGTCGTTATGGAGAAATATGGCCCGCGGGTACTCGTCACCGGAGGCTCGCGGGGAATAGGGAGGGCCGTCGTCCTCGAGCTCGCCGCGCGAGGGGCCCGGATTTTCGCCACGGGACGGGACGAGGGCCTCCTCGCGGAGCTCGCCGCCTCGGCGGGCTGCCGGGTCGGGGCCTTCGACCTCGCCGAGCCCGAGGCCCCTGCCCGCCTCTACGAGGCGGCGAAGCGGGAGCTCGGCGGCTTCCCCGAGATTCTCGTGAACAACGCCGGCTTCAACGCCCGCAAGTCCCCCGCCCTCGAGATCGAGGCGGGGGAGCTCGACGCCCAGTACGCGGTCAACCTCCGCGCCCCCATCCTCCTCTGCCGGGAGGCCATGCGGGATATGGCGGCCGCCCGCCGCGGCCGGATCGTCAACGTCGTCAGCACGACCGCCCTCTTCGCCAACGAGACCATGGGGGTCTACACGGCCATGAAGACCGGGCTCCGGGGCTTCACGACCGTCCTCCAAAAGGAGGCTCGGCAGTACGGGGTCAAGGTCCTCGGCATCTACCCCGGGGGAGTCGACACGGAATTCCGCGCGAACCCCCGCCCGGACTACCTCAGGCCCGAGAGCGCGGCGAGGCTAATTGTCGACGCCATATACGCTCCCGAGGACGCGGTCATCCACGAGCTGGTCTTTCGTCCCCTGGTCGAGAGCAACTTTTAGGGCTGGGGTCGAGCTGGGGTGATGGCTTCGGAACCCCTTGCAAGAGCCATCGATATCTCTTAGATTACAAGTAGTTCGTAAGTCTTTCGAAAGGACTACGGAAGTGATCGAAGAGCTCGTCGACCGCGAAAGGACGATTCTCAGGCTCCTCACCGAGCGGGGCTCCCTCTCGGTCTCCCTCCTCAGCCGGGAGCTCGGGGTCTCCGAGGTCACCATCCGCTCCGACCTCAAGACCCTCGAGGAGAAGGGCTACCTCTGCCGCTCCCGGGGCGGGGCCTACCCGGCCCTCCACCAGAGCATCGTCGAGCGTCAGCAGCTCAATATCGAGGCCAAGAACCGCATCGCCCGGGCAGCGGCCGAGCTGGTGCGCGACGGGGACCGGATCATGATCGAGGCGGGCACGACGACCGCCCTCGTCGCCCGCCACCTCCTGGGCAAGCGCGGGGTCCACGTGGTGACCAACTCGACCCTCGTCTTCTCCTACGCCCGCCTCAACCCCTCCCTCCAGATCACCCTCGCCGGCGGCGAGTTCCGCCGCGAGACCGAGGCCATGGTCGGCCCCATAGCCCTGCGGACCATAGCCGGCCTCAACGTGCGCCTGGCCTTCGTGGGCACCGACGGCTTCTCCCTCGAGCGGGGCATGACGACCCAGCTCGTCGAGGGGGCCGAGATCGTGAAGGCCATGCGCGCCCAGGCCGAGGAGACCTATCTGGTCGCCGACTCCTCGAAGTACGGCCGCTCGGGCTTCGTGAGCGTCCTCGGGCTGGCGGAGGTCGACGGCATCATCACGGATTCCGGCCTCGGGGAGCTCGCCGCGCGCGAGCTGGCCGAGGCTTCCATACGCGTCACGAAGGCCTAGGACGGGCCTTTCGCCGGAGGTAGCTCGTGGCTCATGTGCTGATCATGCCCCGCCAGGGGAACACGGTGGAGTCCTGCGTCATCGTCCGCTGGAAGGCGGCCGAGGGGCAGGGGGTGGGCGCCGACGAGGGGCTCTGCGAGGTCGAGACCGACAAGGCGAGCTTCGAGGTCCCCGCCGGCGAGGCGGGCGTCCTCCTCAAGATCCTCCATCCCGAGGGCGACGACGTGCCCGTCCTCGCGCCCATAGCGGTGATAGGGAAGGCCGGCGAGGATTGGGCCGCGGCCCTAAAGGCCGCGACGGCCCTCGGGGCCGCGACGGCTCCCGCCGGCGAGGCGCCCCGGGCCGCCGCCCCGAGCGCGGCGCCGGGACCTACTGCGGCGCCTAACGCGTCAGCCGCTTCCCGGCCGGCGCCCGCGGCCTCCGGCTCCGCCCCCGGGGTCTCGCCCCGGGCCCGGGCCCTCGCGGCCCGCGAGGGCATCGACGCCTCCGCTCTCGCGGGCACGGGCCCCGGGGGCCGGGTGATCGAGCGCGACCTGCGGGCCGCTCTGGCCGCCGGCCCCGGCCTCACCGCCGCGGCCCGGGCCGCCGTGGCCTCCGGCGCGAGCGCTCCCCGGTCGGGCAGCGCCCTGGGCGGCCGGGTCGGGATCGCCGACCTCGCGGCCGGCCCCGCCGCGGCGGCCCCCGGCGCGGCCCCGGGCCGGGAGGATACGCGGCGCGAGGCGCTCGGCCAGGAGCGTTTCGCCGAGACGCCCCTGAAGAGCATCCGCCGGATCATCGCCGAGCGCATGCGCGCCTCATTGGCGGGCACGGCCCAGCTCACCTTCAACGGCTCGGCCAAGGCCGCGCGCATCCTCGAGCTCCGCGCCCGCTTCAAGGCGGCCGGCCCCGAGTCCGGCCTCGCCGAGGTGACGATAGGCGACCTCGTCCTCTTCGCCGTGGCGCGGACCATCCCGAAGTTCCCGAGCGTCAACGCCCACCTCGTGGAGGGCAAGCTCCGGGTCTTCGAGCGGCTCCACCTGGGCCTGGCCGTGGACACGCCGCGGGGCCTCATGGTGCCGGTCATCCGCAACGCCGACCTCCTCTCCCTGCGGGAGCTCTCCGCCGAGGCCAAGCGCCTCGCCGCGGCCTGCGCGGCGGGCAACGTGAGCCCCGACGAGCTCTCCGGCGCGACCTTCACGGTCTCGAACCTCGGGGCCTTCGGGGTCGAGAGCTTCACCCCGGTGCTCAACGCGCCGGAGGTGGGCATCCTCGGCGTGGACGCCATCGTGAACGGGGTGGCCGCGGGGCCCGACGGCAGGCCCCTCCTCGAGCCGCGGATGGGCCTCTCCCTGACCGTGGACCACCAGATCGTCGACGGGGCCCCCGCGGCCCGCATCCTCAAGGCCGTCGCCGACGCGATAGCCGACATCGATCTACTCCTTCTGAAGTGAGGTTGGAAGCATGAGCGCCTACGACGTCATCATCCTCGGCGGGGGGCCCGGCGGCTACCTCGCGGCCGAGCGCCTCGGCCACGCCGGCAAGAAGGTCCTCCTCGTCGAGTCGGGCGAGTTAGGCGGCACCTGCCTGAACGTGGGCTGCGTGCCCACGAAGACCCTCCTCAATTCGGCCAAGCTCTACGCCCACGCCAAGGAGGGCTCGAAGTTCGGCGTGACGGCGACGGGCCTGTCCTACGACTGGGCCGCCATGCAGGCCTGGAAGAAGGAGGTCGTCGAGAAGCTCCGGGGCGCCATAGCCCTCACCGAGAAGAAGCTCGGGGTCGAGGTCCTGGCCGCGCGCGGCAGGCTCCTCGGGCCCGGCAAGGTCGAGGCCCGCGACGCCGCGGGGACTTCGACGGTTCACGAGGCCCCGGCCGTCGTCATAGCCACCGGCTCCACGCCCATCATGCCGCCCATCCCCGGCTGCCGCGATAATCCCAAGGTCCTCGACTCGACGGGCCTCCTGTCGGTTGCCGATGTCCCGAAGAAGCTCTGCGTCATCGGCGGCGGGGTCATCGGCGTCGAGTTCGCCGGCCTCTTCGCCGCCCTCGGCTCGGAGGTCGAGGTCGTCGAGATGATGGACGAGATCATCCCCTTCATGGACAAGGAGCAGGCCCCGGTCATGCGCCGCGCCATGAAGGGCGTCGCCTTCCGCCTTGGCTGCAAGGTCGAGCGGATCGAGGGCGGGACGGTCTTCTACCGGACCAAGGAGGGCGCCGAGGCGAGCTGCGCGGCCGACCTCGTCCTCATGGCCGTGGGCCGCCGGGCCAACGTCGAGGGCTGGGGCGCCAAGGAGGCCGGCCTCGATCTCGGTCCCAAGGGCCTCGTCGTGGACGAGCGGATGCGGACGAACCTTCCCGGGGTCTGGGCCGTGGGCGACGTCAACGGCCGGAGCCAGCTCGCCCACTCGGCCTACCGCATGGCCGAGGTGGCCGCGAACGACATCCTCGGCGGGCCCGACTCGAACCGGATGCGCTACGCGGCCCTGCCCTGGGTCGTCTACGGCCTGCCCGAGGCGGCCGGGGTCGGCCTGACCGAGCAGGAGGCCGCGGCCAAGGGCCTCGCGGTCAAGAAGGCCGCGCTGCCCCTGCGAGTCTCGGGCCGCTTCTGCGCGGAAAACGGCTTCGCCGCCCCCGGCTCGGTCAAGGTCCTGGCCGACGCGGCCGACGGCCGCGTCCTCGGGATCCACCTCGTGGGCGCCTACGCCTCCGAGATGATCTGGGGCGCGGCGGCCCTCATCGAGCAGGAGCTCCGCGTCGCCGACGCCAAGGAGATCGTGTTCCCCCACCCGACCGTCTGCGAGGCCATTCGCGAGGCGATCTGGGCCATAGACTGAACAGAGAGGTAGAGCTTTATGCCCAAGTCCATGCACGTCGATCCCGCCGCCGTCCGCACGAGCGGGAAGCTCGAGATCGCCAGCATCCCCGTCAACCAGTACAAGAGCGATTACCGCTCCGAGCTCGCGCGCTTCGGAGCCGAGGGCCTGCGGAGCATCCTCTCCGACATGGTCTACGTCCGCGAGTTCGAGACCATGCTCAACACCTTCAAGACCCAGGGGGCCTGGAACGGGATCGAGTACAACCACAAGGGCCCGGCCCATCTCTCGATCGGCCAGGAGGCCGCCTCCGTGGGCCAGTGCGCGAGCCTCGAACCCGAGGACCAGGTCTTCGGCTCGCACCGCAGCCACGGCGAGATCCTCGCCAAGTGCTTCTCCGCCGCGCGCAAGCTCGGCGAGCGCGAGCTGGTCGGGGCCATGGAGGCCTTCCTCGGCGGCGAGACCCTGAGGATCGCCGAGCGGATCCCGAGCCGCGGCGCCCTCGACCTGGCGACCTCCTTCATCCTCTACGGCACCCTTGCCGAGATCTTCGCCCGCCGCGCCGGCTTCAACCGGGGCCTGGGCGGCTCGATGCACGCCTTCTTCACCCCCTTCGGCTCGATGCCGAACAACGCGATAGTCGGCGGCTCGGCCGACATCGCCACGGGCGCGGCCCTCTTCAAGCGCGTCAACCGCAAGGGAGGCATCGTCGTATCCAACATCGGCGACGCCTCGATGGGCTGCGGCCCGGTCTGGGAGGCCATGTGCCTGGCCTCGATGGACCAGTACCGAACGCTCTGGGACAAGGACGTCGGCGGGGCCCCGCCCATACTCTTCAACTTCTTCAACAACTTCTACGGTATGGGCGGCCAGACCGCCGGCGAGACCATGGGCTATCAGGTCCTCGCGCGGGTCGGCGCCGGCGTGAATCCCGAGAACATGCACGCCGAGCGGGTGGACGGCTACAATCCCCTCGCGGTGGCCGAGGCCGTCGCGAGGAAGAAGGCCATCCTCCTCGAGGGCCGGGGGCCGGTCCTCCTCGACACGATCACCTACCGCGTCTCCGGGCACTCGCCCTCCGACGCGTCGAGCTACCGCACGAAGGAGGAGGTCGAGGCCTGGCAGAAGGCCGACGCGATCGAGTCCTACGCCGCCTACCTCGTCGCGAACAAGGCCATCGCGAAGGGCGAGCTCGAGGGCTTGCGCGCCGCGGCCCTCGAGCGCCTGACCGCCGTGGTCAAGCTCGCCGTCGACGACGGGACGAGCGGGCGCGTGGGCGGCGAGTTCATCGAGTCGGTCATGCTCTCGAACGGGAAGGCCGAGCGCCTCGACGAGGCGACGGCCGAGGGCCGGGCCCGGAAGCCCGAGCTCCTCGGGCCCGTCGCCGAGAATCCCCGCGTGAAGGCCCTCGCGGGCAAGGCCCGCTACGCCTTCGACGCCGAGGGCAAGGCGGTCTCCAAGAACAAGCTCTTCCAGTACCGCGACGCCCTCTTCGAGGCCATGCTCCACCGCTTCTCCCTCGACCCGACCATGGCGGCCTGGGGCGAGGAGAACCGGGACTGGGGCGGCGCCTTCGCCGTGTACCGCGGCCTCACCGAGCTCCTGCCCTACCACCGGCTCTTCAACTCCTCCATCTCGGAGGGGGCCATCGTCGGCTCGGGCGTGGGCTACGCCCTCGCCGGCGGCCGCGCCGTGGTCGAGCTCATGTACTGCGACTTCATGGGCCGCGCGGGCGACGAGATCTTCAACCAGGCCTCCAAGTGGCAGTCCATGTCCGCGGGCCTCCTGAAGATGCCCCTGGTCATCCGGGTCTCCGTGGGCAACAAGTACGGGGCCCAGCACAGCCAGGACTGGTCGGCCCTCGTGGCCCACGTGCCCGGCCTCAAGGCCTACTTCCCCGCCACGCCCTACGACGCCAAGGGCATGCTCAACCTCGCGCTCCGCGGCACCGACCCCGTCGTCTTCTTCGAGAGCCAGCTCCTCTACGACAAGGGCGAGGAGTTCGAGTCCGGCGGGGTGCCCGAGGGCTACTACGAGGTCGCCGAGGGCGAGCCGGCCCTCCGCCGCGCGGGCAAGGACCTCACCATAGCCACCCTCGGCGCCACCCTCTACAAGGCCATGGAGGCGGCCAAGGTCCTGAAGGACAAGTACGGCCTCGAGGCCGAGGTCATCGACCTCCGCTTCATCGCGCCCCTGAACTACGACAAGCTCGTCGAGTCCGTGCGCAAGACGGGGCGCCTCCTGCTCGCCAGCGACGCGGCCGAGCGGGGCTCCTTCCTCCATACGGTGGCGTCCAACGTGCAGACCCTCGCCTTCGACTCCCTCGACGCCCCCGTGGCAGTGGTCGGGAGCCGCAACTGGATCACGCCGGCCGCGGAGATGGAGGCCCTCTACTTCCCCCAGGCCCCGTGGATCCTCGACGCGATCCACGAGCGGATCCTGCCCCTGCCCGGCCACGCGCCGGCCACGGCGCAGTCCGTCCTCGAGCTGGCGCGCCGCGCGCGCGCGGGAGTCTAGGGCGCGATGGGCGACCGAGACTACCTGCTCGGCAGGGCCAACGACCCCGCCGCCGGCCGCGAGGGGCGCCTCGAGGCCCTGCGCGAGCTCGCGCGGGGCCTGCCCCCGCCCCTGGCCGGTCCGGGGGAGGGCGGCGAGGTCAATAACCACGTCCACACGATCTACAGCTTCAGCCCCTACAGCCCCTCGATGGCGGCCCTCCGCGCCCGCGAGGCCGGCCTCGAGGTCGCCGGCTCCGTGGACCACGACTCGATCTCGGCGTCCCGCGAGATGGTCGCGGCCTGCGCGGCGGTCGGCATAGGCGGCGTCACGGGCTGCGAGCTCCGCGTGGGCTTCGGCCGCGAGGGCGGGGCCGCGGCCGCGGCCTTCGCCGGCCGCAAGATCAACAGCCCCGACTCGGCCGGCATCGCCTACATGACCATCCAGGGAGTGCCCGCGAATCGCGTCGACGAGCTCGACGCCTTCCTCGCCCCGATCCGCGCGCGCCGGGTCGAGCGCACGCGGCGCATGGCCGAGGCCGCCTCCGACCGCCTCGCGGAGGCCGGCATGCCGCGCCTGGACTTCGATGCCGAGGTCCTCGCGCGCTCGATGGCTCGGGAGGGGGGAGGCCTGACCGAGCGCCACCTCCTCGCCGCCGCGGCCTCCCGCCTCGTCGGCCGCTTCGGCCGGGGGCCGGGCCTCGTCGAGGGCCTGGAGCGGAGCCTCGGCATACGGCCCTCGCCCAAGGCCGCGGCCCTCCTCGCCGACCCGGCCAATCCCTACCTCGAGTACGACCTCCTCGGCCTCCTCAAGATGGGCTTCCTCGACGGGATCTTCGAGCAGCCCGACGAGCTCGAGTGCCCCGATGCCCGGGCCGCCGTGGCCCTCGCGCGCTCGATCGGCGCGGTGCCCGCCTACGCCTACCTGGGCGACGTGGGCGAGTCCCCCACGGGGGACAAGAAGGCGGAAAAGTTCGAGGATGAGTTCCTGGACGAGCTGTTCGAGTACGTCGCGGGCCTCGGCTACCTCGCGATCGCCTACATGCCGCCCCGCAACAGCCGGGCCCAGCTCGAGCGGGTGCAGGCCCTCTGCGCCCGGCACGGCCTGATGGAGATCTCCGGGGTCGACATCAACCAGCCGAGGCAGTCCTTCAGCTGCCCCGAGCTGCGCGAGGCCCGCTTCCGCCACCTCGTCGGCACGACCTGGGCCCTCGTGGCCCACGAGCGCCTGTCCTCGATCGATCCCCGCCTGGGCCTCTTCTCCCCGGACAATCCCCTGGCGGCCGAGGGCCTCGGCTCCCGGATCGCCGCCTACGCCCGGGCCGGGCGCGCGCTCGCCCCGGGGCGTCCCGGCGCGGCCGCCGACGTCATCACCGAGCTCGCGAAGGGCAGGTACACGCGATGAGCGAACTAGATCATTCCCTGGCGGCGCCCCTGGCGCGCGGCCTGTATCTCGAGGCCGCCGGTTCGCCGCTGGCCGTCTCGCCCGGCCCCCTGCCCCCGGCCTCGGCCCGGGGCCCGCTCGAGCTCGAGCTGCCCGGCTCGGCCCGCGGCTCCGCCTCCGGCTTCGACGAGGACTCCGCGGCCCGCGCCGCCCAGGCGGCCTTCGCCGCCTGGAGGGCCGCCGACCCCGCCCGCTCGGGCCTCGTTCCCGGCTGCGTCGTCGCGCGCGACGGGCAGGCCGCGGCGGCCTACTGGCCCGGGGCGGAGGTCGGCGAGGCCCGGGCCCGGGCCGCCAGGGCCGATTGCGCGGCCTTCGCCCCGGCCCCGCGGCCGCCCGCCGCGGCGGGGAGCGCGGAGGGCCGCGAGGCCGTGGTGCGAGGCCGCGTCGCCCTGGTGACCGGCGGGGCCCAGGGCTTCGGCGAGGAGATCGCCCGGGGCCTCGCGGCCTCGGGGGCGACCGTCTTCGTGGCCGACCTGAACGCGGCGGGGGCCGAGAAGCTGGCCGCCGCGATAAACGCTGAGTCGGGCCGCGCCGCGGCCTTCGGGCTCGCGGTCAACGTCTCCGACGAGGCCTCGGTGCGGGCCATGTTCGACCAGGCGGCCGCGATCGCCGGCGGGCTCGACCTCGTGGTGAGCAACGCGGGGGTCCTCAAGGCCGGCTCCGTGCTCGAGCAGGACTCGGCCTCCTTCCGCTTCGTGACCGAGGTGAACTACCACGGCTTCTTCCTCGTGGCCAAGTACGCCGGCCTCCTTCTGCGGAGGCAGCGGCGGACCGCCCCGCGTTGGGCGACCGATATCGTGCAGGTCAACTCGAAGTCCGGCCTCGAGGGCTCGAACCGCAACGGGGCCTACGCCGGCTCCAAGTTCGGGGGCATCGGGCTGGTGCAGAGCTTCGCCCTCGAGCTCGTCGAGCACGGCATCAAGGTCAACGCCATCTGCCCGGGCAACTTCCTCGACGGGCCCCTGTGGTCCGACCCGGACCGGGGGCTCTTCGTCCAGTACCTGCGCTCGGGCAAGGTGCCCGGCGCCAAGACGATAGCCGAGGTCAGGTCCTACTACGAGGCCAAGGTGCCCATGCGCCGCGGCTGCGAGGGGGCCGACGTCATGCGGGCCATCTACTACGCCGTCGAGCAGGCCTACGAGACCGGCCAGGCCCTCCCCGTCACGGGGGGCCAGGTCATGCTCGCCTAGGGGAAAGCCATGAAGAGAGCCATCGCCGTCATCGATATCGGCATGACGAACAAGAAGGTCGCCGTCTACGACGAGGGCCTGCGCTGCCTCGACGCGGTCTCGCGGAGCTTCGAGCCCCTGCCCGTAGGGGACGAGGGCCTGCCGGCCCACGACCTTGCGGGCATGGAGGAGTGGCTCCTCGAGCGGCTCGCCGAGCTCGGGCGGCGCCACGCGATAGGCGCCATAGCCGTCGCGACCCACGGGGCCACCATGGTCCTCGTCGGGCCCGACGGCAGGCCCTGCGCGCCCTGCCTGTACTACACGCACGAGCCGGGGCCGGAGTTCCACGAGCGTTTCTACCGACTCGCGGGCGCCCGGCTCCCGCCGGGCGCCCGCGTCCGCGAGGAGCTCCAGGCCGTCACGGGCACGCCCGAGCTCTCCGCGATGATCAACCCGGCCAAGGGCCTTTTCTTCCTCAAGGAGCGCTTCCCCGCGGAGTACGCCCGCGCGGCCCGCGTCCTCTCCTACCCCCAGTACTGGGGCTTCCGCCTCACCGGCCGGGCCGCCTCCGAGGGCACCTACATGTGCTGCCACACCTACCTCTGGGACCAGCTGCGCGAGCGCTTCTCCTCGGTTGCCGAGGCCCTCGGCGCGGCCGCCAAGATGCCTTCGCCCCTGCGGCCCTCCTGGGAGGTCCTCGGCAAGCTCGAGCCCTCGGTCGCCGCCCGCGCCGGCCTCTCGCCCGAGACGATCGTGACGATGGGCATCCACGACTCCAACGCCTCCCTCCTGCCCCACATCCTCAAGGGCCGGGGCCGGGACTTCATCCTCAACTCGACGGGCACCTGGTGCGTGCTCATGCATCCCCAGGAGGGCTACGGCTTCGAGCCCGGGGAGCTCGGGAAGGTGGTATTCTTCAACCGCTCGGCCCTCATGAAGCCGGTCAAGACCGCGATCTTCCTGGGCGGGATGGAGTACGAGACCTGGGGCAGGCTCATAGCCGAGGCCTCCGGCCGGCCGGCCGCCGACCCCGGGGCCCTCGCCTACCCGGCGGTCCTCGAGGAGCGCTCGGCCTTCATCCTGCCGGAGGTCGTGCCCGGCTCGGGGCAGTTCCCCGGCTCGCGGGCCCGGGCGGTCGAGGCCGGCCGCGAGTACGCGTTGGACGACATCAAGGCGGGGAGGGCGATGCCGCCCTTCCTGCGCGACGAGCGCAGGGCCATGGCCGTCCTCAACGCCTCCCTGGTCGTCCAGACCACCGTGGCCCTCGCCCGCGCGGGCCTGGGCAAGGGGACCGAGGTCTACACCGAGGGCGGCTTCCGCAAGAACGCGGACTACAACGCCCTCCTCGCCGCGGCCCTGGGGGACCGGGCGGTCTACCTGACCGACCTGGCCGAGGCCACGGCCTTCGGCGCGGCCCTGACCGCCCTGGCCGCCCTCGAAGGGGGGCCAGGCGGCCTCGAGGGCCTCGCCGGGAGATTCGACGTCGACTACCAGCGCGTGGACCCCCTGCCGGGGGCCGCGGGCTTCGAAGCCTACCGGCGGGCCTACCTGGCCCTCGTCGGCGGCGCGGGCGAGTAAGGGGGAAGCATGAAGACCAAAGCGGTGCGGCTCTACGGGATCGACGACCTGCGGCTCGAGGAGTTCGATCTCCCCGCGATCGAGGACGACGAGATCCTCGCCAAGGTCGTCTCCGACTCGATCTGCATGTCGAGCCACAAGCTCGCCATGCAGGGCGACAAGCACAAGCGGGTGCGCGCCCCCCTGGCCTCGAACCCGGTGATCGTCGGCCACGAGTTCTGCGGCGAGCTCGTCGAGGTGGGGAAGAAGTGGCGGGGCCGCTTCGCGCCCGGGCAGAAGTTCGCCATCCAGCCCGCCCTGAACTACCAAGGCAGCCTCTGGGCCCCCGGCTATTCCTATCCCCACATCGGCGGCGACGCCACCTACGTCGTGATCCCCGCCGAGGTCATGGAGTCCGGCTGCCTCCTCGAGTACGAGGCCGAGGCCTTCTTCATGGGCTCCCTCTCCGAGCCGATGTCCTGCATCGTGGGCGCCTACCACGCCCAGTACCACACCCGCGGCGGCTCCTACGTCCACGAGATGGGCATCAAGGAGGGCGGGAGCCTGGCCCTCCTCGCGAGCGTGGGGCCCATGGGCATGGGGGCCATCGACTACGCGATGCACGCCCCCCGCAGGCCCGCGCGCGTGGTCGTCACCGACATCGACGAGGCCCGCCTCGCCCGCGCCGCCTCGATCTTCACCGTCGAGGAGGCGGCCCGCAACGGCGTCGAGCTCCGCTACGTGAACACGAGGGACCTGCCCGATCCCGTGGCCCGCCTGCGCGGGCTCAACGGCGGCAAGCTCTTCGACGACGTCTTCGTCTTCGCCCCGGTGCGGCCCGTGGTCGAGCTCGGCGACCGCCTCCTCGGGCCCGACGGCTGCCTCAACTTCTTCGCCGGCCCGACCGACACCTCCTTCTCGGCATCGCTCAACTTCTACGACGTCCACTACGAGTCCCATCACCTCGTCGGCACCTCCGGCGGGAACACCGACGACATCGTCGAGTCCCTGGCCATGATGGCGGCGGGGACGCTCAACCCGGTGGCCATGATCACCCACGTGGGCGGCCTCGACGCGGTGGCCGACACCACGATACGGCTCGACAAGATCCCCGGCGGGAAGAAGCTCATCTACACGCACAAGCGCCTGCCCCTCGTCGCCCTGGCCGACCTCGAGGAGAAGGGGAGGGGCGATCCCCTCCTCGCCGAGCTCGCGCGCGCGGTGAAGTCGCATAACGGCCTGTGGTCCAAGGAGGCCGAGGACCTCGTCCTGGCCAAGGCCCCGGCGATATGAGCGGCGCCCGCGGGCGCCTGCAGGCGGTGCTCTTCGACATGGACGGGGTCCTCGCGGACTCCGAGCCCTTCATCATCGCGGCGGCGACGGCGATGTTCGCCGAGCGCCACGGGGCCGCGGTCGAGGCCGAGGAATTCCTCCCCTTCGTCGGGACCGGCGAGGACCGCTTCCTGGGCGGCGTCGCGGAGAAGCGCGGCATCGGGCTCGACCTGCCCTCCGACAAGGAGCGCACCTACGCCATCTACGGCGAGCTGATCCGCGGCAAGCTCGCGGAGCTGCCCGGGGCTGCGGCCTTCGTGCGGGAGTGCCGGGAGCGGGGCCTCAAGACCGCCCTCGCCACGAGCGCCGACCGCCCGAAGATGGAGGCCAACCTCCGCGAGCTCGGCCTGGGCGAGGATGCCTTCGACGCCGTGGTGAACGGCCTGGACGTGGCGCGCAAGAAGCCCTTCCCCGACATCTACCTCGAGGCGGCCCGCCGCCTCGGCGCCGACCCGGGCCGCTGCCTCGTCGTGGAGGACGCGTTGAGCGGCGTAGCGGCGGCCAAGGCCGCGGGCTGCGCCTGCCTGGGCATCACGGGGAGCTTCGACGCCGCGGCCCTGCGCGGGGCCGGGGCCGACTGGACGGCCCCCGACCTGGCCCGGGCGGACCGGGCGATCCTGGGCTAGGCCAGGGCTAGAGGATCGAGCCGGGCTTCAGCAGCTCGGCGTTGCGGGCGCCGAGGCGCATGCCCTCGGCCACGGCCTCGGCCATCGAGCCCCCGGCCGACAGGACCGCGGCGAGGCCGGCCGTGAAGGCGTCGCCCGAGCCCGTGGGGTTGAGGGGGGCGCAGGCCCGCGCGGGCTCCTCGCGCAGCGCCCCGCCGTCCCAGTACCAGGCCGGCTCGGGGCCGCGCGTGACGACGAGGCGGCTGCCCCCCTCGCCCTGGAGCCGCGCGGCGAGCGCGGCGACGTGGGCGCGCAGCTCCGGAAGGCCGGCCCGGGCCGGATCGGCGAGGGGCCAGGTGGCCAGGAGCTCGGCGAGGTTGGGCTTGACCAGGTCGGGCCCGAAGGGCAGGCAGGCCCTGAGGTCGGCGCCCTTGATGTCGAGGACGAGGAGCTTGCCCGCGGCCTTGGCCCGCCGCGCCATCTCCGGCAGGACATGCTCCTCGAAGCCCGGGGCCTTGGTGCCCGAGATCACGACGGCCCCGCACTCGGGCAGGGCCCGGTCGAACTCCGCGAGGACCAGGGCGCCGGTGCCGGGCGCCACGGGCTGGGCCTCCTCGACGAGCTCGGTGGCCGTGCCGTCGGCCCGGTCGACGATCGTGTAGCAGAAGCGGATCTCCGAGCCCGACTCGACCCAGCGCAGCTCGAGGCCGTCGGCGGCGCAGAGCGAGAGGAACCACTCGCGCGTGGGGCCGCCCGCCTGGGTGAGGTGGATGGCGCGGCGGCCGGACTGGGTCAGGACCCGGGCCACGTTCACGCCCTTGCCCGAGGCGTCCACGCGATGCTCGGCCGAGCGGTTGACCTCGCCCTTGAGGATACCCGCGTAAGCGAGGGTCTTCTGGATCACCGGGTTCAGGCACACGACGAGGCAGGGGCTTTCGCTGCTCATGCCGCGACTATAGCTTCTCCCGATCGGCCTCGTCCATATCGGGCCTGTCCGGGCCCTCGCGGCCCGCCTGCCTATGCCGTATACTGAGCTGGAATAGGGGGCCCGCATGGACGACTTCACCTTCCGCAATCCCACCAAGATCATCTTCGGCCGCGGGACCGAGGCGCGGGTCGGCGAGGAGGCCGCCGCCTTCTCCACGAAGGTCCTCCTCCACTACGGCGGCGGGAGCATCAAGCGGACCGGCCTCTACGACCGGCTCATGGCCTCCCTTGCCGCCGCGGGCATCTCCGTGGTCGAGCTGCCCGGGGTCAAGCCCAATCCGCGCCTCTCCCTCGTGCGCGAGGGCATTCGGCTCTGCCGCGAGCGGGGACTCGGCCTCGTCCTCGCCGTCGGCGGGGGGAGCGCCATCGACTCGGCCAAGGCCATAGCCGCGGGCGTGCCCTACGAGGGCGACGTCTGGGACTTCTACGCCGGCAAGGCCGAGCCCCGGGCCGCCCTCCCGGTCGGCACCGTCCTGACCATCCCCGCGGCGGGCAGCGAGGCGAGCACGGGCACGGTGATCACGAAGGAGGATGGCTGGCTCAAGCGGGCCTTCAACTCCGAGCTGGTCTACCCCCGCTTCTCGATCCTCGATCCCGAGCTGGCCTTCACCCTGCCCGACGCCCAGGTCGCCAACGGGGTCGCCGACATCATGTCCCACCTCATGGAGCGCTACTTCACCAACTCGCGGCCCGTCGAGTTCACCGACCGCCTCATCGAGGCCACGCTCCGGACGGTCATCGACGCGGCGCCGCGGGTCATGCGCAAGCGCGACGACTACGATGCCTGGGCCGAGCTCATGTGGGCCGGCACGATCGCCCACAACAACCTCCTCAATACCGGGCGCGAGGGAGACTGGGGCTCCCACGAGATCGAGCACGAGCTCTCGGGGGCCTACGACATAGCCCACGGGGCCGGGCTCGCGACGATCTTCCCCGCCTGGATGAAGCTTGTCTTCTCCCACGACCCGGCCCGCTTCCTGCGCTACGCGGTCGAGGTCTGGGGCGTCGAGCAGTCCTTCGTCGATCCGGAGCGCAGCGCCCGCGAGGGCATAGCCCGCCTCGAGGCCTTCTGGTCCTCCCTCGGCCTCGCGATCAGGCTCGCTGGCCTGGGCATCGGGAGCGAGCGGATCGAGGAGATGGCCGCGAAGGCGACCGAGGGCGGCAGCCGGAAGCTCGGCCATTTCCTGCCCCTCGGCCCGGACGAGGTCCGGGAGATTTACCGGCTCGCCCTGTAGGCCCTCCTCGTCCGGCGCCGCGGGGCCGCCGAAGGGGGGCGGTGCAAGGGGGGTCGGCCGCGGGGCAGATCGGGTCCGGCGCCCCTTGCCCGGATCGACCGCATGTGAGCTGGGGGAAATTCGTGTAATCGTTTACAAATTTTTGTTGACAGTTTGAGGTTTATGGTAAACGATTACATCTGCAAGGATAGCTGTCGCAAGCCATCCGGCTCCCCTGGAGGAACCATGCTGATCGGCATCGCCCCCTGCATCTCCCCCGAGCTCCTCTCCACCCTCCATCGAATGGGCCATGGCGACGAGATCGTCCTCGCCGACGCCTTCTTCCCCGGCGATTCCACCAACTCCCGCGTCATCCGCGCGGACGGGATCCGCATCCCCGAGCTCCTCGACGGAATCCTCGGCCTCATCAACCTCGACTCCTACGTCGAGGCTCCGGTGATGCTGATGGCGCCGGTGCCGGGGGACGAGCTCGACCCCTCGGTGGAGCTGGCCTATCGCTCGGCCATCGATGGGCGCTGGCCGGGCACCCCGCCCTTCGCCTGGATCGAGCGCTTCGCCTTCTACGAGCGGGCCAGGAAGGCCTTCGCGGTGGTCATGACCGGCGAGACGGTCAAGTACGGCAACGTGATCCTCAAGAAGGGCGTCATCCCGGTTTCCAGGTAGGTCCCTGCTTCGGCATTCGGCCAGCGCGTCGCGCTGGCTAGAGAGATTCAAAGAGGAGAGCGTTATGAAGAGAATGTCCATTCTCGCACTGGCCCTCGTCGTCCTCGCGGCCGGTTCCCTGATCGGCTGCCAGTCCAAGTCGAGCAAGCCCGTCATCGGTGCCCTCATCCGCAACCTGGACGAGCAGTTCGTCGCCGACTACGCGGCCAACGTCAAGGTCCTCGCCGAGAAGGCGGGCGTCGAGCTCAAGCTCCTGGACTCCCGATCCGACCAGGCCACCCAGCTCGACCAGCTCAATACCCTGCTCAGCCAGGGCGTGAAGTACTTCGTCATCGTCCCGAACCAGACCGAGGCCACCGAGCAGATGGCCCAGGCCATCGCCAAGAAGAAGGGCGGGGCCGCCTTCTCCAACATCCAGCCCTCCGTCGCGGCCCTCAAGGTCGGCAAGAACTTCTTCCTCGCCTCCAGCCCCGAGTCCGTCGCCGGCCAGATCCAGGCGCAGATCATCGACGACTACTTCCAGAAGAACCCGAAGAAGCTCGGCGCGAACAAGACGATCAACGCCCTCATGCTCCTCGGCCAGCTCGGCCACCCCGCCCAGAAGTACCGCACCGACGCCGTCCTCCAGGGCCTCAAGGACAAGGGCTACACCGTGAACGTCGTCGCCCAGGACACCGCCAACTGGAAGCCGGACGAGGCCCAGCAGAAGATGGACGCCTGGATCGCCGCCTTCAAGGGCAAGTTCAACATCGTCATCACCAACAACGACGGCATGGCCCTCGGCGCCGTCGAGTCCCTCCTCACCGCGAAGTACGTGGACGATCCCAAGGACCTGACCAAGGATACCGACGGCGACGGCACGGTCCTCAAGGTGCCCGTCCTCGGCGTCGACGCGACCCAGGTCGCCCTGAAGTCCATGTCCGAGAACAAGCTCTACGCCACGGTCCTCCAGGACTCCGTCGGCCAGTCCTCCACCGCCTTCGAGCTGGCCCTCGCCATGGCGCAGGGCAAGTACAAGGCCGGCTTCGAGGCCTGGGGCCTGAAGCCCGAGACCACGCCCGGCGACGAGGCCCCGGCCAACGACGCCGCCGTCATCGGCCAGTGCTACCTCGTCCCCTTCAAGGCCGTCACGAAGGACAACTACAAGGAATTCGTGAAGTAATCCGATCCTAGGATAAAATAAACGCGGAGGGCGCAGAGGGCGCGGAGGGAAGAACGGGATGTAAAGAGGGAGATGGGGACGAGAGGATTTGGATGATCGCTTCCCCCCTTTCCCTCTCTCAATTCCTTTTTCCCTTTCCTCCCTCTCCCCTGCGTCCTCTGCGTTGGGAAAATTCTTCATCTGGTTCCGGAGGGGTATAGATGCCGAACGATACGGCCTCGGGCTACGTCCTCGAGATGCTCGGGATATCCAAGAGCTTCCCGGGCGTCCAGGCCTTGAACGACGTCACGCTCAAGGTCCGCCCGGGCACCGTGCATGCCCTCATGGGCGAGAACGGCGCCGGCAAGTCGACGCTGATGAAGTGCCTCTTCGGCATCTACCGCGAGGACTCGGGCGATATCGTGCTCAAGGGCGCGAAGGTCAAGTTCCACAGCGCGAAGGACGCCCTCGTCTCGGGCGTCTCCATGATCCACCAGGAGCTCCTGAACGTGCCCGACCGCTCCGTGCGGGAGAACGTCTGGCTCGGCCGCGAGCCCATGCGCTCCTTCGGGCCCCTGCGTTTCCTCGACCACCGCAAGATGCACGAGGACACCGCGGCCCTCATGAAGAGCCTCGACATGGAGATCGATCCGGCCGACCGGATGGGCGGCCTGTCCATCTCGAAGCAGCAGGCTTGCGAGATCGCCAAGGCGGTGTCGTACGACGCCTCGGTGGTGGTCATGGACGAGCCGAGCTCCTCGCTCACCGAGACCGAGACCGAGCACCTGTTCAGGATCATCCGCGACCTGCGCTCCCGGGGCGTCGCCGTCATCTACATCTCGCACAAGATGAGCGAGATATTCCAGATCGCCGACGAGGTCTCCGTCATGCGCGACGGCAGGATGGTCGGCACCTACGCCGCGAGCGAGCTCGACGAGGACGGCCTCATCCGCCTCATGGTCGGCCGCGACACGACCGACCGCTTCCCGCCCGTGGCCTCGGTTCCCGGGGAGGTCCGCCTCGAGGTCCGCGGCCTCACCGCCGCGAACCCGCGCTCCTTCCGGGACGTCAGCTTCGACCTCAGGCGGGGCGAGATCCTCGGCATCGGCGGCCTGGTCGGGGCGCAGCGCACCGAGCTCGTCGAGGCCCTCTTCGGGCTCCGCGAGGTCGCCTCGGGCGAGATCCTCGTCGACGGCGGGCTCGTCCGCGTGCGCTCGCCGCGCGACGCGATCTCCCACGGCCTGGGCCTCATCACCGAGGACCGCCGGGGCTCGGGCATCTTCCCCCTGCTCTCGGTCACGGTGAACACCTCCGTCGCCTCCCTCGGGCGCTACCTGGGCAAGGCCCGCCTGCTCGAGCACCGGAGGATCGAGTCGGAGGCCGCCAAGCTCAACGAGGCGCTCCGGACGAAGACCCCCTCGATGGGGACGCAGATCCAGAACCTCTCGGGGGGCAACCAGCAGAAGGTCCTCGTGAGCCGCTGGCTCATGACACTGCCGGACATCCTCATCATGGACGAGCCGACGCGCGGCATCGACGTCGGCGCCAAGTACGAGATCTACACGATCATGGCCGAGCTGGCCAGGAACGGGAAGTCCATCATCATGGTCTCGTCCGAGATGCCCGAGCTCCTGGGCATGTCGCACCGCATCATGGTCCTCTGCGCCGGGCGGCACACCGGCACCCTCGAGGGGAAGCAGGCCACGCAAGAGAACATCATGCGCCTCGCGACGCAATTCGTATGAAGGAGGCTCCCTTGGCAGCCAGCAGCACCGTAACGGCCCAGGCTCCCGCCCGGGGCCTCCGCGCCTTCTTGAGCAAGAACACGAACATCGTGACCTTCGTGGTCCTCGCCCTCGCCCTCGGGGCCCTCACGGGCGGCCGGGCCTTCGGCCTGGACTCCATCCAGAACCTGCTCATCGCCGAGTCGGTGCGCGCCTTCGCCGCCCTGGGCGTCGGCATGATCATCATCACGAGGGGGATCGACCTCTCCATCGGCTACGTCGTCTGCCTCGTGGCGAGCGTCTCCGCCTCCTTCGCCCAGACGCCGGACTACGCCGCGGCCCTCTACGCGGGCAAGGACTTCGTCATCCTCGTGCCCATCGCCGCGGGGCTCATGACCGGCGCCCTGTGCGGGCTCGTCAACGGCCTCCTCGTGGCCTACGGCAAGCTGCCTGCCTTCATCGCCACCCTGGGCACCCTGTCCATCGCGCGGGGGCTGCAGCTCATCTACACCAAGGCCGCCGTCGTCGGCTCGCTCAAGCAGCCCTTCAAGAACATCTCGCAGGGCTCGCTCGGGCCCGTGCCCTACCTCGCCATCTACGTGGCCTTCGCGGCCTTCGTCGTCTGGGTGCTGCTGCGGCATACGAGGCGGGGGACCAACTTCTACGCGATAGGCGGCAACCCCGTCGCGGCCCGCGTGTCCGGGATCAACGTCGAGCGCGAGCTCGTGATGGTCTATCTCTACGCGGGCGTGCTCTACGGCATCGCCGGAGTGCTGCAGGCGGGGCGGCTCGGCCTCGCGAACGCGCTCACCGCCAACGGCATGGAGCTCGACGCCATAGCCGCGGTCACCGTAGGAGGCGTCTCCCAGACCGGCGGCGTCGGCACGATGGGCGGCATGATCGTCGGCGTCCTCACCCTGGGCATCATCAACTATGGCATGACCTACCTGGGCGTGGACTCCTACTACCAGCTGCTCATGAAGGGCGTGATCATCATCGTGGCGGTATTCATGGACATGAACAAGAACGCCCGGAGGTAGGGCGCTAGCGGCCGGCGGCCTCCCGGAGTCCGCGGAGGAGGTCGGAGGAGGGATCGGCGGCGAAGGTCTCGCGCCTCGCGCCGCCCTCCCAGGCCAGGGTGAAGCGGGGGAAGACGGGGCCGAACAGGCGGGCGAGGGGCCCGCGGCGGGGCTCGTCCAGCGAGGAGATTTCGGCGCGCGGCACGACTATGTCGATCGCGCGGGACGGAGACGGGGCATTCCTATGGGACTTGAACAGCGCCGAGATCCAGTTCTCGCTGGGGAGGTGCTTGAAGCGGAAGGACGCATCGGTGAGGATGAGCAGGCCCCAGACGCCCCGCTCGTCGCCGGGCTCGAAGTAGGTGCCGATGGCCCGCGCCTGGACCTTCTCGCCCGTCTCGGCCTCGAAATCGCTCCAGAATTTGGCGGCTTCGTCGTTCATGGCCTTCCCTCCCCAGGAAGCGGCATTATACGCCCGGCCCGCCCGACGCGCCAGGGGCGCCCGAGGACGCGCAGGTGAGGGAACGGACGGCCACCATCCGCGACGTGGCCGAGTCCGCCGGCGTCTCCACCGCCACGGTCTCGCGCGTCATCAACGGCGACGGCCGGGTGGTCCCCGGCACGGCCGCCAAGGTCCGGCGGGCCATAGCCGAGCTCGGCTACAACATGAACCAGGTGGCCCGGAGCCTCAAGACGAGGGCCACGAGGACGGTCGGCGTCATCGCCCCCGAGCTGGCCAGCGACTTCTTCATGCTCCTGGCCGAGAGCATGGACCGGGAGCTCTCCGCCCACGGCTACGGCCTCATCGTCTGCTCCTCGTGGGAGAGCGCGGGGGAGGAGGCGAAGCGCCTCCAGCTCCTCGCCGAGCGGCTCGTGGACGGGGTGGTCATGATACCGGCGACGGAGAAGGGACGCCACGTCCGCGGGGTCCAGGAGCGGGGGATCCCCGTGGTGCTGATCGACCGGCTCGCCCGGGACCTCTCCGTCGACGCGGTCCTCGTCGACAACGAGGGCGGCGCCTACGAGGCGACGAGCGCCCTCATAGGCGACGGCTTCCGCCGCATAGGCTTCCTCGGGGGCAGCCTCGCCGTCACGACGGCGCGCGAGCGCCACGAGGGCTACCGCCGGGCCATGGCCGAGGCCGGCCTCGCCGTGGAGCCGGACTTCGAGCGCTTCGGGAGCCTCCACATCGAGTCGGGCTACGGCTCCATGGCCGAGATGCTCTCGCGGCCCGGGGCGCCCGACGCGTACTTCGTCGTCAACGCGGACAACCACGTCGGCGCCACGAACTACCTCATGACGGAGGGCAGGGCCTACCGGGACCGGGTCGTCCTGGCCGCCTTCGACGAGATGCCCTACTCGCCCCTCCTGCAGTGCTGCCGGTATTCCGTTTCCCAGCCCATCGCGGAGATGGGCGCCCTCGCCGCGCGGATGCTCCTCGACCGGATCGAGGGCTCGCGGCAGGGGGAGCCGGAGGTGGTCCGGCTCAAGACTACGCTGATACGGCACGGCTAGGGAGCCGCGCGCCGCTATGATTTACTGATCGACGGAGGTTCTCCATGGCTGACGTGAACGAGATGAAGGTACAGGCCCCGGCCGCGAGGTTCCGCGGCAGCTTGCCGAAGATCGGCATCAGGCCGACCATCGACGGGAGGCGCCGAGGCGTGCGCGAGTCGCTCGAGGAGCCGACGATGGGCATGGCCAAGGCGGCCGCGAGGCTCATCTCCGAGAAGCTCCGGCACCCGAGCGGCCACGCCGTGGAGTGCGTGATCGCCGACGCCTGCATAGGCGGCGTCGCGGAGGCGGCCGCCTGCCAGGAGAAGTTCGAGCGCGAGGGCGTCGCCGTCACCCTCACCGTGACGCCCTGCTGGTGCTACGGCTCCGAGACCATGGACATGGACCCGGCCACCATCAAGGCGGTCTGGGGCTTCAACGGCACCGACCGGCCCGGCGCCGTCTACCTCGCCGCGGTCCTCGCGGCCCATAGCCAGAAGGGCCTGCCCGCCTTCGGCATCTACGGCCGGGACGTGCAGGACATGAGCAGCATCGCGACCATCCCCGCCGACGTCGCCGAGAAGATACTCCGCTTCGCCCGCGCGGGCCTCGCGGCGGCCTGGATGCGCGGCAAGAGCCAGCTCTCCATCGGCTCCGTGTCCATGGGCATCGCGGGCTCCATCGTCGATCCCGACTTCTTCCAGGACTACCTCGGGATGCGCAACGAGTACGTCGACATGAGCGAGATCGTGCGCCGCGTCGACGAGAAGATCTACTCCGAGGCCGAGTACAAGCGCGCCCTCGAGTGGACCAAGGCCAACTGCAAGGAGGGCCCGGACAACAACGCTCCCGAGGCCCAGCATCCCCGCGCCCGCAAGGACAAGTCCTGGGAGACGAGCGTGAAGATGGCGCTCATCGTGCGCGACCTCATGGCCGGCAACCCCGACCTGCGGCGCAAGGGCCTGGACGAGGAGGCCCTCGGGCACAACGCCATCCTCGCGGGCTTCCAGGGCCAGCGCCAGTGGACCGACCACTTCCCCAACGGCGACTTCCTCGAGACCGTCCTCAACTCGAGCTTCGACTGGAACGGCATCCGCCAGCCCTACCTCGTCGCCACCGAGAACGACGCGCTCAACGGCGTGGCCATGCTCTTCGGCCACCTCCTCACCGGCAGCGCGCAGATCTTCTCCGACGTGCGCACCTACTGGAGCCCCGAGGCCGTGCAGCGCGTCACCGGCTGGAAGCCCTCGGGCGAGGCCGCGAACGGCTTCATCCACCTCATCAATTCCGGCGCGACCTGCATGGACGGCACGGGCAAGCAGCGCCTCGGCGGCAAGCCCGCGATCAAGAAGTGGTGGGAGGTCACGCCCCAGGAGGCGGGCGCCTGCCTCGACGCGACCCAGTGGCGCTACGCCTCCCTGGGCTACTTCCGCGGCGGCGGCTACTCCTCGGACTTCCTCACCGAGGGCGGCATGCCCGTCACGATGAGCCGCCTCAACCTCGTTAAGGGCCTCGGGCCCGTCCTCCAGATCGCCGAGGGAATCACCGCCGCCCTGCCCGACGAGGTGCACGACAAGCTCGACAAGCGCACCGACCCGACCTGGCCCACGACCTGGTTCGTGCCCCGGCTCACCGGCTCCGGCCCCTTCGCGGACGTCTACTCCGTGATGGCCAACTGGGGCGCCAACCACGGCGCGATCAGCTACGGCCATATCGGCGCCGACCTCTTGAGCCTCGCCTCGATGCTCCGCATCCCCGTGTGCATGCACAACGTGCCGGAGTCCGACATCTTCCGGCCGAGCTACTGGAGCGCGATGGGCATGGACAAGGAAGGCGCCGACTACCGCGCCTGCCAGGCCCTCGGGCCGCTGTACGGGAAGAGGTAGGCGGCAGTGGGAAAGCGGCCCCGGGGGCGAGGGCTACCCGCGCCCCCGCCGCTTCCTCCATTGGCCGGGGCTGATCCCCTCGGCCTCCTTGAAGGCCGAGTGGAAGCGCTGGAGCGCGCCGAAGCCGGAGCGGGACGCCACCTCGTCGAGGGAGAGCCCCCCTTCCGCGAGGAGCCGCCGCGCCGTCGCGAGCCGGGCCCGGACGATCTCCTCGTGGAGGCTCCTGCCCAGGGCCCTGCGGAAGCGCGTCTCGAGGGAGCGGCGCGAGGCGGGGACGGCGGCGAGGACCTCGGGGACGCCGATCCCCTCGTGCGCGCGGGCGCGGATGAAGGTGGCCGCCCGCGCGACGAGCTCGTCGGGGCAGGCGTAGACCCGCGTCGACTCGCGCTCGGCCACCTCCTTGGGCGGCACGGCGCGGCGGGCCTCCGCGGGCCCCGGGCCCGGGGCTCCCGCCCCGGGGCCCTCGATGAGGGCGTCGAGGGCCCGCGCCGCCTCGTAGCCGATGGCCTCGCAGTCGAGGCGGATGCTCGAGAGCGAGGGGCTCGCGAGCTCGCAGAGGATGTCCTCGTCGTCGACCCCGAGTATGGCCAGGGCTCCCGGCACCGCGATGCCGAGCCTCCCCGCGAGCTCCGTGGCGCGCAGGCCCGTCGTGTCGTTGCAGGCGAAGAGCGCGGCGGGCTTCTCGAGGCCGGCGAGGAAGGCGGCGAGGCCCCCCGGCCTCGCGCCGGCCTCGCCTCCCGCCTCGCGGCCGCTCTCCCACCAGCCCAGGCTCCGCTCGAAGCTGGGCAGGCGCCCGATCGGCCCGGCCCCCTCCTCGAGGGCCTCGACGAAGCCGCGCTTGCGCTCCTGCGACCAAAGGGTGCCCTCGACGCCGAGGAAGGCGAAGCGCGAGAAGCCGCAGGAGCGGAGGTGGAGGGCGGCGCGGCGCCCGGTGAGGCGGTCGTCGTTCGCGACGGTGCGGAAGCCCGGCCGGAGGTAGGCCCCCGCGACGTCGACCAGGGGCAGGCCGAGGGAGGCCAGGCGGTCCGCCTCGGCGGCGCTCTCGATCCGCGCGACGATCCCGTCGCCCTCCCATCCCTCGAGGCTCGCCAGGGAGCGGAACATCCAGCCGTAGCCGAAGAGCCGCCAGTCGGGGCGGGATTTGGCGTAGCGGACGACCCCCCGCGCGATGCCGTGCTCGTAGAAGTCCGAGAGCTCCATGCAGAGGGCGATGTTGCGCATAATGGGATAATATATACGCATTTCGAGTATTGTCGAGCCTGCCCGAGCGACCTAGAATCAGCAGCGAAGAAGCCGAGAGCGGCTTAGGAGGACAACATGGAATACCAGTTCCCGAAGGCGAAGGAGCCGATCCCTTCCGCGGGCAAGGACGACCTCATCGCCATAGCCGGCGCCGGCGGCTTCATCGCGGGCAACCTCGTCGCGTACTTCAAGGGCAAGGGCTTCACGCGCATCCGCGCCATCGACAAGAAGCCGGTCTCCGAGTGGTACCAGACGGTGGGCGGCGTCGAGAACCTCTGCCTCGACCTCTCGATCGAGGAGAGCTGCCGCCGCGCCGTCGAGGGCGCGACCGAGGTCTACAACCTCGCCGCCGACATGGGCGGCATGGGCTTCATCGAGACCCACCGCGTCGATTGCCTGCGCTCCATCCTCATCAACACCCACATGGTCGAGGCCGCCTGGCGCGCCGGCGCCAAGCGCTACTTCTACTCCTCCTCGGCCTGCGCCTACAACACCGACCTGCAGAAGGACCCGCGCGTGCGGGCCCTCAAGGAGAGCGACGCCTATCCCGCCATGGCCGAGCGCGGCTACGGCTGGGAGAAGCTCGTCTCCGAGATGTTCTGCCAGGAGTACTGGGCCGAGCGCGGCCTGGCCACCTTCATCGCCCGCTTCCACAACGTCTACGGCCCCTTCGGCACCTGGGTCGGCGGCCGCGAGAAGGCCCCCGCCGCCATCTGCCGGAAGGTCCAGGAGGCCATCGACTCGAAGTCCGGCGCGATCGACATCTGGGGCGACGGGACCCAGACCCGCTCGTTCATGTACATCGACGACTGCGTGCAGGGCATCGACAAGATCACCCACTGCGACGCGCTCGTAGCCACGCCGATCAACCTCGGCTCCTCCGAGCTCATCGAGATCAACCATCTCGTCAGCCTGGCCGAGGAGATCGGCGGCGTGAAGCTGAAACGGAGCTACGACCCCAGCGCACCCAAGGGCGTCGCCGGCCGCAACTCCGACAATACCTTCATCAAGCAGGTGCTCAAGTGGGAGCCCTCGACCCCCTTCAAGGCCGGCCTCAAGAAGACCTACGACTGGATCGCGACCCAGCGCGCCGCGCGCGCGGCCGGCAGGCGCGTGGTGGACTGAGAGCCGATGCGAAGCGAGCTAGGAGTCCCCATGCCGAGCGATATCGCCGCGCAGCTGGGCGGCATCCCCTACCGCCTCGCCCTCGCGGGGGGCTGGATCGACCAGCCCTTCGTCTCGATGCGGGACCCCGAGCCGCCCGGCTCGATGGTCGTCGTCGCCGTGGAGCCCGAGTTCCGCTTCATGGACCGCTGCGGCATGGCGACGAGCACGAGGAAGGCCGCGGCCGCCCTCTGGGGGGGGCGGCTGCCCCGGGGGGAGCCCGCCGCGCTGGTGCGGGAGCTCTACGCCGCCGAGAACGCGGGCAGGGCCGAGCCCTCGGGGAGCCAGGATATGGTGGGCCTGGTCTACCCGGGGCTGAGCCGCATCGACTACGACCACCGCCACGAGGGGGGCGTCTTCCCCCTGCGAGTACAGACGAACGCGGATCCGGGGACCGCGGCCTGGCTCGAGTCGGTCCTGAAGATCCTCCCGATCGCCCCCCGGCCCTCCGGCTACTCGCCCCTCGGCGTCAAGAACCTCGATCCGGCCTGGGTCCGCCGCCTCGGGGCCTCGGGCAGGGACTGCTTCGCGGCCATAGAGGCCCATGACCTCGCCGGGCTCCAGGCCTCGATGAACGAGTGCACGCTCTGCTGGGAGGCCCTCCTGCCGGCCACCCTCCGGCATCCGACGATCGAGCTCGACCTCGCGGGGATCCAAGCCGCCTACCGCGCCGAATACGGCGGGGCCATGTACTCGGGCTGCGGCGGCGGCTACCTCTTCGTCGCGACCGGGCGCGAGGTGCCGGGCGCCTTCGGCTTCCGCGTCCGCCTTCCGGGGAAGGAGCTCGAGCCTTGAGCCGCGCCTTCGTCTCCGGGGCCTTCGACGATATCCGCTCGCGGCAGATCCGCTTCCTCGAGGAGGCCTCGCGCCTCGGGAGCCTGACCGTCTGCCTCTGGCCCGACGAGGCCGTCGCGCGCGTCGCGGGGGCGGCGCCGAAATTCGGCCTGGCCGAGCGGCGCTACTTCCTCGAGAGCATGCGCTTCGTCGACCGCGTCCTCGTCGCCCCCGAGGCCCTCGATCCCGATACCCTCGAGCTCGGCGCCGCCGATCCCGGCGTGGCAGGCGCGGCCGGCGCGGCCGGGGGGCTGCGCGGGGCCGCCTGGGTCCTCCCTCCCGAGCCCGCGCCGCCCGGCGAGGGCCCGAGCGCGGCGAAGCTCGCCTTCTGCGCGCGCGCGGGCCTCGAGCCCCGGGCCCTCCGCGCGGCCGAGCTCGGGGGCTTCCCCTACGAGGCCCCGCCCTACGGCGCCCCCATCGAGGGCGGCCGGCCCCGCGTCATCGTCACGGGCTGCTTCGACTGGTTCCACTCGGGGCACGCCCGCTTCTTCGAGGAGGCGGCCGCCTACGGGGAGCTCAACGTCGTCATCGGCTCCGACGAGAACCTCCGCCTCCTCAAGGGCGAGGGCCACCCCCTCTTCCCCGCCGAGGAGCGGCGCTACGTCGCGGCCTCCATGCGGAGCGCGGCCCGCGTCCTGGTCGCGAGCGGCTCGGGCTGGCTCGACGCCGAACCCGAGATCGTCGCGCTCGGCGCCTCGCGCTACGTCGTGAACGAGGACGGGGACAAGCCGGAGAAGCGCCGCTATTGCGAACGGCAGGGCATCGAGTATATCGTCCTCAAGCGGAGCCCGAAGGAGGGCCTGCCCCGCCGCGCGAGCACCGACCTGCGCGGCTTCTAGGGAAGGAGGAGGGACGATGCGCTACGCGCTCATACTCGCCGGCGGCTCCGGCACCCGGCTCTGGCCCCTCTCCCGCGACGCCTCGCCCAAGCAGCTCATCCCCCTGCTCGAGGGCCGCAGCCTCCTCGAGGAGGCCTACCTGCGCCTCGAGGGCCTCGTGCCCGAGGAGCGGCGGCTGGTCTGCGCCGCGCGGCGCTACCGCGATCCCGTCATCCGGCGCCTGCCCTCCCTCGCCGCCGCCGGCCCCTCCGGCGTCCCCCGCTACGTCGGCGAGCCCGAGGGCCGGGACACCCTGGCGGCTATCTACCTCTCCTGCGCCCTCGTCGCCCGGGAGGACCCCGACGCGACGGTGGGCCTCTTCACCTCGGACCACGTCATCAGGCCAGCGGCGCGCTTCCGCGAGATCGCGGGGCGGGCCTACGCCCTGGCCGAGGCCTCCCCGGGAAGCCTCGTCACCTTCGGCGTCGTGCCCGACCGGCCGGCGACGGGCTTCGGCTACGTCGAGCTGGGCCCGGAGCTCGCCGGGGCCGCGGCCTCGCCCGGCGCGCGGCGCGTCTTGCGCTTCCGCGAGAAGCCGGACGCGGCTACCGCGGCCTCCTTCCTCGCCGCCGGGCCCGGCCGCTACCTGTGGAACTCGGGCATGTTCGTGTGGAAGGCCGCCACCTTCCTCGAGCTGGCGCGGCGCTACGAGCCGGCCCTGGCGGCCTCGATCGACGCGGTGGCGCGCGGCGCGGGCCTGCCCGGCTTCGAGGCGGAGCTGGCCGCGGCCTACCCCGCGCTCAAGAAGATCTCGGTCGACTTCGGCTTCATGGAGCCGGCCTCCCGGGATCCCGGCGTCGAGATCGCGGTCCTGCCCCTGGACCTCGAGTGGCTGGACATCGGCTCCTGGCCGGCCTACGGCGAGCTCCTCCCGCGCGACGAGTCGCGCAACGCGGCCTCGGGCGAGGCGGCCCTCGTCGAGTGCTCCGGGACCCTCGCGGTCTCGACCGAGCCGGGGCACCTGGTCGCCTGCCTCGGCTGCGAGGACCTCGTCGTGGTCCATACGCCCGACGCCACCTTGGTCTGCCCCCGCTCGCGCGCCGACGAGCTCAAGAAGCTCTACGGCCCGGTCTCGGAGCTCGAGGGCGGCCGCTACAGATGAAGCGCTGCGCGAACTACCTCGCCGGGGTCGGCTACGCGACGATCTTCGGCTTCTCCTTCCTCGTCACGAAGGACGCCCTCGCGGCCCTCGATCCCTTCGAGCTCCTCTTCCTCCGCTTCGGCCTCGCGGCCCTGGCGATCGGGGCCCTGGCCCTGGCGGGCCTCGTGAAGCTCGAGTACCGGGGCAAGCCCAAGGCCGACCTCGCCCTGGCCTGCCTCTTCCAGCCCCTGCTGTACTTCGCCTTCGAGACCTTCGGCATCAAGGAGACCTCGACGAGCACGGCGGGCATCCTCATCGGGGCCCTGCCGGCGGCCGTCGCCGTCCTCGGCGCGCTCATGCTCAAGGAGCGCCTCTCCCTCCGCCAGGCCGCCTCCCTCGGGCTCTCGATCGCGGGCGTGGCCCTCGTCGCGGCCTGGGGCGCCATCTCGGGCTCGGGCGCGGAGCGGGGGGACAGCCCGAGGGGGATACTCCTCATCCTCGGGGCGGTCGGGAGCGCGACCTTCTTCAACATCTACTCGCGCAAGTCCAGCCGCAGCTACGGCCCCATCGAGACCACCTTCGCGATGATGCTCACCGGGGCGATCGTCTTCGGGGCCGTGGCCCTGGGCCGCGGCGCCGCCCTCGGGCGCCTGGCCGGCCCCGAGGGCCTGGCGGCCCGGGCCGCCTCGGCCTGGGTCGGGATAGCCTACCTGGGCCTCCTGTCCTCGGTCCTGGCCTTCTTCCTGGTCAACTTCACGCTCTCGCGGCTCATGGCCTCGCAGTCGGTGGTCTTCGCGAACCTGACGACGGTGGTCACCGTGGCCGCGGGGGTCGTCCTGCGGGGCGAGGCCTTCGGCGCGGTCCAGGCGATCGGGGCCGCGGCCATCGTCCTCGGGGTCTGGGGCACGAACGCGGCGGCCCGGCGGGGCCGCGCCTAGACCGGCATCTCGTACACGCGGTAGCGCCGGGAAGGCCGGCCGCCTAACTTGTTCACCGCGTTGACCATGGCCCAGTTGTCCTCGAGCACGTAGTTGACCTCCATGGTCAGCCGAGGCTCGGCCATGCGCTCCCACATCGCCCGGTACAGGAGGCTGTCGATCCCCCTGCCCTGGTAGCCCTCGGCGACCCCGAGCCCGAACATGCGGTAGCGGTGGAGCCGCGGTATGCCCCAGAGCAGGCGCGCCCAGCCGAAGGGGAGCATGCGGCCGCCCGTCCTCTTGAGGATCTGGTTGAGGTCGGGGAGGGTGAGGGTGAAGCCCACGTCGCGGCCCTCGGGATCGCGCGCGAAGAGGACGAGCTCGGGCCGGAGGATGGGCCTGAGGTCCCGCGCCATGGCGGCTATCTCCGCGTCCGTGATGGGGGAGATGCCCCAGTTGTCCTTGAGCGAGCCCAGCGAGAGCCGGGCGAAGAGCTCGACCTCCTCGTCGAAGCGCGAGAAGTCGAGGGTCCTGATCGTGATCCCATAGCGTTGGGCGACGGCGTCGGTCAACGTGAGGATGCGGTCGGGTATGCGGTAGCCGTCGGGTATGGAGAGCTCCCAGCACAGGAGGTCCTTGGCCTTGGCGAGGCCGTAGGCCTCGAGGAGGGCCGCGTAGGCGGGATGGTTGTAGGGGGCCATCACCACGGGCTCGGGCTCGAAGCCCTCGACGACCAGGCCCCACTCCTGGGAAACGAAGCTCCAGGGCCCGCGCATGGTCAGGATGCCGCGCGCGGCGAGCCAGTCCCGGGCCGCCCCGAGGAGGAGCGCCGCGTCCCCGCGGGCCAGAGCGCCCTCGGGATCGGCGCACTCGAAGTAGGCGAACATGCCGATCGCCGATCCCCAGGCCTCGAGGGCGAGGCGGTCGACCAGGGCCGCGATCCGCCCCACGGCCCGGCCCCCGCGCTTAAGGAGGAAGAGCCGGTAGTCGCAGTGGGCCAGGTAGGGATTCCGGTCCGGATCGAACTCCGCGGCGAGGGAGGCCCGCAGGGGCGGCACCCACATGGGGTCGCCGCGGTAGAGGCGGGAGGGGAGGGCGAGGAACTCCCTGAGCTCGCGCCCGGACTCGACGGGGACGATGAGGGCCCGAGCCTCCCCCGAGCCCCTCATGGCGCGGCCCCCTCGAGCCAGGATTCGAGGCGGGCGAGGGCCTCGGGGAAGTTGGCCCGGCCGAGGCCGAGGCGGAAGCGGGCGCGGTCCGCGCCGTAGCAGGAGCCGGGGAGGAGGAGGACCCCGGCCTCGCGCGCGAGGGCCCCGGCGAGGGCCTCGGCGTCGCGGCCGAAGCGGGCCGAGGTGTCGGGCCCGAGGGCCGGGAAGGCGATGGAGCCGCCCTCGGGCGCGATCCAGGAGGCGAAGCCGGGCCGGCGCGCGAAGAAGGAGGCGGCGAGGGCCGCGTTGGCGCTGACGAGGCCGAGGCTCCGCGCGGCGAGGAGCTCGAGGTGGCGAACGGCGACCCCGGCGAGGAGCTCCGAGGGCCCCGAGGAGCAGATCGAGTTGTAGTCCTTGACCACGGCGACCGCGTCGAGGAGGTCGGCCCGCCGCGTCGCGAGCCAGCCGATGCGCAGGCCCGCGAGCCCCGAGCTCTTGGAGAGCACGTTGAGCGAAACCCCGTTCTCGTAGGCCTCGCAGGCGGCGGGCAGCCGGCGCGCGCCCTCCAGCTCGAGGTAGCGGTAGACCTCGTCGACGAGGAGGATGGTCCCGCGCAGGCGGCAGAGCTCGACCACGCGCGCGAACTCCTCGGGCCGCATGAGGGCCCCCGTCGGGTTGTGGGGGGCGTTGAGGACGACGAGCTTGGCCGGCTTCCGGAGGAGGGAGGCGAGCTCCTCCGGGTCGAGGAGCCAGCGCCCGCCCTCGGGCCGGAGGGTCCAGGGCTCGACCTCGCAGCCGAGGGCCCGCGGGATCTCCGCGAGGGACTGGTAGCAGGGCTGGTTGACCAGGACCCGGTCGCCGCGCTCGAGGGTCGCGAGGCAGAAGTTGAGGATGGCCTCCTCGGCGCCGGCGTGGACGAGGACGCCCTCGGGCCCGAGGCCCCCGTAGAGCCGGGCTATGTCGGCGCGGAGGGCGGGGGCGCCCCGGGACTCGGTGTAGCCCAGGCGGAGCTCGAGGAGGGCCTCCTCGGCGCCGGCCTCGAGGGCGAGGAGCTCGCGGACCGGGATGCTCTCGCAGTCGGAGGAGCAGAGGAGGTAGGGGGTGGAGAACTCGTGCGCGGCGAAGAAGCGCTCGAGTCGGAAGGGCTCGAAGAATGCCATGGGGCAATAATAGCGAGCCGCGGCCGGAACGCAAGGGCGCGGGCCGAGGCCGCCCGAGCCTTAATCGAAATTTCGCTTGCGCCCCCGTCCGGGCTCGTCCATACTTCCCCCATGCCCAGACCCTTCCGCCTCAGGGCCCGAGGCGACCTGAGCGAGGACGCGAGGCTCATCGAGGCCCTCCTCTTCCTCTACCCGGCGACCCTCCTCGCCTTCGGCCTCGCCATCGAGGGCTTCGACCTCGGGGCGGTGGCCCGGGGCCTCGCGGTCATCGTGCGCGAGCCGGACACCCTGATCAACGACTACGTCGCGCACGCGGGCCTGGGCGCCCCCTTCGTCAACGCGGGGCTCTGCTCCCTGGCCGCCTTCGCCCTGATCCGCGCCCTGGGCGCCGTCGTCTCGGGGCCGGCCATCGCGGCCGTGCTCACGATCGCCGGCTTCGCCCTCTTCGGCAAGAACGTCTACAACATCTGGCCCGGCATGATCGGGATCTGGCTCTTCTCCCGGCTCGTCCGGAGGCCCTTCGCCGAGTTCCTCATCGTCGCCCTCTTCGGCACCGCCCTCTCCCCCCTCGTGAGCGAGGTGACCTTCGGCCTCGGCCTGCCCCCGGCCCTCGGCCTCGTCCTGGGCCCGGCCGCGGGGATGCTGGCGGGCTTCTGCCTGCCCTCCCTCGCCAAGCACCTTTTGCAGCTCCACCAGGGCTACAACCTCTACAACATCGGCCTCACCGCGGGCCTCGTCGGCACGGCGGTCATGTCCCTCTTCCGCGCCTTCGGCATCAAGGTCGACGGGGGCGGGGCCTGGTCAACGGGCAACCGCGAGGTCTACCTCCCCTTCCTCCTCGGCCTCTTCGGCTCCATGATAGCCTTCGGCCTCGCCATGGGCCCCTCGATCCGCTCGGGCCTGCGGGGTATCCTCTCCTCCTCGGGGCGGCTGGTGAGCGACTTCGTGCGGAGCTACGGCATCGGCCCGACCCTCGTCAACATGGGCCTGGTGGGCCTCGTCGGCTCGGCCTACATCCTCGCCGTGGGCGGGGACTGGAACGGGCCGACGATCGGGGGCCTGTTCACCATGGTCGGCTTCGCCGCCTTCGGCAAGCACCCCTTGAACATCGCCCCCGTGATGGCCGGGGTGGCCGCCACGGCCCTCGTCTCGACCTACTCTCCCGCGGCCCAGGGCCCCATCCTGGCCGCCCTCTTCGGGACGACCCTGGCCCCCCTGGCCGGGCGCTTCGGCCCCCTGGCCGGCTTCGCCGCGGGGGCCCTCCACCTCACGGTGGTGAGCAACGTGGGCTACCTCCACGGGGGGCTCAATCTCTACAACAACGGCTTCTCCGGCGGGCTCGTGGCGGCCATCCTCGTGCCCCTCTTCGAGGCCCTGCGGGAGAGGAGGCGCCATGGACGCTGAAGTCATCCAGCTCATGCGCATCGGCGAGGAGCTCCTGAAGTACCTCTACCTCGAGGGGGCCCGCTCGATCAGCATCCGCTACGAGTTCGGCTTAGGCGACGCGAGCTGCCTCGCCATAGCCCCCGATCTCGTCCTCGAGGAGGAGCGCCTGGCCGAGCTGCGCAAGAGCCTGAAAGGGCCCCTGCAGCCCGAGCTCTCCGAGTACTACGGCATCCTCGTGGGCAAGCGGATCGACGCCTCGGAGCTGGCCTTGGCGGCGACCATGGCCGAGGCGGGCTACATCGACTCCGATCCCGAGCGGGGCACGAGCATCCTCATGAGCCGCCGTACGCCCGCGAAAAGTTAGCCGACAGCGTTTCCCCGGCATCCTCGGCCGGGCGGCCGCGGATGGCCGCGATGCCCGCGACTACCTTTACTATGTCGCCCAACGCGCAGTAGGCCGAGCCCCGCGGGGGCTGCCAGGGGGCGTCGGTCTCCGAGAGCAGTCGCTCCGCCGGCAGCGAGGCGCAGGCCTCGATCGCGCGCTTGTGCCCGTTCAGGACGACGGCGCCGAAGGAGAAGTAGGCCTCGACGCCCCGCGACAGGAGCGAGGCGGCCTCCCCGGCGCCGCCCGAGTAGGAGTGGAATATCGCGGCCGGGAGGCGCTTGAGGCGCGGGGAGTACTCGAAGGCGAGGTCCATGGCCTTGCGCAGGTGGAGGATCAGCGGCAGGCCGCGGCGCTCGGCGATCCCGAGCTGGAGCTCGAAGGCCTCGCGCTGCGCGGCCTCGTTCTCCGGGCTCCGGACGAGCCCGGGGCGGTCGCCGAAGAAGTCGAAGCCGGCCTCCCCGATCGCGGCTATCCTGCCCTCGGCGGCCAGGCGCTCGAGGAAGCCGGGGTCCCCGATGCCGAGGGCCTGGGGGTGGATGCCGAAGCTCGCGACCGCGGCCAGGCCCCCCGCCGCGAGGCGGGCGCGGAGGGCCTCGCTGGCCTCGAACTCGGGTCGCTCGTGGCTGGCGGCGCAGCCCTTCCAGGCGAGGCCCCGGGCGGCCTCGGGGAAGCCCGGCTCGAGCCGGGCGAGGTCGACGAGGTGGAGGTGGGCGTCGGCGAGCATGGCCAGAGTATAGCCTGTCCGGGGCCTGCGCGCCCGCGAGGCCCCGCGGCCTCGGGCGCCGGGGGCCCTCAGCCCTCCAGGAAGACCGTGTCGCCCGGCCGCGCCACCACCCTGGCCGCTCCCTCGCCGAGGACGGACTCGAGCTCCTCCGTGCGCCGGCCCTTGGCCGCGAGGAGCTCGGCCGAGGAGAGGGAGCTTATGACCTTGGCCGCGTCGTTCACGAGGACGACGTCCCCGCGCTCGAAGCTCCCCTCGACGCCGACGACGCCCGCGGGCAGGAGGGAGTTGCTGCCGCGCATCGCGGCGAGGGCTCCGGGATCGACGAGGATGCGGCCCTTGGGGCGCTTGTTCTTGATCCAGCGGTCGCGGTTGCGCAGGCCGCTCGCGGCCTCGAAGAGGGTCCCGACCCGCTCGCCCGCGAGGATGCGCGATATCGCGCGGCTTTCGCGGCCGTGGGCGATGACGACGCGGCAGCGGGCGTCTCGGGCTATGCCCACCGCGAGGAGCTTGGTCCTCATCCCCCCGGTGGAGAACTCCGTGCCCTTGCCTCCGGCCGCGCCGAGTATCTCGGGGCCGAGCTCGCGCACGTAGGGTATGGGCCTGGCCCCCGGGTCCTCGCGGGGGTTCGCGTCGTAGAGCATGTCGACGTCGGAGAGGATGACCAGGAGCTCGGCGTCGATCTTGCTCGCGACGTAGGCCGAGAGCTGGTCGTTGTCCCCGAAGGCGATCTCGGCGGTGGAGACCGCGTCGTTCTCGTTGAACACGGGGATCACGCGGCGCTCGAGGAGGACCTCCACCGTGGAGCGGAGGTTGAGGTAGGCCTCGCGGTCGTCCCAGGTGTAGCGGGTGACCAGGACCTGGGCGGCGGTCAGTCCGTAGACCCCGAAGGCCCTGCGGTACTCGTCCATGAGCAGGCTCTGGCCGATGGCCGCGCAGGCCTGCTTCGTGCGCAGGTCCTTGGGGCGCTTGGCCAGGCCGAGCTCGCGCGCGCCCATGCCCACGGCTCCCGAGGTGACGACGATGATCTCGCGGCCGGCGCGGGAGAGGTCGGCGAGCTCCGCCGCCACGCGGTGGAGGAACTCGGCGTCGATGCCCCCGGCCTCGCGGTCGGGGCCGCCGGAGAGCCGGCCCGGCGCGTCCTTGGGCCGGGCTATGGTGTTCGTGCCGATCTTGATGACGACGCGCTTGGACTCGGCCAGGGCGCGCCGCGCCGCCCGCTCCGCGGCCGAGGCCGCCCCGGGCTTCCGCGGCCCCTCAGTTCCCGCCATAGCGCTTCCCCCTCTCCTCCGGCAGCTCGGCGTGCTCGAAGCGCCGCGAGCCCGAGGCGTAGTCGGCGACGAGCTGGCCCGAGCCCTCGAGGAGCCACTTGTAGGTCATGAGGCCCTCGAGGCCCATGGGGCCGCGGGCGTGGAGCTTGCCCGTCGAGATGCCGAGCTCGGCCCCGAGGCCGTAGCGGTAGCCGTCGGCGAAGCGGGTGCTCGCGTTCCAGTACACCGAGGCCGAGTCGACCTCGGCCATGAAGCGCCGGGCGGCCTCCCGCGAGGAGGTCGCGATGGCGTCCGTGTGGCCCGAGCCGAACTCGTTGACGTGGGCGATCGCCTCGTCGAGCGAGCCGACGACCTTCACGGCCATGACCAGGTCGAGGTACTCGACGGCCCAGTCCCCGCCGCCCTTGGGCGACCGGCCGGGGCCGGGGCCGAGGATGGCCAGGCTCCGAGGGCAGAGCTCGAGGCGGACCGAGGCGGACTCGAGGGCGGCCGCGATGGCCGGAAGCGCGCGTTGCGCGATCCCGGAGTGGACCAGGAGGACCTCGGCCGCGTTGCAGGCCGCGGGATACTGGGCCTTCGAGTCGAGGGCGAGGGCCGAGGCCATGGCCACGTCGGCGTCCTCGTGGACGTAGAGGTGGCAGATCCCGTCGGAGTGGCCGAGGACCGGGATCCGGCTCGACTCCTGGATCCGGCGGACGAACTGCTTGGAGCCCCGGGGTATGACGAGGTCGACGTAGCGGTCGAGCGCGAGGAGCTCGGCCACCTCCTCCCTGGTCTCGAGGCAGGAGAGCCAGCCGGCGGGGAGGCCGGCCTCGGCGCCGGCGGCCGCGAGGAGGGCGGCGAGCTCGCGGTTGGTGCGCTCCGCCTCCCGGCCCCCCTTGGCGACGATGGCGTTGCCGCTCTTGATGGCCAGCCCGGCCATCTGCACGAGGGCGTCGGGGCGGCTCTCGAAGACGAGGGCCACGAGGCCGATCGGGCAGGATATCCGCCTGAGCTCGAGGCCAGCGTCGAGGCGGCGGGCCTCGAGGATCCTGCCCGCCGGATCGGGCAGGCGGGCCAGGGCCGCGAGCATCGCGAGGGACTCGGCGAGCTTGCCCTCGTCGTAGGTTAGGCGCTTGAGAAGGGGAGGGGCGAGGCCGGCGGCGCGGGCGGCGGCGAGGTCGGCCTCGTTGGCCGCGAAGATCCGGCCCGAGCCCTCGCGCAGGCGGGCCGCGGCGAGGGCCAGGGCCCCGTCCTTGATCCCGGGGCCCAGGGCCAGGAGGGCGCGGGCGGCGGCGGCCCCCGCGCGGGCCAGTTCGAGCGTATCCATGGATAGAAACTAGCAGGGGGAGGGGGCGGCGCGCAATGGGAGCCCGAGGCGGGGCCCTCAGGCGCGGCGGAGGAAGAGGGAGGCGATCCAGGCGAGGAGGGCGATCCAGAGGAGGACGAAGAGGAGCGCGGCCGCCCTGCCGGCCTTCGCGTCCATCCGCTCCCCCGAGGCGAGGCGCTTCCAGGCCTCGCGGCGGCAGCGCGCGGCCACCTCGGGGGGGATGAGGCTGAGGGCCCAGGCCGCCAGGGCGGGCAGGATGACCAGGTCGTCGAGCTGGCCGAGGAGGGGAATGAAATCGGGGATGAGGTCCACCGGGCTCGCCGCGTAGGCGAGGGCGGCGATGATGACGACCCGGGCGAGGCGGGGCGTCCCCGGGTCGCGCAGGGCGAGGTAGGCGGTCCAGAGCTGCCGCTGGAGGCGGGCGGCGCGGCGCCTAAGGCGGGCGAGGGCGGGCCGCTGCGGGCGGCGGGCCCCGGGCGCGGCTCGGTCCGGAAGGTCCTTTCCCATGCCGGGATTCTAGCGAGCTTCGACCCCTCGGCATAGGCTCGGGCGCGATTTGCTTCGGCCCGCGGCCCCGCCTATACTGGGAGCAGAGTGGCATCGTGAGAACACGCAGCATCGGCTCCCTCCTCGCCCTGGCGGCCTCGCTCCTCCTCTCCTGCTCGGAGGGCCGGGGCGCCGCGCCCGGCGAGGCCCGGGCGCCCCGGGGCGAGGCGGGTCCCGCGCGGGAAGCCCCCCTGGCCGAGCCCTCGGCGGCCGCCCGGAAGCTGGCTGCACGACTCGCCGCCGGCGGGGGCCTCCGCGCGGCGACCACCGCCACGCGCAGCATCTACGAGCCCCCCGACCCCGGCGAGCCCGGGAAGGGCTTCGGCGGCTTCCACGCCCGCCTCGCCGCGGACTTCGCCTCCTGGCTCGGCGTGGGCTTCCGGATCGAGGTCCTCCCCTTCGACCGCTTCTTCTCCGTCGGCGGGAAGGTCTACGGCGAGGGCCTCCCCCCGCCCCCGGCCGGTTCCCGCTCCGATGTCTTCGAGGGCTACGACCTCATCGTCCACAGCCTCGCCCCCCTGCCCTGGCGCGAGCCGCTCATGCGGGTCCTGCCCTTCCTCCCCAACCGCATCCTCACGATCACCCGCGCGGGGGAGGAGCTCGCGAGCCTCCGCGACCTCGCGGGCAAGACGGCCGTCGTCTCGGCGCGGTCGAGCTACGAGTCCTCGCTCCGCGCGATCCGCGAGCGGCTCGGCCTCGGCTTCGCCATCGTCGCCCTGCCCGACGACCGGCTCGACGCCTACGCCGAGGTCCAGGAGGGGAGGGCCGATCTCACCCTCCGCGACGCCGACACGGCCGCCTACCTCGCCCCCGCCTATCCCGGCCTCTCCATCGGCCTCCCCGTCTCCGACCTCCAGCTGACCGGCTGGGCCGTGGCCCCCGAGGACGGGGAGCTCGAGGCGGCCTTCCGGGAGTACCTCGCGGCGGCCAAGGCCTCGGGCTCCTACGCCCGGCTCTGGCTCGAGTGCTTCGGCATGAAATTGGAGGACTACTACAGCCTCCTGCGCTACCGGGAGGCCGCGGCCCTCGCGCCGACCGGGCCTCAGCGCGCCCGCCTCGAGAGGATCAGGCGCGCTGGCGGGCTCAGGGTGGCCATCCAAGCCGAGCTCAGCGTCTACGAGCCGCCCGCGGGAGATTCCGGAGGCGAGCCCCGGGGCCTGCACTACCTCCTCGTGAAGCGCCTGGAGCGGGACCTCGGGATCCCGGTAATCCTGCGGCCGGTCAGCTTCGAGGAGTTCCTCTCGCTCGGCGGGAGCGTTCCCGAGCGGGCCAAGACCGATCCGAGCTACTCCTACGCGCCCGATCTCCTCGAGGAGGTCGAGCTCTACGTCGGGAGCCTGAGCCCCCTCGCGTGGCGGAAGAAGTTCCTGCGCTTCGTCGGGCTCTACCCCAATCGCCTGATGTACGTCGGCCGCGGCGGGCTCGGGCTCGATTCCCCCGCGGCCTTGGCCCGGCTCCGGCTGAGCCTCCTGCCCGACACGAGCTACGAGTCCTGGCTCCGCGCCCGCGAGGCCGAGCTCGGATCGCGCCTCGGCTTCCTGCCGGCGGGCAGCGAGCGGGCCGCGGTCGAGGCCGTGGCAGCGGGGAAGGCCGACCTCACCATCTCGGACGCCACCATCGGCCTCGCCCTCCTCCGCGAGTACCCGGGGCTCTCGATGGCGCCGGCCTCGAGCGAGGTCGACACCATCTCCTGGGCCGTCGCCAAGGGCGACGAGGACCTGGCTTCCCTGCTCGACTCCTGGGTCGAAGCGATCAAGGGGGACGGGAGCTTCGAGGGCCTCTGGCTCGAGTCCTTCGGTTCCTCCTTCGCGGAGTACCTCGGCATGATCGCCGCGGAGGACTAGAGGGTGCGCTTCAGCTCTCGGCTCAGCCTGGTCCTCCTCCCGGTCGTCCTCCTCCCGGCCATCCTCGCGGGGAGCATCCTCTTCGCGACCACGAGGCTGACGGTCCGCGATCTCTACTTCGAGGCCCTCGACCTCGAGCTGAGGGCCCTCGAGCGGCAGTCCGAGCTCGAGGCCGAGCTCCTCGACCGCCTCGGCGTCGCCGCCTCGCCCTTCTACTCGAAGAGCGCCCGCAAGAAGCTCGCGGCCTTCGCCGCGGGCCTCTCGGGCACCCCCGGCGCTTTCCTCATCCTCGACGAGGCTGGCCGGATACTCCTCGGGCCTCCCGGGATCGAGGCCGGGGAGGCCGAGCTCCTCGTCGCCCCCTTCGGCGCCGATCCCGGGCGCCGCCTCGTCAGCTTCCCGGCCGAGGGGCTGCGCTACATCGGCCGGGAGCTTCTCCTCCCGGCCTGGGGCTGGAGGGCCTTCGCCCTCATCGACGAGGGCCTGCCGGCGCGGACCGCCTTCTCCCTCATCGTCCCCGCCATCGCCTTCCTCGCCGCCGGGGCCTTGGCGGCCGGGGCGGCCGCCCGCTTCCTGGCCAGGAGGGTCTCGCGGCCCGTCGAGCGCCTCGTCGCCGCGACGCGGCGCATGGGCTCAGGCGAGCTCTCGGCCCGGGCCGAGGCCCGGGGCGACGAGGAGTTCCTCGACCTCGCCTCCTCCTTCAACGAGATGGCGGGCCGCCTCGCCGAGATGACCTCGGGCCTCGAGGCCACCGTGGCCAGCCGCACCGAGGAGCTTTCGGCGGCCAACGCGGGGCTCCGGTCGGCCCTGGAGGAGCTCCGGGAGGCCCAGGACCACATCGTCCGCTCGGAGCGGCTCTCCGCCCTCGGCCAGCTCTCCGCCGGCATCGCCCACGAGCTCAATACCCCCTTGGGAGCCATCGCCTCATCGAACCGGAGCCTCTCCGAGATACTTGACCGCGACCTGATCCCGGCCCTCTCCCTCGCCGCGGGCCTCGGCCCCGAGCGGCTGGCCTGCTTCCTCCACCTCCTCGAGCTCGGCCTGGCGGGCGCCTCGGGCCGGCTGGACTTCCCCGACCGGGCCGCGGCCCGCGCGGCCCGGCGCTCCCTCGCCGTCAAGCTCGAGGAGGCGGGCTCCCCGGCCGCGGCCGAGCTCGCCTCCCTCGCCGAGGAGCTCGGGGTCGTCTCCCTCCTCCTCTCCGATGAGGAGGGGCTCCTGGGCTTCTTCGCCGACCCCGAGTGCGCGGCCCTCCTCGAGTCGGCCTCGGGCCTGGTCGCGGCGCGGCGGGCCGCGCAGATCGTGGAGACGGCTGCCTCGAAGGCTGTTGGCGTGGTCGGGGCCCTCCGGGGCTACCTCCTCCCCGACCGGGGGGAGGCGAGCCTCGAGCCCGTCGACCTGGCCGCGGAGATCGAGACCGTCCTGGTCCTCGTCCATCACCGGAGCAAGCTCGGCGTCGAGCTGAGCCGCAGCTTCGAGCCGGGGCTCATGGCCCTGGGCACGGCCGCCGGGCTCGGCCAGGTCTGGATGAACCTCGTCAACAACGCCCTCCAGGCCATGGAGTACAAGGGCAGGCTCGAGCTCTCATCCGAGCGCCGCGGCGACCGGGCCGTGGTCCGGATCGCGGACTCGGGCCCGGGCATACCGGAGGAGATCCGCCAGAGGATCTTCGAGCCCTTCTTCACCACCAAGAAGCGGGGCGAGGGCATCGGCCTGGGCCTGGACATCTGCCGCAAGATCGTGGAGAGCTGCGGCGGCTCCATCTCCTTCGAGAGCAGGCCGGGCCGCACCGTCTTCAGCGTCGAGCTCCCCGCGGCCCCTCAGCGCGGGACCAATCCCTCGTTCTCGGCCTGATCGGGCTTGAGCTCGCCGAAGTCCACGTGGCAGTAGCCGCCGGGATTCTTCCGCAGGTAGTCCTGGTGGTAGTCCTCGGCCGGGTAGAAGGGCATGGCCTCGACGAGCTCGGTGGCGAGGGGCCGGCGGTATCGGCCGCTCGAGCCGAGGCTCGCGAGCATGGCCGCGGCCGCCGCGCGCTGGGCCTCGCTCGCGTAGAAGACGACCGAGCGGTACTGGGCGCCGATGTCGTTGCCCTGGCGGTTCACCTGGGTCGGGTCGTGCATCTCGAAGAAACGGCGGAGGAGCTCCTCGTAGCCTATGCGCCGCGGATCGAAGACGATCCTGAGGGCCTCGGCGTGGCCCGTGCCTCCCGCGCAGACCTCCTCGTAGCTCGGGTTCGGGAGCTTCCCCCCGGAGTAGCCCACCTCGGTCTCGAGGACCCCGGGAAGGCGGCGGAAGTACTCTTCCACCCCCCAGAAGCAGCCCGCGGCGAAAACCGCCGTCTCGCGGCCGACCGCGGGCCTTCGCTCGAAATCCGGGAAGAGGGCGAGGAGCTCGCCGTAGCCCGCGGCCTCCAGCTCCTCGACGGGCACGAAGCGGAGGGCCGCCGAGTTGATGCAGTAGCGCAGCCCCGCGGGCCCGGGCCCGTCGGGGAAGAGGTGGCCGAGGTGGGAGTCGGCGACGGAGCTCCTGACCTCGGTCCGGACCATGCCGTAGCTGGCGTCGGGCCGCTCCTTGACCGCCCCCGACTCGATGGGACGGGTGAAGCTCGGCCAGCCCGAGCCCGAGTCGAACTTGTCGGCCGAGCTGAACAGGGGCGCCCCCGACACGATGTCGACGTAGATGCCCGGACGGTGCTCGTCCCAGTAGGCGTTGCGGAAGGGCGGCTCGGTCCCGCAGAGCTGGGTGACCGCGTACTGCTCCTCGCTCAGCCGGGAGCGGAGCTCGGCCTCGCGGGCCTCGTCGGCTTTCTCATTCATGGCGGAGCCTCCCTTGGGCGGGGCGCAGGAGCCGGCGAGGGCCGCCGCCAAGGCGAAGGCGAGGAAGGCTGCCGCTCGGGCTAGGCGCCGTGTATTCATGAATCTTAATATACTAAAAAGCCAAAGGGAGGGCGTGATGAAAGGCTCGGTAGGGCGAGGGACGAGCGAGGGGCGGCGGCCGGCCCGAGCCGCCGCCCTGCGGGCCAGCCCCGGCCTATTCGGCCGGGGCGGTCCCTAGACCTGGGCTATGCAGCTGACGGGGCAGACCGCGGCGCAGGCCCCGCAGTCGATGCAGGCAGCCTCGTCGATCACCCGCTTGCCGCCCTCGCCCTCGCTGATGCAGGAGACCGGGCATTCCGATTGGCAGGCTCCGCAGCCCGTGCACTCTTCCTTGTTGATCCGGTGCGCCATGTGTTCCTCCTCCTGGGTACTATAGCGCATACCCCCGGCGCCGGGGAAAGGCCCCGGCTTGCCGCCGGCCGCGGCTATCGGGTAGCTTCTGGCCATGGTCTACGAGCTCGCGATCATCGGCGCCGGCGCGGTGGGCGCTCTCCTCGCCCGGGAGGCCTCCCGGGCCGGCCTCAAGGTCCTCGTCCTCGAGGCCGAGGCCGACGTCGCCTCGGGGAGCAGCAAGGCCAACAGCGCCATCGTCCACGGGGGCTACGCCGAGGGGCCCGAGACCCTCAAGGGCAGGCTCTGCGCCCAGGGCCGGGCCCGCTTCCCCGAGCTCGAGCGCGAGCTGGGCTTCGGTTTCAGGCCTATCGGGAGCCTGGTCCTCGCCCGCGACCTGCCCGAGGACCGGGCCCGGCTCGAGGCCCTCCTCGCGCGGGGCCTGGCCAACGGCCTGCGGGACCTGCGCATCGTCGAGGGCCCGGAGCTGCGCGAGCTCGAGCCCGCGGCGAGCCCGGAGTACGGCCTCGCCCTCTATTGCGCGGGGGCGGGGATCTGCAGCCCCTGGGACCTCGCGATAGCCGCCCTGGAGGCGGCGATCGGCCGGGGGGCCGAGCTCGAGCTCCGCCGGCCCGTCGAGGCGGTCCGCCGCATTCCCTCGGGCGAGGCCCCGGGCGGCGGCTTCTGGGAGCTCGAGGCCGGCGGTTTCGCCTATCGCGCCCTGGCCGTGGCCAACGCCGCCGGCCTCGGGGCCGAGGGCCTGGACCGCCTGGCCGGCCTGGAGCCTCCGCGCACGGGGGCCCGCAACGGCCAGTACATCGTCCTGGACCGGGGCACGGGCGGCCTGGTTGGCCACGTCCTCTTCCAGCTCCCCGGCCCCCTGGGCAAGGGCATCCTCGTTACCCCGACCTACCAGGGCAACCTCCTCGTCGGCCCCGACGCGAAGGAGCTCGAGGCAGCCGAGGATCCCGCCGCCATGCTCGGCAGCGACGCCGAGCGCCTGGGCCGGATCTTCGAGAGCGCCCGCCGCGTCGTGCCCTCCCTGAGCCTCGAGCGGGCCATCCGGAGCTTCACGGGGCTGCGCTGCGCGGCCGAGGACGGGGACTTCCACGTCGGCGAGGCCGAGCCCGAGCGGGCCCCCGGCTGGTTCCACGCCCTCGGGATCCAGAGCCCGGGCCTCACCGCGAGCCCGGCCATCGCGAGCCTCCTCGCCGGCCAGGCCGCCGCGTACCTCGGCCGCGGCCCCTCGGCGGCCGGGCCCGGCCTCGAGGAGGACGCGCCGCGCCGCCCCCTCCCGCCCCATCTCTCGCGCCGGCCCGAGCGCCTCCCCCCCGAGGCGGCCAAGGCCGCGGCCGCGCTGCCCCCGGGCGAGTGCGAGCGCCTGGTCTGCCGCTGCGAGCAGGTGCGCGAGCGGGAGATCGCCGAGTGCCTCGACCGAGAGCCGCGATGCGCGACGCTGGACGGGATCAAGCGCCGGAGCCGGGCCGGCATGGGAAGCTGCCAGGGCCAGTTCTGCCGGCCCCGCGTGATCGAGTTCGCGCAACGCCAGCTCGGCCGGGAGCTCGACGGGCGGGAGAGGCTGCGCGACCTCGAGGCCCTCGCCGCCGCCGGCCGGCCCGTGGCGCGCCTCTCCGGCCCCGAGCTCCGGAAGCTCGGGCGGGAGCTCGAGGGCAGGGGCTGAGCCGCCCCGCGCGGAGGGGCGGCCCGCCCTTCCCCGGCCCCCAAGGGCTTTACCTGGCCGCGGGCCCGTGGCTACCTTATACCTCGATGAACAAAGGCGAGAAGCTAGGCGATTCCCCCGGCCTCCCGGCCGCTCTCGCGGGGCTCGGGCGGCGCCGCGCGGCCAAGGCCGGGACCCTCCTCTTCCAGCAGGGCGAGCCGGCGGCGAGCTGCCTCTACCTCGAGTCGGGCGAGGTCTCCCTCAGGCGGGTCTCGGGCTCGGGCGCCGAGGTCGAGATCGCCGCGATCGGGGCGGGGGAGTGGTGCGGCGAGGTCATCCTCTTCGCCGAGGGCAGCTATCCGGCCCAGGCGATCGCGGTCCGCGACGTCTCCCTCCTCGAGTTCCGCCGCGCCGAGATCCTGGGGAGCACCGACCCGGCGGTCGGCGCCTTCTTCCTCGGCCTCCTCGCGCGGAAGTGCCTCAGGCTCAACCGGCGCATCGAGCAGCTCGCCATCATGGACTCAAGGGAGCGGCTCGCCCACTACATCCTCGGCCTCTGCCCGGGCCATGCTTCGGGCTGCGAGGGCGGGCGGAGGGCCTGCTCCTTCCCCTTCCCCAAGAAGAAGCGGGAGGTGGCCGAGGAGCTCGGGATGGCGCCCGAGACCCTCTCGCGCTCGCTCAGGCAGCTCGAGGCCGAGGGCCTCATCAGGATCGACGGGCCCCGGATCGAGATCCCCTCCTGCGATGGCCTCCTGCGGCTGATCGGGGAGGGCGAGGGAATTCGCTGAAAAATGCCGATCCTTGACCTCGGTCAAGGATCGAGAGCCGGAGTTCCGCTATCCTCGAATCAGACAGGGGGTACGAAACATGCGGCGGAAGATCATCGAGATCAACAGGGAGCTCTGCGACGGCTGCGGCCTGTGCACCACGGCCTGCGCCGAGGGGGCCTTGGAGCTCGACGCGGAGGGCAAGGCCGTCCTCGTCCGGGAGATCTTCTGCGACGGGCTCGGCGCCTGCCTCGATGTCTGCCCCAGGGGGGCCCTCAAGGTCGTGGAGCGGGAAGCGGCTTCCTACGACGAGGAGGCCGCCGTGGCCCACGTGAGCGCCACGCGCGGAGCCGAGGCCGCCGCCTCGGTCCACCGGAGCGCGGGCGCCCCGGCTCAGGGCCCCGGGCCCGCCCAGGGCCCGGCTCCGGCCCACCATGCCCACCGCGGCTGCCCCGGCTCGATGGCTCGCAGCTTCCAGCCCGCGGCCCGGCGCTCCGAGCCGCTTAAGCCGGCCTCGGCCCCCGCCTCGGGCTCCCCGGCCGGGGCAGCAGCCGCCGCCGCCCAGAGTCCCGGAAGGGCGGAGAGCCTCGACTTCGCCTCGGCTTCGGAGCTCGGCCAGTGGCCCATCCAGCTCCACCTCGTCTCGCCCTCCGCGCCCTACTTCAAGGAATGCGACCTCCTCGTGGCCGCCGACTGCACCGCCTTCGCCCTGGGCTCCTTCCACGCCGAGCTCCTGCGCGGCAAGGCCCTGGCCATCGCCTGCCCCAAGCTCGATCGGACGGAGGGCTACGTCGAGAAGCTCGCCGAGCTCATCGCCTCGAACACCATCTACTCCCTCACCGTCGCCCTCATGGAGGTGCCCTGCTGCTCGGGCCTCCTGCGGATCGTCGAGGAGGCGGTGGCGCGCTCGGGCAAGAGCATCGCGGTCAAGAAGGTCGTGATCGGCCTGGACGGGTCGAGGCGCTAGGGGCGGGGGGCGTAACAGGAGCTCTGTCCCCTTACGAGGCGCCCAAGAAGCTTCTATACCGGAACTCGAGCCTCTCCCTAGCGGGCCTATCCGAGGCCCGGGCCGGGAGCGCGATCTTCGTTCCGTCGAGTTCCTGGAGTCCATGGAGGAGCATCGGCCCGTCGCGCTCCTTAAGGATATCGGATCGTATCTTGACCTCGAAATCCGGGCTTACGCCCAGGATATCGTGGTCGTAGGCGGCATGGTGGATCTTGCATAATGAGAGCCCGTTCTGGACGATGGGAGTTCCGCGGTCGTCCGAGTCCGGGACGATGTGCGCCGCATCGAGGAGCTCCGGATGGCGCAACCTACAGACCGCGCATCGTTGATCATAGGCCGTTACCACGATGTCGCGAAACGCTTCTTGATGGAGGCGCTGACGCGTCTGGGCCCAGGCGTAGCGGCGGAGATCGATCGGCGACAGCGGGATGTCCAGCGGGTTCGTGCTCGGCTGCAGATTCTCGTAGGCCGGATCGACGCAGGCCCGAACGCAGAGAGCGCTTGGGTCGTCGTCGATGATTATGAGCGGCCAGATCGCCTGGTATCGATAGCGATGGACTTCCTTGAAATAGATGAGGGGCGTCCGCGTCCGCATGGCCTCCCTGAGACCACGATTGTCGCGGTGCTCGGGATCCTGGCCACGGTAGGCGTAGGTAAGGATTCCATCGCCCATATCGTCGAGCCTATATGGCCCATTCGCGACCGTCGTGATCGATATAGGCAGTGAAAAGCCCGCTGGATACCAGATGCCGTTCTGCCCTTTGAGGGTCAATCTCCGGTCATCGATGGTGATGCCGGCATTAAGTTCGCGCCCGTCGAAAATGCCGCCTTCCTCGACCGAACGGGCGCGAAGGTAATCGAATACCTTGAATCTCAGTGCTCGTTCGTCCATCGCCATGCCTTGATCCTCCCCGATGACGCTACGAAAATAGTACCTACAGTCGCCTATCCTGATTTTTCGAATGGGTCAAGATGCATTGTAGAGCTTCGCTCTCTCGTTGAGAACCATCGGTCGCCTTGGGTAGTTCGCCTCACCTCTCCCACCAGCCCCGGATGGAGGGGGCGCGGGGGAGGAAGGGCGCGAGCGGCCCCCGCCAGCGGCCGGCCCACGGGACGGCGCGACCTTCTTCCCCCGCACGATCCGTTTTTATCGGAAATGCGCGATTCCTTGACGGCGGTCAAGGACTGCCCGGCGGCCTTCCAGTACCCTCTGCCCATCCGGCGCCGCTCCCGCGAAGGTAGGGGCGAGCGCTGGAATCGGCCCCCGGGGTCGACGAGACTAGAAGATGGGCGTCCGGTGGCGCGTGCACCGGGCGCCTGAGCACAGGGAGGTACCATGTTCTGCCATCAGTGCCAGGAGACGATGAGGAATACGGCCTGCAACGCCGCCAAGGGCGTCTGCGGGAAGAGCGACGAGGTCTCGAATCTCCAGGACCTCGTCCTGTACGTCTGCAAGGGCATCGGCTTCTGGGGGACGAAGGCCCTCGAGAAGGGGATCTGGCGCGAGGACGCGGCCATGTTCGTCGACCGCATGCTCTTCGCCACGATCACGAACGCCAACTTCTCCGCCGCCGACTTCGAGCGCTGGATCGGCGAGGGCCTGCGGGTCCGGGAGGAGCTCCGGGCCGCCTTCGCCGCCTCGGGCGGCTCCGCCTCCGGGCCGGTCCCGGGCGCCGCCGCCTGGAAGGCCGCCGACCCCGAGGCCATCCGCGCCGCGGCCCGCGCGGGCCTGGGCGGCTGGGCCGAGACGAAGAACGAGGACATCAGGGCCCTGCAGTCCCTGGTCCTCTACGGCCTCAAGGGCATGGCCGCCTACGTCGAGCACGCCTACGTCCTGGACAAGTCCTCGAAGGAGGTCTTCGCCTTCATGCTCCGCGCCCTCGCGGCCCTGACCGACGAGGGCCTCGGCGCCGAGGCCTTGACCGCCCTCGTCCTGGAGACGGGCAAATTCGGGGTGGACGCGATGGCCCTCCTCGACGGGGCCAACACGGGGCGCTACGGCTCGCCGCGGATCACCAAGGTCAAGACCGGGGTGCGGGACCGGCCCGGCATCCTCGTCTCCGGCCACGACCTGCGGGACCTCCACGACCTCCTCGAGCAGACCAAGGGCTCGGGGGTGGACGTCTACACCCACGGCGAGATGCTCCCCGCCCACTACTACCCCTTCTTCGAGCAGTACGACAACCTCTACGGCAACTACGGCGGGGCCTGGTGGTCGCAAGCCTCCGAGATCGAGAGCTTCGGGGGGCCGGCCCTCTTCACCTCGAACTGCCTCGTGCCCCCCCGCGAGTCCTACAAGAGCCGGGTCTTCACCACCGGCGTCGTGGGCTTCGAGGGCTGCGCCCATATCCCCGACCGGCAGCCGGGCGGGATGAAGGACTTCTCGGCCATCGTCGCCCTGGCCAGGACCTGCCCGCCGCCCAAGAAGCTGGCCGAGCCCGCGGGCTTCGGCGGCGAGCTGGTCGGCGGCTTCGGCCACGACCAGGTCTTCGCCCTGGCCGACAAGGTCGTCGGCGCGGTCAAGTCCGGGGCGATCAAGCGCTTCGTGGTCATGGCCGGCTGCGACGGCCGCCAGGGCGGCCGCTCCTACTATACCGACGTGGCGAAGGAGCTGCCCAAGGATACGGTGATCTTGACCGCGGGCTGCGCCAAGTACCGCTACAACAAGCTCGCGTTGGGCGACATCGGCGGCATCCCCCGCGTGCTCGACGCGGGCCAGTGCAACGACTCCTACAGCCTGGCCCTCATCGCCCTGAAGCTCAAGGAGATCTTCGGCCTGGACGACGTCAACAAGCTCCCCCTCTCCTTCGACATCGCCTGGTACGAGCAGAAGGCCGTCCTGGTCCTCCTCGCGCTGCTCCACCTGGGGGTAAAGAACATCAGGCTCGGGCCCACGCTTCCCGGCTTCCTCTCCCCCGCGGTGGCGAAGGTCCTCGTCGACAGCTTCGGCATCAAGGGCATCGCGGCGCCCGAGGCCGACGTGGCGGCGATGATGGAGGGAGCATGAAACGCCATGTCGCGGGAAAGGTCTCGTGGGTCGGCAAGGTCGACTGGGAGCTCCGTAAGTTCCACGGCAGCGAGTACTCCACCCACCGGGGCTCGAGCTACAACTCCTACCTCGTCGAGGAGGGCAAGACCGTCCTCATCGACACGGTCTGGCAGCCCTTCGCGAAGGAGTACGTCGACAACCTCGAGGCCGAGCTGGGCCTCGGGAAGATCGACTGCATTGTCCAGAACCACGCCGAGACCGATCATTCCGGGGCCCTGCCCGAGCTGCTCCGCCGGCGGCCCGATCTCCCGGTCTACTGCACGGCGAACGGCGTGAAGTCGCTCAAGGGGCTCTGGCACGGGGACTGGGACTTCCGCGTCGTGAAGACGGGGGACTCGCTCGATATCGGAAACGGCAAGAAGCTGGTCTTCGTCGAGGCGCCCATGCTCCACTGGCCCGATTCCATGTTTAGCTACCTGACGGGCGACGCCGTCCTCTTCTCGAACGACGCCTTCGGTCAGCACTACGCCAGCGAGGCCCTCTTCAACGACCTCGTGGACCAGGACGAGCTCTGGGCCGAGTGCGTCAAGTACTACGCGAACATCCTGACCCCCTTCTCCGCCCTCGTGAGCCGGAAGATCGACGAGCTCCTCGGGATGAAGCTCCCGGTGGAGATCATCGCGACGAGCCACGGCATCGTGTGGAGGAAGGATCCCCTCCAGATCGTCCGGAAGTACGCGGCCTGGGCCAAGGACTACCAGGAGGACCGGATCACGGTCCTCTACGATTCGATGTGGGAGGGGACGAGGAAGCTCGCCGAGGCCATCGCGCAGGGCGTCGCGGAGGCCAGCCCCTCCACGGCCATCGTCGCGCTCAACACGGCCAAGACGGACAAGAACGACGTCATCACCGAGGTCTTCAGGTCCAAGGCCATCCTCGTCGGCTCGCCGACGATCAACAAGGGCATCCTCGCGAGCGTCGCGGGGATACTCGAGGTCGTCGAGGGTCTGCGCTTCAAGGGCAAGAAGGCGGCCTCCTTCGGCTGCTCGGGCTGGTCGGGCGAGGCGCCGAAGAAGATCGCCGAGGCGCTGGGGAAGAGCGGCTTCGAGATCGCGGCCGAGAGCCTGGCTTGCCCCTGGGAGCCCGACGAGGCCTTCCTCGACCGGGCGCGCGAGTACGGGCGGGCCTTCGCCGCGAAGCTGCGCTGAGGCTGGCGGCGCGCGGACCGGGTCCTCCAAAGGGCTTCGCGAAACGGAGGCGATCCATGAGCAAGACGATCGATGATCTGCGGCACGAGCATGAGGCGATCCTCTTCACCCTAGGGCTGCTGGGGAAGATGCGGGCCCTCGCCGAGGCGGGGAAGGCCCTCGATGCCGATGACGCTCTCGCGCTCATCGCTTTCCTGAAGGAGTTCGCCGATAAGTGCCACCACGGGAAGGAGGAGGGCATCCTCTTCCCGGCGCTCGAGAGGGCCGGCATCGCGAACGAGGGCGGCCCCATCGGCGCAATGCTCCGCGAGCACGAGCTCGGGCGCGGGCACATCCGCGATATGGAGGCGGCGCTGCGGAAGGAGCCCGCCGATCCCGCCGCCTTCGCGCGGGCGGCCGATGCCTACGCCCGGCTCCTCTCCCGGCACATCGAGAAGGAGAACGAGGTCCTCTTCCCCATGGGCGAGCGCGCCCTGGGCGAAAAAGCGCTCGACGATATCTACGGGCGCTTCGAGGAGCACGAGGAGAGGGTCATCGGCGCGGGGCGCCACGAGGAGCTCCACGCCCTGCTCGGCGAGTTCGAGAGGAAGTACCGCTAGGCCCGGCGCATGAGCTCGCGTCCGCGCGTCCGCATATCGGTCTTGTAGCGGCGGATCGGGCACTTCGCGCGGGCGGCGGCTTTCGGCGATCGAGGCCCGGGATGGCCTCGTCGAGGGCGGCCATGCGGCTCCCGCCGCGGTCGCCGCCCCTCATCGAAAAACTCCCTGTCGTTGCCGCAGGGCGCATCCGCGTCGCCCCCACGGAGACCCCATGTAAAACGCGTTGTCCGGACGAGCCCCGGGCGTCGTGTCTTTTACGTCGGCTGGATCCGAGCGTCAGGACGGCGAGCGAAGGATATTCAGTTCCATACGCTAGGTTGCGGTTACAGACCATGCCCCTGCCCTCGGCTTGAGTCTCCCGCGGCCCCGGGATAGAATGGCGCCGCGCCTTTCCGCCCGAGGGCGGCGACGCTGGAGCATCACGATGAACGACTCAGAGACCAGGGGCCGCGCGGCCATCCGCCATCGCCGTATCAGGCTTTTCATGGACGAGATCCGCCTCGCCATACTCCGCGACCCGCGGCCCTTCGCCGCGAGCTACGCCCCTAGCCCGGACCCGGTCCCGCTGAAGGCCAGCCTCGGCCTCGAGCGCCGGCCCGTCGCCGAGGGCGAGGTCTGGGGCCGGAACTGGGAATCGGGCTACTTCAAGCTCGAGGCGACGGTCCCCCTCGAGTGGAGGGGCCGCGCGGTCGCCGCCTGGCTGGACTTCGGCGGCGAGGCCCTCGTCTACTCCCGCGAGGGGCTGCCCCTCTACGGCCTCTCGAACGGCTCGGCCTTCGCCGAGCACTACGCCAAGGACCTGTACCGCCTCTTCCCCGCCTGCGCGGGCGGCGAGCGGGTGGAGCTCCTCGTCGAGGCCGCGGCCAGCTACATGTTCGGCCTCAGGCCGGCGACTGCCCCGGCCTCGAAGGCCGATCCCGCGCGCCACGGCTCCTGGGAGGCCCGGCTCGGCAAGCTCAGGTTGTGCGAGATCGACGAGGGGCTCTGGGGCCTCTGGCTCGACATGGACTTCCTCCTCCGCCTCTTCGACGACCTCGAGCCCTCCTCCGTCCGGGCGAGCCGGATCCTGCGCGCCCTCTTCGAGGCCACGACCGCCTATCGCGGCGATCCGGCCAACGCGGCGGCCTGCCGCGCCATCCTCGCGCCCGAGCTCGCCAAGCCCGCCTGCGCCTCGGCGCTGTCGACCACCGCCGTCGGGCACGCCCACATCGACACGGCCTGGCTCTGGCGGATCCGCGAGACCCGGCGCAAGATCGCCCGCACCTTCGCCAACCAGCTCGACCTCATCGAGCGCTATCCCGGCTACGTCTTCGGCGCCTCCGCCCCGCAGCACTACCAATGGGTCAAGGAGGACCACCCCGAGCTCTACGAGCGCGTCAAGCGCGCCGTGTCCGCCGGCCGCTGGGAGCCCCAGGGCGCCATGTGGGTCGAGGCCGACTGCAACCTCGTCTCCGGCGAGTCCATGGTCCGGCAGATCCTGCGCGGCAAGAATTTCTGGAAGGACGAGTTCGGCCTCGACGTGCGCAATTGCTGGATCCCCGACGTCTTCGGCTACGCGGCCTCCATGCCCCAGATCCTGCGCAAGTCCGGCGTCGACTCCTTCCTCACCCAGAAGCTGTCCTGGTCGAAGAACAACGAGTTCCCCCACGACACCTTCATATGGCGCGGCATCGACGGCAGCGAGGTCCTCACCCACTTCCCCCCCGAGTACACCTACAACAGCTACTGCCAGCCCGAGGCGCTGCGGAAGGCCGAGCGCGCCTTCCACGAGAAGGACCGCGTCGACGAGTTCATCACCCTCATGGGCATGGGCGACGGCGGCGGCGGCCCCAAGGAGGAGCACCTCGAGCACGCCCTCCGCGCCCGGGACGCCGAGGGCCTGCCCAAGGTCTCCCTCGGCCGCGCCGACGAGCTCCTCGACCGCCTGCGGAAGCGCGAGGGCGAGCTCGAGACCTGGGTCGGCGAGCTCTACCTCGAGTACCACCGGGGCACCTACACCACCCAGGCGCGGACCAAGCGCGACAACCGCCGCCTCGAGCAGGAGCTCTTCGCCGCCGAGTCCCTCTGCTCCTGCCTGCCCCTCGCCGACTACCCCCGGGACGAGCTCGGCCGCGTCGTCGATACCCTCCTCCTCCACCAGTTCCACGACATCATCCCCGGCTCGAGCGTCCACGCCGTCTACGAGGACGCCGCGGCCGCCTACGCCGAGGCCTTCGGCGCGCTGCGCGAGATCGAGAGCCGGGCGTTCCGCGCCCTCGGCCGCGAGGAGGAGGGCGCGCTCACCCTCTTCAACCCCCTCGGGACGCCCTGGGCCGGCCTCTACTCCCTGCCCGACGCGTTGCGCGATCGCGACCTGGCCGACGGCGCGGGCGGCCCCGTCCCGGTCCAGGCCTCCGGGAGCTCCGCCCTCGCCCGCGTCGAGGTCCCCGCCCAGGGCTTCCTCGTCCTTCGCGTCTGCGACGCGCGCGCCGCTGGCGCGCGCGCCTGCGACGGCCCGCGGCCCGGCGAGTCCGAGCCCGTGCTCGAGAACGAGCTCGCCCGCTACCGCTTCGACGCGTCGGGCCGCCTCGTCGAGGCCTTCGACAAGGAGCTGGGCCGCGGCATCCTCAAGGCCGGCGCGCGGGGCAACGTCCTCTCCCTCTACGAGGACACGCCCCACAACTACGACGCCTGGGACATCGACTTCTACTACGTCGACCAGCTCCTCGAGGAGGCGCGGCCCCGCGCCGGGACCTCCTGGCGCCGCTCGGCCTCGGGGCCCCTCCGCCAGGCCCTGCGCTTCGAGCTCGAGATCGGCGGGTCGAGCCTCGCGCAGGAGGTCTCCCTCGACGAGGGATCGAAGGCCCTCTCCTTCTCGACCGAGGTCGACTGGCGCGAGTCCCGCCGCATGCTCCGCGTCGCCTTCCCCGTGGCCTCGACGGCCCTCGAGGCAGCCTGCGAGATCCCCTTCGGCTACGTCATGCGGCCGACCCACGCCAACACCGAGTGGGACTTCGCGAAGTTCGAGGTCTGCGCCCAGCGCTGGGTCGACCTCTCGGACGCCCGGGGCGGCTTCGCGCTCCTGAACGACTGCAAGTACGGCCACCGCGTCCGCGACGCCGTCCTCGATCTCTGCCTGCTCCGCTCGCCCCTCTACCCCGACCCCGACGCCGACTTCGGGCCCCACGAGTTCGCCTACGTCCTGTACCCCCACGCGGGCGGCCCCTCGAGCGGCGAGGTCCAGGCGGCGGCGGCCCGCCTGAACCGCCCGCCCCTCGCCTTCGCGGGCGCGGTCGGCCTGGGCGGGACCCCGGTCCGCGCCCAGGGCGAGGGCTTCTCCGTCGAGGCCCTGAAGAAGGCCGAGCGGGGCGAGGCCCTCGTCCTGCGCCTCGTCGAGAACCGCGGCCTCGGCGCCAAGGCCCTCGTCTCCGGCGGCGGGGCCTACGGCCGGCTCGTCGAGACCGACCTCGTCGAGTGGGCCGAGGGCGAGGCCCGCTCCCTGGCCGCCCCGGCCGAGATCGAGCTCAAGCCCTTCGAGATCAGGACCTTCAAGGCCTTCGAAGGCGCATGACGCGAGATTTCCCGATGAAGCAGCGCGCCCATGACAGGACCAGGACGATGCGGGGTCTCGTCCTCTCGTACGTCGCCCTCCTGGTCCTCCCCCTGGCCCTCCTGACGTCGGTCTACCTCTTCATGCGCGGCGAGCTCGCCGCGGGCGCCGCCGCCACCATCTCCCTCAGGCTCTCCAACTGCGTCGAGCGGATGCGCTATACCCTCGACGTCTACTACGAGCGGGCCCAGGCCGTCGCCCTCGCCACGGTGCAGAACGACGACCTCCTGGCCATCATCGGCTCGGGCAAGAGCCCCAGGGGCAGCAACGACGCGGGAAGCTATCGCATCGCCTCGCAGCTCCACTCCACGGCCCTGAGCAACGACTTCATCGCCGATATCGCGGTTCGCCTCAACGACTTCAGGATCGGGATCGGCCAGAGCGGCTATTTGAGCGATGCGAGGATCTTCGAGGAGGGCTTCACCTCGGTCGAGGCCGACCTCCCCTACGCCGAGTGGCTCAGGATGGTCGAGGGCTTCGCCGTGGGACGGACCGTCTGCCTCGGGGACGGGACCCTCTACTTCCTCAGGACCTACCCCGTGACGCCGCGGGACGAGAAGAGCCGCTGCATCGTCATCATTAAGTTCAAGCCGCGGATCCTCTCCGATCTCCTGAAGGAGATCCCCGAGGGCAGCGCCTTCACGATCCTCGACGACGAGGGCCCGAAGGCGATCTTCTCGACGGATGGGCGGCTGCGGGATAGGACCCTCTCCTGGGACCTCTCCGAGGCGAAGGGGGAAGGCGCGTACGGCGGCTTCAGCGTCGCCTACGCGAAGAGCTCCCTCCTTCCGATAACGTATGTCTCCTCGGTCCCGCGGGAGCGCATCCTCGCCGCGCAGCGGCGGGCGAGCGGCTGGGCGAGCTTCGTCTTCGCGGCCTGCGCCCTCTCCTACGCGGCCTTCTTCGTTTACTTCGCGAGGAGGAATCTCGATCCCCTACGGCGCCTGCTCGCCGCGGTCAAGGGCGAGAAGTCGAGGGGCATCGGCCTCTCCGACCCCTACGCGGAGATCGAGACCATGCTCGTCGACGCGGCGGCCCAGAGACTGGCCCTGGCCGACCTCAAGCACGAGCGCGGGGACCTCGAGCGCCGGGACGCCTTCCTCGACGCCCTCGAGGGCCGCAAGGGCCGGCCCGAGGCCCTCGCCCTGCTCGGCGGGAACCTCGGCTTCGACTGCCGCAAGGGGGCATACTGCCTCGTCGAGCTCCGGTTCGAGGGTCAGGGAGATGAGGACGCGGGCGGTTCCCCGTCGGCGGCCCTCGGCGAGGGGCTCCTCTCGAGGGTCCTCGCGGAGGATTTCGCCGTGACGAGCTCGAGGAGGGGCTGCTCCGTCCTTTTCACGGTGTCGCGGAGGGAGGGAAACCCGGCCGTATCCTGGCCGGCCGGCGTCGAGGAGGGCTCCGCCCAGGTGCAGCACTACCTGCGCGACAACTCGGCCATCGAGACCTTGATCGCGATCTCCGACCCGCACATCGGGCCCGAGGGCATCCAAGCGGCCTATGACGAGGTCGCGCAGGCCATGGAGTTCATGCGGCTCGTGGGCAAGCAGACCGTGGCGACCTTCTCCCAGGCCTCCATCAAGACGGGCGGCAGCCTGAGCGCGGCCCAGCTCAGGCGGGAGACCCTCATGATCGGTTACGCGAGGGCGGGCGACTTCGCGCGCGCCAAGGCGGTCTTCAAGCAGATCCTCGAGGCCTACTCTGGCGAGGCCTCCCTCCCGGCGAGGGCGCTCAAGATGAGGATCTTCGCCCTCGTCGGGACCGTCCTCCAGGCGGTCGACGTGGCCGGCCTGTCGGGGCCGAGGCGAGGCGTCGAGGACGGGGCGGCCTACGACCGGCTCTCCCGCTGCGAGAGCCTCGAGGACTTCGAGTCCGTCCTCGGCGGCCTCTTCGACGAGCTCGAGGCCGCCTCCCGGGAAGGGGAGGGCGGCGCCCGGGAAGGCCTCGCCGGGGAGGTGCGGGCGATCGTCGAGGCGAACTACCGCAATACCGAGCTCAACGTCAGCCTGATCGCCGACATGCTCGGGCGCAACCTCGATTACGTATCCCGCTCCTTCGCCCGGGCCACCGGCATGGGCCTCCTCGACTACATCCATAGCGTGAGGATCGCCCAGGCGAAGGCCCTCATCGACGGCGAGCCGGAGATGACGATCCAGGCGGTCGCCGCGGCGGCGGGCTACACGAACTGCGAATCCTTCATCCGCGCCTTCAAGCGGAGGGAGGGCATCACCCCCGGGCGCTACAAGGCGGGCGGGAAAATCGCGGGGGACTGAGGATCTCGCCTCCTCGCCCTCCCCGGAACGTCGGAAAACGTCAATCGAAGACCGTCAATCCAGAGGCCTCCCCGGCGCAACTATCTGGTGGCGATGGAATTATCGAAGGCCCCTTCGTCGGCGACAAAGATCGACTATCGCGCGAAAACCGGCCATATACAATTCCCGAAAACGGCCCCAACAATGAGCTCCGCGGCCGGCGCCGGCTTCGGCCGACCCGCGGAGCCAGCATCTCGCACCCCTATTCACCAGGAGGCTATTCCCATGGCGCGAACCAGACTGAGAGCGCTTCCCTTGATCGCCGCGGCTCTCGTGGCCTTCGCCTTCGCCGGCCAGGCAGCGGCGCAGAAATCCGCGAAGGACGTCGTCCTCAAGTTCACCTACAAGCAGAACGGCGCGAGCGATCCCCTCGAGAAGTGGCTCAAGGACAAGAAGATCATCGAGCAGTTCGAGGCCGCGAACCCGGGCGTCAAGGTCCAGCTCGCGCCCATCCCCTCGACCGAGGGCGATTACGCGACCCTCCTCGCCCTCCAGCTCTCGTCGGTCAAGACGGCCCCCGACATCTTCATGGAGGACACCTACATGACCGCCACCGACGCGGCCTCGGGCTACCTCGCCTGCCTCGATCCCTACCTGGCCGGCTGGTCCGACTGGGCCAAGTACCTGGACGGGACCAAGGCCGCGGTCAAGGGCACCGACGGCAAGAGCTACGGCGTGCCGATCTCCACCGACTCCCGGGGCCTGTGGTACTCCTACGAGGTATTGCAGGCGGCCGGCGTCAAGACCCCCTGGCAGCCCAAGAGCTGGGAAGAGATCCTCGACACGGCGCGCAAGATCAAGAAGCACGACGCGAGCGTCGCGCCCATCTACCTGATCGTCGGCGCGGTGAACGGCGAGGGCGTCACGATGCAGACCTTCGACATGCTCCTCTACGGAACCGGCGACACGATGTACGAGAACGGGAAATGGCTCGTGAAGAGCAAGGGCATCCTCGACACCTTCAGGTTCATCGACGCGGTCTACAACAAGGAGAAGCTCTCCGTCGGCCTCGACGTCGCCCTCGCCAAGGATAGCGGGAGCCAGGTCTACGCGAAGATGTTCCCGAAGGCCAAGGCTGGCATCGGCTTGGGCGTCTGCACGACCTCCGGCAACTGGGTCCCGACCGGCCCCGCCCCGATCGCCGACGTCGAGAAGGTCTTCGGCTTCGCGGCCATGCCGACCCAGCTCGGAGGGAAGCCCGCCACGGTCAACCTCTGCGGCGGCTGGTCCTGGGCGATCTCCCAGTACTCCAAGGAGAAGGACCTCGCCTTCAAGTTCATCGCCTTCTGCGGGAACAAGGAGAACGCCACCGCGCGCAGCCTCTACGACGGCAGGATGTCCCCCCGCTCCGACTCGATCTCCATCGACGAGTACGCGAAGCGGCCGTTCATCAAGGAGATGGTCGCGAACATGGCCAACTCCTTCGTCCGCCCCAAGAACGAGTCCTACGCCATGGTCTCCACCCAGGTGCAGGCCATCGTCGAGGAGCTCGCGAGCGGGAGCCTCACGCCCGAGCAGGCCATGGCGCAGTACCAGGCGCGGATCACGAACATCGTCGGCAAGGACAAGACCTTCGAGAAATAGCGGCGCGTCGCGCGAGCGGCGCCGTCCGACTCGGGGCCCCCGCGGCGCGAGCGCCGCGGGGGCCCGGCCGCCCATACAGACGTACGGCTTGAAAGGCGAACAGACCCTATGTCGAATCACGGACATCGCGGCAATAACGCGACCGCCCTCACCTTGATCCTCCCCGCGATAGCGCTCCTGGGCTTCTTCTTCGTATGGCCGATCGTCCTGAGCTGCTACTTCTCGCTCACCGACATGACGCTGAGCGGATCGAGGGCGGTGCGCTACCATTTCGTGGGTTTCGAGAACTTCAAGCACCTGTTCGCCGACCCCCTGTTCAGGACGAGCTGCGCCAATACCCTCATATTCCTCGCGCTTTCCGCCATCATCGGCCAGCTCGCGCTCGGCTTCATCGTGGCCCTCATCATGCGCGGGAAGCGCCGGTGGTTCAGGAGCGCGGTGGGCATCACGGTCATCGCGGGCTGGATCACGCCCGAGGTCATCGTGGCGATCTGCTGGGTCGCCTTCCTCAGCCGAGAGGGCTCCGTCAACGCCATGCTCATGGGAGCCGGCATCCTCGAGGGCCCCATCTCCTGGCTCATCTCCTTCCCGATGGCGAGCGTCGTCTTCGCCAACATCTGGCACGGGACGGCCTTCTCCATGATCCAGTTCCAGGCGGCCCTGGACAGCATCCCGACCTCCGTGGAGGAGGCGGCCGAGATAGACGGGGCCAGCGGCTTCCGCAGGCTCTGGGGCATCACCATCCCGATGGTCAAGGGCACGATCATGACCGACTCGATCCTCATCACGCTGAAGACCCTCGGCGTCTTCGGCCTCATCTACGCCATGACCGGCGGCGGGCCCGGGACCAAGACCACGACCCTGTCCGTCTACATGTACAAGCAGGCCTTCAGCAGCTACCAGATGGGGTACGGGACCGCCATAGCCCTCGTCCTCCTCCTCCTGGGCGTGATCTTGAGCCTCTGCTACATGCGCGTCTCGAAGACGCCACTTTAGGGAGGCGGCGAGATGAAACGCAAGAATGCCAAGAGCGCCGCCCAGTACGGCGCCCTTTCCCTGGTCTTCGCCTGCTTCGCGCTGCCGTTACTCTGGCTGGCCCTCGCATCCTTCGACCCCAACGCCGACCAGATCATCAAGATCCCGGGAAAGCCGACCCTGGCGAACTACGTCTCGGTCCTCGGCGGGCCCGAGAACCTCCAGGGCTTCCTCAACAGCCTCCTCCTCGCGGGCCTCCAGTCCGTCGTGGATGTCGCCGTCGCCTTCCTGGCCGCCTATCCCCTCTCCCGCTTCCAGCTGAGCTGGAAGCGGCACTTCCTCTACGTGATCGTCTTCATGACGGCCCTTCCCCTGAACGCCATCATGATCCCCGTCTTCAAGCTCTTCATCTCCTGCGGCATCCAGAACAACCTCGTGACCACGAGCCTGTTCATGGCGGCCGCCAACCTGCCCTACGGCATCTGGATGATGAAGAACTTCATGGACGACGTGCCGGTCTCCCTCGAGGAGGCCGCCTGGGTCGACGGCGCCGGGAAGCTCAAGGCGATGCGGAAGATCGTCGTCCCCCTCATGGTCCCCGGCCTCTGCACGGTCCTCATCTACGTGTTCACGGCCGCCTGGGGCAACTTCTTCGTCCCCTTCATCCTCCTCCAGGACGCCGCCAAGTTCCCGGCCTCCATCCGGATCTACCAGTACTTCCAGCTGAACGGCCTCGTCGAGTACGGCAAGCTCGCCGCGTACTCCGTGGTCTACATGGTGCCCAGCGTCGTCCTCTACGCCTTGACGCAGCAGTTCATGTCGAAGGGCTTCGCCATGGGAGGGGCGGATCGATGAGGCTCCGGTATCTCGGCACCGCCGCGGCCGAGGGCATCCCCGCGGTCTTCTGCAGATGCCCGGTCTGCGCCGAGGCGCGGAGGCTCGGCGGCCGCGATCTCCGGACCCGTTCCCAGGCGATCGTCAACGACGACCTCCTCATCGACCTGCCGCCCGACACCTACGCGCACTACCTGGCCTATGGCTTCGACCTGCCCGGCATCACGGAGCTCCTCGTCACCCACAGCCATACCGATCATTTCTACGCGACCGAGCTCGAGATGCGCTGCTCGCCGCTCGCCCACCCCGAGCCCCCCGTCATGCGCATCTACTGCAACGAGGCGGTGGAGGCCAAGTTCCACCGCTCCATGCCGCCCAAGCACAACGTCGAGAAGAATTTCTCGATCGTCCGCGCGCGGCCCTTCGTCCCCCTCGCCATACGCGATTACTCCGTGGTCCCCCTCCTCGCCCGGCACGACCGGGCCGAGGAGTGCCTCCTGTACCTGATCAGCTCGGGCGGCAAGACCCTGCTCTACGGCAACGACACGGGGCTCTTCCCCGATTCGACCTTCGACTATATCGAAAGAAGCGGCGCGCGCATCGACCTCGCCAGCTTCGATTGCACCGCCATGGGCCAGCGGGACGGGAAGAACCACATGGGCCTCGCCGACGTCGCGGAAGCGAGGGAACGCCTAACGCGCATCGGCGCGTTGGGCGCCGGCGCCGCCTGCGTCATCACGCACTTCTCGCACAACGGCCGCCTGACCCGGCCGCAGCTCGAGGAGGCGGCCGCCAAGGAGGGATTCCTGGTCGCCTACGACGGGCTCTCCCTGGAGCTTTGAGCGCGCCGGCAGCCCCGGCCCCGAGAAGCTCATGATGAGGCAGGGCTTCCTCGGTATGTGCCAGGGCCAATGGGACAGTCATGAATTTCAACTAGTGTAGATTCCCTCCAGGGAATCCACAACCACCGGCTCGGCAGATAACCCGGCTTCGACCTGGACAGGCATCGTCCGGTACATG
>JAKLFE010000024.1 GCA_022711355.1 Spirochaetota bacterium | reverse complement strand
CCAGGAAGCCCGATACGGCGAAGAGGGCGTTGGCCAGGGGCCAGCGGCTGAGCCGGGTCAGGAAGCGGAAGCCCGTGGCCAGGAGGACGAAGCCGCCGAGGAGGGCGAGGGAGGCGGGGAGGGGAAGCGCGCCGAGCTCGGCGTAGCGCTCCCAGATCGGCGGACCGGGGAGGAGGGCCGCCTCGGGAAAGAGGGGCTCGGCCCGGAGTCGGGCGGCGGCGGCCCCGTAGCTCGAGCCCCCGGCGCGGATCGTGAGCTTCGCGGCGTCGAGGAGGATCCCGGCCTGATGGGAGAGGCGGGGGTAGGGCTCGCGGAAGTCGACGAGGACGGCGTCCCCTCCGTCGCCGGGCTGGCGGTACCAGAGAAGCAGGCCGTCTCGGTCCACCCCGACGCCGGGAGGCTGAAGGGCCGCCTCGAAGCTTGTTGGGGCCTCGGGAAGGAGTCTCTGGAGCCCGGGGAGGAGGCGCGGGGCGAGGCCCGCCGACAGAAGGATGATTCCGAGGAGGAGAAGGCCGAGCCAGCCGGCCGCCCGCGAGGCGACGCGGTGCTCGAAGCTGAACATGGCGAGGAAGATCGCCGCAGCCGCGGCCAGGGGGAGGAGGCGCGGCAGGGCGGCGAGGGCGAAGGCGAGGAGGAGGCCCCCGCGCGGGTTCGTCGCGGCCAGGCTCGAAGCCGCTCCCGAGACGAGGGCGGCGAGGCTCAGGATAAGCAAAAATTCGAGGCAGGCTCTCCCCAGCACCCCGAACCAGGATTTCATTGCAGTACTGTAGCATGCGTAGAATGCACCTGCAAGCTGATGGGTTTTTCGGGTGAAGCCCACAAGTTATGCACATGCTTCTTCATCCTGGTTAGGTAAAAATGGGACAAGCCTGGTCGCCGCGCTTTTGAGGCCCGGAGCTAAGTAGTTGAGCGAAGTAGGGGGAGCTAGTCTGTAATTCCAATCTGATACGGAAAATATGAAGAATCCATCGGTAATTTCCGACAAAACTTATTTAAAATAAGGACAGTCCGTATACTTTTCGATACTCGAGCAGAAACTCTCCACAGCTATCCCCATTCGATCCACAACTTATCCACAATTGTCCACATCGAGGCGATAGCCGAGGCCGCGGCATGCTTTGATGCCCCTCCCCGAGCCGGTGGCGAGGGAGTCTAGCTTGCCGCGAAGCCGAGCCACGCGAACGTCGATGACCCGGCTTTCTTCCTTTTCCTGCCCCCCGAGCTCCCGGGCGAGGGCCCGCCGGGGGACGATCGCGCCGGCGTTGAGGATGAGGAGACGGAGGAGCTTGCGTTCCGCCTCGCCGAGCTTGGCCGGGCGCTCCGGCTCCGCGCTGAGGGCGAGGAAGCGCTCCCTGAGCTCGAAGTCGGCCTCCCCGGCCCGGAAGCGGAGGACTTCGTAGCGCTCGGCCCTGGCCCGGAGCTCGGCCAGGGACCAGGGCTCGCGGAGGTAGTCGCGGCAGCCGGCGGCGAAGGCGGCCGCCATGAGGCGGACCGGCCCGTAGGCGAAGACGGGGGACTCGGGCCTCGCCTCGGGCGCGAGGGCGAGGAAGGCCTCGGCCGGCATGACCGCCAGATCGGCCCGCTCGCCGGCCTCCCGGCAAAAAGAGAAGGACCCGCTCGGGTCCTTCTCGCTGGGGTAGGATGCGTAGGGTTCCCCGTCGGCGAGGAGGCGGATCCGCATCGCGAGCCTCCCCGCCGGCCCGCTCAGGGCGTGCCGGCCCCGCCTTCGGGACCCCGTCCCGCGTCGTCGGTGAGCATCTTGCGCTTGAGGTCCTCGAGGAGGGCGTCGGCTCCGGCGCCCGAGGACTCGAGCTGGGCGAACTGCTTCTCGAGGCTGGCCCCGCTCGTGGCGTCCTCGAGCTCCTTGTGCGCCTCGGCCCTGGCCTCGATCTCGTCGACCTTGCGGGACATGCGCTCGAAGGTGTCGAAGGCGCTCTTGTTGCCCGAGAGGCTCGACATGGTCTTGTTGATCCGGTCCTGGGCCTCGGCGCGCTTGGCCCGGGCGATCAGGATGTTCTTCTTGCGCGAGGCCTCGTCGATCTTGCCCTGGAGCTCGCGCAGGGAGACCTTGAGCTTCTCGACGGAATCCTTCTGGGCCTGCCACTGGGTCCCGAGCTGGGCGGCGTAGCCCTCGAACTCCTGCTTGCGCAGGAGGGCCTCCTTGGCCAGGTCGTCGCGGCCCGCCCGCACGGCGAGCATGGCCTTCTTCTCCCACTCCTCGGCCTGCCGCTTGTTCTCCAGCGCCTCGCGCTCGAGCTTCTTCTCGTCCGCGATGGCCATGGCCACGGCCTTCTTGGACTCGATCATCTGCTCGTTCATGTCGATGAGGAGCTGGTTGAGCATCTTCTCGGGGTTCTCGGCCTTGTTGATGAGGTCGTTGATGTTCGAGGAGACGACGGTCTTGAAACGGTTGAATATGCCCATGGGAGGGTCCTCCTCAGTTCGTCTTGTAGCGGGAGAGCCGGGCCCCGTGCTCGGCCACCGCGAGCCCGATCGCGTCGAGGGAGGCCTCGAACTCGGGCTTGTCCATGGTCTCGTACTCGAGGCTGTCCAGGAGCACCACCTGCTCGCCCTCGAGGGCGTAGGCCCCGTGGAGCAGGCCGTCGTAGTTCAGCTTCAGGAGCTCGGCGTAGAAGGCCTCGCGGCCCTCGGCCGGCACGGGCATGATCCGCGCGTGGACGATCACGACCGGGTCGGCGTAGGAGATGTACAGCTCGGGCAGGCCCTTGGCGGGGTCGTCCACGACCCAGGTGCCGGGCTGGGGCTCCTCGTAGGATATGCCGAGGTCGAGGAGGTACTCCTCGACCTTGTTGAGTCCGGCCATCGCGAACCTCCTTGCGTGGCGGGTCGGGCCCCCGTCGGGGCGCCTAGCCGAGGAAGACCTGGCCCGAGTTGTCGATCGCGAGGATGGTCTTGCACTCGGAGCAGCGGAAGCGGCCGGGCTTGGCGGCCTTGAGCTTCTTGTTGCAGATGGGGCAGGAGAAGATCTTGGGGAAGACGGAGGCGGCCGCGGTCTGGTCGCCCTGCTTGAAGAAGGCCGTGGCCTCGTCGAGGTTGTCCTTGATGTTGAAGAACTGGGAGAAGCCGAGGAGCTGGAAGACCTCGTAGACCTTGGGCTGGATCTCGAGGAGGACGATGTCGCCGCCCCGCGGCTTGACGGCCTTGAGGAAGGCGGTGAAGGAGCCGATGCCGGTCGAGGAGACGTAGTTCAGGCCGCCGCAGTTGAAGATCAGGCGGATGTTCCCGCCGTCGATGGCCTTGCCGACCCGTTTCTGGAAGAAGTTGGAATTGTAGGTGTCGATATAGCCGGTCAGGAAGAGGGCGAGGCAGTTGTCCACGGACTCGACTTTCTGGAGGCGGATCTTGAGGCTGTCGTCCTTCTCGTCGTCGAATCCGGGAACGATATCGTTATTATTCGGCATGGTGCTCCTCTTCTTGGCCTCGTCTCGACGATTCAGGTTCTATTGTAGAAGCATAATAATGCTCTCGTCAATGCGCTGTCAAATCCTCGCCGGCCGGGCCCGCGGGCCCTTCGCGGCCTCCTGCCGGCCCTTCCCGCGCCCTGCCGCCGGGGGCGGCGGCCCGTTGCCGGCGGCCGCTCCTTGGCATTATCGGCAGTCCGGGCCGGGGACTGAACGGACTCCGCCGCCCGGGGCCGCCCCTACAGCGAGAGCCCCCCGTCGAGGCTGAGGATCCCGCCGGAGGCGGCGCAGGGCTCGGCGGCGAGGAGGCCGATGGCCGCTTCGGCTATCCCGTCGGGAGGGAGGAGGCGGCCGCCGGGAGCCCGGGCGGCGAGGGCCTCCCGCTCCCGTGGACCCAGGTACTCCGTGTCGGCGAAGCCGGGGCAGACGAGGAGGCAGCCCAGCCCCGCGGCCGCGCCCTCGGCGGCGAGGGACTTGGCGAGGACGGCGAGGCCGGTCTTGGCCGCCGCGTAGGCCGCGTTGCTCGAATAAGCGCGGATCGCGTCGGTGCGGCTGCCGCCGAAGAGGAGTATCCTGCCCCAGCCGCGGGCGGCCATCGGGGGGTAGAGGGCGGAGCAGAGGGCGCCGGGCAGGGCCAGGTCGAGGAGGGCGAGGCGCTCCCAGTCCCGCGCGCCGGTGTCGGCGAGGCTCTTGCGCAGGAAGGGCCCGAAGGAGGCGACGAGGATGTCGATCCGGCCGAGCCCGGCCAGCCCGTCCAGGAGGTCGGCGGGGCGCTCGATCCGTAGGAGGAAGCCCTCGGCTTCCGGGGCGCCGAGCTCCCGGGCCTCGGCGAGGGCGGCCTCGAGGCGCTCGGGCGAGCTCCCCCCGTGGACGAGGAGGGATGCCCCGCGGCGGGCCAGGGCGCGGCAGGCGGCGCGCCCGAGGCCCCCCGAGCCGCCGAGGACGAAGGCCCGGCGGCCCCGGAAGGGGAGGGATCCGGAGCCCTTCCCCGCTTGCGGATCGGCCATACGGGACGTACTATAGCCGCCGCCGGCCAGCCCCGCAAGGCGGGACGGGCGGAACGAGGCCCCGCCCGGCGGATCCGCCCGTCCCGCCGCGAGCTGCGGGCGCCCGGCCAAGGAAGCCCCCTCGTGCGCGAACCCGATCTCTCGTCCTACCTCGTCGTCCTCAGCCGCGCCCAGGAAGCGGGCAACGTCGGCGCGGCCTGCCGGGCCATGAAGACCATGGGCCTCTCCCGCCTCGCCCTTGCCGCCTGCCCCGGCTACGACGAGGAGCAGGTCCGCTCCATGGCCGTCCACGCCTTCGACCTCTACGAGTCGGCGCTGCGCTTCCCCGACCTCGGCTCGGCCCTCGCCGAGGCGAGCCTCGCGGCCGGCTTCACCCGGCGCCGGGGCGAGCGGCGCAAATCCTTCTCGGTCAGCGTGGCCGACTTCGCCGCGCGGCTCGCCGGCCGGCCGGCCTCCGGCACGGTGGCCCTCGTCTTCGGGAACGAGCGCACGGGCCTCACGGACGAGGAGCTTTCCCTGTGCTCCCTCGCCGTGCACATCCCGAGCTCCGAGGCCTTCCCCTCCCTCAACCTCGCCCAGGCCGTGCAGATCGCCTGCTACGAGCTGCGCTCGGCGGCCCTCGGCGGCCGGGACGGCTCGGCCGAGCCCGCGTCCCGCTCCCTGGTGGACGAGTCGGTGGCCCGCATGGGCGCCGAGCTGCGGAGCCTGGGCTTCTTCAAGATAGCGGGCGGCCGCCGGCTCGAGGACTTCCTCCGCGACACGGCGGAGCGGGCGGCCTACACCCCCGGCGAGCTCGACTACCTCGAGGCCATCTTCAGCAAGGCCGCCGGCCTAGCTCGCAAGGCCGCCGGCCTGGCGAGCAGGGCGCCCGGAGCGGGCGGCGAAGGAAGCGCTTCCGGCTAGAAGACGATGTGCTCCTCGCCCAGCTCCTCGGCCCCCTCGGAGAGCACGATGGCGCGATGCACGACGTTGCGCAGCTGGCGGACGTTGCCGGGCCAGGGGTAGGCCGCGAGCTTGTCGAGGGCCCCGGCCCCGGGCAGGGTCCTGCCCCCCGAGGCGGCGAGGGAGAAGTGGGCGGCGAGGTCGGGGATGTCCTCGCGCCGCTCGCGCAGGGGCGGCATCTCCAGGACGAGGGTGTCGATGCGGTAGAGGAGCTCGGGCTTGAAGCTCCCCCGCTCGACCGCGGCCCCGAGGTCGGCGCAGGTCGCCGCGACGAAGCGGAGGTCGACCCAGGAGGGCTTCGAGGCCCCGAGCCGCCAGAGCTCCCCGCTCTCGAGGGCGCGGAGCAGCTTCGCCTGGAGTCCCGGCCCCGCCTCCGCTATCTCGTCGAGGAAGAGGACCCCGCCCCGGGCGAGCTCGAAGGCGCCGGGCCGGGAGAGGGCGTCGGTGAAGGCGCCCCGCTCCGTGCCGAAGAGCTCGCTCTCGGCGAGGAGCTCGGGCAGGGCGGCGCAGTTCCTCGCGACGAAGGGGCCGGCGGACCGGGCGGAGCGCCCGTGGAGGGCGCGGGCGGCGACCTCCTTGCCCGTCCCGCTCTCGCCGAGGATGAGGACGGGGTAGTCCGAGCCGGCGTAGAGCCTGAGGAGCTCGGCGACCCTGCGGATAGCCGGGCTCGCGCCGAGGAAGGGGCCCGAGGAGCCCTCGCCGGGCGGGACGGCCCCCGGCCCCGCGATGGAGCGGCGCAGCTCCTCGGCGCTGTAGGGCTTGCGGAGGAAGTCGGCCGCCCCGCTCCGGACCGCGAGGACGACGCTCCGGGCGCTCCCTTCCCGCGACAGGGCGATGACCCGCCGGCCCTCCCGGGCCAGGAGGCCGACGAAGCGCAGCCGCTCCTCGGGGCCCTCGTCCAGGTCCACGACCACGGCGGCCGGCGGGCTGTCCCGCGCCGCCGCCCGGGCGCCCGCCTCGTCCTCGAAGGCGAGGACGGCGTACAGGCCCGCGAGGAGGGCGGAGAGGGTGCGCGCCTCGACCGGGTCCCTCCCTACATGTGTAATCTAGCATAGATAATGATAAAGAAGCCCCGAGGGCTCTTTGCTCCTTAACTCTTTATGACATTAACCCTTGCATAGCCCCCCTGCCCCTATCGCCATGCAACAAGGATCTAGGGAAAAGCATAGGAAAGGCCGTTTTAAGGCCGTTTACGTCCCCGTTGGGCCGCGACCGTTTAATACTGTTTAACTATCAAGCCAGTAATGAAATACTCGGAAGGACTACTCCGAGCGCGCGCCGGTGAAGGCTGGAGCTTCGTCAAGCTGATCGACAAGCGGGCGCGATGGCTCGAAAAGGTCCATCTGTAGGAGTTCCTGTTCGAGGTTCCTAAGCTCTCCCAATGCATCTCGGAGGGTCTTCTCGGCATGGTCGAGCGCCGCCGGTATGCGTCCGGAGCGGGCCTGAAGCCGCCGGCAAGATTTGCCTTGCTTGATCAGCTCGGCCTTGAGGATGACGAAGCTTCTATGCGATATCGAGTTCATACTGAACCGGCCGAGGGCGAGCGGCTACAGGGTTCCGTTGCGGCTGAGGTAGGCCAGGAAGTCCGTACGGTTCACGTTCCACTCGTCGTCGACTTGATAGGCGATCAAGCGGTGCGCGCTGATCTCGCGCAGTACCGTTTTTCGGGATACCCGCAAGATTGAACAGATATCCGGGACATCCAGAATTGCAGGCAATGACTCGAGCAGCTCCTGTTTCAAGTCGTCGGGCAGCATATGCCTCCACGGTGGCGGAATCGATCCGGTAGATCCACCGGACCTTGAACGCGAACAGGACGCCGGTATTGATAAGGTAGTACACATGGTTCGCGTCGCAGCCGATCCGCTCGGCCGCCTCGAGAACGGTGAGAAGATTCCTCATGCGCACTCCTTGCGCGATCGGTCGCGCTGCGCGATCCGCGATCGTTCTCTCCATCCGCAGCGAGGGCAACGCCAGGAACCGCGGCCGTTGGTAGAGAGATCTCCGCGACAAGCCGGGCAGGGCCTACACGATCGCCAGTAGTTCGACCAACGCACCTTGCTCTTTATGATGAGGGGCGTCCAATCGCTGCGGCGCACGCTCTCGAAAACCGGTTGTGTCGCTGCCGTTCGATCGTCGATCATGTACGCGCTCCATCCGGATTGTGGATGCATGCGTCGGTCGGCCGCGGCGCTGGACCATCCGGGTTTATTCCGGCCTTCCAGCAGATATCCCGCAGAGCGAGAATGACCTTCGATGCCTCGCCCTTCAGGAGAAAACGCAACTCGTCCACCTTCGAGATGCGCTTCACCATCGCGCGGAGGCTCTTTTCATCCTTCGCGCGAGAGGCCAGTTCCCATAGGCCCTTGATGTAATAGAGCTGCTTTGCGGAACAGTAATTTCCCTGCTGTTCCGGCTTCACAGGCATCCGTTTCCGCGTGGACGGCTTGCGTCGAAAACCGAGGTTGGCGAAAGCGCGCATGACCTCCTCGAACTGCGCTTCCGTTTCGATGGCCGCGGCGCTCTCCACTCCCGCCGCGCCGGCGAGGAGCGCGTGGTATGCGTACTCGTCGAGGCCGCGATCCTTGCGCGCGAGATGGATGAGGGCGAGCCGCTCCGTCCTGTTTCTTAACGCACTGGTCATCGAGCACTCCTCGTCGAGGGGGATGAGGGAGTCGAACCCTCTTCGGCTTTCCGTGATGCGGTGCCCGTTCCCGCCTTGCGCTTGACCCCGTCAGCGCCGATCCCCCATGGTGCCGGGCTTCCACCGGCCTCACCGCGTTCACGGCTACGTCCTGCCTTCTTGGCTTTCCCTCGTCCTTGTCGCCCGGTCGTTGCCTCATTCGCCCTCATGCACGTTCTTCCATGACGCCTATCGACTCGCCAGCAGGACCCGACTCCGGGTTAACTTTTTCCCGTCTTCGTCCAGGCCGGACGTCCAGAACGGCCTGGAGCTTGAATCACGCGCTCGCCGCGAGGATGTCCTGGTTCACCATCTCGCGCTTAGGCTGGACGAAGAACTCCTCCTTGGCCTTGCGGACCGCGTTCACCGTGGCGAGGGTCTCGTCGTCCAGGCCCATGAGGGCTTCCTTGTCGACCTCCCGCTTCACGCGGACGTACTGGCTCATGCCGAGCTTCTCGAGCAGCTCGACGGTGTCCTTCGCGGTCGTGATGCTCGGCGGATTCTTGCGGTAGCCGAAGGAGCCGAAGCTCCGGTCGATGGACTTGCGGTCCTTGAAGAGCTCGCTCTTGTTGTAGTCGGAGTAGGCCTTGAGCGAGGCCGAGAGCTCCTTCACGCGCTCGCGGAGCGCCTTGCCCTGCTCGGCCGTCTTGGCCTTGATCTCGGCGATCTGCTTGTCGCCTTCGGAGTCGATGCGCTCGATCTTCGTCTCGAGGGCGCACATCTCCTTGAGGAGCCGGTCGGCGTCCTCGAGGCTCTGGATCTCGCTCACGTTCGGCTTGTACCTTCCCATCGTCCCTCTCCTTCCTTATGCTCCGAGGGGCCCTGCCGTCCACTCGGGATCTTCCGCTATGACGATCTTGGCCTTCATGAGTTGGGCCAAGCCGAAGAGATCCACGCGCACGTCGCGCAGGATCGCCGCGGCGCGCGTCGGTTCCACGATGCCGGCGCTCGCCTTGTCCTGGAGCTCGGCGATCTTCTCGTTCAGGGCGGCGAAGCCGTCCTCGGTGAGCTCGAGCTTCACTTCTTCCCTCCCTTCCCCTTGGTCGGTTTGGGCTTCGCCTTCGCGGACTCCTTCTTCTCGGGCGAGACATTCCGCATGCGCGCGACCATGGCTTTGCGGCTCGAGTCGAAGGGCGCGGGGATTGCGCCGCGGTCCTCGAGCTCCTCGACCTTGGAGTAGAAGACCTCGAGGGCGAGCTGCAGGTCCTGGTGAGCCTTGGCGAGCGCGGCCTGGTACGCGGGATCCTCGATCGCCATGTTCGCGTAGAGGTTGCACACGGGCAGGACGCCGATTTCCGGCCGGACCACGTAGAGGGTGCCGTTGCGATAGGGCGCTATGCGGTAGTGCTTGAGCGCGACCCCGGAGAGCGTCGGCTTCTTGAAGGCCGCGGAGAACTCCTCGGGGCCGGGCTCGTCGTCGAGGATCCCGCCGGAGCCCCGGAGGCGCGGCGCGGCGCCGTCCTCGGCCGGAGCCGTGAGCTTCTTCACGCCGGCCTCGATGTAGGCTTCGCTGATGGATAGCTCCGCGAGCGCTCGCTTCGGCTCGTCCTTGTAGTGCTCGTAGACCTTTATATAGCTCCAAGCACGGATGCGGTCGAATTGGCAATTCTCTTCGATCCATGGGATGAACTCGCCGTGGGGGAGCTGCTCCTTCACCATCGCGAGGACCTTGCCCATCGCGAAGATGACAACGACGGTCTTCTGCGACAGCCCCGCGAGGACGCCGTGGAGCGTGGCCAGGTTCTCGCGCGCCTCGGCCGGCGGCATGGCGGAGCCGCGGTCGTTCATGACCCGCTCGACGAGGCCCTCCTGCGACGAGTTCACGAGCGCGAGGCTCGCGCCGCTCTTGGGCCTCGCGCTCTCGTTTTCCTTGGGTACGGCGCTGCCGGCCACCTGCCGCTCGGCATTCTTCTCAGGGGCCTTTGCGCCTCGACCGCCCAGAAGTTCCAGGAAACCGCTCGTCGTCCGTTCTTTCGCCATCGTGTCACCTCACCAGGAAGCGGGCCGACTCGCCCACGAGATCCGCGTCGGGCATAACCTGCCCGCCTTGCCGCAACGCTCGCTGCACGAGGCAGACATGCCGTACCAGGAGGTGGAGGCTCTGGCGCGCCGCCTGCACGAAGACCTTCTGCGCCTCGTCGTCCACCTCGGGCCAGACCGCCCGTACGACTTCCTTCACGTCGGCGTCGTCCGCGTCCTCGACGTGGAGCCGCATGCCAATGCGGTTTTCGAGCTGGCGGTGGTCGGCCTTGTTGTTCTTGATCCGGTACTCGAAACGGGGGAGGGCCCCGAAGACCAGGGCCGCTCCGCCCTTGTCGTTGAGGGCGATGCGGGCCCACTCGATCACCGAGTCCGAGAGGTAGTCGGCCTCGTCGAAGATCACGCACATGTCGCGCCGGACCAGCTCCGACACCAGGCGGTCCGAGATCTCCGAGAGCCGCCCCTTCGTGTCCAGGCCGAGTTCGCGCGCGAGCAGAGAGACGATCGTCGAGAGTCCCATGGTGGGATCGCAGGTGACGAGGATGGTCGTGCTGGGGTTCTCGGTCTTGTACTCCGCGAGGGCGCGGCTCTTGCCCGCCCCGGAGTTCCCGAGCACGATGCCGATGAAACGCTCCTCGTGGGCGATGCGCACCGCGGTCTTGATCCGCGTCGTCCTCCGCAGGGGGACGAAGGGCACGGCCCCGGACTCCTCGCGGGCCTCCTGCAGGTCGAGCCAGGCGCGGACCTTGGCCTCTACCTCTTCCACCTTGCCCTTGTATTCGCCCTTGCGCCACTGCGAGAGGACGCCGGCCGTGTAGCCGATCCCCGCCGCGGCCTTGTTGTTGGAAATGTGATATCTGTTGCAGTACGAATCGTATCTGGCGATGAGCTGCTGATCCATGGTTTACTCCTGACCGAGGAAATCGATGAAATCGTGATCCTTGGCGCGGGCGTTCCACTCCGCGTCAGCCGTAGCGGCGCCCGATACAGCGTCGCCCTCCGCCCCCGCCGCGAGCGGGAGGGGCGCATCGTCCTTCGGAAGGCGCGCGCGGTACATCTCGCCGATGCTCCGCATGCCCTCGGGCGGCGCGATGCGCCCCTTCGAGAGCTCGCCCACCAGCTCGAGGTTCGTCTTGGCGGCCTTCTTCCTCCGCTCGATCGTGGCCGTGGTGTCCTCGGTCTCGGCGAAGTAGTTCGCCTCGGCGCGGCAGAGCAGGGCTCCCTTCGCATCGCAGATGATCGCGGTCTCCGGGGCAGCGAGCGGCCGCTTCACGAGCACGTCCCTGCCCACGTAGCGCTGGAGTTCAGGAGCCCAGTAGTTGACCCCGTCCACTCGTACCCCGTTCTCACGCACCCGCCGCTTGTCGCTGCGGCAGAGGGCGAGCTCGAGGAGCTCGCGGCTCACGGTCCGGGGCTCCGGGGCGAGCTCGTCGAAGACCTCCTGCGGGGTCCTGCCCTCCATCCCCTTCCCCGTACCCCGCCAGGAGGAGTTCCACCAGTCGAGGCCGGCCGCGAGGATCCGCACGAACTCGTCCCACGTGGGTACCTTGCCGCGCCGCTCGAGGGCCGCGGCCCCGCGCCACAGGAGCTTCGTTTCCTCGGGGCAGTCGCGGGTGTTCGATCCGACGTAGGTGGCGAGCTCCTTCGCGAGGTACTCCTGCCATATTCCGTGGATCCGCTCGTGCTTGCCCTTGGACTGCCCCGCGTAGACCCAAGTGAATGAGACCTCGTCGACGCAGGCCGCGTAGGCGCCCGCCGCGTAGACCTCTTCCTCCTCGGGGAAGCCGTCCTCCGTGAAGCTCTGGAAGTTCATGGTCTTCCCGTTCAGGAACTGGCCGCGGTAGTCCTTTCCGTTGTCCACGGTGAGGATCTTGGCCTTGCCGTAGCGCGAAGCCATGAGGAAGAGGGAGACGGTGATCGAGAGGTAGCTCGGCGTGGGGCAGGGGCACATCCCCAGGACGAGCCCCGAGCGAAAGTCCTGCACGGTCGTGAGCCAGGGCCTGATGAGCCGTCCCTGGTATTCCACGACCGCATCGATCATGACGTGGTCGCTCGTCACGAGGTCCATGGGGCGATAGAGCTCCATGGAACGCTCGATGTAGGGATTGAAGTCGGCGCTCCAGCGGCTCCGCCCCTCGCGCCAGAACGCCACGTAGGTCGGCGGCAGGCCCTGGAGGTAGCGGAGGACCGTGGCGTAGCTTGGGAGCTCGGGGATTCGCCCCTCATCGCGAAGAGCCGCGAGAGCGCGATAGACATGGCCCGCCGTCGGCCGCTGGGGCTTGAGGTAGAGCCACTCCGCGTAGCCCTTGACCAGATCGGATAGGCTCGCCCCGGAGCCCTGGACAGCGCGCCGCTCGGCGTACCGGGGCACGAGCCCCGCCAGGCTGCGCCCCGCCTCCTCCCAGCCCTGGAGCCAGCGATAGAAAGTCGCCTGCGATATCGGGCCCAGGGCGCCGGACAGCGCGGGGTTCACGCGCCCCGCGTTGTAGGCCACCACGAAGTCCTGAACCCTGGATCCGGATCCTTGATACAGCCCGATGAGCGCAGCGCGGAGCTGCGCTTTCTCGCGGTCGATGTCCCGGGCTTCGAGGAAGGCGCGCTCCCGTGCCATCCGGGACTGCTCGGCATCCTCGTGACCGTGGGGCTTCTCCGGTTCGAGATAACCGTTGCCGATGAGGCGCGCGAGCACGTCCTGGGGGAGCCCTTGCGGCAGCCAGCGGAGCGAGCGCCCCTCGCCGCGGCAGAGCCAGCGCTCCGCCTCGGCGCGTTGCATGACCGCCTGCCGCGACGTCCCCAGGGCCGTCGCGATGGCAGTCGTCGATAGCTCGTTCACAGCTCGTGCCTCCCGTTGAGATGGCCCCGGAGCGTCTCGTTCTCTCTCCGCAGGTTGAGGTTCTCGACGATGAGCGTCTCTTTGTCTTTTCCGTAGCAGAGTCGCCTCGCTGCGATCTCCGAGGAGAGCGCCGCGACATCCTCGTTCAAGCAAGCGATCCGCTTCTCTTTATCCTTCTTGATCGTCTCGAGGAGCGTCGCGTAGTTCGAGGCGCTATCGAGCGCCCGCTGCAACGTGAGCAGTTCGCGCCGCAGGTCGTGAATGTAGGCGTGGCAATGGAAGAGTTCTTTGAGCTTCATGATGCCACCTCTGATACCTGAGCCTGGAAGCTCTGGACGATAGAGAGGGCCTCGACGAATCGCCGCTCCTGCTGCTTGGTTACTCCGCTCCTCTGCGTGAGGATGTCGACGAGGTCCTCGACAGCCTTCGCGAGCTGCGCTTGCTCGCCCCGCTCCTCGGGGCAGTAACGTGCGAAGCCGATGCCGATCCTGCCGTTCCGGAAGGTGGGGATGTACTCCACCCCGTAGCCCCGCAGGTTCGCCTCGAGCTCGTCTCCCCGCCCCTCGTAGCAGGCCCAGATCACGCGCTTGGTCGTGTCGATGAAGTCGATGTGCGCGCTCATTATGCTACGACCTCCCCCTCGTAGAGGGCGTGCAGGATGGCGTCGTACTCGGGGTCGCCCTCCGCGTCGTCGCAGTGGGTGAGGAGATTGACCTGCAACCCGGTCGCGTCCAGGATGAAGCGTCCCAGGGCGAAGTCGACCAGGAGCATCCCAGCATCCCCGTTGCTGCGGATGAAGGCTTCGTAGTCGCTTTCGACTTGCCGCTTGCGCCGGATCCACCCGGCGGCGGCGAGGCGCTCGAGGGCGACCTTCTGCGAACAGGGGCCCTTGAAGGCCGTCACGCCGCCACCCCCTGCCTCGCGGCGAGAAGCTCGTTCCAGCCCTCGAAGAGGAGCGCTTGTGCGATGGCCTTCTGGACCCGGCCGCTCGTCCGTTTGCCGTAGATGACCGCGTGTACCATCTGGAACGTGACGCCGGCGCACTCGGCCATGGAGACAAGGGTGAAGCCTTGGAGCTTCATCTGGTAGGCGATCCAGGCGCCCTGTTCGAGGTTCGGGGCCTTGGCGATCTGTCGGAGGACGCGAGCCGCGCGGGCGCGCTCGGCCTTCTTCTGCGCCGGCTTGCGGATCTTGGAAGAGCGATTCATAATACAAAAACCTCCTTGCCCGTCCGGGCGGGATCTGAAGGATGACCGGCAGGTGACCGCCGTTCGGTCGTCCTTCTTTTTTAGGGGTTAAGGTTGAGGCCTCAACCGTCGATATTGTGATTATCGTACCACAGGTACAATTAGTCAAGAGGAAAATTACCGGAAGTACACATGGGGCGACTAAAAGAGATTCGCGATGCTGTAGGTATTACTCAGAGTAAACTTGCAGAATTACTAGGGGTTACATCTAGTTTCATTAGCCAAGCGGAGCGTGGTGATAAAGAGCTGTCTCGTGATGTACTAATTAGACTAAAGGATTCTCTGAGGGTCAGCATCGATTGGTTCTTGACCGGAGAGGGGTTGATGTTCGTGGACTCTAAATGTTCGCCAGGCGAACATTTGCCCGAGGTCCCCTTCGAAGGGGAGGCGCATCCTATTAATCCTGAGCCCGGTGGAACCGACCTTGGCCCCCTCGCCCCGCCTCCCGACCACCTCACCGAGGCCGAGCTCGAAGGGGTTCATATTGAAGGAGCGCGCTCTATAGAGATGTCCGGGGCGCCAACGGGTGACGACATGGTGTACGTCGACTTCTACGCTGGCCAGGCGGCTGGGGCCGGCCCCGCCCGCGAGGTCGAGGTCTATCAGCCGATTACTCCCCAGGCAATTCTTCGACGCTTCATAAACCCATGGCGCCCTGACCAGGTGAAGGCCCTTGAGGCTCGTGGTGATTCAATGACGAAAATAGGTCTCTTCGATCGCGATATCTGCCTCTTCGTCCCCGAGGAGAAGGAAGGCGATGGGGTTTTCGTCATCTCGATAGATAACAGGATGCAAGTGAAGCGTTTAGAGTTTGATCTTCTCGGGAAGACGCTTAGAATCATCTCCGAGAACGACCGCTATGAGCCTCGGATACTCACTGGCGAGGATGAGATAGGTAGGGTTAAAATCGAGGGCAAGGTAGTAGGATGGTTGCATAGGCATCCCTATTGAGGAATTACAATCATGAGTGGGGCTTGAGAGAGGTGCATATGAGGAACCTGCTATTCTGCATTTTCCTTATTTCAGTTATTACGGGGAACCTTTTTGCGCAAGATGGAAGTGCACTCCTTGTCAGTGCCCCATCGTCTGAGGATGTGAAGCAGGCCCGCGACATTGTACTTTCGTTGGTGCGAGCTGAGACAACGCGAATAGTCGATCGCGTAAAGACTCGCTGTGTCGAAGGGGTATTGCTGAAAAGCACCGATCAGGATTACTGGTTGTTCATAGGTCGATATAATCCTGGTGAATCATATAAGCGCATCCTGCAAGACTTCAATTCCGAAATTGAATTCTACAACTTTGTTGAGACTCAAGTGATGAAGACAGGGATCGCCAAACTTCTGGGCCTATTATGAGTAACACCGTGAGGAATAGGTTTTTAGTAGTTGGAGTATGTTAATGAAAAAACGGCAGCAACTTAAGTGGCTAAAGAAAGCAGAGCTAATCCACTCAGGGTTATCCAAAAAGCAATTCCAAAAAACAACTTTATGGATTCAAGCAAGGCGGTCAATACTCAACGAGTAATAGTATAGAAATAACCGGAGGCGGTAATGAATAAAAAGACATTAACGATTCGTTTCTTTTCTATTGAGAAAACCGTCGGGACCGAGACTCCATTACTACATAAAAATGAAATAGTAAACTTGCTTCGAGCATTGCAGCGCTTGGATCTTGACCGTAGCTCATCGCAATCACGTTTCTATGACGATGGGATTGATGAACGTTGCATGATCTTCAACGGAGAACGAAATAGATTTCCTGCACCACATTTCCCGTATTTTGTTCCAGGTTTGTTTATAAAAAGACGAGCAAGTAACTATCCATTTGAAAACGATGATCAAGGCAATCTGATGCCGATCAAGCTAAGCGATGAACACAACGAGCTAGCAGAAGTAACGTATTTTGTAGTTGATACGTCTATTCGTGTCCTTTTGTTGGTTAATAACAAGTATGTGGGATCGTCAAAGAGTTTTGAAGAATATATCAACTATGGCCTTCAGAAAGCACAGGGTGCGTTTGGCGAAATACCAGTCCCCCCGGGAGGCGCAAATACCAGAATCGTGTTCCCCTTCATCGTTAATGAAGATCCGGAAGCAGATTTCGACCTCATGGAAAACATCTCTTCGCTTGAAATTCGTGTAGCGGGGTCCCTGCGATTGGCAGAGGAGATACTCACGGGTAGTGCTGATGATTCAGCTACAGTGATGAGAACACTGGCACAATATGCACAGAAATCGCGAGCACATACATTGAATGTAACACTTTCCTCTGGCCGCGGGCATACCGATCGTCTCGATAAAAGAGAGATAAAGCGTCTTTACAGAAGAATGAAACGATTTTTCGAGAGCACTGAAGACGATCATAAATTCTCCATGAAAGGCAATATCGACGAAGAGACTCGATATCTAGACTTGCTGAATGCTGAATACTTTCATCGGAGCACCTTTGAATATGAAGGCCGCTACGTTCCACTCGACACAGTATTCACGCGACTGTATTCTATATTCAACGAATATAGGGGTAGGTTCATCCAGCAGAACGGATTCGAGGAGGAGCCATGAAAAGAAATGCAGGCCCTCGCTTTAATGGCAAAGATGTTCGAATTTCACTACTCCTCTCGTTGGTTCCTGTTTGTGCATCTCTCGCGATAATTCTAAAACTAAACACATGCTCCGTTGAAAAAGCTTTTGGGGGAGTTGCAGATACGTTATCAACATTTTCGCTGACGTTTCTTGGGTTTATGCTTACCGCCTTTACCATTTTACAAATACTCGAATCTAAAGACTGGTTTGGGAAGATCAAAAGTACATTAAGCTTTGGGAAGCTGCTTAATGGATTCAAATTGTTAATAGCACTCTCTGCGTTTGGTATATTCTTTGCCCTGTTCATGGAGATGAGCTCTGACTTGATCTCGTTTTCTGCATCTTGGATTAAGGCTACTATAATCTTCCCTATTTGGCTCATCGCTTTTATTACTGCATTTGCATGGAAAACAATATCTGCAATAATTGAACTTTTTCGCGCATGATGATGTGTCTATTCAGACGCTACCACCGCAGTTAAGAATCGTATTCAGGGCTACCCACATTTGAGCGCCTAGCCCAGCCTCTTGATACCCTCGGTATCAAGAGGCTGGACATGAAGCTGAACGTTTATCCGACCATCTTCCTCCCCGGCTCCCAGGTGACCACCGGTTTCGGCTGGGATCCCTACACCTTCCCCAGCCGGCCCCGGATCCATACGGCCATCGACCGCGCCGGCCCCGGAGTCGTCCGCTGCCCCCTCGAGGCCGAGCGTTCAGTCTGGATCGACGACGACGCCGAGGGCTGCTCCGTCCTGCGGCTCTTCTTCTCCGGCGGCGAGCTCCGTCTCCTGCACTTCATCCGGGGCGAGCTCGATTCGGGGGCCCTCGCAGCGGGCCTGTCCGGGGCCGGCCTCGCCCTTGGCGATCCGATCGGCCCCGCCGGAAACCACGGCCTCTCGGTCAAGGCGAAGGGCGGTACGGGCCGCCACGTCCACTGCTCCCTCGTCCTCGAGCCGGGGCAGTACGACGGGGACCTCGAGGCGCGGATCGGTTCGATCTGGCACAACGACTACTCCACCGACTACCGCGCGCGCTACGGCCAGCCCTTCGTCGCCCAGGCGAAGCAGCGCGGCATCAAGTGGATGAACGCCCATATCATCGCCCGCTTCGACCCCTACTACAACGGGGCCCTCCGCTTCTACGTCAACCCGGCCGTCTACGGCCTCTAGGAGCCAGGCCATGCAGCTCAAGGGGAAGCCGCTCTCGCTCGGGTCGAAGATCCTCGGCGCCCTCATCGCCCTCGCGGGCCTTGCGGCGAAGGTCTGGATCCGGCCGGAGCTCGACATCGACGCCGTCCTCAAGGTCGCCGCCTTCGTCCCCCTGATCTTCGCGACGGTGGACCTCTCCCTCATCGCGGAGGCGGTATTCGGCCGCGGGAGCAACTACTCTAAACCCAGCACCGGGGAGGGCCAATGAATGCGCGGTCGATCCTGTTCGTCGCGGGCATTGGCCTGCTTGCTTGCGGCGCTTCTTACCTCGGAGGCTATGCCCGTGGCAGCCGAGGAGGAGCTGTCCCGGATGACTACCGACGAGCTGGCGAAGAGGGCCTTCGAGCTCTCGAAGCAGCTCGAGTTGGGCTTGATAGCGCAGACCGAGGACTGGGCGGCGTTGAGGAGCGAGAACGAGACGCTGCGCGAGGACTTGCTCAGTCAGCAGAGCGAGCTGGCTCGGCTGCAGGCCGAATTGGAAGCGCGGTCAGCCGAAGCGGAGAGATCGGCGAACGAGCTCGGCGAGGCGCGAGCGGAGCTGAAGAGAACCTCCGCCTCGGTCGAGAGCTCCGAGACATCCTGGAAGAGCTCGATCGACGAGATGGAGCGAGAGCTCAAGGAGGCGGCGATGAAGCTGCGCCGGAATGAGCTCGGTCTCAAGGTCTGCGGAGGCGTCGCCGTCGTGACCTCGATCTGGGCGATCACCGAAACGGTCATTAGAAAGGCGGCTCGCTGATGGAAATCTTCCTGGAGAAGCTTTCGTCCTACGGCTCGGCGCCCTTCCTCCTCGTCGTGGCCTTCCTCCTCGGGTGGGTGATCCGCAAGCTCGAGGAGAACGGCAAGAAGGACGAGGCCCGGGCGGAAGCCCTGAAGGCCGCGATGGCCGCGCAGATGAACGAGATGGAGGAGCGCTTCGAAAAGCGGTTCGCCGCCGGCGACAAGCGGATCGACGAGCTCTCCACGCGCATGGCCTGCGTCGAGCGCGACTACCTGCCGCGCGAGGAGCACTACAAGGAGTTCTCAGGCTGGCGTGCCGAGATCAACAACCTGACCAACATCATCATCAACCTGTTCAAGGAGAAGTCCTCATGAAGCCCCTCATCCTGCGCGGCAAGCTCCTCGAGTTCCTCCGGGACCTCTACCCCGAGGGCGCCGACGAGCGCACCATCGTCGGCGTCTTCTACGAGTACCACACCTACGACGACATCATCGAGTCCCTCGCGTACCTCGCCGACAAGGGCTACGCCGAGCGCAAGGAGGTGCCGCACCCCTACAAGAGCGTCGAGCGCATCCGCATCTACAAGATCGCCCCGCCCGGAATCGACCTCATGGACGGTACGACCACCGATCCCGCGGTGACGATCATTCCCGAGGGGAAGTGAGGTCGCCATGGGCCGCCGCGCGAAGGCCGAGCTCATGGACCTGGTCGACCGGATCCTCGAGCTCTACACGAAGGACAAGAAGAACCTCCGCGAGATCGAGGCCGTCCTCCGCTCCGAGGGCTACGAGATCAGCCGCGAGGCGATCCGCCGCTCCCTGAAGACCTCGAAGGAGATCGCGGCCGACCTCCAGAACACGATCGCCGAGGCCCGCGTCATGATCGACACGGTCCGGGCCAACCCGAACACGGACGTCGCGGAGGCGGTCGTCACGCGCCTCGGGGGGCTCCTTCTGCGCGAGTCCCAGAACATCGACGCCCTCGAGTTCGAGGATCCCTCGGCCGCGGTCCTCGCGGCGGGGCGCCTGGCCAACGCCCAGGCCAGGCTCGCCTCGGTGCGGATGAAGTACCAGGCCGGCTTCGAGGCCGCCCAGCGCGCCGTCATCGAGCGGCTCAAGGTCGAGCTCGCCGCGGATCCCGAGCTGGTCGAGCGGCTCTCTACCGTCGTCATGAGCCTGCGGCCGGAGGAGAAGTGAAGACACCCCTCCTCGACGAGCTCGTCGGCGACCGCGCCCAGACCGCCCGCGCGGCCGAGAGCCGCTCGCGCCGTGACTCCTGCGAGAATGACTTCTTCCGCTTCTGTCAGATATACCTCCCGCACTACTTCGGCGCCGAGCCGGCCCGATACCACCGGGTCCTCATGGATGTCGTGTCCTCGGGCCGCCTCGGGGCCGGGAGCATCGCCCTTCTCGAGCCCCTCATCAAGGAGAAGTACCACGGCTACATGAAGCCGACTGAGCAGGTCGCCGGCATCATCGACGTCGAGCCCCGCGGCTTCTCCAAGTCCACGCGCTTCTCGCTTGCCTTCCCCCTCTGGCTCGTCCTGTACCGGAAGCGGCGCTTCCCGATCATCTTCGGCGCCTCCCAGGAGGCGGCGAACGAAGCCCTCCAGAGCATCAAGGACGAGATCGAGCAGAACGAGCTCATCGCCGAGGACTTCGGCGACCAGAAGGGCAAGATCTGGAAGGCGAACAAGATCGTCCTGGCCAACGGCCTGGCCATCGCGGCCCGCGGCGCCGGAACCTCGACCCGCGGTATCAAGAACGGCCCTGACCGGCCGGACATCGCGATCTGCGACGACATCATGACCGACGAGATCGCCGCCTCGAAGAAGGGCCGCGACAAGCGCTACCGCTGGTTCAAGCGCGTCGTCCTGCCCCTCGGGAAGGATCTCTTCCCGGTTCTCATCAACACGATCTTCCACGAGGACGACCTCGTCTGTAGGATTTTGAAAGAGCTCACCGATGGCCAGCTCAAGGGCTGGGTCGGCTTCCGCTTCGCGGCCCGGACGCCATCGGGCGAGTCCCTGTGGCCCTCGTACTGGACCGAGGAGAAGCTCCGCAAGAAGGAGGACGAGCTCGGCTCGGCGGCCTGGTCGACGGAGATGATGAACGAGCCCCTCTCGAGCGAGGACGCGATTATCAAAAAGTTCCACTATTATGAGCTCAAGGACGTGAGCTTCACGGGCAAGCGCCGCTTTGGCGGCATCGACCCGGCGACCGGCGTCCACGACAAGTGCGCCTTCGATACCCTCATCGATGGCGACGATGGCGTGCTCTACATCGGGGACACCTGGGGCGAGCGCCTCGCGGAGGACTCCTTCCTCGAGCGCATCATCGAAACCTTCCTCGTCTGGAAGCACGCCGCGATCGGTTTCGAGGCGGTCGCCTTCCAGGGGATCTATAAAAACAACCTCATGGAGAAGGCCGCGGCACGAAAGGTATGGCTCCCGATCAACGGCCGCAAAACCGGCGGCCTGTCGAAGGTGCAGCGGGTGAAGAAGATGGCGCCATTGATCGAGGCCGGCTTCATCCGCTTCCGCTCCGACCAGAAGGAGCTCGTCGAGCAGCTCTCCATGTTCACTCCCGACGGCCCGAAGTCGGCCTACGACGACGAGGCCGATGCGCTCTGGTACGCCTTCGAGGAGGCCCAGTCCGGCAAGGGCCAGGGAACTCCATCCGTAGTCCCATTCGATCAATTCGGATCGCGCCGCAGCGTACGGTCCATCTTGAGAGGATTCAAGCGATGAGCAAGCACCATCGAACCCGCGTTCCTCGCTCGGCGGCTTTCGCCGATGCCACTCCGAAGCCCGATCCCGCCGTCATGACGGCGCGGGTCATCAAGCTCGACGACATCTCCTCGTTCATGGGCTACATGCCCAACCCCGACGAGGTCCTGCGCGACACCGGCGAGGCCATCGGCATCTATCGCGAGATGAAGACCGACCCCCGCGTGAAGAGCCTGCTCGCGGTCGCGAAGACCGCGGTCCTCAACTACCCCATCCAGCTCGAGCAAGGCGCGGCCCCGGACTCGACCGTGAAGCTCGTGGGGGCAGCCATCGAGGATCTGCCGCTCTACTCGGTCGCCAAGCGCCTCCTCTCGGGAGTCGACTATGGCTTCGCCGTGGTCGAGCTCGTCTGGGAGAACGCGGGCCTGTGGCGGCCCGTCGACTCGGTGCTCCGCAAGCCGGAGCGCTTCCGCTTCGATCGCGAGGGGCGCCTCAAGTACCTTCGCCACGGCGAGCTCCTCGACCTCTATAGCCAGGCTTACAAGTGGCTCGTCTGGCGCCACGACAAGGACGCGGAGAACCCCTACGGAACAAGCGCGCTCAAGTCCTGCTACTGGCCCTGGAGGTTCAAGAAGGCCGGAGCCGAGTTCTGGCTCATGGCCACCGAGAAGTTCGCCGTGCCCTCGATCCTCGCCCTCTTCGAGTGTACCGAGGGAGAGGACAAGGCGCGCGAGCGCGCCGCCTCCCTGGCGGAGATGCTCGGGCAGCTCGGTTCCGGCTCCGGGGCCGCCCTCGCGAACATCAAGGAAGCCAAGGTCCTCGAGAGCGACGGGAAGCTCTCCGAGTTCACCGCCCTCATGGACTGGTGCGACAAACAGATCGCCTATGGCCTCGTCTACCAAAGCCTCGCCGTCCAGGAATCGCAGTATGGCACGAGGGCCCAGGCCGACGTCCACGAGGACACCTTCCTAACAACCATGAAGGGCATCGCTCGCGACATCGCGCCGGTCCTCCAGCGCGTCGTGGACTGGATCGTCGAGCTCAACGTCGGCCCCGGAGCCCCAGCCCCCCGCGTAGTCTTCGATCTCGCCGACTACGCCGACTGGAAGGCCGTCGTCGAGGCGATCGACCGCGGGGTCCCGGTATCCCGCTCGGCCCTCTATAGCCGTTATGCCCTCCCGAAGCCCACGGATGATGGCGATGCCTTCGTGAAGGCCCAGCCGGTCACCGCCGCCCTCTTCTCCGACGACGTAAAAAAAAAGCGAGCGCCGCTCGCGATCCTCACGCCGCGGCCCTTGAGCAAGAGCTCGAGCTAGCTCGGGAGCTCGATCGAGTCGCTGAGACAGCGCGCGAGGGAATCCTCGCGCGGATCTCCGCGGGCCTGCGCGCCTGGATGGAAGAGGTTGACTGCGCGGGCGGCCCCTCCGCAGCGACGCTCGAGAGCCCCGCGAGCAGCTCGGTCGACGAAGAGCTCGTACACCTCACCGAGAAGCTCCTTACGGTGTCCTACCTCCTCGGGCGCGACCACGTCTCCACGAAGCTCGAGCTCGCCGACGACGAGGAAGCCCCAGCCATCCCCTTCGACGAGGCCGTCGAGTTCATGCGGGCCCGCGTCCCCTTGACGAAGAAGGAATGGAGCATTCTAGAACCGGAGCTTCGCTATCGCGCTTTCACCGTTGCGGCCCTCTCCACGCCGGACGCAATCAACCGCGTCCGCACGATGGCGACGAAGGCTGTCGAGGAGGGCGTCGGGCTATCGGAGTTCTGGACTAGCGCTTCGGCAGAGAGTACTGCAGGCATTGGTACATCGCCCTGGTATTGGGAGACCGTCTATAGGACGAACGTACAAACTTCATATAACGCGGGGCGGGTCGCAGAGTTCAGCCGCGCCCAGCCAGAGTACATCGAGTTCGTGGGGATCGAGGACGGCCGTCAGACGGAGGTCTGCGCACAGCGCTCAGGAGTAATCCTCCCCGCCTCGCATTGGTTCTGGAAGAATAATTGTCCACCGCTTCATTTCGGTTGTCGTTCAACTCTTCGCGCAGTGTTCCAGGAGGAAGTTGATTCGATCAAGGAAACTAACCCCAACTGGGCGCCGACTCCCGATTCGATGATTACCCGCGATCCTGCGGGCAAGAGCTTTGGTGCCAATCCGATCGAAACGGGGAGCTTCTATACGATGACTCCCTCAATGCTTGCGAGAGCGAAGCAGTATGGGCTCTCGGAATCTATATCCAGCTTTGCGAAACGTCTTGGGATCGAGGACCTGGCTATAGATAGGAGTGGCGAAGCGGCCGTGGTAGAAACCGTCGAGCCGATCGTCGCAAAGGAACTGTTCGGAGAGATCCAGGATTCGGAATTGCGGCTTCTTGCGCAGGAATCCTTCAAGGAAGCCCCAACCAAAATACAATCACTAGTAGAGGCCCATGCTCAAGATTTTTCCTACAATAGGACGCCGGGGGGATCGTTCTACAACTCAGCGGAGCGGAGCATCACCATCGGTGATCGCCCTAACGGGTATACGTTCTCACATGAGTTTGGTCATGGCATTGATCATCGTGTCGGGGATTGGTTCACTTCGACAGACGAGTTCAAGGCGGCTTTCCAGTCCGACCTCGACACCCTCGTTTCTTCCACGTCACATCGGATAACGGCGAAAGGCAAGGCTGCCGTCCGGGACCTTGAAGTGAAGGGCTGGAATGACATACCGCCGATTAGCGATCTCTTCTCTGGCCTTACTGCAGGAAAGATAGAAGGCTATTGGTCGCATTCAGCTCGATACTGGGCATTCCCCGAGAGGCGAGGTATCGAAGTGTTCGCGGACTTATTCGCCCTTCTGGCGAGCGGAGATAGCGCCCTTTGGAATAGCGTCCATGAGTACGTCCCATCGCTTTGCGATTGCATTGATTCCTGGCTGAGGAGGCAGTAGAATATGGGTATGTCCATTGCCGTCGTGTCGCCGCGACTCGGGGATCTCATTTCCCGCTATCGCGCTCGGTTTGCGGGGGATCCCGCGGATGGGTTCTCGCTAAACGAGACGACGCTCGACGAGAACGCGCTGATCGCTCGGCTCGAACGCGCCCTCGCAGAGGGGAAGGCATACGATCCCTATGTCGAGGAGTGGTCGCCAGAGCAACGGAAAATGATCAAATCTGGAGCAATCCTAATCTGAAAAACGAGGCCGCCCTGGTTCTGGGCGGCCTTTTTCGTCAATGTACCTTCGAAATCTTACCCCGATCTTCGCTGTAAGCCGTTTTAAGGCCGTTTGAAAACTATCCGAGGGTGCTACCCCCTGACTTTTTACGCCCGGGCTCGATCGGAGGCCGTGGCGACCCGATTTCCCCAGTGAAGGATTGCAGGGCATGAGCCGATAAGCGTAAAATACAGATATGGGCGCTCCACTGATTATACAACGGTCGAAAACAACGACGCGTCTCATCACGGTTGGCTATGAAGGTCGATCTATCGAAGAATATTGTTCCCTACTACTTACCCATGGGATCCGAGCTGTTGTCGATGTTCGAAAGAATCCCATATCCAGAAAGAAGGGGTTTTCAAAATCAGCTCTGGCTGATGCTCTTCTTAATTCTGGGATTGCATATTTCCATCTACCCAATCTTGGGATCGATTCTTCCTTACGCCAAGAATTGAAAACGGACGCAGATTATAAAAGACTTTTTTCTGTATATACGAAAGAAATTCTGCCTCTTCCATTGGCTCAAGAGAGCCTAGAGTTGCTTCAAGATATCCAATTTCGATTCTCGATGATTGCTTTAACATGTTTTGAACGAGATCCAAAGCACTGTCATAGGCATTGTATCGCTGACTATATCCATGGAACTGAAAAAATCCCAGTGACCCATATTTAAACATGGAGGAGCGATGGACCTAACGATCCGGGGAGCTCGGATCTTAGTTGTCGTAAAAGCATATCCGAACCCATCAAAACTACATCGAGAGACAGTATGTACGGCTGGGCTTCTTGATGGTGAACATTGGGTCAGAATATATCCTGTACCCTACCGATTACTGAAAGATGAATCGCAGTTCCCCAAATACGGTTGGATCAAAGTTGACATCGAACGCCGCACCAAGGATTTTCGTCCAGAAAGTTTTCACTTGCTCAGGACCGAGTCGGATAGCATCCTTGTCGATGGGAAGATTCCGCCAGGCCCGTCTGGCTGGAGAGAACGGAAAAAATACGTTCTCAAAGAAGTTTATGACTCCATGGACGCACTTATTGCGAGAGCAAAAAGCCCAGAAAGAATCTCTATCGGTGTTGTAAAGCCAAAGGAAGTTCAAGGAGTAGTGGGTGAAGAGACAGACCGCGAATGGGATCCGGAAACTCTTGCGCTCCTTCAAGAACAGGATTTGTTTGAACCTAATGACAGTAGGTTGCGTGTTGTAAAAAAGGTCCCCTATAAGTTTTCATATCTTTTCCGAACAACAGATGGTAAGGATAGAAAAATGATGGTTGAAGACTGGGAAATAGGGGCTTTGTTTTGGCATGCCATGAAACTTGCTGGATATAATGAAGCTGAAGCAGTTGCAAAGGTAAAAGAAAAACTCTGGTCTTTTGCAACGCAAAAAGATCTCTACCTCATTATGGGTACAACACAGGAATATCATCTTACTGCCCCCAATCCTTTTGTGATTATTGGCCTGTTTTACCCCCCATTCGATTCTCAGCTTGATCTATTCTAGACGCCCAGCTCTTGAAACACGCTTAACCTTCGGGAGCTAGGCTCCCACCATGAACAACGCCATACGCCCATACCTGGATCGGATCATCTCCGGCGACTGCCTGGATGTCATGCCGCGTCTGCCGGGCGCGAGCATCGACCTCATCCTCTGCGACCTGCCTTACGGCGTGACCGACTGCGCTTGGGATAAGCGCCTGCCGCTCGACCGGCTTTTCGCCGAGTACAAACGGCTCCTTGCCCCTCGAGGCGCCATCATCCTGACGGCCACGCAGCCCTTCACGACCGACCTGGTCAACGCCTGCCGTTCCTGGTTCCGCTACGACCTCGTGTGGGACAAGTCCGCGCCCGTCGGCTTTCTCAACGCGAATAGGATGCCGCTCCGCCGCCACGAGTCGATACTCGTATTCTATCCACGCTTGCCCGCCTACCATCCGCAGTTCACCGCCGGTCGCCCCTACCGATATCGGGCTGGAGGCGAGAAGGCCGCGGGTGTGTACAAGAAAACGCGCGTGATCGGGGTTAATAATCCGGGGCGCCGCTACCCGACGAGCATCCTCGAGTTCTCCCGCGAGACAAACGGAAATGGCGCAAGACGGCTTTTCCATCCGACCCAGAAACCAGTAGCCCTATTCGAGTGGATCGTCAAGTCCTACACCGAGCCTGATGCTATTGTCCTCGACAACTGTATTGGCTCGGGCACGACTGCCCTGGCCTGCATCCCCTCGGGGAGGCACTTCATCGGCATTGAGAAGGATCCCGTCTTCGCCGCTCAGGCGGGTGAGCGCGTTGTCGAAGCACGAGCATCCCTACGCTCTGTCGCCTAGTACATACCCATTATCATGCGATCCTCACCCATGCGCCTACAATGAGGTCAATAACGAAGCTCAAGTCAAAGCAGGCTTACGCCGGAATGTTCAGTCAGGACGGGAGCCAGGCGCGGGTGACGAAAGAAGATCACGCCGAGGCTCCTGATACTTTTGATAGTGCAGGTTCATAACTTTAAGTTGTGATTTCGTAGAATGAATCCAAAGTTCGACGATTTGCAGAGGGGAGATGTCGCTACAGACGGCTTAAGTTATATAGACGAGATGGAGAGAAAGGCGGATATCCGTGTGTGTTGCTTTAACAAACCACAGGGATCGGTATCTTTCCTAATGAGGTTTTAATTTTTTGGGCTAATCATGAAATCACCGAATGTATTGTTAACAATATTTTTGAGATTAGTCGATGAATAACAGAATATAAGCTCGCCTAGAATTATAGTATACCCGAAAACGCCATATTATTCAGGAGTTCTCTATCATACCCCCTGGTTCTCGTATAGGGTTTGGAGGAGACAGCTGACTGCAAAGAAAGACATCTGTTCTAGTTCCATTTCTATCTCGTCTGTCTTCTGAAGAGGAAGTCGGTCATCCCAAGGTGAGTCAACATGAACCCATTTGTTGCGATATTTCCGCAGCTTGTGCAGATGGTCTTTTAGATCGACAGAGATCGGGGAGCCATCAATCAGTTCAAATAAACACTCTTTTCCAGTAGTAGAATACTCTGATCTAAGGTAAGTTTCTATGCCGGATACTGCAGTTAGAATTGCTGCAAGAAATGCACCCTTTGCGTAGGCAGTTTCTGCTTCCCTTGAAATAAAACTACACCATTCAGATATAACAACACATCCAATAAGCAGTTGGTCATCTAGCTCTGCGATCTGAGCCCAACGTCCTTCTTCGTCCATGGTATTCTAAACTCCGTGGATTTTTAGGATTCATCCAACATAGATATCGTCATTATTTCATGGTCGACTAAGCATGCCTTCATGGCTTTTTTCGCATCACAAGATAGAAAATGACCTTCCAGTGAACACGTCTTCCCCACATTTGAGCGTGACTCTCATCCCCGACTTACGATGAGGGCCATGAAGAAGCTCAAGAGAGAGCTGGCTCACGTCGGGATGTTCGGTCAGGACGGGAGCGGCGTACGGGTGACGAAAGAGGATCTCGCCGAGGTCGCTGCGACCTTCGACGGCCAGAGCCCGGTGACCCTCGGCCACGAGCTCGCCGACTGGATGCCCAAGTTCGGGGACGTCACGAAGGTCGAGCTCGCCGAAGGAGGCGAAAGCCTCGTGGGCGAGATGGAGATCAACGACGTCCTCGCGGACGCCGTCGACGAGAAGTTCTACGGACACCTCTCCGTCGGCATTCCCCGCCGCGCCTCCGACCGCAAACGCTATCTGCACCACGTCGGCTTCCTCGGGGCGGTGCCGCCCAAGATCCGCGACCTCAAGGTCTTCGCGGATCTCGGCGTGCTCTGCTTCGGCGAGGCCGACCGGGCGGCCATCTTCGCGGACGAGCAGCCCGCGGCGCCTCAGGTCGGGAATCGGCCGGAGGACGTCGCCGCGGCGCTCCAGCGCATCGCGGACAAGGGCCGCGCCGGCTGGCCACTCAAGGACGCGCTGAAGGCCCTAGGCGAACTCACGACCATGGCGTCCGAGATGCTGCTCTCCGGGGCCGCCATCCCCGACTCGCTCCGCACGGAGATGCAGAACTTTGCGGACCAGCTCACGAGCGCCGCCGGCAAGACCGGCAAGGAGGAAGACGTGGGAGCTCAGGAAGAGAACGAGCGCCTGAAGAAGGAGCTCGCCGATTCGAAGGCCGTGGTCCTGTCGAACGCCAAGGAGGGGATCAAGGCGGCCATGAAGGGCCGGATTCCCGTGGTGAGGCAGGGACTCGTCCTCGAGCTCGCCGACCGCCTGGTCGACGCCGAGACGATCGAGCTCGCCGACGAGGCCGACCCGACCAAGAAGGAGAAGGTCTCCGGGCTCGAGGTTCTGCGCCGCGTGCTCGAGGCCATCCCCCTGCCGGTGACCGAGGGGCGCGAGGTCTTCGCGGACGAGGGCGCGGACAAGAAGCCGCTCGACCTCTCGGCGTTCAACCACAAGGTGTAAGGAGAGAACAGCATGAAAGCCGTTCTGGGGAAGATCACGGGCGACGTGTCCCACGTCGTCGCACAGGTTCATCCGCCCATCAGCGGGAGCATGGTGGTCCTCGCCGACTCGGGCGACATCGCCGACGGGCAGATCGTCGCCAAGGACGAGGACGGGAAGACGATCGCCCACAAGAAGACTACGGGCGTCGCCATGACCGGCACGGTCGACGGCGCCAACAAGGCCTTCACCGCGACCCTCTCGCCGGCGCCGGTCCTGCCGGGGTCCGTCAAGATCGACAACAACAACGTGGCGGCCCAGTCCCTGGTCGACGACGGCCACGGCCGCCTCGAGGGCGACGGCGAGGGCACGGTGAACTACGAGACCGGCGAGGTCTCCGCCACGTTCACCACGGCCCCCGCCGCGGGGAAGACCGTCCTCATCGCCCACAAGACCCGCCCGGTCGGCGTCAACGTCGGCGCGTGCGACACGGAGGAGGACGATTCCGCCAGCGTGCTGGTCCACGGCACGGTCAATCGGAGCCTCGTCCTCACGGGGTCCTCGGCCGCCGACGCCGAGGACATCGCGGCCCTCAAGGCCATCGGCATCTTCGCCATCTAAGGAGGAGAGGACATGCCCTTCGAACTCAACCTGCGCAAGTACTTCACCCCGGAGGCCATCGTCGCGACGATGACGCGCCTCCCCGAGCTGAAGACGCCCATCATGGACCTGCTCTTCTCCGACGTGCGGAACATCCCCCGTCCCGTCGTCGGCGCGAAGGACCTCGGCCTCAACCCCGAGAACCTCCCCGTCGTCCGGCGCGGGACCCACTCCTACCCGATGAAGGCCTCGGGCGGCAGCATCACCCTCATCGAGCCCCAGCCGGTGAACCCCAGCGAGTTCATCTCCGGGGCCGACCTCAACAACCTCCGGTCCTTCAACGAGACGAGCATCCAGCAGGAGATCGACAACATCATCGACCGCCTGCGCCGCGGCTGCCGCGCCACCGCGGAAGCCCTCGCCATCCAGTCCCTGACCGGGAAGATCGCCTACTGGCTCCAGGGCGAGGGCGGCGTCCTCGAGGACTACGAGGTCGAGTACGGCTCCATCGGCGACGCCTCCGCGGACGTCCCCAAGAAGTTCGACGCCACCGGGGCGAAGATCTCCGACGTCATCAAGGCCGTCGAGGCCATCGTTCTGCGCCTCAAGGCCCAGGGCGTCGACGGGAACGACGTCCTCCTCGGCTGTGGCTTCGACGTCTTCGCGGTCCTCTGTGACCTCGTCGGCGACATCAAGAACAGCTCCATCGCAGTCGTCTCCACGAGCGGGATCTCCTTCGGTGGCGGCTTCACGATCCAGCTCCTCCCGCAGACCTACCGCAACCTCGAGACCAGGGCCGCCGACCCGGTCATCCCCGCCAAGCACCTCCTCGTCGTCGACAAGGGCGCCGGGCACAAGATGCTCTACGCCGGCCTGGACTCCCTCGGCGCCGGCCAGCAGGCGCTCCCGTTCTACGCCGACTACGAGGAGAAGAAAGACCCTTCCGGCGTCAACGTCATCGCCGAGTCCAAGCCCCTACCCGTCGTCAACGTCAAGGGCCTCATCAAGGCCCAGGTCCTCACCTGAACCATTGCCGCATAGCGGCATAGGAACTACGCCCCGGCGGACGAATCGGGCACCGAACGTCCGCCGGGGTTTCTTGAAAGCCCGATCGAAAGGAGATCGTATGAAGAACCGCATCGTCGTCGCCTTCCTCGTCGCCATCGCGCTGGCCGTGTGCGGGCCGCCCCTCGTGGCCGCGCCGAACGTGCCCCTGCAGTCCCCCGTCAAGGTCTACGCGGCCCCGTCCCTCCCCGTGCCCTCCATCATCACGGGCGACCTCGCCATCACCTTCCCCGGCCTCGAGGAGGGTATCGCGGCCACGGTCACCGAGGCCATCGAGAAGGTGAACGGCCAGTACTCCTCCCTACGCCGATCCCAGGCCATGCTCGAGATCCTCCAATTCCTCTGCCTCGCCGCCGTCGGCCTACTGTACCTGTGGAGCGCCCTATATTCCGGGCGGATCCGGCCGGCCGATAAGGGCCCTGCGAAGTCCCGGCGCGCCCGCAGCCCCACGAAGGCTTCCATGGCGAAGAAGAACAGCCGTAAGCCGAGGTCCTCCCCGAAGGTCGCCCCCGCCGCGCCGGCCCCGGCCGCCGCGGGCTCCTGACGAAGGGCGGGCGCGATGGGCATCACCGATTTCGACGACCTCCTGGACCCGCGGCATCCCGCCGCCGTGACGGAGCAGCTCTCGATCGCCTACACCGCGAAGGGAAGCCCCATTACCGCGTCCGAGGTCGCCGATCGCCTCGCGCCCGCCCTATACACGCAGCTCGCCGACGGCGACGTGGCCTCCGTGGTCCGAGCCGCCGAGCGGGCGACCATCCACATCGGCACCATCGCGGCCCGCCTCGGCAGGCCGCTCGATCTCGACGACACGGTCATGCGCGAGATCGTCCTGGACATGACCATCTACGAGCTCCACATGAAACTGGGGCACGAGGAGGCCGGCCGCGAGTACCGCATCAAAGCCAAGGACCTCATCGTCGCGGCCTTCGGCGACTATCCCGAAGCCGGCAGCGCCCAGGAGGGCAAGCCTCCCGTCGCCGCCGTGAAGAAGGCTCACAGGAGACCCTATCCGTGATCATCCAGACCCTCGACGCCCTCGACCGCCGCATGGCGGATCCCGAGCTCCTCGACGTCCTCGGCGTCGCCGCGGAGGGCCTGGTCGTCAAGAACATCAAGACGGGATCCTGGGCGCCCAACGCTCCCCTCTCGCAGGCCGTGAAGGGTAACGCCAAGCCGCTCCAGGACTCGGGCGCCCTCATGGCGTCGATCGCCCACCGGGTCGAGAGCGGCCGGGCGATCGTCGGAACGAACCGCCCCGGAGCTCGGCTGCTCCACTACGGTGGCGAGGTCACGGCCAAGAAGTCCAAGTTCCTGGCGATTCCGGCGGGCCGCGAGACCCGTACTTTCATGCGGCAGTACGGACTCACGCCTCGCGCCTGCATCTCCGGGATGAAGGCCGCCGGATACCAGATCTGGTTCGCGAAGTCCGTCGTGATGGCACGCAAAGGCAAGACCGGGAAGCCGCGCGCCCTGTTCATCCTCAGGCGGAGCGTCCGCATCCCCGCGCGCCCCTTCATGGCGCTGGGCCCCGACGGCAGGGCCGTGCTCGAGCGCATGGTCGCCAGGAGGGTGTTCGGATGACCGCAAACCAGGCTGCCGACTACTTCGAGAAGCAGCTCGCGCGCCGGACAGGCCTCAAGGTGGTCCACCTCCCGAGCCCCCTCAAGGAGCCGGGCGTGCACATCAAGATGCTCGAGCGGAAGGTCATCGTCCCGCGCTCACCGAAGGCCGCGCAGTCCTCCCACGAGCTCCGCCTCTACGTGTCGGTCTCGGGGAGCTGCGAGAGCGAGACCGGCCGCCGCGAGGCGGTCGCCGCCTGCGAGACGCTCGCCGAGTACCTGAAGGACGAGCTGCACCTCGAGAACGATGCGGGCCTCCCGATCGCGGGAACGCGCATCACCTCCTCGATCAGCGAGGACGACGGGATCCTCGGCGACCCCGACAACGAGAAGCTCGCGTGGATCGACGACCTCCACTACGTGGCGATCTCGTATCCCGCGGGCGAGTAAAGGAGCATCGAATGATCAGCGAACGGCTCTTGAGGGCTCGCGACCTGGTCTCGCGCTACGAGTACGAGACGGTCGACGGACGGCGCCACATCAAGGCCCGTGTCTGTTCGTCGACGTCCCTCGGGCTCGAGGAGCACGAGGAATTCAAGGCGGCGAGGACGGAGACGGACTCCGCCGCCCATGATGCGCCCTCGGGCGCGCAGAAGGGCCGGTGGAAGGGGCGTGGCTTAGCCGACGCCCGAGCCCCGGACGAAGACCACGAAGGAAAGGAGTAGGACATGGGAGCGGAAAACAAGACCCTCATCGGCGACGACGCCACGATCGAGGAAGTCACTCTGGGCACGGAGAAGCTAGGCGACGCGACGAAGACCCTCGACGAGCTCGCGGGCGGCGCCGTGGGATCCGGCAAAGGCAAGGGCGGGTGGATCATCACAGCCAAGGCGGCCGCTGCGTCCATCTTCGGCGACCTGGCGGTGGGGGACTACTTCCCCGCGGACGGAGACGAAGTCCTGGTCGTCGGCGACAAGGCCAAGCAGGTCACGGCGACGGAGCTCCTCGATGCCTCGGGCTGGAGCGCGAACTTCAACGCGCAGGAGGTGGAGACCACGCTCCTGCGGCACAAGGTCAAGAAGTACCGCAAGGGCAAGGCCGACGCGGACGGCACCCTCGAGGGAGTCTTCACCCTCGGCGTCACCGGCGAGGCCTCAGGGCTCGTGAACCAGTTCCTCAAGGTCGTCCAGAAGAACGCCGCCGGAGCGATCACGGTGAGCGCGGTCAACTCCCACCCGATCTACATCCGGGGCGTCATCCGGAACACGAACGTCTCGGGCGAGACCTACGCCTACATCTTCGCCCAGATCGAGCTCTTCGGCGTCAGCCTCGGGGCGAAGTCCGGCTCCAACCAGGCCTACTCCTCGAAGTTCCGCTTCACCGGGGCCGACCCCGTCTACTACGAAGAGGACATCGCGTAACCCCTCCGGGGCGCCCCTGGCGGCGCCCCGAACATCATGGATAGGAGCGAGCATGAACCAGCTGATCGAGGATAAGAGGACCTATGTCCCGTTCTTCAACGGAAACCGGGATCTCCCGGAGGGCGAGCAGGTCGTCGTCACCTACCGCGTGCCCGACATCGCGCTGCGGCGCAAGCTCAAGCCTCGGCCGTCGCTGAAGTTCTCGTACGACGCCGAGGGCCGCGTCACGGGCGGCGAGACCGAGGTATCGAACGACGACCAGCTAATGATCGCCGGGATGCTGCTCTCGATAAAGCACCTGAGCTACGAGAACTCGAAGGGCGTCCATCAGATCACGAACTCGAAGGAGCTCTACCAGGGCCCCCTCGAGTACGAGGGCCTCATCACCGAGCTGGCCGAAGTATTCTCCAAGGAGCTCGAGAAGGTCGCCGACGAAAAAAACTGAGGATCGCCTACTGGCTCTTCCGGGCCGGTAGGCACCTCCAGACCGTGCGGCCGGGTCGAGAAGGAAAGCTCCTCGACACGAAGGTACGGGACGAGGAGGGTAATCCGATCTTCATCGCCCTCGGCGACGTGAAGAAGTTCTTCACGGATGCGTTCTGGGAGGCCTACGAGTTCTACGCCACAAGCGAGATCCTCGAGGCCCCGCCCTTCTCGGGGGGATGGACGACCTGGCCGGCGATCGCCATGCAGACCTTGCTCCTGTTCAAGGCCGAGGCGAATCGCTATGAGAACGAAGAGCTGAAGAAGACAAGGGACGGCCATGACGACTGAACAGCTGAGGCTCGAGATAGAGGTGGCGGCGAAGGAGGCGATGAAGAACCTCTCCGCTACCTCCGACGAATACAAGCGCCTCGCCAAGGAAATCAAGGCATCCATCCCCCCGGCCAACCAACTCAAGGACACCATGACCCGCCTCCAGGCGGATCTCAAAAAAAGCGAAACCGCCGCCGAGCTCTTCGACGACAAGCTCGGCGGCTTGAAGGAACGCCAGGCTCTCCTCCGGGGAGCCATGGTGGACCTCATCGACAAGGGCCTCGCCCCGGAATCCCAGGAAATCCAGGACCTCAAGCTCGAGTACGACGCCGCGGCGGCCGCCTCGAAGGAGCTGGAGACGCAGACCGGAGTCATGTCCGGCGCCTTCGTGGACCTCAAGGGCTCCCTCGGGGCGATCGCGGCCGTCAAGGTGTTCACCACCGTCGCCACCGGCATCCTCGGCGCCGGCAAGGCCGCCGTCTCGACGGCTGGCGACTACGAGATGCTCAAGGCCAATTTCGAAACCCTGACGGGATCGACGGCCGCGGCGACCGCCGAGTTCAACCAGCTCAAGCAGTTCGCGAACGTCACGCCCTTCGATCTCCAGGGCGTGGCGAAGAGCGCCCAGATCCTCCAAGCAGCCAAGATCCCCATCCAGGATCTCACGACTCGTCTCGGCCAGCTCGGGGACCTCTCGCTCGGCAATTCCCAGAAGTTCGAATCCATGGTCGGCGCCTTCTCCAAGATGTCGATCAAGGGCAAGGTCGACCTCGAGCAGCTGAATATCGTCATGGAAGCCGGCGTTCCCATCCTCGACGAGCTGGCCAAGGGCTACGGCAAGACCAGCGAGGAAGTCTTCGACATGCTCTCCAAGGGCAAGGTCTCTACGAACGACTTCATCGCCGCCATGGAGCGGATGACGAGCCAGGGCGGCCAGTTCTTCGGCGGCATGGCCCGGGGCGCGCAGACCTTCACGGGTGTCCTCTCTACCTACAAGGACTCCCTCGACAACGTAGCCGCGTCCTTCGGTGAACTCCTGCTCCCGGTCGTCAAATCGGTCCTCGGGACGCTCACCAACCTGAATGCGACTATTGCGGCATCTCCGCTTTTCAAGGGACTCATAGCCGGAGTGCTCGTGACGGCCGTGGCCCTCCTCGGAGCTTGGGCCGTGGCCATGGCCGCCTCGACGGTCAAGACATGGCTCGCCTACGCGGCCGAGATGGCCCTCAACGCCGCGAAGGCCGTGGGCAATCCGCTCCTCCTCGCCGGCATCGCCGCGGTAGGAGTCGCCACCGTAGGGTATGTCGCCTATGCGGCCGCCACGTCCAAGGCCGCCGAGGCAACGGCCGCCCAGACCGAGCAGCTCAAGCTCAGTAAGCAAGCGTATCTCGAACTCACCCCGGCAATGCAGGCCGTCACTGAAAAGACCGGAAACGTCGCGGCGGCACAGGCTGCCGTAGCCGAGATTAAAAAGCTCGAGGCCGAACTAGCGACTCTCGAGAAAGTCTCAAAAAATGCGAATTTAGAAATTGCTAGTAGCCTCAAGTATGTAGACCTAGCTCTTTCTGGAATCGTGAACCCGAAGTCCGGGGCGTGGTACGAGGGATACAAAACCGAAGCTGAAAAAATCAAAGCTGTAGTGCAAGCCATTGATGCGATGGACGACAAGCGTTTAATCGCCCAGATCCAGCGGTCAAGACAGTATCAGGATGCCCTAGCTAAGGGGTCATCTGCTGCCTTGGCTGATGCGATCAACGCTGCTGCCTATTCTGGCGCTATTGATACTAAGCGAATCGATACGATTAAAAGAAAGCTAGCTGAGCTGCGCTCCGGGGCAACCATTAATCCGACTGCTCCTTCTGCGAATATGGCAGATCTGTCCGAAAGCGCAAAGAAGTGGATCGCAGAGTGGGACAAGGCATACGCCGCCGCACGGGCTTCCTCATCCTCGGATCCCTACGCAGCCTTGGAACATGAAAGGGTCCAGAAGATCTCTAATGCTGCGGCCGAGGGAGTCACGAGCGCCAACGCTCAGAAGACCATCGACGAGATCAACGCATATATCGATACGAAGCGTAAAGCCCTCGCTGACAAGATCTCGGCCGACGAGCGGACGCGGCTCGCCCAGCTCACCGCCACCAAGATCGACGACCTCGAGCTCCAGAAAACCGCGGAGCTCGCGACCTGGACCGGGACGCAGGAGGGGAAGGCCGCCATCGCGGCGGACTGGGACAAGCGCATCGCCCAGACCGCGATCGACGAAGAGAAGGCCGCCGCGGATGCCCGGATCGCCGAGGCCAAGCGGGTCGCCGAAGAGGCCGCCAGGGCGAACGCCGCCTACTTCGACCAGGTCAACGCCCAGCGCGCCTTCGATGCCAAGTACTCGGCCTCCAAGGTCGACGACCTCAAGCTCGCTCGAGATCGCGAGCTAGCCCTCTTCGTAGGGACGGAGGAGCAACGACGGATCATCGCCGCCGACTACGCCAAGCAGATTGCCGAGGCCCGAATCGCCGAGGCCCGCAGGGTCTTCCAGGAGGAGCTCGCGCTCGCCAAGAAGAGGGGCTCCTGGGGAGCCTACGCATCGGGGACCTTTCAGGAGAAGGCGAAGGACACCGAGGTCGGCCGCATGGCGGGATTCGCCGGCACGGCCGCCGTGGATCCCACCGCCATCTTCATAGACGCGCTGGTCGACTTCGCCCTTTCGCTCGAGTCCGTGCAGGGACTGCTCAACGGCTTTTCGACCATGCTCGGCGGCGTAGCGGAGATCCTTGATCCGCTGCTCAAGGCTGGTACCGATGAGCTCATCGACTCCCTCGTCGAGATCGGGGTGATCCTGGCCCAGACCATGGCTCCGGGACTGAGCATCCTCGCGCTCGCCCTGAAGATGGTCACCGCGATCCTGAACATATTCGTCATGCCGCCGCTCAAGCTGTTCGGGGCCGTCATGACCTGGCTCCACGACAAGGTGGTCGTCCCGGTGGGGAACAAGATCATCGACGCGATCAACGGGATCATCAAGCTGATCAACAAACTGCCCGGAGTCAACATCAAGCTGCTCAAGCATCTGCAGACGACGGACGAGATGGTCGAGCAGGAGGAACGGATCGCGGCCGAGCTCGAGGCCGTGGCCGATGCCATGGAGGACGTCCAGGAGCTCTTCGACGAGAAGAAGAACGCCCTCCGCGAGGCGTACGACAAGAACATCTCCGCCCTCAAGAACCTACTCGAGCTCGGAGCGCTCAGCGAGGCCGAGTACGCCGCGCGCGTCGCAGTCGCCAATACCGAGTACGAGACCTCGCTCGCCGGCCTCGAAGCGCAGGAGGACGCCCAGCTCGAGGCCCTCGAGGACCTGCAGAAAATCATCCAGGACGGACAGCTCTCCATGTCTGACGTCCAGACCGCCATCACCAACGCCCTCGCCGGGATCACGACGGTCCCCGTCCCCACGGCGACGACGTCGTCCGCGGTCGATCTCTCCGCATTGCAGGATCTCAAGCTGCCGAATCTGACGCACCTGTTCTCGGGCGTGTTCGACGTGGGCACGCCCATGGTCCCGGAAGATATGGTCGCCAAGGTCCACAAGGGAGAGACCATCATCCCGGCTTCCTTCTCCGAGGGGTTACGCCGCGGCGACCTCACCTTGAGCAAGGGAGGCTCCGGGACCACCGTGGTCTACCAGACCACGGTCCACGTGGCCGGCAGCGTCCAGGCCGAAAACGACCTGGCGGACTCCATCTCCAAGCGGATCGACCGGCGCAAGGCCCGGGGCTACCTGGAGTCGGTGACGTGAGCGATTATAGCTGCACCATCGATATCGGAGACGGCCAGGGCGAGCGGGACATCTCCGCATTCCTGCGGACCTTCAGCCCGACCGAGCGCCTGTGCTCCGACTCCTTCGGCCGGGCCGTTTCGCAGTGCCACTTCGTCTTCGTCGGGGATCCCTCGCTCATCGCCCTCCTGGCCCAGGCGACGAGCTATTCCGTTATCCGCGTATCGGAGGATGGGGAGCCTCTCTTCACTGGACGCATTCCCCCGGCCGCCTCCTTCGTCTCCTCGGGCGCAGCGGTCTCAGGGCAGCCGGATATCAGCGACCTCGAGCTCGACGCGACCGACCTCTCCAACCGCCTCGACCGGTCCATCACCGCGGACGATGGGATCGCCTGGGAGAACCACTTCGTCCTCGACCCTGACAACCCGGGCCTCTCGATCGCCCACCGCCTCCTCGATCTCTGCGGGATCTCGGGCGCCATGCTCGTGGTCACCGAGGTCGAGAGGACCGTCCTGCGGGCCTTCGCCGTGGACTCCGGGACGGTCGGCGAGGCCCTCGATCAGCTTCTCCGGGAGTACGGCCTCGTCCTCCGGCAGCTCCCCAACGGGAGCTTCATGATCTACCGCTGGCTCGTCGAGGCCCCAGCCCCCACAATCACCCTCGACGACGCCACCATCATGGCCTCCCTCAAGGCGGAGCGGGTCGAGCGCGAGGCCGACGCCGTCGAGCTCTCCTGGTACGCTCTCAAGGACAAGGCCGACTGCCTCATCTTCATGGCGGATCTGCCCTTCGGCGACGACAATCGGCGCTCGGGCTATCCCATCCAGGCGGGGCTCCTTTGGCCCGAGGAAGCCAACGTCGACGAGACCTGGTGGGACTACCAGGATACCGCCCTCTCGTCGATGCTTTCGGGCTCGCGCGTAATCAAGAATACGGACTTCACGCAGATCGTCCTCACGAAGAACCATTCCATCGACGCGCAGGTCGATTCCGGCATTACTGTTGGGCTGGGGCCGATCTTCCAGAACGCCCGCGCTCGCGTCGCCTACCTCAACTCCGGCGCCGCGAGCGCGAACATCTACTACTGCGACATCTACGCCGACGTGGTCTACCGCGCGGCGCAGAACCTCGTCACCAAGAACACGATCGCCGCTCCGATAAAGACCGCAACCTACGAGGCGAGATACCTCCACGACGCGGCTTCCGCGACGCGCTTTACCTGCGCCCTCGCCGATCTCGTCTACAGCCGCGCTTCCTGGCGCTACACCTTCCCCTCGGAGGCCAAGGTCGAGCTCGGGACCATCGCAGCTCTCCACGACCCTTCCTCCGGCCTGGTCACGACCATAGTCATAGTGGAGCGCTCCTTCGATCCTGAGACGCAGATCTACTCGTACAAGGCGCTCTCCGTGGCCCCCGTGGTCATCGATCCCACGGCGAGCTACGTCGCCATCCCTCCGGCCGTCCCCGCCGGCCGCAACGAGGATCCCAGCCACCGCCTCGACGCCCTCCCAACCTACTGGGACCTCCAACAGGGCTACTCCCGCGGCGGCGGCACGACCATCCCGGCCGTGCCGGCCCTCACCGCCCAGTCGGGCTTCCGCGCGGTGACCCTGGTATCTGACAAGCAGGCGTCCCTGACCAACCTCGCCGCCTACGAGTGGCAGGTCGGACCCTCGGCGGCCGGACCCTGGTACTCCCTGCGCTGGGATGGCTACGACTACAAGGGCGACGAGGGATCCTGGACGAGCTCCCCGGGCGAGGTCCTGGTGCACCCCAACATTCCCCTCGCCGGCACCGCCGAAGCCCCCCTCGCGCGCATCCTCTGGTACCGCGCCCGCCGCCTCACCAAGGCCGCTGTCAGGTCCGTCTGGTCCACCCCCGTCCAGGGCGTGGCCTCACAGATCCAGACCGGCGACATAGCGGCCAACGCCGTCACCGCCAACAAGCTTGCCGCTGCCGTGGTCGAAGCCCTCTCCGCGGTCATCCAGGGCGACGTCGTCATCGACAAGGACATCGGCTTCCTCTCCGGCCAGACCGGCGAAGTCGACGGCAACGAACAGGCCTACCTCAACGAACTCGAGCTCGCCTTCCGCCGTTACTGGGGCGGGATGTGGCACACCATGGCCAGCCTCTCCCGGCGCGGCCTCTACGCCCAGCAGCAGTACTCCGACGGCCCCCTCGTCATCTCGAACGGCACCAACGCCACGCGCCGTGCCCGAGGCCTGGACCTCGGCCGTGCGTACCCCTCGGCCGCCGCCCGGGTCTACCATTTCGACGGCGACGTGGCCGACCAGCTCGGGACTGCGGGCTGGACCATCACCGGGAGCTACGGCTTCGACCTTGAGGACGTGGCCATCCTCGCGATGGCCCCCTTCACGGTCGACGGCGCCTCCCTCCTTGGGGATATGCGCCTGACCATGAGCCTCGGGGCCGAGCTCTTCGGAGACTGGTGGACGGACCTCTGGTTCAAGATCCCGGCCTCCGGGGATAACTTCGAGATCCTCTCGATCGGCAATTCGGTCAACTGCGTCAAGCTCCGCTTCCAGGAAACCTCGATAGCATACATCGATCCAGGAGCGTCCGGAGAGCTTCCCTACACCGATCCAGGAGCATCTGGCCAGCGGCCGTACCTGACCATCAGCGCGGACACGAACCTCTCCATCCTCGCGATCATCAACGGTACGCCGACCACGGTGCGTAGGCTCATCCAGCGAGGCGAGTGGGTTCACGTGGCCCTGGGCCTCGTCGTCGGGACCAACGTCCTCCACGTCATCATCGGGACCGAGGATATCCAGTTCTCCTCGTTCTCCGTGGCGGGCTCGGACGCGATGGAGCTCACGCTCAACGACGATCGCATGGCGGGGCTCAAGTACGACGAACTGCTCTACGACCTCACCCAGCCGATCGTTATCACGACCGCGATCGCCGAGACGAACGAGCACATCCCCTGGGCAGCCAACGACTACACCCAGAGGACCATGGTGCTTGAGGCCTATGACCCCGACGCGAAGCTCCTCCAAAACCTGGTCCGATCCGGCGAGAGCGCTGATGGCTACTGGGTGCGCCTCCCCGACGGGACCCTCCTCATCGACAAGGTCGTGAGCTACACGGGGGCCATCTCGACCTCCGCCGGCGTCGGGTACAAGACCGCGGCCGCGGCCGCCCTTGGCTCCTGGCCTGCGGCGGCCGGCCTCGTTTCGCTCAAGTCCTGCGAGATCTCCGTCTACAACGCCACGAAGCCCGTGGCCGTCGAGAGCGGGGCCGCGGTTCCGGCTGTCGTGGCCCCGGGATCCATCTATCTTTGGTCGCCTGCGTCGCAGGCATCTGACACATACTCGATTCACATCCGCGCCACCGGCCGGTGGCGGGCATAGGAGAATAGCGATGAGTATGGATGGCTCACTCATCAAGAAGCCCGAGGACTACGGCATCTACGGGACCGTCCTCGGTCGATCGCTCTTGCCTTCGGAGGCGCACGGCAATCTCGACGTCCTCGTCGGCGTCCTCAACAGCATGCTCGGTGCTCTTACGCCCTCGGCCTTCGGCGCGCGCTACGGCGATGCCACGAAAGCCTGGGTGCCCATCGGCCATGAGTACGTGCAGCGCCCCGGAGCCCCGGCGGCCCCTGATCTGTATACAGGCACCTGGGAGTACTACGGTCAGGCTGGATCCTCCCTCGCCTCGCGAGCCGGACGCGTCGAGCGCGCAGAGGGAGGCAATGCACTCAGCTTCGGCGGAGGGCAACAGGACGACGCAATTCGCAACATCGAGGGCAACATCGTTTTCCAACGGGCGCCAGGCTCCTGGTCAGCAAATGGTGTATTCGCCGCAACGGGATCAGTGACCACTGCATCAGGTGGATCCTCTACTGTCTACGGCGCGGCGAACTTCAATGCCTCGCGCGTAGTCCCGGTGGCTGTTGAGAATCGGATGGTAAACGACACGGTCCGCATCTGGCGGAAGGTTGCATAGGAGGTAATCGTGGAAGCATTAGTGAACAAGTATAGCGTCATCGATGCCTGGGCCGGAGATCGGCCCCCGAGGGCGACGGCGTTCATGGAGCTGATCGACTCCTGCGCCGAGATCGACACCACGAAAGGCGATGCCTCGACCAAGGTGCAGGGCATGGGGGCGGGCATGTACCTTCTCACCGGCCTGCCCGATTGGATCGACTTGGCCGCTGGGCGGGATATACGCGAGTTCGATCCGGCGACCTGGCGGCTTTGGCCGATCTCGAAGCGCGTCGAACTTGGCTTCACCACGATCGATCCGCGACAGAAGCTCGTCGGCGAGGAGCTCAAGCTCAAGAGCCAGCTTGAGCTCATGCGGGACGGCCTGATCGAGACGCCCCGCGGCTATACGGTCGAGGAGTCCACCCAGGCCGCCGATGGCCTCGAACTGGTGGCTATGACCATCACCGAGATGGTTGCCGCCGGGCAGATCACCCAGGCGGAGGCTGATGCGCAGACGGCCGCGGAGGTCCGGGCGCGGCGGGATGAACTGCTCCAGTCCTTCCTGGGCCGCATCCAGCGGTACGAGACGCAGCTCAAAGCAGGGGTACTGCCCACGGAGGCCGAGGCCGCCTACAAAGCCCTCCTGGGGGCCCTGCAGCCGCTCCGGGACATCCCCCAAGAGCCCAGCTTTCCCTACCAGGTGACCTGGCCGGAGACCGTTTAAGACCCTTCGAACGACACGGAAAGACCCGGGAAAGCGTCGGTAAGACACGAAATTCTCATTTTCCGTGCTTCATTTTCTCAAAATGCATGGCGGGTTACAACATGGATGACCGTTTCCATGGGCGAGGCCCATGATAGGCCGACGCGGGCGGGCTCGCTTGTAGATAAGCGCCTACACGGGCTCCCGGGCCTGTAGACAAATGTCTACAGGCCCGGACTGGAGGGAGGCGGGGGCTTTCAGTCCCCCCGGAGGCGGGCGGCGAGGAGGAGGATCTCGTACCAGAGGAAGACGAATATACGGTAGGCCTTCCAGGGGCGGCGCAGGAGGTAGGGCAGCCATTCGAGGCCCCGGTCGAAGAGCTCGCGGGAGGGCTTGCCGTGGCGCTTGGCGAAGACCTCGAAGAGGTCGGAGCACCAGAGGTAGAGCCCCGCGTTGAAGCGGGAGAGGTTCCGCGGGATCCAGCGCTCCCTGCCGGGGGTCCCGTTCCCCACGAGGAGGAGGCTCGGGGTGGACTTGCGGACCGCCTCGATGATCGCGCCTTCCATAGGCTTGGGGTAGCGGCCCGCGTAGCGGCCGACCACGCGGAGGCCGGGGAAGGTGGACTTGATGTTGACCTCGGCCTTCTGGATGACCGAGCGGGAGGAGCCGAGGAGGTAGACGGAGCGGCCCCGGCGCTCGAGGGCGCCGAGGAGGGCGATGATGAAGTCGAAGGGCATGTAGCGGACCGGCTCGGGCTTGCGGAGGAAGCGCGCGCCCCTGATGATGGAGCGGGAGATCGGGAGGACGAGGGAGGCGCCGGCGACCATGCCGCGGAACTCGCCCGAGCGGCGGGCCCGCATGAGGTCCCAGAGCGAGAGGAGGACGATCTGGTGGTTCTTCCCGTCCTCGAAGCGGGAGGCTATCTCCTCGATGCGGTCGGGGGGGAGGATGTCCACGGGCACCCCGAGGACCTGGCTGCGTTTCAGCTCGTACTGGGAATCCATGAAGAACGCTCCGACAGGACGATCTCGACCGCGGCTACCGCGTAGAGCGCGGCGGTCTCGGTCCGGAGGACGGCGCAGGGCAACCTGAAGGGAGAGAAGCCCGAGCCGGCGAGGAAGCGCCGCTCCTCGGCGGCGAAGCCCCCCTCGGGGCCGACGCAGAGGACGACCTCGCCCGGCGCCTCGGTAAGATACCCGTGGAGGGAGCTCTGCGCAAGGGGAGCCTCCTCGTCGAGGAAGAGGCGGAGCCGGCCCGGGCCGCCCTCGCCGAGGGCCCCCGGCAGGGCCTCGAGGCCGATCGGGGCCTCGACGCGGGTGGGCACGGCCGAGCCTGACTGCTGCAGGGCCTCGCGCGCAATGCGCCTCCAGCGCTCGAGACGGGCCGCCGAGTCCGCCTCGGGGACCGAGCGCAGGGCCCTGAGGGGCAGTACCCGGGCCACCCCGGCCTCGGCCGCCTGCCGCACGACGAGGTCCATCTTGCTCCCCTTGGGCAGGCCCTGCACGAGGGTGATCGGCGGCCGCGCGGCCTCCGGAGGGCCGAGCCGAGCCGAGCCCGCGGCGGGGGAGGGGGGAGCGGCCGCGCGGCCGCCCCTGATGTCCTCGAGGCGCTCGGGCTCGGCGCAGCCGGGGGGGAGGGGCCCGACCCCGATGACCAGGCGGTCGGGCCCGGCCTCGAGGAGCTCGCAGAGCCAGCTCCGGCCCTCGGCGTCGAGGCCGGGGAAGCGGTCTCCCGGAGCGAGCCTGAGGACCCGCGAGAGGTAGCGGGCCCGGCCGCCCTCGAGGACGCAGCCCTCGCCGGGCTTCCACTCAGGGGGCAGGGAGAATCGGCGCACGGCGGGCGCTTCGGCCGCGGCCCTTAGCGGGAGGGGCTCCCGACCGCGGGCTCGGGCAGGCCCGGTGCGCCCGCGGCGGCCTGGGCCGCCCCGGCCGCGCGCTTGGCCTCGACGAGCTCCTTCACCGTCTTCGTGCCCTGGAGGAGGGAGGCGAAATCGGGCTTGTCGAAGAGGGCGAGGGCCGCGTTGAGGGCCGCGTCGAATTCGAGGTCGTAGGCGGGGGCCACCGTCTTGCGGGCGAGCTCGTTGTGGACCATGCGCCTGAGCACCCGCTCCGAGAGCTTGAAATCCTTGGCGAGGAGGGCGGCGAAGGCGTTGCGCTGGGCGACGCTCGCCCCCGGGTTGGCGGTCGCGAAGGACTCGATCCTGCCCGAGTCGAGGAGCTTGCCCAGCTCGGCTATCTCCGCCTCGCCGAGCTCGGGCTCCTTGGACTCGAGGTCGGGCGGGATGCCGGTCTTGTCGATGTTCTCGTCGCTCGGCGTGTAGTAGCGGGCGATGGTCAGCTTGAAGCCCGTCTCGTCGACGGGGAAGGGCTGCTGGACCGAGCCCTTGCCGTAGCTGTTCTCGCCGACGAGGTAGGCGCGCCTGTTGTCCTTCAGGGCCCCGGCGAGGATCTCGGAGGCCGAGGCCGAGCCCTTGTTCATGAGCAGGATGATGGGCAGCTCGGGCGGCAGGGACTGCCCCGGCTTGGCCTTGCTCACGGAGTTCTCGTAGGGCAGGCGGCTCTTCGTCGAGACGATGAGGCCCGAGTCCAGGAAGGCGTCGGCCACCTGGATGGCCGAGTCGAGGAGGCCGCCGGGGTTGTTGCGCACGTCGAGGACGAGGGCGCGGTAGCCGGCCTTGCCGAACTCGGCGAGGGCCTCCTCGACCTTGGGGGCGGTGAGCTTGGTGAACTCGATGATGCGCAGGTAGCCGACGTTCCCCTTGGCCGTGGGGATGAGGGCCTTCTTGACGACGGGGAGCTCGACCCGCGCCCGCACGAAGGGCGCGTCGAAGACCTGGCCCTGGCCCCTGCGGAAGGTGAGGACGACGCTCGAGCCGACCGGGCCGCGGATCCGCTTCTGCGCCTCGTCGATGAGCATGGGCGCCGTGGACTCGCCGTCGATCTTGATGATGAGGTCCCCCGGCTGGATGCCGCGGGCCCAGCCCGGGGTGTTCTCGATGGGCGAGACGACCTCGACGTAGAGGGGCTGGTCCTCGGCCTTCTTCGGGTCCCGGAGCTGCTTCGAGATGACCAGGCCGACCCCCCCGAACTCGCCGGTGGCGAAGTCGTTCATGTCGCTCATCATCGCCTCGTCGAGGAAGACCGAGTAGGGATCCCCGAGGGAGTCGAAGAGGCCCTTCATGGCTCCCTCGTAGAGCTTCTTCGGCTCGGGCTTGTCGACGTAGCTCTGCAGGACGATGCGGAAGGCGTCGTTCAGGATCTGGAGGTAGCGCCTCGTCTCCTGGTCGTCCCGGAGGGCGGGTTGGGCGAAGGCCCGCGGGACGGAGACGGAGATCGTCGAGACGAGGACCATCGCCGCGGCGACGGCGCCCCAGGCGATGCGGTGGCGGCCGGCGGCCCCGGGTTTGCTCATCATGGTCCCTCAACTATCCGTTCGGGCGGGGCTCCCTGTCAACCTGGGCGGGCGGCCCCGCTCCCGGGGCGGAACATTGGAGAGCGGGCGGTTCCACGCTATACTTGTCAAAGGGGTATAGGACCGTTCCCCTCGCCGCATGAAAGCCCGCCACGCCCTCCGGGGCCTTTGCTGCGCCGCCCTCGTCTCGAGCGCGGCCCTCTCCTGCGAGCTCTCGTCGAGCCTCCTTTCGGAGAGCGAGCGGAGCGGCCTCTACGAGGTCAAGCTCAAGTCGGGCGGCGCCCTTCTCGACAACGGCTCCCTCCTCGAGGCCGGCTCCTCCATCGCCGCGAATGTCTCCCGGCTGACCGGGGCTGCCGAGATAGCATTCCTCGAGCTCGGCCTGGAGGGGAGCCCAGCCTTCCTGAAGCTCGCGGGCCCGGCGGCCGGCCTCGCCGGCTCGGCCGCCGCGAAGGATGCCGCGAAGGATGCCGCGGGCTCCACCCAGGTCGACGCCATCGAGGGCGAGCTCCCCCCCCTCGAGCTGCCCGCCGATCTCCCGCCCGGCGCCTACTGGCTTAGGCTCCAGCTTTCCTCGGCCGAGGGGCGCTCCCTCCAGAAAAGCTCCCTCCTGGTCTTCGTCGGCCTGCCCCAGCCGCGGATCGAGGGCGTCTCGGTCTACCCTCCCTCCATCGGGCCAGGCCAAGCCGTCCTCCTGAGCCTCGATACCTCGCCGACTCGGGCCGGCGACCCCTGGATCCGCTGGTCCCGTGACGGCCTGGCCTTCGCCGAGGGCCCCCTCTCGGGGGGCTTCGGCCGCGTCGTCTGGGCGGCCCCGCGCCTCGAGGGGGCCTACGCCCTCTCGGTCGAGGCCTTTCCCGCGGCCCCGCCCGAGGGTTCTGCCTTCTCCTTCCGCGCCGCGGCCCGGCAGGAGCTCAAGGCCATGGTCAAGGAAGCCTCGGCCGCCGCCGCCGACGAGTTCGACGACGCCCTCTCCTTCCTCTCCCTCCTCCGTCTCGACGGGAGCTTCGACGACGCGGGAGTCAGGGCCCGGCTCAAGGCCCCGGTTCCCCTCGGCTCCCCCCTCCTCGACGTCTACCCCGGCGGCTTCGGCTACTCCTTCGGCCCCGACGCCGGCCTCAGCCTCCCCGGCCTCATGCCCCCGGCCTACGAAGGAAGGAGCGCGGCTTTCTCCCTCGTACTCCGCCTGGCCGCCCGAGAGGAAGAGGGCCGCCTCCTCCGCTTCTCCTCGGAGGACGGCTCCTACCTCCTCGAGCTCGGCCTCGAGGGCGGCAAGCCCTTCGTCTCCCTCGCCTCGGGAGGGGAGACCGCGCGATCCCTCGCCCCCCTCGCCCTCGAGCCGGCGGCCCACACGATCGTCGCCTGCCTCCAGCCCGAGGAGGGGAGGACCCAGGTGACCTGGGTCCTCGACGGGCTTCGCGTCGAGGCGCCCTCCCTGCCCCCCTTGCCGCCGCCGCCTGAGGGCTCCGCCCTCCTCGGCGGCCCCGGCTCGATCGCCGGGGTCTACGACGGCTTCGGCCTCATGAGCGCCGCGGGCTCCTCCCGGCCCCTCGCCCCGCCCTCCTACCGCCTCGCCTCGCGGCGCAGGTGGAAGGCTTCCCTTGCCCTGGCCGAGGCCTTCGAAGACGGCCTCCTCCCCCCCGGCGTCTCGGCCAGGGGCGGCGCCTCGGCCTCGGTCGGCGCGGTCCGCTTCAAGGGCGACGGCTCCCTCGCCTTCGCGCCCCCGCTCAAGCTCGACCTTCCCTATGTCGTCGAGGCCGACTTCGCCGGCCCGTCTCGCGGCCTCTCCCTGGTCCTCCAGGATCCCTCCGGGCTCAGGCTCCTCGCCGTCACGCCATCCGGCGCCGCCTTCGACGGGAGCGGGACCAGCCTCGGCTCCCTGCCCGTCGCCGCTGGTAAGCTGGCCTTCGTCCTGTCGCCGTCCCGGGGAGGCTTCCGCCTCGCCTCGCCCTCGGGCGGGGAGGCCCTCAGGGTTCCCGCGGAAGGAAGCCTCCTCGCCGGGCCCTTCACCCTCCTGGTCGAGGGCGAGGGAGCCGATGATGCCGCCCTCGCGAGGATCCTGGCGCGCGAGGCCTCGCGCTGAGCGCCGCGGCGGCGCCGCGGAGGGTCCCTCGCCTTGCTTTAGGCCTCGAGTATCACTACACTATCCCTACCGACGGGAGCGGGCGGGCTCGGGCCGCCGCCTTCGTCATGCCAGCCCGGTCCCGCTCGCGCGTGTCGCCTTTGTTTTTGCCGAGGCCGCGCGCTAGACTAGACCCGGAACTACGTAAGGAGCGCTTAATGTCGAAAAGTACGAGCGCCGCGCTCGCCCTCGCGGCGCTGGCCTTCTTGGCTTCCTGCGCGAGCTCGCCGGCCCCGGCTCCCACGGCCGCCCCGGCCCAGTCCGCCCCCGCCGCAGCTCCCAAGGACAACGCGGCCAAGTCCCGCGCCATGGCCCTCGTGCAGGGCGGCGCCGATGCCGGCCAGGCCGTGGCGCCCCCCGCCGCGGCGCCCGCCTCCCCGGCCGCGCCCGCTGCCCCCGCCTCGGTCGACCAGCCCGCGCCGGTCGCGACGGCGCCCCTGACGCCCGAGGAGCAGGCCTACCTCGAGAACTACCTCGCCCGGCTCAACTACATGGTCTACTACAACGCCGACGCGAAGATCGACGCCAAGCTCGCCAAGATGGCGGTCACCCAGGCCAACCGCTACCTCATCGAGAAGCTCGGCCGCTCGGTCGTCGACTTCGACCAGATCGAGAAGAACAAGGCCGACCAGCGCAGCGCCTACGAGTCCGAGACGGGCGGCTCGATCAGCCTCATCCAGTACATCGCGCAGAAGCAGAACGCGGACGTCTACGTCGAGCTCGACTTCACCGTCGCCTCCGAGACGCGGGACGGCAAGTACTACGCCTCGGCCATGGGCTCCATGAAGCTCTTCGACACCTCCACCGCCAGCCTCCTGGGCTCGGTGGCCCTCATCAGCCAGCCGGCCTTCAGCCCGAGCTCCCTCGAGGCGGCGGTCAACAACGCCGTGCTCGGCTCGGTCTGGGTCGCCATGCCGAAGATGGCCGAGCAGTCCAAGGAGCTCCTCAAGGGCTCCCTTGGCCGGGGCGTGCGCTACGAGATCATCCTCCAGAAGACCCCCGACTCCCGGCAGGTCAGCCAGCTCAGGCGGGCCCTGGCCAAGAAGATGCGGGAGGTCGAGCAGGCCTCCTACTCGCCGGACGAGACGAGGCTCTACGTCTACACCTTCCAGAAGGGCGACAAGGTCGAGGACGCGATGTACGACGCCGCCTCCTCGGCGGGCCTCAACGACCTCAACCTGGTCTACTCGAGGGGCAAGTCCTATACCTTCAATAGCGGCTTGTGAACAGCCGGGGCGGGATAGCATCCCGTCCCGTCAAGGGAGGGCGTCGACCCTCCCGTTCATATGGCGCCGGCGACGAGGAATGCCGGCGCGCGGAAAAACTTAGGAGGTCATCGTGAAGAAGATCCTCGCGATCCTGATCGCTGTGGTGTCGATCGCCGCCGTGGTGGGCTGCGCCTCGGAGCCCAAGCCCGCCCCCGGAGGCGTCAACCCGCCGGCCCCGACCGTCAAGGCCTATCCGCCCCAGATCCTCGAGCACAAGGGCACCGCCTTCGGCCGCGACTACCCGAAGTGGATGGACGCCGCCCTGGACGGCCCCAAGGCCGTGGAGAAGCTCGGCGACTACGCGAACAAGTTCATCGTCGTCGTCCAGGAGGACGGCGGCGACCTCACCGGCGTCCAGCTCGCCGCCAGCCGCCTGAACGCCCAGACCACGATCGCCCAGCTCGTCTCCACCCGCGTCAAGGACACCTTCGCCGGCGCCCAGGTCGGCGACAAGGACAAGATCGAGACCTACATGGAGCGCTGCGTGAAGAGCGCCTCCGAGGCCAAGTTCTCCGGCTTCGGCATGGAGAGCGAGTGGTGGGTCAAGCTCCAGACCTTCACCCCCGAAGGCAAGCCCGACAGGCAGATCTACCGCGTCATCCAGATCTGGGGCATCGACAAGGACACGCTCAAGAAGCAGATCGACGGCATCCTCAAGGGCGAGGCGGCCTCCGAGCCCAAGACCCCGGAGAAGCAGCGGGCCATGGACATGGTCCAGCAGTCCTTCTTCGAGGGCTTCTGACCCGAGGCCGGCCGGGCCAGCGGCCCGGCCGGGTCCCGGCGTTCCGCGGCGCCCCGGCGCCGCGGGACGCCCATCGGCCGCGCCCCGGCATCCCGGAGGCGCGGCCTTTTTCGGCGCCGGGGCGGCGCGCCGCCCCCAACGACCCCGACGAGGAGAGAGCATGAACAAGAACGCGATCAGCGCGGCGGCCGCGGCGATACTGCTGCTCGCGAGCTGCGCCTCGGCGCCCGCGGCCCCCAAGGCGACCAAGGCGCCGGCCTGGATCCTCGAGACGCCCAAGCCCGACGCCTCCTACACCTACTTCGTCGGCTCCTCCTCCGACCCGAAGGGCGACGTGTCGGCCGCCACGGGCGACGCGGCGGCCAACCTCATCGCCTCGATCATGCAGTACATCGGCGTCAAGGTCTCGGTCAACGCCACGGCGGAAGCCCGGGCCAGCCTCGATTCCTACCAGGCCGACATACGCCAGACGGTGACCACCCAGTCGAACAACAGACTCGCAGGCTTCCAGGTAAAGGAGAAGTACGTCGAGCCCGACAAGGACAAGAAGTCCAAGCGGGTCACCGTCTACGTCCTCGCCGCCTACGCGACGGCGGACCTCAACAAGGAGAAGTCGCGCATCGCGGCCCTCTTCCAGGAACGGGAGGACGCTGTCGCCAGGCCCGAGGCCGAGGGCAAGGCCCTCGCCGCCGCGGGGCGCCACTACGAGGCCGTCCGCAAGTTCGTCGAGGCCGCGGCCGCGGCCGGCGGGGCGGACATCGACAACGCCGACGTCAAGCTCGAGCGGAACGTCAACAACGCGCGGACGGCCCTCGCCTCCCTGCGCTTCGAGCGGCCCGCCGGCCAGCCCTACCAGGCCCTCGTTGGCAGGCCCTTCCCCCAGCCCTTCTCCCTGCGCCTCGTCGCCGGCGAGGGAGCCGGGGCGCCCGGCGTGCCCGGGGCGGCCCTCCAGGTGAGCTACCAGCGCCGCCAGGGCAGCCGCCTCGTGTCCAAGACGGAGAGCGCCGTCACCGATCCCTCGGGCGCCCTCTCCTTCACCCCGCCGCCCCCCGACTTCGTCGGGAAGGCCAAGCTCACCGTCAGGCTCGACTTCCAGTCCTCCCTCGAGCTCCTCGACCGGATCCCGGCCAAGTTCGAGGCCTACCGCGACTCCCTCGCCGACGAGCTGAAGTCCAAGTACGCCGAGCTGCCCTACGAGGTCTCCTCCAACGCGAGGAACGTGCCCACCGGCATCGCCCTCGCCGACCAGGACGAGACGGGAGCCGCCGCGGGGAGCCAGACCCAGGCCGGCCTCCTCGACGCCCTGGCCAAGGAGCGCTTCGTCGTCAAGGGCCTCGCCGTCCCGGCCGGCTCGCTCGCGGCCATGGACGACGCCGCGGCCCTCGGGGCCGCGAAGGCCGCGGGCCTCCAGCGCGTGGCCTTCGGCTTCGCGAAGATCGACTCGATACGCAAGGACGGGGCGAATTACATCGCCTCGGCCAAGGCCCAGGTCAAGGTCCTCGAGGTCGCGACCGGCCTGGTCCTCTACTCCGCGGAGAAGGGGGCCACGGGCTTCGGCGCCGACGAGGCCGCGGCCCGCCGCTCGGCCTTCCGCGAGCTCGGCGCCTCCTCCCTCGGCAAGGATCTCCTGGCGAGTCTCCCCTGATCGGCTCCGCGCGGAGGAAGAGGAGCGCTTTCAAGCCTAATTGACCACAGAGGCACAGAGGCACAGAGGCACAGAGGTAAGAGAAGAGAGTAAGGATTTTACTTCCTATTCTCTGATTCCCTCTCTGTGTCTCTGTGCCTCTGTGGTTTTATAGTTCTGTAGTTCTGTTGTTTTGTAGCTTTATAGTTTATGGTTTTGCTTTATCAGTTTTATTACTGATCGATGTTCTCTCCCTGCCAGCTGAACATCTCACCCGCCCTAGCCGGACCTCGCCGCAAGCCCGAGTTCCTGCGGCCGGTTCGAGACGACCCCTTCACAGCCGAGCGCGATGAGCCGGGCGGCCTCCGCGGCCTCGTCGACGGTCCAGGGCAGGACCTGGTAGCCTTCGAGCCTCCTCCAGCGGAAGGAGGATGTGGGCCGCAGCTTGACCCGCTCCGGCTTGAGGGCGTCGACCCGGCCGAGCCAGCGGCCCTCGCCGTGGCGGAGGAAGGGCTTGAGCTCCCGGTCTCCCGACCAGATGATCGCGGTGGGGACGCGGGGCTCGAGGGCCTTGAAGCGGGCGAGGGCGATGGGGTTGAAGGACGAGACGAGGCAGGTGCCGATCAATTTGGAGTCGCGCAGCGCGGCGGCCAGCGCCGCCTCGAGGCCGTAGTCCGCGGCCACGCGGCTCTTGAGCTCGATGTCCCAGTAGAAGCCGCTCCCGAGCTCCTCGAGGAGCTCGGGGAGGAGGGGCGGCCGCTCGCCCGCGTAGCGCGCGCCTCTCCATGAGCCTATATCGAGGGCCGCGAGCTCTGTCCAGCCCGAGCGCTCGAGCTCGAGGCCCCTGCCCGCGGCCTCCGGGCCCGGCGGGATGGCCGGGTTCCCGCCCGAGGCCGGGACGCCGGCGACGCGGCCCGAGAAATGGTCGTGGAAGACGACGAGCCTGCCGTCGGAGCTCAGGTGGACGTCGAGCTCGATCCCGGGGATGCCCAGCTCGCGCGCGAGGCGGAAGGCGGCCATCGTGTTCTCGGGGGCGATGGACGACACGCCCCGGTGGGCGAACAGGAGGGGGCGGGGGAAATCCGGGAGGAGGGGGAGCCGGCTCACGGGCGGCTGCCCCCGCCGCCCGCGTTGGGATCGCCTAACGTGGCCTTGAGCTTGGCCAGCTCGGCATCGGCCTTGGCGGCCGCCTCGAGCCCGGCGAGCTCGCGCTCGGCCGCGGCGGAGCCCGGCCGCCCCTCGCCGCCCGAGTCGCCGAGGAGCTCGCCGGTCATGAGCTGGAGCTCGGCGAGGAGGCGGTCGGGATCGACCGAGCGCTCGCGGGCCCGGACCAGGGGGAGCTGGAGCCGGATGGCCTCGACCTTGGACCGGAGGCTCGAGCGCTCGGCCCGGAGCGATGCCAGCCCGGCCTCGAGCTCGCCCGCCTTGGCCTGCGCGGCCCCGGCGAGCTCGGGCCTGGCCTTGCCCTCGGCGAGGGCGACGCGGCCGCGCCAGAGCGCGAGCTCGGCCTCGGCCAGCTCGACCTCCTTGTCGAGCCGCTTCGCCTCGACGGCGAAGGCGAGGAGGTAGTCCTTGGCCCCCGCGAGGTCGAGGCCGCCGAGGTCCGTGTCGCCGTCCATCGCCTAGAGCTTGAAGGAGATGCCCGCGCCGACCGAGAGGCCGCCGTAGTTCGAGTAGAGCCAGTCGGCGAGGCTGAGCCAGTACTCCGCGCCCAGGTCGACGAAGAGCCTCATGTCGCGGCTGGCGAGGTAGGAGAGGTTGAGGTAGGCCTGGCCGCCGACGTGGGGGAAGACCGAGCCCGAGGTGTCCCGGCTGTAGCCCGAGATGGCCTCGGTCAGGTAGAGGTAGCTCGCCCCGGCCGCGACGTAGGGAGTGGCCGAGAGGCGGCCGAGGTTGGCCCGGTACTCGGCCCCGACGAGGACGTCGACGGGGAAGAGGAAGACGGTGAAGACTTCCTTGACGCCGTTGAAGGGCACCTGGACCGAGGCGAAGGGGCGGAGGTCGTAGAAGCCCCTGCTGAGGGGTATGCGGATGCCGCCTATGATGTTGGCCCCGTCGCCCGGATCCTCGCCGCCGAAGGCGAGCTTCTTGCCGGAGACGAGGTGGAGGAAGGGCTCGGCGTCGAAGCCCATGCGGGCGATCTCGCGGACCTGGGCGTCCTTGCCGAGCTTGCCGTCGGCGTAGAGGACCTGGCCGGTGGAGACCTCGGGCCCGACCTCCTTGATGACGATGAGGCCGGTCTCGCGCTCGTCCTTGAAGCCCTCGACCATGCCGCCCTGGACGACGGAGTACTCGTCGCCCTTCTTGATCCCCATGTTCTGGCCGAGCTGCATCTTGATCTCGCGGCCGGAGACGGCGAGGATCCGCGAGTTGATCTGGAAGGCGGGAATCTTGCGGATCTCGTACTGCAGCTGCATCGGGATGGCTTCGATCGCGTCCGAGATCGACTTGAGCTGGCTTTCCTTGTCCGAGCCCGAGGTCCTGACCTCGGCGATGGCCAGGGTCGCGCCGCCGGCGCCCACGTCGACGAAGGTGACGTTGGTCTTGATCTCGGTGCTCCAGGCGCCGCTCTTGTCGCTGTAGCCGGAGATGAAGTTCGAGACGACGGGGGCGGCGACGATGAAGGAGCCCAGGAGGCGGTTGAACTCGGCCTCGGTGAGGATGGCCTCGCCGAACTGGAACTTCTCGGGCATCACGAAGTTGGCTTCCTTGGCCTTCTTGAGCGCCGCGATGAACTGCTCGAGCCCGCCCGAGGAGAGGCGCTGGCTCGCCCCGATGATCTCGAAGCGGCCGAGGTCGACGAAGACCTTCTGTATCTCGAGGTCGATGTTGCCGAGGGTCTCCTGGGGTATCGCCCAGCCGTAGTAGCCGAGGGCGAAGATGGCGACCTGCTTTTTCTCGCTGACGACGGGCTGGGCCGCGAGCGGGGCGGTCAGTGCGAGGGCGAGGAGGATCCCCGCGAGCTGCGCGAAGCGTTTCATCATGCCTCCTTTGGCGATATATCATTCTCCTCGCTACCCCTCCCCCTGTCAATACGAGGGGCCCGGGAGAGCCGCCCGGCGGCGCCCGCCCGAGGCCCGGGCCGGCGGCCCGGACGCCTTGTGGCCGGCGGCTCGCGCGGTATATCGTGGGGCCGCCCATGCAGCGCTCCTACCTCGACTCCTCGGCGCCGATCGCCGCCCTCGCCACGCCTCCGGGCCCCTCCGCCCTGGCCGTCCTCCGCGCGGCGGGGCCGGGCTCCATCGAGCTGGCCGCCTCCTGCTTCTCGCGCCCCCGGGCCCTCGCCTCGGCCCGGCACCGCGAGCTCGTCCACGGCCGGCTCCTCGACCCGGCCACGGGCGAGGAGATCGACGAGATCCTCGCCGCCGTCTTCCGGGCCCCGCGGGGCCCCATCGGCGAGGACTGCGTCGAGCTCTCCCTCCACGGCTCGCCCGCGGTGGCCAGGCGGGCCCTGGCCGCCCTCGAGGCCGCGGGCTTCGCCCCGGCCCTGCCGGGCGAGTTCAGCTTCCGCGCCTTCCTCAACGGCAAGCTCGACCTCGTCGAGGCCGAGGCCCTGCGGGAGCTCGTGGACGCCGGCAGCGAGGGGGCCCGGGCCGAGGCCCTGCGCCGCCTCGGGGGGGGGCTCTCGGCCCGGCTCGCCGCCCTGCGCTCGGGCCTCGTCGGCCTCCTGGCCGAGCTCGAGGCCCGCCTGGACTACGACGAGGAGGAGGGGGCCCCGGCCGGCCTCGAGGCCCGGAGCCTCGGCGCCCTCAGGGCCGAGGTCGAGGCCCTCGCCGCGAGCTACGCGGCCGGGCGCCTCTACGAGTCCGGGGCCCGCGTCGTGGTGGCCGGCCGGCCAAACGCGGGCAAGTCGAGCCTCTTCAACCTCCTTTTGCGCGAGGAGCGCTCCATCGTCGCGGGGGAGCCCGGCACGACCCGCGACTGGATCGAGGCGGGGATCGAGGTCGAGGGCCTCCCGATCCGCCTCGTCGACACCGCCGGACTCCGCGAGGCCGAGGGCGAGGCCGAGGCCGCGGGCGTCGCGCGGAGCCGCGACCTGGCCGCCCGGGCCGAGGCGGTGATCTACGTGGTGGACTCCGTGGCCGGCCTCGCGCCCGAGGACGAGGCCTTCCTCGCCGCGAGGCCGGACGCTATCCGCGCCTGGAACAAGGTCGACGACCCGCGCGGCGGGCCGGCGCCCGAGCCCTTCCTCCCCCTGAGCGCCGCCACCGGCGCGGGACTCCCGGCCCTGGCCGCGGCCCTCGCCGAGGCCCTGGCCCCCCGCTTCGGCCGAGCGGCCGTCCCCGGCGGGCGGGCGGGCGAGGAGGCCCTCCGCGTGGCCAGCTCCCGCCAGAAGCTCCTCCTCGACCGCGCGGCCGCCGCCCTCGCCGCCGCCGAGCGCGGCCTGGGGCGCGGCGCGGCCCTCGACGCCCTCGCCCTCGACCTGCGCGAGGCCGCGGACGCGTTGGGCGAAATAACCGGGGAGGTCGCCTCCGAGGAGGTCCTCGAGGCGGTCTTCTCGCGCTTCTGCCTGGGCAAGTAGCGAATCCCGAGCCCAAATGGGGAAGGGGGCTCGGGAAACGCGCGCGCAAGGTGTACAATCGAGGTTGCCATGGATTATGAAGCGATCGTCATCGGGGGAGGGCACGCGGGGATCGAGGCGGCCCTCGCCCTCGCGCGGCTGGGGCGCCGGACCCTCATGGTCACCCAGGACCTCGAGGCGATCGGGCGCCTGTCCTGCAATCCCTCCGTCGGCGGCCTTTCCAAGGGCAACCTCGTGCGCGAGGTCGACGCGCTGGGCGGGCAGATGGGGCTCCTCATCGACGCGAGCATGATCCAGTACCGGGTCCTCGGCCGGTCGCGGGGCCCGGCGGTGCAGGCGCCGCGGGCCCAGGCCGACAAGGCCCTCTACGCGGCCCTGGCCCGGCGCGCCCTCGAGGCCCAGGCGGGCCTCGACCTGTTCATGGATACCGCCGTCGACCTCCTGGTCTCGGCCGACGGCGCGCGCGTCGAGGGCGTCCTCACCGAGCGCGGCAACCGGATCGGCTGCCGCGCCCTCGTGCTCACCACGGGCACCTTCATGGAGGCCCGCCTGTTCATAGGCGAGTGGAGCGGGCCGGGCGGGCGCCTGGGAGAGCGGCCCGCCGCGGGGCTCGGCGAGGCCCTGCGCCGCCGGGGCTTCCGCGTCGGCCGCCTCAAGACGGGCACCCCCGCCCGGGTCCGCTCGGGATCGCTCGACTACGGCGAGATGGAGCGCCAGGAGGGCGAGGCGCCCGAGCCCTTCTCGTTCCTAAACGATCGCCTAACGCGCCCGAGCCTGCCCTGCTGGATCACCTACACCAACGAGGAGACCCACGCGATCATCCGCTCGGGGCTCGGGCGCTCGCCCCTCTACGGGGGGGCGATCAGCGGACGGGGCCCGCGCTACTGCCCTTCGATCGAGGACAAGGTCGTCCGCTTCCCCGGGCGGCCGAGGCACCAGGTCTTCGTCGAGCCCGAGGGCGAGGGGACGGACGAGATGTACCTGAACGGCCTGTCCAGCTCCCTGCCGGAGGACGTGCAGGAGGCCTTCGTCCGCACGGTCCCCGGCCTGCGCCGGGCGCGCATAGCGCGGCCCGCCTACGCCGTCGAGTACGACTACCTCGATCCCCTCGGCCTCGACGCCTCCCTCGGCTCGAAGCTCCTCGGGGGCCTCTTCGTCGCGGGGCAGACGAACGGGAGCTCGGGCTACGAGGAGGCCGCGGCCCAGGGCATCCTGGCGGGGATCAACGCCTCCCGCTTCCTCGCCTCGGAGCCCCCGGTCGTCATCGGCCGGGACCAGGCCTACCTCGGCGTCCTCGTGGACGACCTCGTGACCCTCGGGGCCGAGGAGCCCTACCGCATGTTCACCAGCCGCGCCGAGCGCCGGCTCTCGCTCCGGCAGGACCGCGCCGACGCGCGGCTCACCCCCCTGGCCGCGTCCCTGGGCCTCGCCTCGGCCGAGCGGCTGGAGCGCTTCGAGCGCCGGCGCGCGGGCATCGCGGAGGTCGCGGCCCTGATCGAGGGGCGGCGCATAACGCGCGAGGACGTCCTGGCCTCGCCCGCCCTCGAGCCCCACCTGGGCGAGAGCGCCGCGGCCGCCCTCCGCGACCCGGAGCTGCGCGGCTGCCTGGGCCTCCTCCTGCCGGGGCTCGGCGAGGGGCGCCGCCGCGACTGGATCGACTCGGCCGAGCTCGACGCGCGCTACGCGGGCTACGAGGAGAAGGAGGCGCGGCTCGCGCGCCGCATGGAGAAGGCGGAGGGAATGCGGATGCCCGCGGGCTTCGACTACCGGGCCGTCGCCGGGCTCTCGGCCGAGGCCGCGCAGAAGCTCGAGGCCGCCCGGCCCCTGACCCTGGGGCAGGCCGCGCGGGTCGGCGGCGTGCGCAGCTCCGACGCGGCCCTCCTCCTCGTCTCGCTCCTGCGGCGCTCGAGGGCGCTCTAGGCCGCGCGGCCGAGCCCCGGGCGGGCCTCCCGCCTCGGGCCCTACTTGCCCTCGACGCCGAGGAGGGAGGCGAGCTCGGCCTTGGCCTTCTCGAGGGCGTCGAGGTACTGCTGCCGCACGGCGCTGACGTTCTGCTTGTAGAAGGCCGAGAACTCCGGGTCGGTCATCGGGTCGAGGCGCACGTCCTGGCCCATGCGCGCGGCGAGCTGGCGCTCCTTCTCGCGGAGCTTGGGGGCCCACTGCTTGCGGATCGCCTGCTCGACGTTCTTCATGTCGTCGAGGTACTGCCTGAAGAAGCCCTCGAGCTGCTGGAGGAGGGCCGCGACCCGCTTCTCCGCCGCCGCCCCGCCCACCCCGCCGAGGATGCCGTTGCCGGCGGGCGCGGCGGCCAGGGCAGCGAAGGCCTTCGCGAGGCGTGGCAGGAGCGCGAGCGCGGCCTCGCTGGCCGGCAGCTGGAGCTGGGAGGCGAGGGACTCGAACATCCCCTCGCGGGCCGCCTTGCGCCTCTCCTTGGGGTAGGCGGCCAGGGCGGCGCCCAGATCCGCGGACTCGGGGTCCTCGAGGTAGCGGCCGGCCGCCTTCTTGCCCTCCTGCCTGAGGCTCTTCGCCTCGAGGGCGGCCTCGTCGACGGTCAGGTCCTTCGTGCGCTCGAGGGCGAGCTCGAGGGCGCTCTTGATCATTGCCATATCGTTCTCCTATTCGGCGGGCCCGGGTTCCCGGATGCTCCGCGAGAAGGCCACGGCCTTGTCCGCGACGCTGACGGCCACCACGGCGCCGACCGCCCACTCGAGGGCGGCGAAGGCCGCGGAGCCTCCGAGGCCCAGGATCAGCCGCGAGACCTCGATCGCGTAGAGCGTCATGATCGAGGCCACGGCCGCCTTGCCGAGGAAGGTCGTCTTGGCCTCGATCCTCCGCTTCACGAGGATCAGGATCCCCATCAGCAGGACCTGGAAGGCGAGCCGGGCGATGACGAGGACGAAGAGCCAGGCGGGTATGAGCCCGAAGTACCGGAAGACTATCGTGAGGACGATGAGGAGGGAGTAGTCGCTCGAGCTGTCGAGCATCCTCCCCACCTTGGTGATCTCGCGGCCGCTCCGCGAGATGTAGCCGTCGGCGAAGTCCGAGGCGAACACGGCCACGACGAGGGCCAGGAGGGGGATGCGGATGCGGTAATCCCTGGCCGCGAGCACGAGGACGAGGAGGGTCGGCAGGGTGCTCACGCGGAAGAGGGTGATGGTGTTGGCGAGGTTGACCCGCTCGAGGCGCTCGCCCGTCGACTCCTTGACGAAGTCCCCCTTGAACATGAGCAGGAGTGCGAGGATGACGAGGTGGAAGGCGGCCGAGAGCGCGAAGAAGGCCGGTCCGTACGCGCCCAGGAAGCCCGCCGGGATGGAGAAGGCGAGGAAGAGGGCGATCTGGAGGGCGAAGTAGGCCGCGACGTTGGCGACGATGCTCCGCGTGAGGCGGTCGGCCATGGCCTTCGGGCCCTACTTCCCGGCCGCCATGCGGCGGTAGGCGGCCCAGTAATCGACCATGCTCCAGGCGGCGACCGCGGCGCAGGCCCACCAGGAGGCCGCCATGACCCAGCCGAGGATCCCCGCCGCGGGGCTCCCGGGCAGGAGGCTGCGGGCGCTGACCAGGGCGAGGCCGGCCCCGCCGGCCACCGCGTAGACCCCCGCCTTTATCTTGCCGGAGACCTGGGCCGCCATGGCGATGCCCTTGCTCATGGCCATGAGGCGGATGAAGGAGACGCCGAGGTCGCGGTAGAGGACGATGAGGAAGGCCCAGCCGGGCATGAGCCCGGCGACCACGTAGGTGAGGAAGTAGGTGAGGCGGGCGAAGGAGTCGGCGAAGGGGTCGAGGACCTTGCCCAGGGGGGTGACGGAGCCCGTGCGCCGGGCGACCTGGCCGTCCGCGAAGTCGGAGAGCTCCATCACGGCGAAGAGGAGCCAAAGCGCGACGATCGCTCCCGAGGAGGCTTCCCCATTCCTCACCGTTATGGTAAATATGGCGAAGAATAACGGGGATAGGCCTATCCTGATCGACGTGACGAGAGAGGCGGCGTTCATGGACTGGAATATACCGGCGCCGTCGCGGCACTGTCAATCTTGAGCCGCTCCGCGCGCTCCCCGAACGGCAAGGAAACGACGTGAAACCCATTCGAGAGCTCGATCGCGCGGCGGCGGCGGGAATCCGCTTCGTCCTCTTCGACATCGACGACACCATCACCGAGGATGGCCTCCTCCTCGAGGAGTCCTACTCGGCCCTCTGGGCCCTGAGGCGGGCCGGCCTCAGGGTCCTCCCCATCACCGGCCGGCCCGCCGGCTGGTGCGACCTCATCGCGCGGCAGTGGCCCGTGGACGGGGTCGTGGGCGAGAACGGCGCCTTCGCCTTCTACCAGGTCGAGGGTCGCCTCGAGCGCCTCTTCCATCCCTCCGCCCCCGATCCCGAGGCGGCGCGGATCAGGATCGAGGGCCTCCGCGCGGCCGTGGCGGCCTCCTTCCCCGGCTTGCGCATCGCCAAGGACCAGCGCTACCGCCTCTTCGACCTGGCCCTCGACTTCGCCGAGGAGGCCCCCATCCTCCCCCTCTCGGCCGCCGAACGGCTGCAGGAGCTCTGCGAGCGCGAAGGCGCGCGGGCCAAGATCAGCTCCATCCACGTCAACGCCTGGTTCGGGGACTACGACAAGCTCTCCATGGCCGAGCTTTTCCTCTCGCGGAATTTCGGCTGGGATCCGATACAAGATCCGGGCGCCGTCATGTTCTTCGGGGATTCGCCGAACGACGAGCCTATGTTCGGACGCTTTCCTCTGAGCTGCGGGGTCGCCAATGTGCGACGCTTCGAAAGCCTGATGCGCCATCCTCCGGCCTTCGTTACAGATAAGGCCTTTGGTTACGGTTTTGCTGAAGGATGTTCTATTATACTGAGTTTGATTGATAAGAATTGAATTATGATGAAATATCAAAAATATCTCTTGACCGAGTCTGCGGATTTTTCGTACTGTGCTTTCCGGCTTCCGATAGCGGTCGCTCGAATCCGGCGCCCAGGTGCGGAGCGAGCTAAAACAGCGATGCGGAATGGCCGTAACGAAAAAAAGCGATAGGCCGGAACGCGGGCCTTGACAGTGATGGGTCGATTGGATTAGGTTGATCGAGCGCCCTGAGAGCGGCGACGCCGGGAACGGCCGTCGGCACGCGGCGGAAATCAATCAGCACAG
>JAKLFE010000023.1 GCA_022711355.1 Spirochaetota bacterium | reverse complement strand
CCCACGGAGGCGAGATGGACGACTACATCGTCGAGATGCTCAATATCACCAAGCGCTTCCCCGGGATCCTCGCCAACGACGACATCTCGATCCAGCTCAGGAAGGGCGAGATCCTCGCCCTCCTCGGCGAGAACGGCGCGGGCAAGTCCACCCTCATGAGCATCCTCTTCGGCCTGTACAAGGCCGACTCGGGCAGCATCCGGCTCAAGGGCCGCGAGGTCCACATCCCCAACCCCAACGTGGCGAACGAGCTCGGCATCGGCATGGTCCACCAGCACTTCAAGCTCGTGCACAACTTCACGGTCACCGAGAACATCGTCCTCGGCCTCGAGCCGCGGAAGGCCGGCATCGTGGTCGACCTGAAGCGCGCGGCCGAGCGCATCGCCCGGCTCTCGGAGACCTACGGGCTCAACGTCGACCCCTGGGCCAGGATCGAGGACATCACCGTCGGCATGCAGCAGCGGGTCGAGATCCTCAAGATGCTCTACCGCGACGCCGAGGTCCTCATCTTCGACGAGCCGACGGCGGTGCTCACGCCCCAGGAGATCGTCGACCTCATGGCGATCATGCGCAACCTCCTGGGCGAGGGCAAGTCGATCATCCTCATCACGCACAAGCTCAAGGAGATCAAGGCCATCGCCGACCGCTGCACCGTCATCCGCCGGGGCAAGGTGATCGGCACGGTCCAGGTCTCCGAGACCGACGAGGCGCGGATGGCCGAGATGATGGTCGGCCGCGCGGTGAGCTTCTCCGTCGAGAAGGCGCCCCGGGAGCCGGGCGGGGTCGTCCTCGACATCGAGGGCCTGAACGTGCTCTCCGCGCGCAAGACCCACGCGGTGGCCGACCTCTCCCTCCAGGTCCGCTACGGCGAGATCCTCGGGCTCGCGGGGGTCGACGGCAACGGCCAGACCGAGCTCGTCGAGGCCCTGACCGGCCTGCGCAAGGCCCAGTCCGGTTCCATCAGGCTCAAGGGCGCCGACATCACCAACGCCCCGGTGCGCGCGCGCATCCGCTCCGGCATCGCCCACATCCCCGAGGACCGGCAGCGCCGGGGCCTCGTGCTCGACTACTCGATGGAGGACAACCTGGTCCTCGAGATATACGGCCTCCCGCCCTACTCGCGGCGCGGCTTCCTCGACCGCAAGGCGATCCGGGCCCACGCGGACAAGCTCATGGGGGATTTCGACGTGCGGGCGGGCGAGGGGAGCCTGGCCGCCGCCCGCTCCCTCTCCGGGGGCAACCAGCAGAAGGCCATCGTCGGCCGCGAGATCGACCACGACCCCGACCTCCTCGTCGCGGTCCAGCCGACCCGCGGCCTCGACGTCGGCTCCATCGAGTACATCCACAAGCGCCTCGTGGAGCAGCGGGACCGGGGCAAGGCCGTCCTCCTGGTGTCCCTCGAGCTGGACGAGATCATGGACCTCTCCGACCGCATCGCGGTCATCAGCCACGGCTCGATCGCGGGCGTGCTCGACCCGAAGTCGGTCACCGAGTCCGAGATCGGCCTCATGATGGCCGGCTCCAGGAAGGGGGAGGCCCAGTGAAAGGCTTCAAGGATCTCTTCACCGCCCTCGCGGCCGTCTTCCTCGGCCTCGCCGCGGGCGCGATCCTCATGCTCGCGATCGGCTCGAACCCCCTCGAGGGCTTCGCCTACCTCTTCCGGGGCGGCCTCATGAACGTCGAGCGGATCGGCAACACCCTCGCCACCGCAACGACCCTGACCCTCACGGGCCTGGCCATGGCCTTCGCCTTCCGCACGGGCCTGTTCTCCATCGGCGCCTCGGGGCAGATGCTCGTCGGCGGCCTCGCGGCGACGGCCCTCGGCCTCGGCCTCCACCTGCCCAAGGCCGCGATGCTCCCCCTCATGCTGCTGGCAGCCACGGCCGCGGGCGCGGCCTGGGGCTTCGTCCCCGGCTACCTGAAGGCCCGCTTCAACGTGCACGAGGTCGTCTCCACGATCATGCTCAACTGGATCGCCTACTGGACCGTCTACTACGCGGTGCCCGCCTACTTCAAGGCCGAGTACCTGGAGACCGAGTCCGCGCGCATCCCCGAGTACGCCTCCCTCAAGGTGGCCTGGCTCACGCGCCTGTCGCAGGGCTCCTTCCTCAACCTCGGCATCTTCGTGGCCCTGGCCTGCGCCGTCCTCGTCGCGATCGTCCTCAACCGGACGACCCTCGGCTTCGAGCTCAAGGCGGTGGGCTTCAACCGCCACGCCGCCGAGTTCGCCGGCATCGACGTGCCGCGCAAGATGGCCCTCTCCCTCGGGATCTCGGGGGCCCTGGCCGGGCTCGCCGGCGCGACCTTCTACGTGGGCTACGCGGTGAACATGCAGATCGGCGTCCTCCCCTCCCAGGGCATGGACGGCGTGGCGGTGGCCCTCCTCGGCGCCAACAGCCCCCTCGGGGTCGTCCTCTCCGCCCTCTTCTTCGGGATACTCCACTCGGGCAAGGGCTTCATGAACGCCATGACCAAGATACCTCCCGAGATCGGCGACACGATCATCGCCGTCATCATCTACTTCGCGGCGACGAGCGTCCTGTTCACGCGGGTCTGGGACGCCATAACCGCCCGGAAGCGCAGGAAGGCCTAGCATGTGGGACATGGTTGCGCGCATCTTCCCCTACGCGGTCGCCTACTCGATGCCGCTCCTCGCGGCCTCGCTCGGGGGCCTCTTCAGCGAGCGCTCCGGCGTCGTCAACATCGGCCTCGAGGGCCTCATGGTCGTCGGCAACTTCGTCTGCGCCGTGACCATATCGAAGCTGCAGCCGAGCCTCGGGCAGGGGGCCATCTGGATCGGACTGGCCGCCGCGGCCCTCTCGGGCCTCGCCTTCTCCCTCCTCCACGCGGTCGCGAGCATCAACCTCTCGGCCAACCAAGTCATCTCGGGCACGGCGATCAACATGGTGTCCACGGCCCTCACCGTCTTCCTCGCCCGCACCATCACGGGTTCGGGCAACGTGCACATCACCCTGGGCTTCGTGCCCTTCGACGTCCCGGTCCTGAGCGGGATCCCGATCCTCGGCCCCCTCCTGTTCACCAAGACCTACGTCACGACCTGGCTCCTCCTGGCCATACTCCTCCTATCCTGGTTCGTCCTGTACAAGACCCCCTTCGGCCTGCGGCTGCGCGCCTGCGGCGAGCACCCGCAGACGGCCGACGCCGCCGGCGTGAACGTCTACCGCATCCGCTACGCGGGCGTCCTCATCTCGGGGGCCCTCGCGGGCCTGGCCGGGGGCACGATCCTCGTGACCTTCTCCGGCGAGTTCAACGGCACCGTGGCGGGCCTGGGCTTCCTCGCCCTCGCCGCCCTCATCTTCGGCAAGTGGAAGCCCCTGGGCATCCTCGGCGCCACCTTCTTCTTCGGCTTCGCGGCCACCCTGGCCAACGTCTCCCAGGTCGTGCCCCTCCTCGCGCGCATCCCGGGCATCGTCCTCAAGGCCTTCCCCTACGTGGTGACCCTCCTGGCCCTCGTGGCCTTCTCCAAGACCACCCAGGGACCGCGGGCGGCCGGCGAGATCTACGACGCCGGGAAGAGATAGGCCCCGATGCGCCGCCCCGCCGCCCTCGCGATCCTCCTCCTCGCGCTGGCGGCGGCGGGCTGCCGCAGGGCCGAGGCTCCCCCCGCCCCCGCCCCGAGGAGCCGGCCGATCGGCCTGGCCTTCGCGGAAGGGACGGGGGCGGCCGAGCGCCTCCGCTCCCTCGCCGCCTCCCTCGAGGGCTGCGTGGCGGGGGATCCCGAGGGCAACTTCGGCGCGCGGGTCGAGCTGCGCGGCCTGGCCTCCCGCCTCGGGGGCCAGGACCGGGAGCAGCTCCTGCGGGTCCTCGCCGAGGGCGGTTGCGGCCTCGTCGTGGCCTGCGGCCCGGACTACGCCCCGGCCGCGCGGCTCGCGGCCTCCGCCTTCCCCTCGGTCTCCTTCGCCCTCGTCGGCGCCTCCGAGCAGGAGCTCTTCCCGGCGGGGGTCCCGGCCCGTCCCAACCTCTCGGGCATAAGCTTCGCCGATGAGGAGGCCTCCTTCCTCGCCGGGGTCCTCGCCGGCCTCGTCGCGGGCGAGCGGCCGGGGGCCAAGGTGGGCTTCCTGGGCGGCATGGACTGCCCCGCGGTCCGCGCCTGCGACTCAGGCTTCTGCGCCGGGGCGGCCTACGCGAACCCCGCCCTGAGGCGGCCCGGCATGATCCTGCGGCAGTACTGCGGCAAGGGCGCGGAGGCCTTCTCCGATCCCGAGGCGGCCGCGGCCATAGCCTCGGTCCAGTTCCGCTCGGGGGCCGAGGCCGTCTACCACGCGGCCGGGGCCTCGGGCCGGGGCCTGTACGAGGCGGCCCGCCGGGCGGGCAGGCTCGCCCTGGGCTCGGACGCCGGGCCCGGCTCCCCCCCGGCGACGCCCGCCGACCCGGTCATCGGCCGCGCGAGCAGGGACGAGGGGAGGGCCCTCCTCCTCCTCGCCCGGGAGTACCTCGGCTCCGGGGCTCCGGCCGGCGGCCACCGGCGCCTCGGCCTGGCCTCTGGCCTCGTCGCCTTCGAGGCGGGCTCCTACGCCGACGCGCGTATCGCGCCCCGCCTCCCCGCGGTCGACGAGGCGCGGAGCCGCCTCGCCTCGGGCTCCATCGCCGTGCCCCGGGAGGAGCTCGCCCTCGCCGAGTACCTGCGCTCCCTCAGGTAATGGCGGGCCGGTCGGGGGCGTCCTCGCCGGCTTGCCCCTCGGCCCCGGATGATGGTATTTTCCATCTTGTTCGGGGAGTAGCCAGCCGCCCGTGAAGGGGCGGCGGGGCCGGTCGTCAGCACGGGGTCCTTCGATCCCCGGCCGTCCCTCACCTTCCGCGGCGGCCGGCCGCGGGGGCAGCGGCGAGACCGTACGGAGCGATCCCGTACGAGCTCGTTCCAGCCGCGCGCCCAGGAGGCCCTCCCCGTGAAGTCCCTCGTCCTAGCCCTATCCCTCGTCATGTACCTCCTCGTCATAGCCCTGCCCCACAAGAAGGCCTGGATCTCCCTCGGCGCCGCCGGCCTCATCCTGGCCGCGAGCTACGCCGCCGAGGCGGCCGGGGCCGGGGGAGGCTTCCTCGGCCTGGGCGAGGCGCTCGGCGAGCTGGTCAACTGGAACATCCTCATGATCTACGTGGGGAGCCTGGTCATCGCCGACCTCTTCATCTACTCGATGGTGCCGGCCTACCTCGCCGACCTGGCCGTGCGGAGCGCTCCGACCATCGGCCTCGCCATCGTCGCCATACTCGTCATGACCGGCCTCATCTCGGCCTTCGTCGAGAACGTCGCGACGGTCCTCCTGATGGCGCCCATCGCGATCGAGCTGACCCGCCGCCTCAAGATCGACCCTTCGCCCTTCATGATCGGCCTGGCCGTCATGGCCAACCTCCAGGGCACCGCGACCTTGGTCGGCGATCCCCCCTCGATGATCTTCGCGAGCTACGCCGGCTACTCCTTCAACGACTTCTTCTTCATCGGGGGACGGCCCTCCATCTTCTTCGCGGTGCAGGTCGGGATGCTCGCCGGCGCCCTCTACCTCTACGCCTTCTTCCGCAGGCACCGCAGGATCGAGATCGACCTCGGCGAGTCCAGGATCGTGTCCCTGGTCCCGACGGCCCTCCTCCTCGCCATGATCGCCGGCCTGGCCGCCATCTCCTTCCTCTCGGGCGCCGGCCTGCACGCGAGCTCGGGGCTCCTCTGCCTCGTCCTCGCCCTGGCCGGGCTGGCCTGGTACCGCTTCGCCCGGAAGGAGAGCTGGAAGGAGGTCGGGGCCCTGGTCAGGCGCCTGGACTGGGAGACTATCCTCTTCCTGATCGGCGTCTTCATCGTCGTCGGCGCCATCTCGCGGATCGGCCTCATCGAGGACCTCGCCGCCCTCGCCTCAGTCCTCATCGGCGGCGACGCGGTCCTCGGCTTCCTCGTCATCGTCGCCGGGTCGGTCCTGATCTCGGGCTTCGTCGACAACGTGCCCTACATCATCGCCATGCTCCCCGTCGCCGGTTCGATCGCGAGGGAGCTCGGGCTCGCGCCCGAGCTCTACCTCTTCGGCCTCCTCGTCGGCTCCTGCCTCGGCGGCAACCTGACGCCCTTCGGCGCCTCGGCCAACGTCGTCGTCGTGGGCCTGCTTAGGAAGGAGGGCCGGCGGGTCGGCTTCCTGCAGTGGCTGCGGGTCGCCGGGCCCTTCACGCTCCTCACGACCGCGGCCTCGGCCCTCTTCGTCTTCCTGGTCTGGGGCTGAGCCCGGGCCGCCCCCGGCGGAGGCGCCAGGCGAGAGCGCCTAACGTCAGGCCGGGGAGACGGCGATCTCGGCCGGCGCGGCCGAGCGCCGCGCGCCCTCGGCGCGGACGACGGCCCTGCCGGTTTCGCCTATCGTGCGCAGCCAGAAGGCCGAGCAGCCGCCGATAAGCGGGACGCGCGTGGGGCCGAGGATCCGCGCCGGCCCCTCGACCGAGAGCTCGACGCACTCGGCGGCGAAGGGGTGGAGGTTCCCGTACTGGTCGAGGGCGCGCAGGACCAGCCGGGTCGCGTCCCAGCCCCCGCCCGAGGGGAGGGCGAGGGCCGCGGAGTCGGCGCGGAGCTCGAGGGACTCGTAGCGGGCGTCGGCGCCGTAGGTCCGGCGGGCGACCTCCTTGCCCCCCACGAGGCCGACGAGCTCGAAGCGCTCGTCGGCCTGGCCCCAGGCCACCGTGTACTTGGCGATGAGCTCCTCGGCGTCGGCGCGGCCGAGGCCGTAGCGCTTCAAGAGCAGGCCGAAGCGCGCCAGGTCGAGGGGTCCGAGGCTCTCGAGCCCCTGGGAGAAGGCGACGCCGACGAGGCGGCGCAGGAGGGCCCGGTCCCGGCGCGAGAAGCGGCTGCCCTCGAGCCGCTCGCCTATGAGGTCGCGGATGGCGACGGGCGGGTGCGGCAGGCCGGGGAAGCGCTCGCGGTCGGGGAGGAAGGCGCCTACGCGCTCCCCCGAGCGGTAGAGGACGACCTCCTCGCAGTTCGTGTAGACCTCGATGGGCAGAAGCCGAGCCGCGCTCCGCTCGCCCTTGGCGAAGAGCGAGGCCGCCTCGAGGACGGGGCCGACCAGGGCCGGCTCGGCCTGGCTCGCGTAGAGGGCGGCCGCGTACTTCGGGACGCGGAACATGTCGGAGACTCCGTGGTAGCAGATCCGGTCCCCCGAGCCGAAGTCCTTGTGCGTGTTGTAGTCGAAGGCGCACCAGCCTATGGCTCCCGAGATCCCCGGCGTCCGGAAGGCCGCGTCGAGGACCCGGGCGTGGCGCAGCGCGTGCTCCGCGAGGCGCTCCTCGTTGTCGAAGCGCTTGGTCGGGTACATGTGGCCGTCGTGCTCGGTGACGAGGTAGGGCACGGAGCGGCGCAGGCCCGTGACCCTCCGGGGCCTCTTCAGCGCGGCGCCCCCGCCCGCGTGGACGAAGTCGTTGTAGGTGTACACGTCCTCGAGGAGCTCCGAGCGCTCGATGCAGCGGACCCCGCCGGTCTGGCGGGTCGGGTCGAGGCGATGGGCGATCTCGTTCGTGCGCTCGTAGAACTCGCGGTCGTCCTTCGACTCGTTGATCCGCACCCCCCAGAGGATGACCGAGGGCCGGTTCCTATCCCGGCGGATCATCTCCTCGACCGCGGCGCAGGAGAGCTCCTTCCAGGCCTCGTCGCCGATGTGCTGCCAGCCGGGGATCTCCTCGAAGACCAGGAGGCCGAGCTCGTCGCAGGCGTCGAGGAAGTGGCGCGACTGGGGATAGTGGCTCGTGCGTACCAGGTTCAGGCCGAGCTCCCGCTTGAGGATCTCGGCGTCGCGGCGCTGGGCCCGAGCGGGCATCGCGTAGCCGGAGTAGGGGTAGGCCTGGTGCCGGTTGAGGCCGACGAGCTTCAGGCGCCGGCCGTTGAGGAAGAAGCCCTCGGGCCGGAACTCCGCCTCCCGGAAGCCGACCCGCGCCGGCCTGCGGTCCAGGAGCTCGAGGCCTCGCCATAGGCTCGCCTCGAGGAGGTACAAGGCCGGGTCGGCGAGCTCCCAGGTCCTGAGCCCCCCGATGCCCTCCATCCAGATCTCGGCGCGGCCCGCGGCATCGGCCCTGGCCCTGCCCGAGGAGGCGAGGAGGGCGCCCGGCCCGGCGGGCGCCGAGGCGACGCCTTCCCCGGCGGGGAGGGCGCGGAGCTCGCAGGAGAGCTCGAGGCCCTCGGCCGGGCCGCCCCCGAGGTCGAGCTCGAGCTGGACGCGGAGGTCCTTGGCCTCCTCGAGGCAGCGCTCGGGCCGGGCGAAGAGCTCGCGGATGCAGGCCCGGTCCTGGAAGCGGAGCCAGGCCTCGCGGTAGATCCCCCCGTAGCAGAGGTAGTCTACGACGTGGCCGAAGGGAGGGACGTCGGGCCGCTCGGTGGAGTCGACCATGACCACGAGGCGGTTGGGGCCGGGCCGGAGGCGGCCCGTGAGCTCGACCGTGAAGGGGGTGTAGCCGCCGCGGTGGCCGCCGACGGCCTCGCCGTTGAGCCAGAGCTCGCAGGCGCACATCACGCCCTCGAAGTCGAGGAAGGAGCGCCGGGAGGCCTCCTCGGCGCTCGCCTCGATGTCCCGGGCGTAGGTCGAGACGAACTGGTACTCCGCCTCGTCGAAGCCGTTGAAGGGCAGCTCGCGGTTGGCGTGGGGGAGCTCGATCCGCTCCCAGCCGTCCAGCGGGGCTCCGGCCCCGACGAAAGGCCCCTCGAATGAGGGCTTGTAGTACCAACCCGAGTTGAGGCTCCTGACGTCGATCATCGCTTCCTCCGTCGCGGCCGGGGCGCCCCGGCCTCCCGGCGCAGGGTAGCGCATGGGCGGCCCTCTCGGCTAGTGCGGGAGGGGCAGGGTTACGGGGGAGGAGAGGAGGGCCTCGAACTCCGGGGCGGGGAGGGCCTCGCTGTAGTAGAAGCCCTGCATGCGCTCGACGCCCATGCGCTTGAGCAGCTCGGCCTGCTCCCGCGTCGCCACGCCCTCGACGAGGACCTCCTTGTCCTTGCCTCCGATCATGCCGATCATGCCCGCGAGGAAGGCGAGCTCCTGGTCGTCCTCGACGATGGCGTCCACGAAGCACTTGTCGATCTTGATGACCGCGGCGGGCAGGCGCTTGAGGTAGGCGAGGGAGGAGTAGCCGGAGCCGAAGTCGTCGACGAAGACCTCGACGCCGATGGCCGCGAGGCGCTCGATCTTCTCGATCGCGTCCTCGATGTCGACCATGCTCTGGGTCTCGGTGATCTCGAGCTTCAGGAGGCTCGGCCGCACCCCCTCGGCCTTGAGCACGCCGTCGACGTACTCCACGAGCCCCTCTCCCCCGAACTCCTTGGCGGAGAGGTTGACCGAGACGTAGCGCTCGCCGAGGAGGGGGGCCCAGCGCCGCAGGTGCTTGCAGACCCGGAAGAGGACCCATCGGCCGATCATGATCGTGTCGCCCGACTCCTCCGCGAGGGGGATGAAGTCCTTGGGCGACACGGGCCCGAGCTCGGGGTGGCGCCAGCGGATCAGGGCCTCGGCGCCGACGATCGCCCCCCCCTCGTCGACCACCGGCTGGAAATAGGTCTCGAACTGCTCGTCGACGAGGGCGTGCCGGATGTCGGAGCGGAGCCGGGCCTTGCGCAGGGCCGCCCGGTGCAGCTCCTTGTTGAAGATGACGCAGCTCTCCCCCGACTGCCGTGCCTCGTCCATGGCGGACATGGCGTGGCGCACCAGGTCCTCCTTCGCGTCGCCGTCGTCGGGGAAGACCGCGGCGCCTATGTTGCAGCCGATGTTGATGACGGCTCCCCGGTGGTTGTAGGGGAAGGTGGCCTTGCCGTGGATGTTCTCGGCGACGATCGCGATGTCGGCGGCGCGCTTCATCGTGGTGAGGATGACCGCGAGCTCCTTGCCTTCGAAGCGGAAGACGTAGTCGGTGGCGCGGAGGGCGTCCTTGATCTTGATGCCGGTGGACTCGAGGAGGAGGTCGCCGATCTCGTAGCCGTAGCGGGCGTTGATCTGCGAGAAGTTGCGCAGGTTGACGAAGAGCACGGCCCTGATGCCGCTGTCGCCCCCCGAGGAGGAGGCGCGCTTCGCCTTCTCGAGCTCCATGTCCAGGACGATGTCGAAGGACTTGCGGTTGAACAGGCCCGTGGTCGGGTCCTTGAACTCGAAGTCGATGAGGCGGGCCTCCAGCTCCTTGACCGCCGAGATGTCGTGCGAGTAGATCATCGCGTGGGTGACCTTCCCGCCGGACTCGTAGGGGTAGTAGGCGACGTGGATGTACTTGAAGCCCTCCCCGAACTTGAAGCGGTCTATGTCGTGGGACTCCCTGCCCGCGAAGCACTCGTCCAGGTGGGCCTTGATGCGGCGCTCGAAGCGCTCCCGGCCCCAGATCTCGGCGACGCTCCTGCCGACCACCTTCCGGTCGGCGAGGCCCATCTCGCGGCAGTACGAGGCGTTGGCGAAGCGGTAGACGTAGTCGCGGTCCACGAGGGTGATGAAATCGCGGGAGGCGTCGACCAGCTTCTTATGTATCGCGCTCATGTTCCCTCCGCCCCGAGCCGGGACTGTATGCTACGTACAGTATAAGCCCTATTCGGCGGAAGGGAAGGTGGGAGGTCGAGCGCTCGTTCCCCCGGGCTCGAGCCGGCCGCGCTCATTCCTTCATGAGCACGGCCGCCAGGGCACCCCTGCCCGCGTTGAGCGCTATCACCGAGGAGATCTCCTGGATGAAGAGGGGCTTCTTCCCCAGCGCCGCCTCGAGCCGGGCGGCGAAGTCCCGGGCGGCCTCCGGGTCCCCGGCGTGCACCACCCCGTAGGCGCGCAGCTCGCCGCCGCCGGCGAACTCCGCGGCGAGCCTGACGATCCGCGCGGCGCAGCGCCGCATCGAGAAGGCCGCGCCCCGGAGCGCCGAGCCCCCCGCCTCGTCGAGGGAGACGATGGGCTTGAGGTTCAGGAGCCGCGCGAGGGCCCCTTTGAGCGGGCCGACCCTGCCGCCCTTGACCATGTGGCGGAGGGTGGGGACGGCCACGAGGATCCGCGCCTTGGGGATGGAGGACTCCAGGGCCGCGAGCACCTCGTCGTGGCCCTTCCCCGCGGCGATGAGCTCGGCCGCGCGCAGGACCAGGAGGGCCTGGGCCCCGGAGTTGAGCCGCGAGTCGACGACGCTGATCCGTTTGCCCGGGAAGCGCTCGGCCTCGCGCGAGCTCAGGGAGTAGGTGCCCGAGAGCTTGGCCGAGACGTGGATGGCGATGATCGACTCGTAGTAGGTGGAGAGGAAGGAGTACAGGAGCCTGGCAGCGGCCGGGCTCGGCTGGGAGCTGGTCGGGGAGGGGCCGCCGGATTCCAAGGCGGCGTAGATGTCCTCGTTGCCGATGGTCAGGCCGTCGAGGTAGGCGGCCGAGCCGAGGTTGATCGAGAGGGGCAGGACGTGGATCTGGTGCTCGTCGAGGAGGGCCTTCGGCAGGTCGCAGGCCGAGTCGGTGACGAGGGCTATGGGATGCTTCCTCGCGTGGACGACCTCGTACTCGCGGAGCATGTCGTCCACCTTCTGCTCCTCGACGGCCCCGTAGGCCGAGAGGCGGCGCAGGACGAGGGCGGGATCGTCGCTGTGCACGTGGACGCGGGCCCGGCCCCCCCCGCCGGCCGCGATGCCGCAGTCGCCCAGGCCGGCGAGCTCGGCCCGCAGCTTGCCCAGGTCGATGCCCTCGCCGCGGAGGAGGAGCTCGACGCAGTAGCGGAAGGCCGGGTACTCCCCGCCGTGGATCGAGGGCGGCAGCTCGGCGAGGGAAGCCTCGGCGCCGGCCGCGCCGGAGGGGAGGGCCGAGGCGTCGGAGACGAGGTACTCGGTCGCCCCGCTCAGGAAGCGGACGAAGCCCTCGGCCCCCGCGTCGACGACGCCGGCCTTCTTGAGGGCGGGCAGGAGCTCGGGGGTCCGGTCCAGGGAGCGCTTGGCCCCGCGCAGGGTCCGCTGGAAGATCAGGCCGAAGTCCCGCAGGTGCTGGTGCTCCTCGAGGGAGCGCACCCAGTCGCCGATCACGGTGAGGATGGTCCCCTCGACGGGCGCGAGGACGGCCTCCCGGGCCCGGCGCTCGGCGTGCCGGGCGGCCTCGGCGAAGCCCTCGCTCGAGACGCTCGGCCGCTCGCCCATCGACTCGCCGAGGCCGGCGAGGAACTGGGCGAAGATGATGCCCGAGTTGCCCCGGGCCCCGGAGAGGGCCGCGTCGGCCATGGAGCGCATGGTCTGGCCCGCGGTGGGCCGGGGCGAGCTCCGCTCCACGACCGAACCCATGGTCAGGGCGAGGTTGGTCCCGGTGTCGCCGTCGGCGACGGGGAAGACGTTGATCTTGTTGATCTCCTCGCGCCGGCGGATGATCTCCCTGCCGCCGGAGACGAAGGCGTTGTAGAGGGTCACCGAGTCGAGCTCGACGCGCTGCATGGCGGCTTTCCTCCTCTCGGTCTTTTAATATAGCAACATAATAATATTCATGGGCGCCTGACGCTGACTTTTCGCCGCCCCGCCCGTATCTTTACCGAAGTATAGAACGAATCCGGCCGCCGCGCCGGGAAAGGCGGACTCTAGCCATGCTCTTCCCCTTCGATCCCTATAACATCCTCGCGACCTTGGCGGCCAGCTTCGCCATACAGGGCCTCTTCTTCGCCTTCGCCGCCTCCTTCAAGACCGACAAGGTCACCGACCTCTCCTACAGCCTCTCCTTCGCCCTCCTCGCCCTCCTCCTCGTCTCGGCCAACACGGCCTTCGCCCCGGCCCAGCTCCTCGCCGCCGCCCTCGTCGTCGCCTGGGCGGCTCGGCTCGGCTCCTACCTCCTCAGGAGGATACTGCGGATAGGGAAGGACGCCCGCTTCGACGACAAGCGGGGGAGCTTCGCCAAGTTCCTCGGCTTCTGGATCCTCCAGGCCATAGCAGTATGGGCGATCATGCTCCCGACGACCCTCCTCCTGAGCCTCCCCTCGCCCGAGCCCCTCGGGCCGCTCTCCCTGGCGGGGGCCGCCCTCTGGCTCCTCGGCTTCGCCATCGAGGCGGCCAGCGACGCGCAGAAGTACGCCTTCCGCAACGATCCGGCCAACAAGGGGCGCTGGATCGAGTCCGGGCTCTGGAAGTACTCGCGGCATCCCAACTACTTCGGCGAGGTCCTCGTCTGGTGGGGCCTCTTCTTCCTGGCCCTGCCGAGCCTTCCCGCCGGGGCCCTCTTCGCCGTGGCCGGCCCGATCTTCATCACCCTCCTTCTCCTCTTCGTCTCGGGCGTGCCCCTCCTCGAGAGGAGCGCCGACGAGAAGCACGGCAAGGATCCGGCCTACCAGGCCTACAAGGCCCGCACCAGCCTCTTCATCCCCCTCCCGCCCCGCGCGGGCCGCTGAGCCTGGCCGCGGCGGCCCCGGCTCCGGGGCCTCACGGCCAGGGGCCGGGAGGGCTTGACATTTATGTTGTGTGCAACTAAATTGTAATCAATCTGATGGAGGTTCCCATGTCCGAGAGCATTTTCGAGTTGAGCGCGCGCGGCATCGACGGGAAGGAGCAGGAGCTCCGCCGCTACGCGGGCAAGGTCCTCCTCGTGGTCAACACCGCGAGCAAGTGCGGCTTCACGCCCCAGTATAAGGGCCTCGAGGCCCTCCACAAGAAGTACGGGGAGCGGGGCCTGGTCGTGCTGGGCTTCCCCTGCGACCAGTTCGCCCACCAGGAGCCCGGCGCCGACGCCGAGATCGCGGCCTTCTGCGAGCGCAACTACGGGGTCAGCTTCCCCGTCATGTCCAAGGTCGAGGTAAACGGGCCCGGCGCCCACCCCGTCTTCGCCTTCCTCAAGCGGCGCGCGGGGGGCCTGTTCGGCAGCTCGGTGAAGTGGAACTTCACGAAGTTCCTCGTCTCCCGGGACGGCCGCAAGGTTAGGCGCTTCTCTCCGGCGACCGAGCCGGCGAAGCTCGAGTCCCTGATCGAGGCGGAGCTCGGGAAATGAGCTACCGGGAGCTCCTCCTGTCCAACCAGCTCTGCTTCCTCGTGCACCGCCTCGACCTGGGCATAGCGTCGAAGTACCGGCCCGCCCTCGCGAAGCTCGGCCTCACCTACGGCCAGTACCTGGCCATGCTCGCCCTCTGGGAGCGGCGCGAGGCCACGGTGAGCGAGCTCTGCGGGGCCCTCGAGCTGGACACGGGGACGGTCTCCCCCCTGGTCAAGCGCCTCGAGGCCGCCGGCCTCGTCGAGCGGGCCCGGAGCCTGATCGACGAGCGGCAGGTCCTAGTCCGCCTGACGCGCAAGGGCGCGGCCCTCGAGGAGAAGGCCCGCTCCGTCCCCGGCAGCCTCGCCGGCTGCCTCGTCGCTGACGAGGCGGACTACGCGCGGATACGGGCCTTCCTCGAGGAGCTCCTCGAACGCCTCGGGCCCTGCGGCCCCGGGCCCGACGAGGGCACGAACAGGGATCCGGCCCGCGGAAAGCGGCCGAAGAAAGGATCACGGATATGAAGCTGATCTATAGGACCGAGGCGAGCGCCGACGGCGGCCGGGCTGGGAAGGTGGTGAACGAGGAGGCGGGCCTCAGCCTCGATCTGGCTATCCCCGGCTCGGGGGCGGCAGGCAACAACCCGGAGCAGCTCTTCGCCATGGGCTACGCCGCCTGCTTCGACAGCGCCCTGAAGCTCTGCGCGAAGAAGGAGCGCTCGGCTATGACGGGGAGCCGGACCACGGCCGCGGTCGGCCTGGGCCAGCTCGAGGGCGGGGGCTACGGCCTCGACGTGGAGCTCCGCGTCGCGGTGAAGGGCGTGGCCCATGCCGAGGCCGAGCGTCTCGTCGCCCTCGCGCACGAGCTCTGCCCCTACTCCGCCGCCCTCAAGGGCAACATGGCCGTCCGGCTCCTCGTGTCCGCGGAGTAGGCGGGTGCCGATGTAGTGCCGGGGACGGGCATCGAACCCGCACGCGCCTCGCGGCGCAAGGGATTTTAAGTCCCTGGTGTCTACCGATTCCACCACCCCGGCCCGCCGCTCCGCGACGCGGCCCGGCTGCGGCGAATGATACGCGCGGCCTCGGGCTCGGGTCAAGCGTCCGCGGGCGGCGCGGCCGCGGCTCGACGAGCCGCGCCCGGCCATGGCATCATCCTGCCCATGCCGATGCGCGATTACCTGGTCGAGGGAGGGCGGCTCGTCCTGCCGCGGACGGTCCTGGAGGGCGGCTCGCTGGTCGTCCGCGGCGGGCGGATCAAGGCGGTCCTCCAGCCCCGGGAGCGGGCCCCCTCGGGCCTCCAGCGCATCGACGCGCGCGGGGCCTACGTCACCCCCGGCCTCGTCGAGGCGCACATCCACGGCTGCTGCGGCATCGGCTTCGACGAGCTCGGCCCCGATCCCCGCGCGGGGGCCGCCGCCCTCCGCGACGCCCGGGCCTTCCTCCGCTCCCGCGGGGTCACCTGCTTCGTGCCGACCATCGTCTGCCGACCCGACTCCCTGGCGGCCCTCGCCGCCGCCCTCGAGGAGGCGGCCTTCCCCGAGGAGGAGGTCCCCGGCATCTACCTCGAGGGCCCCTTCGTCAACCCGGCGCGGCTCGGCGGCATACCGCCGGAGACCGTCCTCGAGCCGGACCTCGCCATCCTCGACCGGATCCTCGAGCTCGGCCGGGGGAGGATCCGCCTCATGACGGTCGCCCCCGAGCTCCCGGGCGCGGCCGAGCTCCTCGAGGCCCTCGCAGCGGCGGGGGTCATGCCCTGCCTCGGGCACTCGGACTGCTCGATCGAGGGCCTCGAGCCGCCCCCGGGGCGCTGCTCCATCACCCACCTGTTCAACGCCATGTCCCCCTTCTCGCACAAGAAGCCGGGACTGGCCATGCTGCCCTTCCTCGACCGCAGGCCCTTCGTCGAGCTCAACGCCGACGGGGTCCACGTCTGCGCCGAGGCCCTCCGCGTCTGCGCCCAGGCCCTCGACCCTGAGCGGCTCATCCTCATCTCCGACGCGGCCCTCGCCGCCGGCCTCCCCTACGGCGAGTACGAGCACCTGGGCGAGCGCCTGGTCTCGGGCCCCCGCGGCGTGCGTTATGCGGCATCGGATGTCCTCGTCGGCTCGAATTCCCTCGCTCCCGAGGTCCTGCGCTCCTGGCTCCGGGTCACCGGCTCCTCGCCGGCCAACGCCCTGCGGATGCTGACCCTCACGCCTTCCCAGGCCCTGGGCCTCGACGACCGGCGGGGCGCCCTGGCCTCGGGGCTCGCGGCCGACCTCGTGATCTGGGAGGGGGATTTCGAGTCCCCGCGCGAGCTGCCCTGAGCCCCGGGCCCTGAGCCCCGGGCCCTGAGCCCCGGGCTCAAGCCTCCCGCGGCTCAGGCCCGGCCGAGGTAGTACAGGCCCAGGAGGGCGATGAGGAGGCGGGTCCGATCGTCGAAGCCGGGCTCGGGCTCCCGCCTGAGCCGCCCCGACTCCGCGGCGATCCGGGCCCAGGCCCCGAGGCGGAGGTCGACGCGGCCGGCCGCCCGGGGGAAGTCGGGCTCGGCGGCGAGCTCCCCGAAGATCCGCGCCATGAGGGTTTTGTGGAGGGCGAGGAGGAGGCCGAGGGCCTCGTCGCCCCGCTCGGCCTCGAGGGCCGCCCCGAGGCGCTCGAGGGCCGCCACCCCCTCGCCGGGCGTATCCTCGCCGGGCGTATCCTCGCCGGGCGTATCCTCGCCGGGCGTATCCTCGCCGGGCGTATCCTCGCCGGGCGTATCCTCGCCGAGGAGGGGCCCGACCCGGGCGCGGAAGTCCTCCGCCAGCTCGCGGCAGCGGGCCGCGCGGGCCGCGCCCTCGCCGGTGATGTAGCGGTAGAACTCCGCCGGCCTGCCCAGGAGGTTGCCCAGGGCGATCGCGTACTGCCGCTCGAGGGCCGGGTTGCGGGCGTCGACGAGCCGCGCGAAGAGCTCCTCGACGGCCTCGATGAGCTCGGCGGGGCCCTCGGCCCCGCTCGCGTCCGCGCCCCGGGTAAAGGCCTCGGCCCCCATGGCGAGGACGGCCCGGTCCTCCTCCCCGCTCAGGGCCGCGAGGAGGATGCTCCTCGCCTCCTCGCCCCCGATGGCGCCGAGGGCCTCGGCGCAGGCGGCGCGGAGCTCGGGGGAGGAGGAGGCCATGCAGGAGGCGAGCTCGGGTATGGCCCGCTCGTCGCCGATGCGGCCCAGGGCCCGCGCCGCCTCGATGCGGATCGCGCTCGAGGGGTCGGAGAGCCGGGCGGCGAGCTCGGAGGTGGCCCCGGGCGAGCCGATGCGGCCCAGGGCCCGCGCCGCCTCCTCGCGGACCTCCGGGGAGGGATCGTCGAGCCGGGCGAGGACCTCGCGCATGACCAGGCCCCCGTCCTCGGCCTCGATGCGCCGCAGGGCCCGGGCCACGCGGGGATCGCCCGAGTCGCGGCCGAGGGCCCCGAGGGAGGCGTAGCTGCGGAAGACGCTGGCCGTGGCGAACTGTCCCGCGAGCCAGGCCGTCGGCCGGCCCTCGCCCTCGCGCACGCGGCGGAGGGCGAGCATGGCCGCCCCCATGGCGAGGAGGCCGGCGAATTGGCCCAGGTGGAAGCCCCGCAGGCGGAGCGAGCCGAGGGCCAGCTCGTAGTCCGCGAGGGCGGCGGCGAGCTCCCCGCCGAGCACGGGGCCCGCCGAGGAGACGGCGCCGACGATCGCGTTGTACCAGGCTATGTACACGACGCGCCGCGCGGGCGGCGCGAGGCTCAGCATGAGCTGGTTCGAGCCCTCCCAGAAGGCCGGCCCGAAGAAGCCCTGGACGAGGGCGATGAGGGGGAGGAGGTAGACGTAGTCCCGCGGCGTGACCAGGCCGTAGCCGGCCAGGCTCAGGGCGACCAGGCAGCCCAGGGTCACGGCCGGCTTGCGGCCGTAGCGGTCCATGACGAAGCCCCACAGGGGGGCGATGGCCACCCAGGTCAGCTGGGATATGACGGTCATGGTGCCGAGCCAGACGTTAGGCGCCCCTATCCCCCTCGGCGAGGTCACGTAGGGGCCCTGGAAGGGGTTGGCCAGGAGGAGGGCGAAGACGCCCAGGCCCATGGCGAGGGAGAAGCGGACGAAGTTCCGGTCGCGCAGGGGGGCGGCGAACTCGGCCAGGCTCGGCAGGGCCCCGCCGCCGCGCGGCGCGCGGGCCTCCGCCTGCCCCTGGCCGGGCCCCGCGGGCCCGCGCGCGGCGGGCTCGGGGATGGCGAGGTGGAGGAGGATGTCCGCGGCCCCGCCCAATGCCCCGACGCCGAAGATCAGGGCGTAGGCCGCCCAGAGGCGACCCTCGGGGAAGAGGTCGAGCATGAGGCTCGCGAGGAAGAACCAGGCCACGGTCACGGCCTGGAAGAGGGCCGAGCGCTTGAGGAAGAAGCTCCCCCGCACCTCCTCGGGCACGAGGTCGGCCATCCAGGACATCCAGCCCGAGGAGGAGAGGTTCATCGCCGTCCAGGAGAGCCCCAGGGCGAGGGCCACGGCCCGAGCCGCCTGGCCCCGCGCCCCGGGCTCGGCCGAGGCGAGGGCCGCCGCCGCGACCGCGAAGCCCGCGAGGCGGTGGAGGAGGTGGAGGGCGATCCAGAAGGGCTTGCGCCGGCCCAGGTAGGCGAAGGCGAAGATGGACAGGAGCTGGAAGAGCCCCGTGAGCTGGAGGAGGCCTATCAGGAGGCCGCCCAAGCGGGGCGAGGCGCCGAGGTGGTTCATGAGGAAGACGTTGAAGATCGTCTGGTTCCCGAAGACCGTCAGGAAGAGGGCGCCCGTCCCCCCGGAGATCACCGAGATCCGCGTCGCCCGCTGGAATTCCCCTCGGGAGAGCCCCTCCCGCGTCCCGGGCCCGGCAGCTTCGTCCATGCCGTCCTTATAGCGCCCCGGGCCCCTCCCGCTCAAGGGCTCCCGCCCTCGGCGCCCAGGCCCGGGCCCGAGGAGACGCGGGCGGCGAGGGCCTTGAGCGAGGAGACCACGTCCCGGTTCGCCGCGGCGAGCTCGGCGAGGCGACCCACCGCCTCCTCGATGGCCCGGCGCGAGCCGTCCTGGGCCGCCGCCGCGGCGCCGAGCTCGGCCGCCGACTCGTCCAGGCCCCGGGCCGCCTCGGCGAAGGCCGCGGCGCTCGCCTCCTGCCGCCCCACGACCGCGGCGAGCTCGCGCGAGCCGGCGACCAGGCCCTCGGCCGCCTCGCTGATCCCGTCGGCGGCGCCGGCCTGGGCGTTGGCGGTCGCGTCGGCGTCCCGGGCCAGGGCGCTCGACTCGGCGATGCCCTCGGAGACGGCCGCGAAGGAGGACTCGGCCTCGGACGAGAGCCGCGCGGCCTCCCCTACGAGGCGGGCTATGCCCCCGATGCTCCCGAGGATCGCGGCCGAGCGCTCGCGCGAGGAGGCCGCGAGGGAGCGGACCTCCCCCGCGATCACGGCGAAGCCCCGGCCCGAGGCCCCCGCGTGGGCGGCCTCGATGGAGGCGTTCATGGCCAGGAGGTTGGTCTTCTCCGCTATGTCGGAGACCGCGCGGACGACGAGCTCGGCCTCGCGCGAGGCCTCCTGGATCTCGCCGATGGCCTTGGCCGAGCTGCGGACGCTCGAGGCCCCCTCGGTCGCGGCCGCCGAGAGCCGCTCGGAGAGGGCCACGTTCCGCGCGGCTATGCCCCGCGTGTCGGCTATCCCCGAGCGGATCGAGGCGATGTCGCGGGAGAGGGCCGCGATGGCCGCGCCCTGCTCCTCGGCGGCCCTGGCCACGGAGCGCACGCTCTCGGCCAGCTCGGCGAATCCCTCCCGCGCTGCGGCGGTCGCCTCCCTCTGGCGGGCGGTGGCCCGGACCGAGGAGTCGGCGGCCTCGCCGATGCCGCGGGCGCGCTCGGCCACCGTCCCGATCGTGCCCGAGAGCTCGCCGGCCGAGCGCTCGACCTCGGAGGCGATGCGCGACATCTCGAGCATCTGGTGCCCCTGGGCCTCGAAGACCGCGTTCACTGCCGAGGTGAGCTCCCCCACCTCGTCGATGCCCGTGATGGGCAAGCGGGTCCCGCCGCCCGCGCCGGCGAGGCGGCGGCCCCGGATGAGGTCGAAGGGATGGGATATCTGCCGGGAGAGGAGGACGAGGATGAGGACCGAGAAGGGCGCGTCCAGGCAGAGGAAATACAGGAGGCGGCGCACCAGGTCGTCGGACTTGCCCTCGATCGCGGCCATGAGGGGGTTCCCGAGCTGGGTCTCCACGAAGAAGCGCTCGAGGTAGCCCTCCGGCAGGCCCTCGACCCCCTTGTCCAGCTCGACCTTGACGGCCGCGTTGTACCGGACGAGGCGGGCGGCCAGCTCGTCGACCCCCGCGGCCATGGCGCGGGCCGCCTCGAGCCGGGCCGCGTCGTCCGGGAGGGCGGCGTAGGCGAGCCGGGTCGTCGCGATCCCCTCCTCGACGTAGATCTCCGAGACCCCGATCTGGGCGATCGCCACGGCGTTCGCGATCGCCGAGACGACGAGGGCGAGGCTGCACAGGACGATCCGCGGGGCTATGCCGAAGCGCCTGGGGCCGAGGAGCTCCTTGGTGCCCAGGCTCCCGCGGACCCGGGCCACCAGCTGGCTGAAGACCAGGGACTGGACGGCCCCGCCCAGGAGGAAGGAGGCCAGGATCGAGAGGTACTCCCGCCAGAACTTGAGCTTGAGGAGGACGAGGGCGTCCTTCTCGAAGATCGAGTAGCCGACGAGGAAGGCTAGGAAGACCCCCGCGTTCCGCAGGCCGATGGGGAACCAGGACAGGCGGTAGTGGGCCTCGTCCACGGCCCGGAGGCTCTCGGGCGAGAGCATGCCCGCGCGCCGCCTCTCCCAGAGGGCGAGGTCGAAGGGCTTGGCCCTCCGGCCGGCCAGGAGGGCGCAGGGCAGGAGGACGAGGACGAACAGGCCTCCCATGAGGCCGAGCATGGTGGCCATGTCGGCGAAGGGCCCGTAGATGGCCGCGATCGAGGCGACGTAGAGGGCGCAGGCGGCGAGGTCGACGAGGAGGGAGGCGATGACGATTTTTCGCGTGAAGCGCATCCGGCGATAGTATCCTCCCTCCTGGGCCAAGGGAAGCTCTTTCGGGCGGCTCCTGCCCGGCTTGCGGAAGCCCGGCCCGGGCGTATATCTTCGATGACGTACAGGGGGAACCACAGTGCTTTCCAAGGAACGGATGGAGGAATACGCGGCCATCCTCCGGGCCGAGCTCGTGCCCGCGCTCGGCTGCACCGAGCCCATCGCCGTCGCCCTCGCCGCCGCCAAGGCCCGGGCCGTCCTCGGGGCCTTCCCCGAGCGGGCCGAGATCTGGTGCTCGGGCAACATCGTCAAGAACGTCAAGGGCGTCACGGTGCCCAACACCGGCGGGCTCAAGGGCCTCGACGCCGCCGCCATAGCCGGCATCGTCGGCGGCGATCCCGACCGGGGCCTCGAGGTGCTCGAGTCCCTGGGCGCCCGTCCCGAGGCCCATGCGGAGATAGCCCGGCTCCGCGACGCGGGCTTCTGCCCCGCCGGCCTCCTCGAGGGAGAGGAGGGCCTCCACATCGTCGCCAAGGCCTGGGCCGGCGGCTCGAGCGCCGAGGTCCACCTCCGCTCGACCCATTCGAACATCTGCCTCATCGTCAAGGACGGGGCGACCCTCCTCGAGAAGAGCGAGGAGCTCGCCCGCCCCCAGTCCGCCGACGAGGATCCCCTCAACGTGCGCGACATCCTCGAGTTCGCCGACTCGGTCGAGCTCGCGGTCGTCGAGGGCCCCCTCTCTGCCCAGGTCGAGATGAACACGGCCATCTCGGACGAGGGTCTGCGGGGCGACTACGGGGTAGGCGTCGGCAAGACCCTCCTCAAGAGCTACGGCGGCGACGTGGCGAACCGGGCCAAGGCCCGCGCCGCGGCCGGCTCGGACGCGCGCATGAGCGGCTGCGCCCTGCCGGTCGTGATCAACTCCGGCTCGGGCAACCAGGGCATGACCGTCTCCCTCCCGGTCATCGAGTACGCCAAGGAGCTCGGCTCCCCGCGCGAGCGCCTGCTCCGGGCCCTCGCCGTCTCGAACCTCGTCGCCATCCACCAGAAGCGGCGCATCGGGCGCCTCTCCGCGTACTGCGGGGCCGTGAGCGCGGCATGCGGCAGCGGGGCCGGCATCGCCTACCTCCACGGCGGCGGCTACGAGGAGGTCTCGGACACCATCATCAACACCATCGCCAACGTGGGAGGCATGGTCTGCGACGGGGCCAAGCCCTCCTGCGCGGCCAAGATCGCCTCGGCCGTGGACGCCGCCATCATGGCCTACCACATGAGCGTCGAGGGCAAGGTCTTCGGCGAGGGCGAGGGCCTCGTGGAGGGCGGGGTCGAGGGGACCATCGACCGGGTGGGCCGCATGGGCCGCGTCGGCATGCGCTCGACCGACCTCGAGATCCTCGCGATGATGCTCGGGAAGTAGCCGCGCCGGCGGCGCCCGAACGAAGGCGCCTAACGTAGGCCCGAGCCGCCCGCGCGAAAGACGCGCGCGGCACTTGAACAGGAATATCGATCTCGCTAGACTGGCCCGCGGATAGGCCGGGCCGTCCCATGGATAATCGCATGTAAAACCACCGCGTATCCCCCCGGCGCCCACTCGACCAGCTTCATATCCTCGTCGATCCTCGACCGTCAGCGGCGCGAGACGACCTCGGCATCGATATCCGCCGGCAGGCGGATTCGCAACATAATGCATGCAAGGAGAAAGCCTATGACTGTTCGAAACAAGACCGCGGCGACCTTGGCCCTGCTCGCGTTCGCCGTCGGCATCGCCTCGGCCCAGGCCCGGGCGCCGCGCGGCTTGAGCCTGGGCATCGGCGCCGGCGGCATGATGCCCGCCGATAAAGAGAGCTACCTGGGCGACGCGCTGGACCTGTATCCGGAGGCGTCGATTGCCTATGACGTCGGCATCTTCCTCGCGGAGGCTTCCGTGGGCTGGATCATGAAGAGCGGCACCATCACGTATTACGTCGGCTCGGTCGCCATCGGGGAGGAGGACTACGAGATCCAGTTCTTCCCGGCCAAGCTCGCCGCCAAGGTCATGCCCTTCAGGGAGAGCCGTCCGGATCTCCTCGCCCAGCCCTTCGCGGGCCTGGGCCTCGGCTGTCTCGTCGCCTCGGGGGACAACGGCGATTCCTACCTCCTGGCGTCTCCCGAGCTCGGCGTAAGCTTCGGCAGGAAGCACATCCTCGACCTCGATCTCACGTACAATTGCGTGATCGGCGAAGAGGACCTGACGTTGGGCGATACCCTCGATTACTGCACCTTCGGCCTGAAGTACCGGTATCGATTCGCCTTCGGGGACTGATCGGCCCTTCCCCGCCTGAAGGCATGAGCAGTGGATCTCGTCGATTGAGGATACCCTCTCGCCTCGGCCTCCCCTCGGCCTGCCTCGCCGCCTGCCTCGCCTTTGGCGCCGCGCAGGCGGCCCATTCCCAGGACGCGGAGCCGCCCTTCCTCGTGAGGCCGGCCTTCGCGGCGGATTGGTTCGAGGCGAGCCTGGAAGCCGGCGGCGAGGAGCTCGAATACTCCCCCAATCCCACGATGGCCGTCGGCGCGAAGCTCGGGTACAAGGGCGTCTCGCTCTCCCTGTTCGCCGGCGTATCGCGCCTGGAGGACGAGGAGGAGTACGGGAAGTCGACCAACGTCAACCTCGGGCTCGGCTATCCCTTCGGGCTTTCCGGGCGGGAGCTCGTCGCGAGCGCCTTCTTCCATTACCACGAGGACCTATCCGTCCCGGTTCCCGGGGGCGGGCGCCGCCTGATCGAGGGCATGGGAGCCTTGGACGCGGGCGTGGAAGGCGTGCTGATCCTGAACCGCGGCTTCTCGCTGAGCGAGTTGGTCGACGCGGCGGAGCGCAGGTCCGGGAGCTCCTCCTCCTGGCTCCTCCGATCCTCGCTCGGCGTGATGTACCTGGGCTTCCTCCAGGGAGGGCGGGAGGGCCGCGCCTTCGTCCCGCCGGAGCTCGCGGCCGCGGTCGGCGACCTGGCCGACCTCAGCCTCGTCAGGGACCTCTATCTCTCCGTCTCCGGCGGCTGGATCGTCGATTGGAACATCATCCGCCCGCTCTCCCTCACCTTCCTCGGCAGCATGGGGCTGACGGCCTCCCGCATCGACCTATCCTACGCGGACGGCAGCTCGGGAGGCGGTTGGACGACCGGGCCCTCCGTATCCACCCTCATCGGCTTGACCTACGCGGCCCGCCGGTTCCATGCGGGCCTCTCCGCGGCCTCGAGCCTGGAGTCGGCCCAGGCGGGGGAGGCGCTGGTCGCGGGGACGCGCGTCTCCACGATGCTCTTCGCCGGGATGAGGTTCTAGGCCGCGCTCCGCGCTCCGCGCGCCGCCTCCCGCCGCGTGAGCCGTCCGGGAATCGGCCCGGGCCGCGCTCGAGCCGGGCCTAGCCCCTCGGGGGGCGCCTGCCCAGGCTCGACTCGAAGTCCCCGCGGGCCCGCTCGAGGAAGGCCCGGTCGCGCATCGCGTCGAGGCCGGCCAGGGCCAGGGCCTTGCCCGCGCGGACCAGGGCCTCGTCCGCGTAGGGCGTGGCCGCCGCGTCGCGGAACTCCGGCGTGTGGGCCGGGATCGGCTTGCCCTCGGTGATGTCCACGAGGAGGTGGACCCCCGGCACCCGGTGCGAGACGTTGCCCATGTCGATGGAGCCGAAGCTGTCGGGCGCCCGGCCGAAGGGCCCTGAGCCGAGCTCGAGGAAGCGGTCCCGCAGGCGCTCTGCCAGGGGGAGGTTGTTCACCATGTCGTCGAAGCTCGCCTCGTAGTTGCGCGACGAGAGCTTCGTGCCCGTGGCGAGGGCCGCCGCCTTCGCGCAGTCCAGGAAGCGGCCCACGAGCTCGTCGAGGTAGCCGCGGCGCTTGGCGCGCACGTAGAAGCGGGCGACGCAGCGTTCCGGGATGACGTTGGGCGCGGTCCCTCCCTCGGCGATGATCCCGTGCACGCGGGCGTCGGGCCGCATCTGCTGGCGGAGCGCGCCGACCCCGTTGAAGGCCAGGATGACCGCGTCGAGGGCGTTCAGGCCCTCCCAGGGCGAGGCCGCCGCGTGGGCGGGCCTTCCCCTGAACTCGAGCTCGATCGCGTCCATGGCCAGGGACTCGGTCAGGTAGAAGTTGCCCGAGTAGGGATGGATCATGAGGGCCGCGTCGAGCTCGTCGAAGAGCCCTTCCCGCGAGAGGTAGACCTTGGCACCGTCGGTCTCCTCGGCGGGGGTGCCGACGACGACCGCCTGGCCGCCCGCGGCGGCCGCGACCTCGCCCAGGCCTATGCCCGCGGCGAGGGCCGAGGAGCAGATCAGGTTGTGTCCGCAGCCGTGTCCTATGTCGGGCAACGCGTCATATTCGGCCATGAAGCCGACGCGGACTCCCTCCGCTTTCCCCTTGCGGGCGACGAAGGCCGTCGGGATGCCCGCGCAGCCGGTCTCGACCGAGAAGCCCGCGGCCTTCAGCGCCCCGCAGAGGAGCTCCTGCGCGTACCGCTCCTGGCCGCCCAGCTCGGGGCGGCCGTGGATCCGGTGCGAGATCGAGAGGATGTCAGCGCGCGCGCGCTCGACGGCGTCGAGCGCGCGCGCTTCCAAGTCCCGCGCTTCGATGGTAGCCATGCCCCTAGAATGGACCGAACTGCATGGCCTGCGCAATCACCACGAAGACCGCCCCGACGACGAGGAAGATGCCGAACAGGGGGGCGTACCACTTGACCCACTTCTCGTAGGGCACCTTGGCCAGGGCCACGCCCGCGAGGAGGTAGCCCGAGGTCGGGATGATGATGTTCGTGAAGCCGTCCGCGAACTGGTAGATGAGGACGGCGGTCTGCTGGGTCATCCCCAGGAGGGTGGCGAGCGGGCCCATGATCGGCATCGTGACCGAGGCCATGCCCGAGCCCGAGGGGATGATCACCGAGATGAGGATCTGCACGACGTACATGCCGATCGCCGAGAGGAAGGGCGGGAGGCCCGAGACGGCGGCGGCCATGCCGTGGACGATGGTGTGGAGGATGCCGCCCTGGCTCAGGACGACGAGGATGGCGCGGGCGACGCCGACCACGAGGGCGCCCACGGTGAGGGCGGTCGAGCCCTCGACGAAGGCCTCGGCCACCTTGGAGGGGCCCTTGCCGCCGACGAAGCCGCAGACGCAGCCCATGATGAGGAAGAGGGCGGCGATCTCGTCGATGTACCAGCCGAGCTTGATGACGCCCCAGATGAGGACCGCGAAGCCGAGGAGCATCAGCACGAGCACGAGCTTCTGCTGGAGCGTGAAGGCGCTCTTCGAGCCCAGGTCGATCTTCTCGCGGCCCTGGTCGATCTCGTACATGACGCTGAGCTTGGGGTTCTTCTTCACGCGCTGGGCGTACCAGAAGATGAAGCCGAAGGCGATGAAGGTCTGGATGACGAAGATGACGACGCGGTAGCCCATGCCGGAGAGGAGGGGCAGGCCCACGAAGCCCTGGGCGACCTGGAGGGTGAAGGGGTTGATGAAGGCGCCGGTGAAGCCCGCGCAGGGCCCGACGAGGGCGAGGGCGAGGCCGACGAGGGAGTCGTAGCCCATCGCGATGGCGAGGGGCACGAGCATGGGGATGAAGACCAGGGCCTCCTCGGCCATGCCGATGAAGCAGCCGCCGCAGGCGAAGGCCGCGACGATCACGAACAGGAGGAGGGCGTCCTTCAGGTCGCTGCCCTTGCCCTCCTTGCCCTTGAGCCCGTTGACCATCGCCCTGATGCCGGACTCGACGGCCCCCGTGGACTGGATGATGTTGAAGGCGCCGCCGACGATGAAGATGAAGAAGATGATGCTGGCGACTTCCTGCATGCCCTTGGGGATGGAGAGCACCGTCTCCCAGGGATCGACGGTGTTCTTGTCGATGGCGTGGTAGGAGTTGGGATCGATGAGCTTGGTCTCCTTGCCGTCCTTGACCTGCTTGTCGTACTGGTTCGAGGGCAGGACGTAGGTGAGCAGGGCCGAGACGATGATGACGATGAACAGGATGACGTAGACGTGCGGGAACTTCCTCTTCTTCTTTTCCATGTTCCCCTCTCCTTGCGCTTTTTCCGTATCTAGGCGGCTCTATGAGCCGTCGGACGACCTGCTTTCGGTTTCTTGCATCGACGCCGGAGCCCTCGGGCCCCGGGGGCCCTCAGCCGGCCGGCGCCGAGCCCGGCTTCCCCGCGATCTCCGCGGCCAGGAGGGCGTAGGCCAGGGTCGCCAGCCTGAGCTCCTCCACGGGCACGAATTCGCGGCGGGAATGGGCCACGGCCAGGTCGCCGGGGCCGAAGACGAGGGTCGGTATATGGCCGAAATTCGAGATGAGGGAGGCGTCGGTCCAGCCCCCGAAGGCGGCGACGCGCGGCTCCTCGCCGCGCAAGGCCGAAAGGACCGAGCGCAGCGAGGTCACGAGGGGATCGTCCAGGGCGATCTCCATCGGGTAATGGTCCATGGTCGCCATGTTGCTCTCCATCCGCCTCATCGAGCAGCGGAAGCTCCCGTCCTCCTCGGAGAGCTCGCGGAGGATGTCCTCGTACTCGCCGAGCACGCGAGGAAGCTTCTCGGAGGGGATCCAGCGGCGGTCGACCTGGAGGAGGCAGCGGTCGGCGACCGAGCTCGGCTGGGTGCCGCCGCGTATCGTGCCGAAGTTCATCACGGCGGGGCCGATGAGGGGATGCACGCGCCTGCGGAGCTCGGGCAGGAGCTTCTCCTCCACCCGCCGTATGAAGCGCGCGGCCATGGAGATGGCGTTCACGCCCTTCTCCGGCGTGCCGCCGTGGGCCGCCACTCCCTGGAACTCGAACTCGAGCCACTCCAGGCCCCGGTGGCCGGCCATGATGGCCAGGCCCGTGGGCTCGCCGACCACGCAGCGGTCGGCCCGGGGCCCCGAGCGCACGAGATGCTCGGTCCCCTCGGAGCGGTCCTCCTCGTTGACGACGGCCGCGAAGACGAGGTCCCCGGGGAGCCGGACGCCCTCGTCCCGCAGGAGGCGCATGGCCGTCATCATGCAGGCGAGGGCGCCTTTCATGTCCACCGAGCCGCGGCCGAGGAGCTTCCCCTCAACGACCCTGGGCGAGAAGGGAGGATAGTCCATCTCGTAGGCGGGGACGGTGTCGATGTGGCCGTTGAGCATGAGCGAGGCCCCGCCGCCCGAGCCTCGGAGGGTGGCCACGACGTTGGGCCGATCGTCTATCGCGGGATCGAGGCGGGCCTCCATGCCCCAGCCCGAGAGGATCGAGGCGATCCTCTCGGCGCAGGGCCGCTCGCGGCCGGGGGCGTCGCGGTGGCTCTCGATCTCGATGAGCGAGGAGGCCGTCTCGACGAGTTCGCCGAGATCGAGCCTCGCGGAAAGCCTCTCCATGAGCGTCGCCATGCTGCCCCCGGTCCAGTCGGTTACTCCGAATAGTACCACCGGGGGCGGCCCTGTCAAGGCGGCGCCGCGGCCCGCCCGCCGGGGCGGGCTAGACGAAGAGGTTCAGGTTCGAGCCCTCGGTCGCCTCGAGGTAGGTGGCGACGCCGCCTATCTCGACCCCGCCCATGAGCTCCTCCCGCGCTACCCCCATGATGTCCATGGACATCTGGCAGGCGATCATCTTGACCCCCGCGGCGAGGGCGCTGGCCATCATGGCCTCGAGCTGGTCGACCTTCTTCGCCTTCATGCGGGCCTTCATCAGGGCCGCGCCGAGGCCGCCCATGTTGATCTTGGAGAGCCCGAGGCCCCCCGCGCTCCGCGGCAGCATCATGCCGAACATCCGGCCCATGAGGTCCTTGGAGGCCCGCACCCGCTCGCGGCGCTTGACCACGGACAGGCCCCAGAAGGTGAAGAACATCGTGACGGCCTTGCCCGAGGCCGCCGCCCCGTTCGCGATCACGAAGCTCGCCAGGGCCCGGTCGAAGTCGTCCGAGAAGACGACCAGGGTGGCCTCGCGGGCGGGGGCGCGTTGCGCGGCCCCGCTCGGCGCGGCGGCGAGGGCCCCGGCCGCCTTCTCGATGGTCGCCTCGAAGACGCCCTTGGACTCGGCGACGCCGCGGAAGCCGTTGCCGGTCAGCCGGCACCAGGCCTGGGCGTCGCGGGCGAAGCCGGGGTCGGTCGCGCGCACGACCAGGGTGGTGCCCGGGGCGGCCCGGTCCACCTCGGCCTTGAGCCGCATGATGGGGCCCGGGCACTGGAGGCCGCAGGCGTCCACGACGAGGACCGCGCCGGAGCGGGCCGCAATGGCCTCGGGCTGGCCCGAGCCCTCGGCGTAGGCCAGCTCCGAGGCGGGCGCGGCCTGGGCGGGGGAGGGGAGGGCCGCGGCGGCGTAGGTCTTCCATCCCCCGGCGAGGTTGGCTGCGGCCGTCCAGCCCTTCTGGCGGAGGATCCGCTCGGCGAGGTAGCCGCGGATGCCCACTCCGCAGTAGACCAGGACGAAGCGGTCCCGCGGGATCTCGGCCAGGCGGCCGCGGAGCTCGGTATTCGGGACGTTGACCGCCCCCTCGATGTGGCCGAGGGCGAACTCCTCGGCCGTGCGGACGTCGAGGAGGAAGGCGCCCTCGGCGCGGAGCCGCGCGACCTCGGACCAGGCGACCTGGTCTCCGAGGCCCGAGCGGAGGTTCTCGGCCACGAAGCCCGCGTAGTTCACGGGGTCCTTCGCGCTCGAGTAGGGCGGGGCGTAGGCCTGCTCGAAGCGGGCGAGGTCGGCCACGGTGCCGCCCATCGATATGAAGGCGGCGATCACGTCGACGCGCTTGTCCACGCCCTCGCAGCCCACGCACTGGGCCCCGAGCACGCGGCCCGTGGCCGGCTCGAAGACGAGCTTCAGGGAGAGGGGCTTGGCCCCGGGGTAGTAGCTGGCGTGGCTCGAGGGGTGGACGATGACGGCGCGATGCGCGATCCCGGCCTTCGCCGCGGCCTTCTCGGACAGGCCCGTGCAGGCCGCAGCGAGGTCGAAGACCTTGGCGATCGAGGTGCCGATGGCGCCGCGGTAGGCGGAGTCAGACGCCCGCCCGGCGGCGCGGGCGGCCATGTTGTCGGCCGCGATACGCGCCTCCTTGTTGGCCGGGCCTGCGAGGGGCACGGCGCCCGCGGCGCCGGTGAGGAGGTTGGGCGCCGCGACGGCGTCGCCCACCGCGTAGATCCGCTCGTCGCTCGTCCGCATGCTCCCGTCCACGACGATGTCGCCTCGGGCGTCGAGCTCAAGGCCGCAGTCCGCGGCCAGGCGCGAGTCGGGCCTGACTCCGATGGAGAGGAGGACGAGGTCGGCCTCCAGGAGGGCGCCGGAGCGCAGGCGGACCCCCAGGGAGGAGAGGCCCGGCTCGAAGGCGGCCACCGAGTCGCCGAGCCTGAGCTCGACGCCCTTGGAGCGGAGCTGCTCGTGGACCAGGGCCGCCATCTCGAAGTCGAGGATCCCCATGACCTGGTCGAGGGCCTCGACCACGGCGACGCGGATCCCCCGCCCGCGGAGGCTCTCGGCCATCTCGAGGCCGATGAAGCCGGCCCCGATCACGACGGCCCGCTCGGGGCGGCGCGCGTCGAGGGCCTCCTTGATGCGGTCGACGTCGGGCACCGTGCGGAGGGTGAAGACCCGCTCGTCCTCGATGCCGGGAATGGGCGGCCTGAGCGGCTCGGCCCCCGGCGAGAGGAGGAGGAACTCGTAGCCCTCCTCGTAGCGGCGGCCGCTCGCGCGCTCGAGGACGGAGACCCGCCGCGCGGCGCGGTCGATGGAGAGGGCCTCGTGGCCGGTGCGCACCTCGACCCCGAGGGTCTCGCGGAATCTCTCCGGGGTCATGACGAAGAGCTTGGAGCGCTCGGCGATGCGCCCTCCCGCGTAGTAGGGCAGGCCGCAGTTCGCGTAGGAGATGTAGTCCCCCCGCTCGAGGAGGACTATCTCGGCCCCCTCGTCCAGGCGGCGCAGCCTCGCCGCCGCGCTCGCCCCGCCCGCCACCCCGCCCACGATCAGGTACTTCGCCATCCTCGGCCCCCTCCGAAATAGAGTGGGGCATATATATAGCAAAATAACTATATTGTCAACGAAGGGGCCGCCCGGGTGCCGCCCTCTCGAGGCGGCCGCGCGGGCGGCACCTGGATGGCGGCCCAGGGCGGGCCCCAGGGCGCCTCAGTCGGGGAGGCTCAGCGGGGCGCGAGCTCCTGGAGCTTGGCCTTCAGCTCGGAGAAGGACAGGCCCTTCGCGGCGCAGTAATCCTTGATCGCCTGGGCCTCGGGGCCGCGGCCCCCGAGGAGGGCCTCGACCTTGGCCATGTCGTAGCCCCAGGACTCGAGATCGCCGAAGCTCGTCTTGCCGGTAATCGCGCCGGGCGTCGGGGCGTGCTCGGCCGGCGCCGCGGCGGACGCGGCGGGGGCCTCGGCCTTGGGCTGGGCCGCCGCCGGCTCGGGCTTCGCGGCAGCCTCGGCGGCGGCCGGTGCTTGGGCCGCGCCTCCGGAGGACGGCTTCGCCGCGGCGGGAGCGGCGGGGGCCGACGGCGCCCGGGCCGCGGCGGCCTCGATGGCGGTCCGCTCGGCCCTGCCCTCGGCGCGGAGGATCGGGAAGGCGGCGTCCGGGAGGATCGTGTCGGATTCGGGCTCGTGGGGCAGGCCCGTGTAGAGTGAGACGAAGAGGCGGACCGAATCGGTGCCGATCTCCGTCCCCGCGGGGAGCTTCCCGGCGTAGCGGCCCTCGAGGCTGTTCACCTTGTCCGAGCCCGAGGAGGAGCCGAAGGCCGAGAGGAGGCGGTCGACCGGGAGGCCGAAGGCCTTCGATACCTCGTCCCAGGTGTAGGAGCCGCGGATGTCCGAGGGGCTCGGCATGCCCGCGAAGTCGCCCTCCCGGATCTTGGCGGGCTGCTTCGTGTTCTCGGTTTTCCATAGGCCGAAGGCGGCCGAGATGCCGATCCCGCCGAACATGCCGGCGAGGACCAGCAGGGCGAGGGGGGCTGTCCTGAGCTTGATCATTTCGCGGCCTCCTTCTGCGCGTTAGGCGGCGCTATCGGGAAGGATCCGGCCGCGAGCTCGACGGTGGCGGGCACGGGGCAGGCCGCCTCGCTCGTGCACTTGAGGCAGGAGATGCACTGGTGGTCGCGGACGGTCGTCGCGGTCGCCACCTCGATGTTCATGGGGCAGGCGCGGCTGCAGGCCTTGCAGGAGATGCAGGTCGGCGCGTTGCGCTTGATGCCGAAGACGCGGACGAGGTTGAACAGGCCCTGGAAGGCCCCGTAGGGGCAGGCGTACTTGCAGAAGGGCCGCTCCACGGCGAGGGAGAGGAGGATCGTGGCGCCGAGGACGATGAAGCCGCCGATCGAGGCCTCGCTCCGCCAGAAGTTGAACAGGGCGTAGTAGGGGTCGACCGCCTCGAAGGCGAGCTTGCCCGTGACGATGGTCATGTAGCTCACCCAGGCCAGCATGAGGTAGCGCAGGTAGCGCAGGCCCTTGTCGAGCCGGGCGGGTACGAGGGCGTTGTAGCGCTTCTTGAAGATCCGCCTGCCGAGCTTGCCCAGCCACTCCTGGAAGGAGCCGAAGGGGCAGACCCAGCCGCAGATTACCGGGCCGGCGAGGATCGCCAGGAGGATGCCGATGACGCCGAGGACCACCGAGGAGTTGTGGACCTTCTTCACCAGGGTTCCGAGGCTCGCGAGCTGCCAGAAGGAGACCACGCCCCCGAAGGGGCAGATGGCGTGGAGGGAGGCCGAGCCGGCCAGGGGGAGCTCGACTCCCTCCTCCTTGAGGGCGCTCGTCGTCGCGATGAAGGCGACGAGGAGGAGGAAAAAGACCTGGATTGCGAGGCGGAGCCGCTGTGCCCCGCCCTTCGCGGCCTTGCTCGATGCCATGCAGTCCTCCTTGGGATTCGCGCTAGGGCTTGGCCTCTATTCTAGTATCTGCCGAGGGCGTTTTGGAAAGCCGCGAGATGATTTTTCGAGGCCTCCCGGAGACGGGTGAAGAGCTCCTTGAGCGCCGCGTTCTCGGGCCTTCCCAGGAGGCCCGAGGCGAGGAAGGAATCGTACATCGCGATGTTGCCGATCTCGGCCTGGATCCCGGCTTGGAAGGACTCCTTCAGGGTCGCGGGCGCGATGACCTGGGACGCCGATTCGTCCCGGGGCGGGGCCAAGGCCGCGGCGGCATAGGCATCGCGGAGCCAGACGATGTGGCTCTCCTCGGCCTTCATGATGTTCGAGAAGGGCCGCATGGAGCCGAACTTCCGCATGATCAGCTCGTACTCGCCCCGGGCGAGGTACTCGTCCTCGATGGCGTAGCGGAGCATCTCCGCGATCGAGGGCTCGGGATCCAAGGCGGCGGCCTTAGCGCCTAGAGCTGCCTCCGAAGCGTAGGCTGCGGCGAGAAGGGCGAGGGCGATCAGGGACAGGGCGATCAGCTTCTTCATAGCGACCTCCGATGGAGAGCGATACGGAGGTCTATGCTAGAAGTATGCCAAAAATGCTATATTTCGATGTCGCTATCTGGGCGGGGCTTGGCTTCGCGCTAAGTGATTATTACGCAATACTCTATGTTTGGGTCCTGCCGCGGAACGCCGCTGCGATCCTCCGCCGTTCTCGGGAAGATTTTTCCCTAGCGAGCAGGAATCACCCCTCCCGCCCGGGCAGGCCGGGGCGGGAGGGGCTTTAGCGAGCTCAGCTCGGGACCGATAGGCGAGCCTCGGCTCTCAGTGCTGGCACTCGTGGCCCGCTTCGCCGTGGCCGGCGCAGCCGACACCTGAGTCAGCTAACGCGCCGCGGGCGAAGGCCAGGGCGACCTCCTCGGCCCTGCCCGAGGCGCCGCGGACGACGGCGATGCCCTGGGCCGCGAGGACGCGGACCGCCCCCTCGCCCATGTTGCCGGCTACGAGGTGGGTGACCCCTGCCTTGGCGAGGATCGAGGCGACCCCGGACTTGCAGCCGCAGCCCTCGAGGGAGGGGATGGCCGGCTCGCTCTTGAGCGCGGCCTTGGCGCCGGAGCCCTCGACCCCGTAGATGAGGAATTCCTTGCAGTGGCCGAAGTGCTCGTCCACGAGCCCCTCGCGCGATGGTACGGCGATCTTCATGGGTATCTCTCCTTGCTCTCGTATCGAGATCTCGCCCCCCTCGATGCGGAGGGCCTTTCCGTTCAAAATCGCGTCGGCGGCCTTGCGGCGCGCCGACTCGACGATGCGGCCGAAGGTCTGGCGCGAGACGCCCATGGAGCGGGCGGCCGCCTCCTGGTACAGGCCCTCGAGGTCGGCGAGGCGGAGGGCCTCCGCCTCGTCGAAGCCCAGGACTACTTCGGCCAGGTCGCGGGCGGGTATGCCCGCGGGCTTGAAGAAGCGGCTGGGAATGGCCGCCCCGAGGCGGCGCTCGCTGATCGGCCTCGGCATACTACGTCGCCTAACGCGCCGCCGCGCCGGAGGGGGCCTCGCCGCAGCTTTCGCAGCAGCTCTGCGTGCCGCATTCGCAGCCGCCCTCGCCGCCGCAGCCGCCCGAGGAGCGCGCGGCGGCCTCGGCGAGGGCCGCGTCCGCGGCGCGCGGCCGCGAGGCGACCGACTGCTCCACCTCGGAGGCTATGGCGTCGGCGTCCTTGCGCACGGCCTCGGGCAGGGCGGACCAGCGCAGGGAGCGGGCCTGGGCCACCTCCTTGCGCCAGCTCAGGCTCGCGAGCACCGGCAGGCCCAGCCGCCTCTGGCTGTCCGCGGGAGCGCTGCCGTCGTCGAAGAGCTTCACCAGCTCGCCGCAGGAGGGGCAGACCAGGGTGCGCATGTTCTCGACCAGGCCGATCACGGGGGCCTTGAGCATGCCCGCCATCTTCACGCTCTTGGCGACGATCATCGACACGTAGTCCTGGGGCGTCGCCACCACCACGAGGCCGTCGAAGGGGATGTTCTGGAAGGCGCTCAGGGCCACGTCGGAGGTCCCGGGGGGGAAGTCCACGACGAGGTAGTCGAGCCCGCCGGAGCCCGAGGCGGCGCCCCAGGCGGTGTCGCCCCAGAACTGCTCGATGGCCTTGCCCAGGAGGGGCCCGCGCCAGATGATTGGGTCGTCCTCGTTCTCGCTGAAGAGGTTGATGGAGAGGACCTCGATCCCCTCCTCGTTGACCACCGGAACGAGGCGCTCCCCGTCTGACTCGCCGCGGAAGCTGTCCACGCCGAGCAATCGCGGCAGGCTCGGTCCGGTGATGTCGGCGTCCAGGACGCCGACCTTCCGCCCGCGGGCCGCCAGGGCCTGGGCGAGGAGGACGGCGACCGTGGACTTGCCCACCCCGCCCTTGCCGCTCGAGACGCCGATCACCCGCCTGATGCCGGGCACTACCTTCTTTTCAGGCACGAAATCCATGTGAAAACTCCTTACGTCAGAGCTGTATGCGCATGCCTCCCGAGAGCCAGGAGGCCCGGTCGCCGAACTCGGCGAGCAGGGCCGCGTAGCCCTCGGGGGCGCTGCAGTGCGAGCAGTAGATGCGGCCGGGCCCGAGGGAGGCGAGGTCCCTCGCCAAGGCGGCCCGCGCCGCCGGCGGCGCGCCGACCAGGTGGAAGCCGCCTATCAGGGCCGCGAGGGGCCTGCCGGGGAAGGCGGCGAGGGCCGCCCGCGCTATGTTTGCGATGCCGCGGTGGGCGCAGCCGGTCACGACGACCAGGCCCTCGGCCTCGTCCGAGACCAGGGCCAGCTCGTCCTCGAACTCGTCCAGGCGCTCCTTACCCCCCTCGAGGACGCGGAAGCGGGGGTTGGGCCTAAGCCCGTCGACGATCGCGGCGCGCGGCAGGATGAACAGGCCCGGGGCGAGCTCCGTCTTCCCCTCGACGATCCGGGCCTCGAGGCCGAGCGAGGCGAAGCCCGCGAGGCCGATGTCCACCGAGCCCGAGGGATCGGCCGCGCGGCGCGGCAAGTCGAAGCCCCGGCCGGCGTAGAGGGGAGGCCGGTCGGGGAGGGCGGCGCAGAGGGCCCCGAGGCCCCCGCCGTGGTCGTAATGACCGTGGCTCAGGACGAGGGCGTCGAGGCCGGCCAGGTCGATGCCGAGGGCCTCGGCGTTTTGCATGAAGGCCCCGTCCTGTCCCGCGTCGAAGAGTATCCGCCTTCCCCCGGCCTCGACGAGGAAGGACAGGCCGTGCTCCCCGACCAGGCCGCGGCGGGGGCAGTAGTCGTCCATGAGCGAGGTGAGGATCATCGAGGCTCCTTGGCGACGGCGCGCGAGCGCCAATCGGCCATGGCGGCCTGGAGGGCCTGGACGCCGAGGAGGGAGCAGTGCTTCTTGTTCTCCGGGATGCCTCCGAGGGCTACGACCACGTCGTCGTCGCTGATCCCCTCCGCATCCTCGACGCTCTTGCCGAGCGCCAGCTCGGTCAGCATGCTGCTCGTCGAGATCGCCCCCGGGCAGCCGAAGGACTTGAAGGAAATCGCGGCGATCCTGCCTTCGCGCACACAGATGTCGAGGGACATCTGGTCGCCGCAGCCGGGGTCGCCGATGAGGGCGCTGCCATCTACCTGGTCGGGAGGCAGGGGCTCGACGTTGCGGGGATGCTGGAAATGCTCGATAACCGCGTCCGTGTAATACAGGATGGGGCCTTGATAGCCCTCGGTCCCGGCTTGGTCTATGGACATCGCGTCGCTCCAGGGAAGGTTCGTGCTCGAATCTAGCATATGCTCTTTTTGTCAGCTCTGTCTATCTGGCGAAGCCGGTTTTCTGATCGAGGGGATCCGGCTTGACATAACGAGCATACGCTCTTATATTCGATTTGTCTATAAGGTCATATGCTCATATCAATAAGCGCCGTTGGCGCTCTCGTGAAAGCTATATGTATGAAGGAGAATGATATGCCCGGATATAACGAAACTGGACCCTGCGGTGACGGCCCCCTAACGGGGCGCGGAATGGGGCCCTGCGGAGGCGGGATGGGCTTCGGGTCTCGGCGGGGCGGGTTCGGCCGGGGCGCTGGCTTCGGCCGCGGCGCCGGTTTAGGCCGCGGCGCCGGTTTAGGCCGCGGCGCCGGTTTAGGCGGCGGCTGGGGCCGCGGCCCTGGTTACGGTTGGGCCGCCGTCGGCTACGCCCCCGGCGGGGAGGAGAGCGCCTCCCGCAGTATGCGCCTCGCCCTCGAGGAGCGGCGAGCCTTCCTCCGCGCCGAGCTGGCGCGGACCGAGGCCCTCCTCTCGGGGGCTGTCGAGGGTGACGCCGCCGCAGAGGCGAGCGGGCGCAAAGACTCGTGAGCGGCGCTGCCGCGACGACGATAGCCGTCGCGAGCGGCAAGGGCGGCACCGGCAAGACGACGGTCGCCGCCCATCTCGCCCTCGCGGCGGCCGCCCGCTCCCGAGCCCTCCTCGTCGACCTCGACGTCGAGGCGCCCGACGCCCTAGGCTACTTCCCCGGCGCGGCTCGAGCAGGCGAGGGCGCTTCCGCTTCAATCCAGGTTCCCGTCCTGGACGAGGCTCGCTGCTCGGGCTGCGGCGCCTGCGCCAAGGCCTGCCGCTTCGGCGCCATCGTCGCGTTAGGCGGCGTCGTTACGATCGACGAGAGGGTCTGCAAGGGCTGCGGCCGCTGCGTCGCCGCCTGCCCCTCCCGAGCCCTCGGCGAGCGGGCCCTCGAGGTCGGCCGTGTGACGAGACGCTCCCTGGGCGGGCTCGAGCTGGTCGAAGGACGGCTCGCGATAGGCGATATCAGATCGACCTCGGTGATCGAGGCGGCGAAGCGCGAGGCGGCTGCCTCGGGCGCGGAGATAGAGGTCAGGGACTGCCCCCCCGGCGTCACCTGCCCGACCGTGCACGCCCTCGCCGGAGCGGATTACCTGGTCCTCGTGGCCGAGCCCACCGAGTTCTCGCTCCACGATCTCCGCGCCGCCGCCGAGCTCGCCTCCACCATGGGCCTGGCCGCGGGCGTGGTCGTCAACAAGGAGGGGTTCGGCTCAGCCGATATCCGGGCCTTCTGCGCGTCGCGCGGCCTGCCGGTCATCGGCGCCATCCCCTTCTCTCGCGAGCGCGCTTCCGCCGGCGCCCGCGCCGCGCTCTGGGCCGGGGACGAGAGGGCCCGGGCCGAGTTCGAGCGCGTACTGGACGCGGCCCTCGCGGGGGCGCGGAAGAAGGCTGCCCTATGACGACGATCAGCGTCGCGAGCGGGAAGGGCGGGGCCGGGAAGACCTCGGTGGCCGCCGCCCTCGCCGAGCGGCTCGGCCCAGGCTGCCTGGTCGCGGACTGCGACGTGGACGCGGCCAACGGGGCGATCGCCCTCGGCTCGACCATACGCGAGCGCGGCCCCTATTTCGCGGGTCCCGGATACCGCATCGCGAGGGAATCGTGCTTCGGCTGCGGCCTCTGCGGCGCAGTCTGCCGCTTCGGGGCCGTTCGGCCCGATGGGACGCGGTACGCGATCGTTCCCGAGCTCTGCGAGCGCTGCGGCGCCTGCCTCGACCGATGCGCCGCGAAGGCGATCGAAACCTGCGAAAAGCAGGCGGGCGAGCTCTTCGTGTCGGATACGATACTGGGAATCCCCCTCGTCCACGCCGAGCTCGCGCCCGGCGGGGACACGAGCGGCAAGCTCGTCGCGAAGCTGCGCTCGAGGGCCCGGGAGCTCGCCGAGGATGGCGGGACGGTCATCGTCGACTCGCCGCCGGGCATAGGCTGTCCCGTCATCGCCTCTATCACCGGCGCCGACCTCGTGGTCCTCGTCGTCGAGGCGAGCTCCTCGGGGCTCCGCGACGCGCGCAGGATCGCCGAGCTCGCGCGCTCGATGCGGCGCGAGCTCGTCGCGGTCCTCAACAAGGCCGGCTTGGCCCCCGAAACCGAGGACCTGGCCAGGGCCTACCTCGCCGAGGCGGGCATACCCCTTGCCGGAGAGATACCCTTCGCCCCCGAGCTGCGCTCCGTCGAGGAGCGCGGCCTGACTTGGGCCTCCGCCCGCCTCGCGGGGGAGGGGGGAGCCCGCCTCGAGGCGGCCCTGCGCGCCTTGCGCGGGGCCATCGATGCCATCCGGATGAAGAAGGAAGAAGGAAAGGAGAAGCCATGAAATATGCCATCCCTACCGATGACGGCGCGACGCTGAGCTCCGTCTTCGGCCGGGCCGCGAGCTTCGCGATCTTCGCGAGCGAGGCCGCCGAACCCGAGATCAAGCTCAACGGGGGCGCCGCGTCGGAGCACGGCGCGGGAACCGGCGCGGCAGCCTTCCTCGCGGAGCGCGGGGTCGAGGTCGTCGTCTGCCCCGAGCTGGGTCCCAAGGCCCAGGCCGCCCTGTCCTCGGCCGGGATCAGGGTCGCCGCCGCGAAGGCGGGCCTTCCCCTCCGGGAGGCCGTAGCCGCCGCGCGAGCTTCGCGATGATCGATGCCGTGCCCGCTCGCCGCGGAGCGATTGCCAAAAGCCTCCGATTGGTTTATTTTCCAATCGTGGCGATGCGAAGCAGCGCGATCATCTCGACCATGAAGGACCAGGTCTACGAGGTGATCAAGGAAAACATCCTGAACGGGCACTTCGCCCCGGGGCAGCGGATCCAGGAGCTCCAGATCGCCGAGGAGCTCAAGGTCAGCCGCTCCCCCGTGCGGAGCGCCATCAACGAGCTGATCGGCGAAGGCCTGCTCGAGAGCATCCCGAACAAGAGCGTCATGGTCCGGCGCCTCTCCGAGAAGGACGTCCTCGACGCCCACGAGTTCCGCCTCCTCATCGAGCGCTACGCCATCGCCAAGGCGATCGAGCTCCTGGACGAGGGCATAGCGGCTCGGCTCGAGGGCTTCAAGCGCGACTTCCTCGAGCACTCGCGCTACGAGGATGTCCAGGAGTACTTCAAGATCGATACCGCCTTCCACGACTACCTCGTGGCCACCGCCGGGAACTCGATCATCACCGATCTCCTGGGCAAGGTCTCCACCTGGCTCAATCCCTTCCGCTTCTTCGCCCTCTCGAGCCGCACCCGCTTCGTCGATTCGATCGAGGAGCACACGAGCCTCATCGACAGCATCCTCCGCCGCGATCTCGAGGCCGCCCTCTCCATCTGCACGACCCACCTGAGTAAAGTCAAGGAAGAGAGCCTCAAGCACCTGCCCTCGGCTTCTGCCCGCGCCTGAGCTTCCTTCTCCCCCTTCCAGCGCCGCTCAAATCCTAAAGCAAGACGCGTACTCTGTTTTCTTAAAAAGACATACGACTACATACGCCCTGGTTTGGCGAGACGCGGCTAAATCTTTTCATTGACAAGACTGAAAAGGCGTGCATTATGTATACATAATGCATAGTACATAACAGCTCCCTAGTTTGTTCCCGCGGTCAAGGAGTCTTGTGTGAAGATAGAATTGCCCTACGATACCGATCGTATCTCCTGCGAGATAGACGATCGACGGCTCGCGGGAATCCTCGTTCCTCCCCCGCAGACCGCAACGTGGCCGGGGACCTCCGAGGAGGAGATCGTGCGCGCGGCCCTGCGCGCTCCGATCGGCTCGCCTCCCCTCGCCGAGCTCGCCCGGGGCAAGCGGAAGATCGTCGTCATCACGAGCGACCACACGAGGGCCGTGCCGAGCGCGCTTACCCTGCCCATCCTCCTCGAGGAGCTCCGGCGTGGCAGCCCCTCGGCCGATATCACCGTCCTCGTCGCCACCGGCCTCCACCGCGGCATGACCGCGGCCGAGATGGAGAAGCGCTTCGGCTCCGGGCTCTGCGCTCGCGAGCGCATCGTCAACCACGACGCCTTCGCCAAGGGCGCCTTCGTCGATCTCGGGCTCCTGCCCTCGGGCAGCAAGTGCGAGATCAACCGCCTCGCCGTGGAGGCCGAGCTCCTCGTCGCCGAGGGCTTCATCGAGCCCCACTTCTTCGCCGGCTTCTCCGGCGGGCGCAAGAGCGTGCTGCCCGGCATCGCCTCGCAGGACTGCGTGAACATCAACCATAGCGCCCGGGCGATGGCCCACCCCAAGGCGGCCACGGGGGTCCTCGACGGGAACCCGATCCACGAGGACATGATCGTGGCCGCGCGCCTTGCCAAGCTCGCCTTCGTTTTCAACGTCCTCCTGGACGAGGAGAAGCGGGTCGCCGCCGCGGTCTGCGGCGAGGCCGACGCCGCGCATCGCGCGGGCTGCGCGCTGCTCGCCGCGCGCTGCGGCGTCGATCCCATCCCGGCCGACGTCGTGCTCACCACGAACGGCGGCTACCCCCTGGACCAGAACCTCTACCAGTGCCCCAAGGGCCTCGACGCCGCCCTCGCCTGCGCGAAGGAAGGAGCCGTCATCATCCTCGCGGCGGCCTGCCGCGACGGCCTGGGCGGCGAGAACTTCGGCCGCATGATGCTCGAGGGAAGCCCGCGGGAGCTCCTCGATCGCATCCTCGCGACCCCCGCCGAGAAGACCGTCTCGGAGCAGTGGTGCGTCCAGCGCTTCGCCGACGCCCTCTTGAGGCACGAGATCATCCTGGTGACCTGGGGCATCGACCGGAGGACGGTCGAGAAGATGCATTTCCGATACGCGGCCTCGATCGAGGAGGCCGTCGGCATGGCGCTCGAGCGGAAGGGCCCGGGCGCGAAGATCGCGGTCATACCCGACGGGGTCGGGGTGATCGTGCGGAGGTAGCTTCGATGCAGGAGTTGGAGAAGGCCATCAAGAACCACGAGGCGGACAACGTCGCCACGCTGTTCGGCGAGGTCAAGGCCGGCGCGCGGGTGCGCGTCCTCGACAAGAAGGGCTCGGCCGTCGAGATGACGGTCAAGGACGATATCCCCTATGGCCACAAGATCGCCTTGGCGCCCATCGCGAAGGGCCAAGAGGTGACCAAGTACGGGGAGGAGATCGGCGTGGCCACCGCGGCGATAGCCGCGGGCGAGCACGTGCACGTGCACAACATCGACTCGATCCGCGGCCGCGGCGACTGGGCGAAGAAGGGAGAGGCGCGATGACCTTCCAGGGCTACCTCAGGAAGGACGGGAAGGCCGGCGCCCGCAACTACGTCGCCGTCATCCCCTCCGTCGTCTGCTCGAACGAGGTCGTCGAGGCCATCGTCCAGAACACGGTGATGACCCAGGGCATCATCCACCACCAGGGCTGCTGCCAGACCCCCCCCGACCTCGAGCGCATCACCGACTGCCTTGTCAAGATCGGCGAGAACCCCAACGTCGGGGCCTCGCTCATCGTGAGCCTCGGCTGCGAGGGCGTGGACACCGACCGCCTCGAGGCCGCCTTGCGCGCCACGGGCAAGCCCGTCGAGCGGATCAACATCCAGGAGCTCGGCGGCACGAGCGCCGCCATCCAGGCCGGCATCGACGCGGCCCAGCGCCTGGTCCTCGCGATATCCGGCCAGCAGCGCGCGGCCGTGGACCTGTCGAACTTCACCATGGGCATCAAGTGCGGGGCCTCGGACACGACCTCGGGCGTGGCCTCGAACCCGGTCATCGGCTACGTCGCCGACAAGGTCGTCGAGGCCGGCGGCACGGTCATCTTCGGCGAGACCACCGAGTTCATCGGGGCCGAGCACATCCTCCAGCGCCGCGCGAAGGACGAGCGCGTGGCTTCCGAGATCGCGCGCATCGTGACCGAGATGGAGGATCGCGCCAAGGCCGTCGGCGTCGACATGCGCAAGGGCCAGCCCACCCCCGGCAACATCGCGGGGGGTCTGTCCACCATCGAGGAGAAGTCCCTCGGGGCCATCGTCAAGTCGGGCACCAAGACCATCGAGGGCGTCATCGGCTACACCGAGGCGCCGCGGGGCAAGGGCCTGTGGATCAAGGATTCCCCCGGCCGCGAGATCGAGCTCCTCTCCGGCATGGCCGTCGGCGGCGCCGACCTGATCCTCTTCTCCACCGGGCGCGGGGCGCCCCAGGGCTTCCCCGTCGTGCCCGTCATCAAGATCTGCGGCAATCCCTTGACCTACGCGCGCATGGACAAGGACATGGACGTCAACGCGGGGCTCATCGTCACCGGGGAGAAGTCGATCGAGGAGGTCGGCGAGGAGGTCCTCGCGATGCTCCTCCGCGTCGCCTCGGGGGAGACCACCAAGGGCGAGTCCATCAAGTACACCAAGTCGATGGACTTCTACTGCCTGGGCCCCGTCATCTAGGGCTTCCGCGGGCGGATCCCCGGGCGCGCCTCGGCCGAGCGCCGCCCGGGCTCCTCCCTTTTTTACCGAGCGCGGTATCGAGCGCAGCATCGATCGAGAAAGGAGAGCTACACAATGCCTGATGTCAACGTAGCGAGAGTCCTCGTCGGTCTCGTCGTCGCGATGGCGATCATCATCGTCACGGTGACCAAGACCAAGATCCACGTCTTCCCCGCCATGCTCATCGGAGCCGTGGCCGCGGGTATCATCTCCGGCCTGCCCTCGAACGACGTGATGGCCAACATCATCAGCGGCTTCGGCGGCACCCTCGGCAGCATCGGCATCATCATCGGCTTCGGCGTCATGATGGGGGCCATCTTCGAGGTCTCGGGGGCCGCCAAGCGCATGGCCCTGACCTTCATCAAGCTCCTGGGCAAGGGCAAGGAAGACATCGCGATGGGCATCACCGGCTTCATCGTGTCCATCCCCGTCTTCTGCGACTCGGCCTTCGTGGTCCTCTCGCCCCTGGCCAAGTCCCTCGCCCGCAACACCGGCAAGAATCTCATCACGATCAGCTGCGCCCTCGGCACGGCCCTCCTCGTGACCCACTCCCTCGTGCCGCCGACGCCGGGCCCCCTCGCCGTGGTGAACTACTTCAAGCTCGACCTCGGCATGTTCATGATCTACAGCCTCATAGCCTCGGCCTTCATCGCGCCCTTCGGCATCATGTACGCGCGCTGGCTCGGCAAGCGCAAGCTCTTCAAGCTCCCCGACCCGAATGATTCCTCGGCCCCCCTCATCGACCGGCCCTACACCGCCGCCGAGCTCGAGACCCCGGAGCAGCTCGTCCACGAGAAGCTCCCCGGCACCTTCATCTCCTTCGCCCCCATCCTCATCCCCATCGTCCTCATCCTCTTCAACACGGTGAGCGGCGTCCTCGGGGCCAAGGGGTCCTTCAAGAGCTTCGCCGGCCTCATCGGCCACCCGATCGTCGCCGTGGGCCTGGGCCTCCTCATCGCCATCTACGGCCTGGCCGGCAAGCGCGACCGCAAGGAAGTCGTCGGCATCCTCGACAAGGCCATGACCGAGGCGGGCATCATCGTCTTCGTGACCGGCGCGGGCGGCTCCCTCGGCGCCGTCCTCAAGGCCACGGGCGCGGGCGGCTCCATCGCCAACATGCTCGTCGCGGCCAGCATCCCCGGCATCCTCCTGCCCTACATCATGGCCTTCATCCTGAGGATCGTCTCCGGCTCGGCCACCGTCGGCATGCTCACCGCCGGCTCCCTGACCGCGCCCATCCTCCTGGCCATGCCCGGCGTCAATCCCTACATGGGCGCCCTCGCCTGCTGCATCGGCTCCATCGGCATCACCGGCCTCCACGACAGCTACTTCTGGGTCGTGAACCGGACCACCGGCGTCAGCGAGATGAAGGACATGCTCTGGCACTGGTTCGGCGCGGTCTGCGCCCTCTCGGCCGGCGGCATCGTCGTCCTCTTCGCCATGAACTACATCACGGGCCTGATCCTCTAGCCTCAGCTCGGCCGATCTCCCTCGGGGCCCGGGATCATCCCGGGCCCTTGCTCCTGCCGGCCATGACGACTCGGTTGCGGCCGCCCCGCTTGGCCTCGTAGAGCGAGCGGTCGGCCTCCGCGATGAGGGCGGCCGGATCGATGCTGCCCTCCATCGACGCGACGCCGAGGCTCAGGGTGGCCTTGATCCGCTCCGAGCCGAGGTCCCAGTCCCGCTCCTCGACCACCTTGCGGAAGGCCTCGGCCCAGCGCCCCGCCATGCCCAGGTCGTAGCCCCGGAGGAGGGCGCAGAACTCCTCGCCGCCGTAGCGCCCGGCCTCGCCCGAGCGCCCGACCGCCTTGGCCAGGAGCTCGCCCAGGCCGGCGAGGAGGGCGTCGCCCGCCTGGTGTCCGTGCTTGTCGTTGACCGACTTGAAGAAGTCGAGGTCGGCCATGACCAGGGATAGGGCCTTGTCGCCGCCCACGGGCTCGGCGAGCTCGCGGGAGAGGGCGCGGATGAAGGCGGCGTGGTTCAAAAGGCCGGTGAGGCCGTCGCGCTCGGAGAGGTAGCGGAGCTTCAGCATGTAGTCGCGGGTGCGCAGGGCCGAGCGCACGCGGGCGCGGACCTCGATGGCCTCGAAGGGCTTGCGGATGTAGTCGAAGGCCCCGGCCTCGAGGGCCGCGCTGACGTCCTGGGCCTCGGTCATCGCGGTGACCATGATCACCGGCATCTCGGCGCATTCCTCGCGCTCCTTCAGCTGCCGGAGCACTTCGAGGCCGGAGAGCTTGGGCATGACCACGTCGAGGAGGACGAGGTCGGGCTGGGCCTCGACGATCATGTCGACGGCCCCCTCGCTCTCCTTGAGGCAGATGACCTTGTACCCTTCGGGCTCCAGGAGGTGGGATAGCGCGTTCAGGCTCAGGCTGCTGTCGTCGAGGATGAAGATCAGGCGCATGAGTCAAAGTGTATGCGCCGAGCCGGGAGGCGCAAGGCTCGCCCTTTATAAATAGCGAGGGCGAGCGCTCGCTCGACTGGGCCTAGCCCTCGACCTGGGTGGTCAGGAAGACCTGCATCGACATCTGCTCGATCTGGCTCTGGAGGGCCTCGATGCCGTCCATGTGGGCGTCCTCGTCGTTGAGGATGGCCTGGAGGAAGTCCCGGGTGGCGAAGTCCTTGACCTCCCCGGCGAGGACGATGGCCTCGTTGTAGGCCTTGATCGCGCCCTCCTCGGCGACGTGGTCGGAGGCGAGCTGCTTGTCCACCGTCGCCCCTATGTGGATCTTCTTGAGCTCGCTGACGATCGGCAGCCCCTCGAGGAAGAGGATGCGGCCGATGAGCTTCTCGGCGTGCTTCATCTCGTCGATGGCCCGCTTCTCGAAGTGCTTGTGGAGCTTCTCGTAGCCCCAGTCGTCGCACATCTCGGAATGCACCATGTACTGGTTGATGGCGGTAAGCTCGTCGGCCAGGAGCTGGTTCAGGACGAGGACCAGTTTCTCGTTACCCTTCATCGCCGCCTCCTCGAGTGGTTTCGGGGTCGAGGCGCGCCTGCGCCGGCCCCCGTCACTAGAGTATAGGCTCCCCCGCCTCGGGGCGCGAGGCCCGGGCCGCCCAGCCCGCCCGCGCCCACGGAGGGGCTCAGGTATCCTGCGAGGCCTCGGCGCTGCTGCCGCCGGAATCGGCGGCGAGGGCCTGAGCGGCCCGGGGCGGGGAGGCCCGGCGCGAAAAAGCGGCCCGGCCGCGAATGTAGCTATTGCAAGTAACGCCGCGAGCTGATACCTTGAGGCGCATTATGGATACACGCTTCGCGCGACGCATGGGCTGCATGCAGCCTTCCTCGATCGGCGAGATCCTCAGGGCCGCCGAGAATCCCCAGATCATCTCCTTCGCCGGGGGCCTGCCCGCCGCGGAGCTCTTCCCCGTGGCCGAGGTGGCGGCCGCCGTCCAGCGGACCCTCGCCGAGATCGGGCCGCGCGCCCTCCAGTACGGCGTGACGGAGGGCATCAAGCCCCTGCGCGAGTGGATCGCGGCGGAGATGGGGCTCCGGGGCGCCGCCTGCGGCGCCGACGAGGTCCTCGTCACCACGGGCTCCCAGCAGTCCCTCGATCTCCTGGGGAAGATATTCCTCGACCCGGGCGACCTGATCATAACCGAGAACCCGACCTACCTCGCGGCCATTCAGGCCTTCCAGGCCTACGAGGCCCGCTTCCTCGCCGCGGACACCGACGAGGACGGGATCATCCCCGAATCCGTCGAGGAGCTCGCGGGCAAGCACGAGGCGCGCTTCCTCTACGTGATACCGAACTTCCAGAATCCCACCGGCCGCACCCTGAGCGCCGCCCGCCGCAAGGCCCTGTACGAGGTCGCGGCCAGGCGCGGCCTGATCGTCGTCGAGGACGATCCCTACGGCAAGCTACGCTACCGCGGCGAGCACATCGCTCCCTTGAAATCCCTCGACCGCGAGGGCCTGGTTATCTACTTGAGTACCTTCTCGAAGATCGTGGCGCCCGGCTTCCGCACCGGCTGGATGGTCGCCTCGAAGGCCGTGCGCGAGCGCATCGTCGCGGCCAAGGCCGCCGCCGACCTCCACACCTCGAGCCTCGACCAGCTGGTGCTCGAGCGCTACCTCCGCGACTACGACAACGCCAAGCACGTCGAGAAGGTCCGCTCTGCCTACGGCGAGCGCTACGGGATCATGGACGGGGAGCTCGCCAAGGCCATGCCCGAGGGCTACCGCTGGACCCGGCCGGACGGGGGCATGTTCCTCTGGGTCACCGGCCCCGAGGGCCTGGACAGCCTCGAGCTCCTTAAATCGGCCCTCGCGCGCCAGATCGTCTTCGTGCCCGGCCGGGACTTCTTCCCCGACGGCTCGGGGGCCGAGTGCATGCGCCTGAACTTCTCCAACTCCAAGCCCGAGCTGATCCGCGAGGGGGTGAAGCGCCTCGCCGCCCTCTGCTCGGACCTTCCGTAGGCCCCCGCGCCCGCCGCGGGCCCAGGCCCGGCGCCCTCGCGGCGCCGGGCCGCTTCTTTTCAGCGCCGCGAAGCCGGCGTCCCGGCCTTCGCGCCCTTGCACTCGGGGCAGAGCCCGGAGAAGTACATGCTATGCCGCCTAACCTGGAATCCCCGCTCGCGCTCGAGCTCGGCGGCCAGCCCGCCCAAGCGGCAGGCGCCTATGTCGACGAAGCGGTGGCAGGCCTCGCAGTGGAACCAGTGCCGGTGCGGCCTCGAGGCCGAGACGAAGTAGCGCTCGGTCCCGTGCTCGGAGCAGCGCAGGACGAAGGACTCGGCGAGGCCCGCGTCCTCGAGGTAGTCCAGGGCGCGGTAGACCGTGGCCTGGTCGCAGCAGCTCTCGCCGAGCCGGCCGAGGACGGCGGCCGCGGAGAGGGGTTCCTCGGCCGCGTCGAGGGCCGCGAGCACGGCCTCCCGGGCCCTCGTCACGGCTTCGCCCCCCGTCCCTCGTCCCCCGGGCCGCCCGAGGCCCGCGAGGCGCGGGCGCCGCGGCCGCGGGCCAGGGCCCGCGCCGCCCCCCGCGCCCCCGCCGCGGCGAGGAAGGAGGCCCCGGCGATGACGACGACCGTGGCCCCGGCGGGCAGGTCGGCCGACCAGCTGGCCGCGAGGCCGAGGGCGGAGAAGGCCGCCGAGAGGGCCGTCGCCCCGACCATCATGCCCGCGAGGTTCCTCGCGCGGAAGCCCGCCGTGCCCGCGGGCAGGGTGAGCATGGCGATGACCATGACGATGCCGACGAAGGTCTGGAGGAGGACCACGGCGACGGCCACGACGGCGAGGATCCCCAGGAAGACGAGGTCGGTGCGGGCGCCCCGGGTACGGGCGAACTCCTCGTCGAAGGCCGAGGCCTCGAGCTGGGGATAGAAGAGCCAGGCGGCGGCGAGGACGAGCGCGTCGAGGATGGCGAGGAGGAGGAGGTCCCGGCCCGAGACCAGGAGGATGTTGCCGAAGAGGTAGCTCATGGGATCGATGTAGCCGGGGGTCTTGGCGATGAAGAGGACGCCGAGGCTCATGCCGATGGCCCAGATGGCGTTGATGACCGTGTCCTCGCGCTGCTTGGCCTTGAGGGAGACCCAGGCGATGAGGAGGGCCGAGACGAGGGCGAAGGCGATGGCACCCGCGATGGGCGGCAGGCCCGGCGCGATCCGCTTGACCGAGAGGAAGAGGGCGAGCCCGACCCCGCCCAGGACGGCGTGGGAGACGGCCCCCGCCAGGCCCGCGATGCGCTTGACCGTGACCACGGAGCCGAGGACGCCAAAGAGGATCGAGGAGAGGAGGCCCGCGGCGAGGGCGTTGCGGATGAAGGGGAGGCCCGGGTCGAGGAGGGCCGCGAGGAAGCCGCTCATCGCTCTTCCCCCTCGCAGGAGAAGCAGCCGTCCTCGGGCAGCTCGGCCTCGTGCAGGACGCGGAGGGCCGCCCCGCCGAAGGCCTTGGGCGGCTCACCCTCGACGGGGGCGGCCGGGTGATGGACCACGGCGCCTCGGCGGCCCTCCCGATCGCCGAGGCAGAGCACCGAGTCCGTGAGGGCCGAGACGAAGCCCGTGTCGTGGGTGACGATGAGGATCGTGGCCCTGCCCTTGAGGCGGCCGAGGCTCTGGAAGAGCTGGGCCTCGCTTTCGGCGTCCATGTTCGAGGTGGGCTCGTCGAGGACGAGGAGCCGCGGCTCGGCCGCGAGGGCCCGGGCCACGAGGACGCGGCGGCGCTGGCCGCCGGAGAGGGCGGCGTAGGGCCTCGAGGCCAGGCCGGCCACGTCGGCCTCATTCATGGCGCGGGCCGCGGCTTCCTGGTCGGCCCGGCCGTAGCGCCCGAAACTCCCGCGCAGGCGGCCCATGAGGACGACCTCGGCCACCGAGATCGGGAAGGCGGGGTCGTAGACCACGGCCTGGGGCACGTAGCCGACCTGCCGGCTCGCGGCCCGGGCCTCCTCGCCGAAGACGAGGACCCGGCCGGCGTCGGGCCTGAGGAGGCCGAGGAGGAGCTTGAGCATGGTCGTCTTGCCCGAGCCGTTGGGCCCGAGGAGGGCGGCGAACTCGCCCGCGTGGATGTGGAAGCTCGCGCCCTCGAGGACGCCGATGCTCCCGTAGGAGAAATGGACCTCATCGAAGCGGACCGCGACCGGTCGGGTCGCGGGACGGGGCGTTCCCGAGCTTCGGGGCTCGGCCCTCGCCGTGGTTTCGGCCATGGGCTCCAGTATCCCGAGCGCGGCCGGGCGAGGCAAGGGTCGAGCCGGGCTCACCTGGCCGCCTTCTCGAGCGCGGCGCCCATGAGCTCGATGTTGGCGAGCCAATCCGGGGCGAGGGGATCCAGGCTCTGTACTACGCCGCCGATAGCCTTGGCCAAGGTCTTGGCCGCCGCGGTCGGAAACTGTGCCTGGACGAAGATAACCTTTGCCCCATCCTCCTTGGCGTGGGCTGCGAGCTCGGCGAGGCCTTTCTGGGTGGGCTCCTTGCCTCCGGTCTCGACGGCTTCCTGGACGATGCCGAACTCGTCGAGGAAGTAGCCGAAGGCGGGGTGATAGACGTAGACCGTGCGGCCGCGGAGGGGCTCGAGGTCGCGGGCGAGCTTGTCGAAGGTCCGGTCGATCTCGGCGACGAAGCGATCGTGGTTCTTGGCGTATTGAGGGGCGCCGGCGGGATCGAAGGCGGCGAGGGCGTCGCGGATGGCCGCGAGCTGGATCTTCACCGGGACCCGGCCGAGCCAGGTGTGGAGGTCGACGCCGCTCTCCTCATGGCCCTCTTCGTGGTCTCCCTCGGCCTCGCCCTCGTGATGGTGCTCCTCGAGCTGGCGGAAGGCGACCTTCTCCGTGGTGTTGACGATGCGGAGGGAGGGATAGAGGGAACGTATCTTGGGCTCGAGCCCCCGCTCGAAGTCGGTGCCGTTGGCGAACCAGAGCGCCGCGCGGCTGAGGGCGCTCATCTGCCGAGGCGTGGGCTCGTAGGAATGGGGGCTCTGCCCCGGCCCGACGAGGGTGAGGACCTCGACCCGGTCCCCGGCGATCCGGTTCACGAAGTAGGCCTGGGGAATGATGCTGACGGCGACCAGGGGCTTGGCGGACTTGGCCGGGGCGGCCAGGACCTGAACGACCGAGGCCGCGGCGAGGAAGGCGATGGCGAGCGCGCGAAGGATCTTCATTGCTTTCTCCCTACCTTGCCGATGCTCGGAGTACATCGGCCCTGGCATAGTTGCGAACGATTTGCATTCAATATACGCAACTGGTGGTTTAAATGCAAGTCATTTGCAAAAACTACTGCCTCGAAGATTGTTTGGCCGACAAGCCATCATCGAGAGGCTTTTCGAACCGTCGCGCTTCCCTGCCGCCCCGCCTTTCCGGCTAGGCGAGCAGCTGGCGGCCGCGTCCGGCCCCTCGATCGTGTCGATCGTGCCAGCTTCTGCTGGGGACACGAGGGCCGAAAGCCGCGCACGAGGGGCTCCCGCGGGAGCTCGGGATCGCCTCGGGGCCGAGCCCGGCGGCGGGGCTTGACAAGGCCGGGATTATATTGATAATGATTTTCAATATGAAGCGAGCCGACGCCGCGACCGAGCTTTCGGTCCTCGTGGACTACCTCCAAGGCCGGGACCTCAAGATGACCCGGCCCCGGCAGACCGTCCTCGAGGTATTCCTCGGCATCGAGGCCCACGTCACCGCCGAGGAACTCTACGACGCGGTCCGCAAGGTCGACCCGAGCATCGGCCAGGCCACGGTCTTCCGCACGGTCCGCCTCCTCGAGGAGGCGGGGCTGGCCCGCTCGGCCTGCCGCGACGACGGGGCGAGGAGCTACGAGCACGCCTACCGGCACAAGCACCACGACCACCTCGTCTGCGTCGACTGCGGGGCCATCGTAGAGTTCCGGGAGGCCGAGATCGAGCGGGCCCAGGCGGCCGTATACCGGAAGCACGGCTTCGAGGCGACCGGGCACAGCCTCGAGCTCTTCGGGCGCTGCCCCGCCTGCCGCCGCAAGGGCGGGACGCGGGCATGAGGAGCCAGAGGCCTGGCTTCAGCCTTTTCCTTTTACCGTCAAATGATAATGGTTATCAATATATCCGGAGCCCGGACGCTCTCGCGGCGCTCCGGCGGATAGGGAGGGACGATGTTCGTATCCGACGCCCCGGCCGGGGCATCATTCAAGGTCAAGCGGGTCCTGCTCGACAAGGAGGTCGGCAAGCGCCTGGCCGACATGGGCTTCACGGAAGGGGCCGAGGGGGCGGTCGTGCGCGGGGGCTTCCTGCGCGGGCCCTTCCAGGTACGCATCCGCGGCTACGACATCCTGATCAGGCGCAGCGAGGCGGCCGGCATCGAGGTCGAGCCCGTCGGGGACTGGAGCGCGGCCAGGGACGCCCGGGGCCGCGGGCGCGGCTTCCGCCACGGCCATGGGCGCGGCTGCGGCTGCTCGGAGTAGGGGAAAGGACATGCGCAACGATATGCAAGGCTTCACCAAGACCCTCAAGATCGCCCTCGCGGGCAATCCCAACGCGGGCAAGACCACGCTGTTCAACGCCCTCACCGGGGCCCACCACAAGGTGGGCAACTATCCCGGCGTCACGGTCGAGAAGCGCGAGGGCTCGGTCAGGCGGGGCGGCCGCGAGTACCGCTTCGTCGACCTGCCCGGCATCTACAGCCTGACCGCCTACTCCATCGACGAGGTGGTGGCCCGGGACTTCATCCTCGACGAGGCCCCCGACCTCATCGTCGACGTCCTCGACTCGACCAACCTCGAGCGCAACCTCTTCCTCTGCCTCCAGTTCCAGGAGCTCGGGATCCCGGTGGTGGGCGCCCTCAACATGAGCGACGAGGCCCAGGCCAAGGGCATCGACATCGACGAGAAGGCCCTCGGCGCCGTGCTCGGCCTGCCCATGGCCAAGACCGTCGGCCCCAAGGGCGGGGGCATCGACCGGCTCCTCGACCTCATCGACGAGGCTGCGGGGGCCGGGGACGGGGCCGATAAGACGATCCGCTACGGCTCCGAGGTCGAGGACCGGCTCGAGCCCCTCGAGCGCCTCATAGCCTCGGACGCGCGCTTCGCCTCCCGCTTCCCGCCGCGCTGGCTCGCCGTAAAGCTCCTCGAGAAGGACGCCAAGGCCTACGAGCGCCTCGCCGACCATCCCAAGGCGGCCGAGATCGGGCGCCTGGCCAAGTCCTCGATCGACTGGCTCGAGAAGCACTACGCCAAGGACGCCGAGATCGTCATCTCGGAGCAGCGCTACGGCTACATCCACGGCGCGGTCAAGGAGTCGGTGCGTATCGTCAAGAAGCCGAACTTCTCCCTCACCGAGAGCATCGACAAGGTCATCATGAACCGCTTCCTGGCCCTGCCGATCTTCGTCGCCGTGCTCTGGGGCGTCTTCAAGCTCACCTTCGCCCTGGGCGAGTACCCCATGGCCTGGTTCGAGTCGTTCTTCGGCTGGGTCTCCGAGCTGGCCCTGGCCGCCATCCCCGAGGGTTTCCTCCGCTCCCTGCTCGTCGACGGGATCATCGGAGGCGTGGGAGGGGTCTTCTCCTTCGTTCCCCTCATCGTGATACTCTTCTTCCTCCTGTCCATCCTCGAGGACGTCGGCTACATGTCCCGGGCGGCCTTCGCGACCGATAAAGTCCTCCACGCCTTCGGCCTCCACGGCCAGTCGGTCTTCCCGATGATGCTCGGCTTCGGCTGCTCGGTCCCGGCCATCATGGCCGCCCGCACCCTGAAAAGCCGCCGCGACCGCATCGTCACCATCCTCGTGATCCCCTTCATGAGCTGCGGGGCCAAGCTCCCCGTCCACGTCCTCTTCGCCGCGGCCTTCTTCCCGAAGCGCGCCTCCGAGATGGTCATGCTGATCTACGCCATCGGCGTCGCGCTCTCGCTGGTCTCGGCCTGGGCGCTCAGGAAGACCGCCCTCCGCGGCGATCCCACGCCCTTCGTCATGGAGCTCCCGCCCTACCGGGCCCCCACCCTCCGCGGCGTCCTGTGGCACGTCTGGGAGAAGACCTGGCACTACGTCAAGAAGGCCGGCACCGTCATCCTGGCCTCGGCGATCCTCATCTGGGCCATCACGAGCTTCCCGGTCTCCGAGCCTTCCGAGGCCGAGCTCGAGAGCCTCGCCGCGGCCTTCTCCGCCGAGCATCCCGAGGCCGCCCCCGAGGAGCTCGAGGCCTACCTCGAGACCGCGGCAGCCGAGTACTCCCTCGAGCGGAGCGCCGCCGGGAGCATCGGCAAGTTCATCGAGCCGGCCTTCCGGCCCCTGGGCTTCGACTGGAAGATCGGCGTCGCCTCCGTCACCGGCTTCGCGGCCAAGGAGGTGGTCGTCTCGACCCTCGGCATCCTCTACCGGGTCGGCACCGAGGAGAGCGAGGAGAGCGAGAGCCTCCGCGAGGCCCTCCAGCGCGACTCGGGCTTCACACCCCTCATCGCCTTCGTCTTCATGCTCTTCACCCTGGTCATCCCGCCCTGCTTCGCGGCGCTGGCCACGATCCGCTCCGAGCTCGGCTGGAAGTGGCTCGGCTTCGCTTTCGCCTTCATGCTGGGACTGGGCTGGATCCTCGGCTTCGCGGTCTTCCAGATCGGGAGCGTCCTGGCGGCTTCCTAGGGCGAGCCTGGCTTGAACGAGGCGGGCGAGGGCGCTAGTATCGCCCCCGCCCGCAGCCCGCAGCCCGCAGCCCGCAACCCGCAACCCGCAACCCCACGCCAGCCGCCGGCGCCTGGAGGTGCTTTGTGCGTCGCCTAACCTTCGCCCTTCTCGCCGCCGTCTTGCCCGCCGTTTCGGCCGCGGCCCACCCCCACATGTCCCTCGACTCGAGGATGACCTTCGAGCTCGAGGGCCGGGCCTGCAGGGCGATCGAGCTCGAATGGACCTTCGATCCCCTGTTCAGCGGGACCATCATCGGCCAGTACGACGCGGACCGCGACGGAAGCTTCGACGCGGCGGAGAACGAGCGGATCCGGGCCGGGGCCTTCTCCAACCTGCGCAACTACGGCTACTTCATCTTCCTCCGCAAGGGCGAGAAGCGGAGCAATCCCTCCGCGGTCGAGTCCTTCCAGGCGAGCCAGCGCGCCGGGCGCCTGGTGTACCGCTTCCGCGTCCCCCTCGAGGGCGCCGGCTACGAAGGCGACTTCAGCGTCGCCGTCTTCGACTCCTCATTCTATTGCGCGGTGCGCTATACGGCCGAGCCCGCGACGGCCGTCTCGGCCTCGGGCGGGCCTCCCTCCCCAACGCCCCGGCTCGCGGCGGCGAAGAACGAGAAGTACCCCGTCTACTACAATCCGGCCGGGGCGGCCGACGACTTCCGCGTCTACGAGACGTGGCGGAAGGGCCTCTCGACGGCCTACCCGGAGGAGATCTCTGTCTCCTTCCCGCGCTGAGCCCAGCCGGGCCCGACGGGCTCGGGCGGCCTCCCTCTGCTTCGCCGCCCTCCTCGCCCTCGCCGCGCCCTCGCTGTCCGCCAATCCCTTCCTGGGAGGGGAGGGCGGGGCGGCGCCCGCGCCCCGGGCCCCCCGCTCCGCAGGTCCCCTGGTCGGCCTCCAGCTCGAGCTGCGCGAGCGGGCCGCCGCGGCCGTGGACGGTTTCGCCGCCGAGGGCTCGGCCTCGGCCCTGGCCGCCTTCCTCCTCGCGGCCCTCCTGTACGGGATCCTCCACGCGGCCGGCCCCGGCCACCGCAAGACCGTCGTCTTCTCCCTCTTCCTCGGCCGGAGGGCCGCGGCCTGGGAGCCGGCCGCCGCGGGCTTCATCTCGGCGGGGATCCACGCGGCCTCGGGCGGCTTCCTCATCGCGGTCCTGAGCCTGGCGCGGGGAGCCCTCGCCGGCCTCGGCGAGGCTGAGGCGGCCGGCTCCTGGCTCGACGGGCTGACCTTCGGCCTCCTCGTCCTCGCCTCCCTGGGCCTGGCCGGGGCCAAGCTGGCCTCCATCGCGCGCGGTCGGGCCGGCGCCGCCGCTCCGGAGGGCCCGAACCCCGCGGGCCCGGGGCGGGCTGGCCACGGCCTCTACGGCACGGTCGCCCTCGCGAGCCTCGTGCCCTGCCCGGGCGCGGTCATGCTCCTCCTCTTCGCCGCCTACGCGGGCCATCCCTGGCTCGGGGCGGCGGGGCTCCTCGCCATGTCCCTCGGCATGGGCCTGGTCGTCTCAGCCTCCGCCTACCTCGCCTACTGCGGCCGCGAGGGCCTGTTCCGCGGCCTCAAGGCCAGGGAGTCCACGGTCGGCCTCGTCTCCGAGCTCCTCGAGCTCGCCTCCTACCTCCTCGTCCTCGGCTTCTCCCTGTACATGGCCTGGCCCTTCTTCGCCGCCCTGTTCCGAGCCGCCTCGTAGGGTCCCCGCCTCGCTTGACGCCGAGCCGGGGCGCGGCGTAGCCTCGGAGCGTCATGGACAAGCGGATAGTCGTCGTGGACGGCATGGGCGGGGGCATCGGCGCCCAGCTCGTGGCCAAGCTGCGGGAGGCCCTGGGCTCCGGGGTCGAGATCCTCGCCCTGGGCACCAACTCGAGCGCTACGGAGCGCATGCTCAAGGCCGGCGCCGACCGCGGCGCGAGCGGCGAGAACGCGATCAGGACTTCGGTCGCGTTGGGCGATCTCATCCTCGGGCCTATCGGCATAGCCCTCCCCAACGGCATGCTCGGCGAGATCTCGCCCGCGATCGCCCAGGCGGTGCTCGCCGCGCCGGGGCGGCGCATCCTCGTGCCCGTGGCCCAGGAGCATTTCGCCATCGCGGGGCTCGAGCCCAGGCCCGTCGGGAGGCTCGTCGAGGCGGCGGCCGCCCTGGCCGCGGCCGCATTGGGCGGGGAGCCCGGCGCCGCCCGCTGAGGCCGGGCTTGCCCAAGACGGGGGGGCCGGCTATAGTGGGGCTCCGGCCTCGGGCCGGCCGCCGGCGAGCGCCGGCGCGGGGCGGGCTCGAAGCCCGGACCTTCGGCCTCGGGGCCGGATCGCCGTGAGTACGGAGCGCGGAGGCGGGGCGTCGCCCCTTCCTGCCGCGGCCAGCGGAGCGCAGGAAGCGCCCGGGCGAGGCTTCGAAAGCCGAGCGACACTCCTCCCTAACGGGAAGCGAATCATGAGACAGCAACGAATCCTCGCGGCAGCGGCCCTCGCCCTCGCCGGCATCCTCGCCTTCGCCCAACCGGCCGAGGGTCCCAAGGTCGTCGCCTCGACCTCCTGGACGGCCGCCTTCGCCCGGGCCGCGGGCGCGGGCGAGATCGTCACGATCGCCCCCCTCGAGCTCCGCCACCCTCCCGAGTACGAGCTCAAGCCCTCCGACCTCGCGGCCGTGGCGGGGGCGCGCTTCCTCGTCCATTCGGGCTACGAGCGCTTCGCCAAGCGCCTGGCCGAGACGGCCGGGGCCGAGGGCCTCGACGTCCTCGCGGTCTACACCGACAACCTGCCCTCGAAGTTCAAGGTGGAGGCGCGCAAGCTCGCCCTGGCCTTCGGCACCCTGCCGGCCTACGAGGCCTGGGAGAAGGGCTTCGACGCCCAGGCAGAGGCCATGCGCGCGCGCGTGGCGGCCGCCTATCCGGTCAAGCGCGCGGTCGTCCACAAGTACCTCGCGACCTACGCCGAGTGGCTGGGCTTCGAGGTTGTCGGGACCTTCGGCCCCGGCGAGGGCTCCCCGGCCAGCCTCCTCGAGCTCGCGAAGGCCGAGCCGGTCCTCGTCATCGACAACTACCACAACGTCTCGGGCAGGGCGGTCGCGGAGGCGACGGGCGCCCCCCGGGTCGAGCTCATCAACTTCCCCGGGCGGGACGGGACGCGGAGCATCGAGGACGTCTTCGCCTACAACGAGCTCCTCCTGGTCGCGGCATCCCGCAGGTGAGCGCCCCCTTCCTCGAGGCCGAGGAGCTCGTGCTCGGCTACGGGGGACGGCCGGTCCTCCGAGCGGCCAGCCTCTCCGTCGCCGACCGGCCGGGCCTCGCCCTGGGCTTCCGCGGCCCGAACGGGGCCGGGAAGACGACCTTCCTGAAGGCCTGCCTCGGCCTCGTCGAGCCCCTCGCGGGCAGGCTCGCCCTCCTGGGCGCCGAGCCGGGGACGAGGGGCTTCCGCTCCCTCCTGCCGCGCCTGGGCTACGTGCCCCAGGCCCGGCCGCCGGGGAGGCTCCGGCTTAGCGTCGAGGAGGCCGTCTGGCTCGGGCGCTGCGGCCGGCTGGGACTGTTCCGCCGGCCCGGCGCGCGCGATCGCGCCGCCGTGGGCCGGGCCATGGAGCGCGCGGGCGTGGAGGGCCTGGCCGGCCGCGCGGTACAGGAGCTCTCGGGCGGCCAGTACCAGCGGGCCTCCATAGCCCGGGCCCTCGCTGCGGAGCCCGAGCTCCTTCTGCTCGACGAGCCGAGCTCCCACCTCGACGCCGAGGGCCGGGGCGGGGTGCTCGATCTCCTCACGGACATCGCGCGCGGCGGTGCCGAGCGCCTCCTCCTCGTTTCCCACGACGAGGAGCTCCTCGGGCTCTGCGGCGCGTTGTACGATTTCGAGGACGGCGCCGTCCGGGAAGCGGCCCCGGCCGCCCCGTCCCCAGCGGTCCGGGAGGCCCGCCGTGCCTGAGCTCTGGGCCCTCGCGCCCTTCCGCCGCGCCATCGTCGCCCTGGCCGCCACGGGCCTCTCCTTCCCCGCGATCGGGACCTACATCCTCGCCCTCGACCTCGTGTCGGCCCGCTTCGCCGTCATGCACGCGAGCCTCCTGGGCGCGGCCCTGGGACTCCTCGCCGGCCTGCCTCCCCTCGCCTCGGGCCTCGCCGCGGCCCTCGCCGCGGGCGCCGGCGTGGCCCGCCTCTCCGAGCGGGGCGCGGAGCGGGCCTCCGGGGCCCTGGGCCTGGTCATGACGCTGAGCCTCGGCCTCGCCTTCATCGTTTTCTACAAGTCCGAGGTCAACGCCATCGAGGCCTTCGACCTCTTCTGGGGCTCGGTCCTCGCCCTCTCCCGCCCCGAGCTGCTCCTGACCTGCGCCGGCGCCGCCCTCGTCCTGGTCCTCTCTGCCGTCTTCCTCCGGGGCATCCGGGCCCTCCTGTACGACCGGGAGCTCGCCGGGGTCCTCGGCCTGCCGGCCCGGGCCCTGCACTACGGGCTGGTGACGCTGATCTGCGCGGGCATAGCCCTCGCGATGCGCGTCACCGGGGCCCTCATGGTGGACGCGGTGACCATCCTCCCGGCCCTGGCCGCCCGGTCGATGCGCCGGGGCCTGGCCGGGACCCTGGCCTGGGGAGCGGCCTTCGGGCTGGCGGCCAACTTCGGGGGCTTCGCCCTGGCCCTTGCCCTCGACCTGCCGACGAGCCCGGCCATCATCCTGGTCGGCGCGGCCCTGGTCCTCGGGACCGGAGCCATCGAGCGCGGCCGCGCCAAGAAGCGTTAGGCGAGCTCGTCAGCCTCGGCGCGCTGGCGGGACGGCGAGGCGCCGCCTCCCGCGCGCCGGGCGGGCCGGGGCGCCCGGGAGGCCGGGCCCGCGCCCTTTTCGCTTGCCCGATAGCGCGGCCCGTTGTACAGTGTGCGCTGCGGCATGGCCGGGGACCATACTGAGCCGGCCGGGGGCAGCGGATATGGCCTTGTTCTCCAACATCATCGCGCCGATGATCGCGGGCCTCTTCTTCCTCCTGTATTTCGCCTATTTCATCATCGCCAACCCATCAAAGTCGGCCTCGTACCGCTACTTCATCATCTTCCTCATCGGCATCAGCGTCTTCTCACTCGGCCGGCCCCTCCAGCTGATCCTGGGCCCCCATCCCCTCCCCCTCGTCATCGTCAACCTGCGCGTCTTCATCCTCTGCTCGGTCATCGCCCCGGTCATCATCCTGGCCTCCGACCTCGTCCCCGGGCGGCGGCGGCGTCGCTTCGAGCTCCTCGTCGTCTCCGTCGGGGTCCTCCTGGGCCTGACCTACGTCGTCTTCAACAGCCTCGGGACCAGGTCGAGCGCCGTCCTCTTCCACTTCGCCGGCATCGCCGCCCGGGACAACCTGACGCCCAGCATGCTGCCCCCTTTCTACGCGAGGGAGGTCACCATCGGGGTCCAGCTCGTCACGGGCCTCCTCCTCCTGGTCTTCCCCTCGATCAAGCTCGCGCGGCTCCTCTTCGGCCGTCCCGGGGAGGGAGGATTCAGGAACAAGGTGGCCCTCCTCAACGGCGGGGTCCTCATCTTCGCCCTCGCCTTCATCGTCGGATCCTACACCAGGCAGTGGGGCATCTATTACGCCGCCTCCATCGTCAGCGCCGTCATCATCGGCTGCGGCGTCCTCGCCGACGTGCGGGCGGTCTACCGCGACTACGAGAAGCTCCTCCCCTTCATCAAGGAGGACATCGTCGACAACGTGGCCATCGGCGAGTTCTCGAAGGCCAAGCTGGCCGAGATGCTCGGCTGCCTGGGCAAGGGCAGGCTGGACACCATCGCGGTGCTGCGGATCGCGGAGGCCCGCTCGGCGCTGCTCGAGGGCCGGGACCTCATGGAGGAGTCCTTGAGGATCGCGGGGCGGCTCCTCGCCAAGGACTTCAGCGACGAATGCCACCTCATCCTCCCCCTCGCGGGCGGGCGCGTCGGGATCGCCCTGCGGCTGGCCCCTCCCCCGGAGGGCGGGAAGCGGGAGGCCCTGTGGGACCTCCTCGAGGAGCTCCGCTCCGAGATCGGCCGGAGCCTGGGCTGCGCGGTCTCGATCGGGGTCGGGAGGAGCTACGAGCGGCTGGAGGACCTGCGGACCTCCTACCGCGAGGCGCTGGGCGCCCAGGAATACGCCGAGAGCCTCGGGGGCAGGGCCATCGTCCACGCGGACGACATCCGCGAGCTCGACCCGCGCGCGAGCAGGTATCCCCTGCGCGAGAAGGAGAAGCTCCTCTCCCTCATAAAGCTCGGGGACGTGGAGAACAGCGGCAAGGCCTTCGCGGAGTACCTTGCCCGATTCAAGGACTTCATCGCGGAGCACCCGGAGGCCTTGAAGGTGCGGCTCTACGAGCTCGTCGGCTCCCTGATCGACGCGGCCATCCTGGGCGGGGGGGACGAGCAGCGGCTGAACAGGCTCGTCGAGGGCTACTTCGAGGACATAAAGCACGTCAAGGACGCGGAGGTAGCCGAGAGATGGCTCGCGAAGGCCGTCTCCGAGACCGCATCCGCGGTGGCGCGCGTCTACGAGCGGCGCTCGAAGGCCCTGGTCCGCGACGCGACGCGCTACGTCGAGGCGCACTTCAGCTCCCCCCTGAGCTATCGGGACGTGGCCAAGGAGGTCTTCGTCAGTCCCTCCTACTTCCTCTGCCTCTTCAAGCGCGAGACCGGCCTCACCTTCGTGGACTACCTGACCGGCTTCCGCGTGGACCAGGCCAAGCGCCTCCTCGCCTCCAGCTCGAAAAGCGTCACCGAGATCGCCTACGATGTCGGCTTCAACAACTCCAACTACTTCAGCAGCATCTTCCGCAAGCTCGTCGGGACGACCGCCAAGGAGTACCGCCTCAGATGCCGCGCCCGGGCGGGGGCCGAGGGCGGGTTCGATAAGATCCTGTAGGAGAAAAGTAATATCCCGAATGACTCGAGGAGGCCCGCCGTGGCCTCATGGGCGGCGACGGCGGGCGCCGTCGCCGCCTCGAGCCTAGCATCCCCGCCGCCGGCGCCCTCCGAAAACGCCTGCCCTAGCAAGGAGGGGAATGATGATCTCGAAGAAGACTCTCGCGCTCCTCGTCGCGGTCCTGTCGCTCTGCCCGGCCCTGGCCTTCTCCCAGGCCAAGGTGAAGTATCGCCTGAACGTGGGGACGGTGCTCACCGAAACGGATCCCCTGTTCAAGGGGGCCCTGGAATTCAAGAAGAACGTCGAGGCGAGGACCAAGGGCGCGATCGCCGTCGGCGTCTATCCCAACTCGCTGTTGGGCGATACCAAGGAGATGCAGGAGCAGGTGAAGGCCGGCACGAACATCGCCGTGATCACGGACGCGGCGCGGCTGGCCGAGAGCGTGCCCGCCATCGGCATCCTGGGCGCGCCCTACCTCGTCGACGGCCCCGAGGAGGCCAAGAAGCTGACGACCTCGGCCCTCTTCAAGGGCTGGACCGACGAGCTCGCCGCCAAGCACGGCTATCGCGTCCTCTCCTTCAACTGGTACCAGGGCGCCCGGCATTTCTGGACCAACAAGCCCGTCGCCGCGCCGGCCGACCTCAAAGGCCAGCGCATCAGGACCCCGGGCGCCACGGTCTGGCAGGCCACCATCAAGGCCATGGGCGCCGAGCCGACCGCCCTGGGCTGGGCCGAGGTCTACCCGGGGATCCAGCAGAAGGTCATCGACGGGGCCGAGGCCCAGCACCCGGCGAGCGCCGGCATCCGCATCTACGAGGTCTGCAAGTACCTGGCCAAGACCTCGCACTTCCAGCTCGTGACCCCCCTCGTCTGCTCCGAGGCCTGGTTCCAGACCCTGCCCAAGAGCTACCAGTCCATCCTCCTCGAGGAGGCCTTGAAGGCCGGGGACGCCGCCACGAAGTACACCGTCGACGGGCTCGCGGCCAACGAGGCGGAATTCGCGAAGAACGGCGTCGTCATCTCGACCCCCGACCTCGCCCCCTTCAAGAAGGCCTGCGAGGCCGTGTACGACCAGATCCCGGGCTATCGGGAGCTTCGCGGCCAGGTCAACAAGATCCTGGGCAAGTAGCCTAAAGCCCTCCGCCGGGGCCGGCGCCCGAGCCTCGGGCCGCCGGCCCCCGTCCTGCGCGCCCCCGCGCGCGAAAGTTGGAAGGATCATGAAACTACTCCGCGCCCTCGACGGCTGGATCCTGGGGATCGAGCGGCGGGTCTCCGAGCTCCTCCTCGCCGCGATCATCGTCCTCGTCTTCGCCGCCGCCTTCCTGCGTCTTATCCGGCATCCCCTCGTCTGGTCCATGGACCTGGCGACCCTCCTGTTCGTCTGGGTCTGCTTCATCGGGGCGGACCTCGCCATGGAGCAGAACAAGCACATCGGCGTCGACCTCCTGACCAACCTCATGCCCCCGGCGGCGCGCAGGGCCCTGGCCCTCCTCGCCAACGCGCTGGCCGCCGCCTTCCTCGCCCTCATCGCCGTATTCGGGACCCGCCTGGCCGTCATCAACGTCAAGGACCAGTTCCAGGGGATGGAGCTGAGCCATTCCTGGGCCACCATGAGCGCGCCGGTCGGCTGCGCCCTGATGATCCGCACCTTGGCGAAGAAGAGCTTCGGCCTCCTCCGCGCGAGGCCGGCGGCGAAGGAGGCGGCATGACCCTCCTCGCCCTCGCCTTCGTCGCCCTCCTCCTCGCCAACGTGCCCCTGGCCTTCGTCGTCGGCATCTCCTCCATGACCTTCTTCGTCGGGAATGCCGACATGTCGCTGATGGTGCCCGTGACGAAGATGATCTACAGCGCCCAGAATTTCGCCCTCCTCGCGGTCCCCTTCTTCCTCCTGGCGGGCAACCTCATGACCGAGTGCGGCATCACCCGGCGGCTCTTCGACTTCTGCAACATCTCCACGGGCCACATGCGCGGCGGGCTCGCCCACGTCAACATCCTCCTGTCCACCCTCATGGGCGGCATCTCCGGCTCGGCCGCCTCGGACGCCGCCATGGACTGCAGGATGACCGCCCCCGAGATGATCAAGCGCGGCTACTCGAAGGGCTTCACCGCCGCGGTCACGGCCTACAGCTCCCTGATCACCGCGACCATACCGCCCGGCATCGGCCTCATCCTCTTCGGCTACATCGGCTCCGTCTCGATAGGGCGGCTCTTCGTGGGCGGGATCATGCCCGGCTTCCTCATGTGCGCCATCATGATGCTCACCGCCTGGCTGATATCGGCGAGGAGGAACTACGGCCGCTCGCGGGAGAGGCGGGCGACGCCCCGGGAGTTCCTCAAGTCCCTGGTCGACAACATCTGGGCCCTCCTCTTCCCGGTCATCCTGATCGTCGGCATCCGCTTCGGCTTCTTCACCCCCTCCGAGGCGGGGGCCTTCGCCGTGGCCTACGCCGTCGTCATCGGGAAGTTCGTCTACAAGGAGCTGACGAACGATAAGATCGTCGAGGCCCTGCGCCAGACCGTGGCTGACACGGGCATGATCATGCTGATCATCATCTGCTCCGCCGTCTTCGGCTACGTCATCATCTACAACCAGGCGCCCCAGGCCATCGCCGCCTTCCTCGTCACCCTCACCGAGAACCCGGTCGCCTTGATGCTCATCATCATGGCCTTCCTGGTCGTCGCTGGCATGTTCATGGAGCCCACGGTGAACACCCTCCTGCTCACGCCGATCTTCCTCCCGGTCGCCAAGTCGGTCGGCGTGGACCCGGTCCACTTCGGCCTGGTCATGATGACCACCATCACCATGGGGAGCTTCACGCCTCCCGTCGGGGTCGTGATCTACGCGGTCTGCTCGATCCTGGA
>JAKLFE010000022.1 GCA_022711355.1 Spirochaetota bacterium | reverse complement strand
TCGGGTGGGCCAGGTCCAGGGCGTAGCCCTCGGGCTTGAGGGCGACCTTGCCCTTCATCAGCTCGAGGACCCCGTCGAGGCTGTGGCCGCGGCTCTTGAGGTTGGTGTCGGGCACGAAGCGGGTGCCGAGGTTGTAGGAGGGGAAGACCAGGGCGCCGCCGGCGTGCTCCTCCTCGGCGAGGCCCATGAGGTTGGCGGAGTAGGAGATCATGGTCTTGATCTCCTTCTTCGAGTAGCCGAAGTAGTTGTCCGCGATGATGGTGACGATGATCCCCCGCTCGTCGCGGGCGCAGATCTTGAAGGGCTTGCCCCCGTTGTAGAGCTCGCCCGGCTCCTTCCAGGCCATGCCGTCGCGCCGCTGCCGCTCGGTTGCCTCCTCCCATTTGGGCAGGCCGAGCTCCTTCTTCTTGAGCGTGGTGAGGTGCGTGGCGAGGATGATGCAGCCCGTGGTGCCCGACCAGCGCAGGGGATCGAGGGCCGCGTCGTTCTCGGCCACGTAGGGATCGCCGGAGTTGCCGAAGATCGACTCGACGAAGTCGAGGTTGGCCGCCAGCGAGGCCGGGGCGAAGAAGCGGACCTCCATGGAGCGCTCCTCGCAGAAGCCGGGCACCTCGGGCCTGACCGGGGGCCTGAGGAGGAGGGAGAGGAAGGTGTGGGCCCGCTTCTCCTCGTTGGCGGTGAAGGGGAGCTCGAGGAGCTCCTTGGGCGGGTCGACCGCCGCCTTCAAGAGGCGGGCGAAGGCGAGCTTGGGCACGGCCTTCTTGTCCGGGGGCACGGGGAGGCCCCCCTCGACCACGTGGAAGACCCCCTCCGTGGTGCGGCGGTCGCTGGCAGGGTTGTGGAGGACGCCGTTGCGGATCCGGTAGGAGGTCAGGGTGGGGGAGGCGTGCTTGTGCCCCGAGGGGGGCATGGAGAGCTCCCGGGCCATGCCGTAGCGGTCGAGGACGAGGGTGCCCGAGGGGAGGCGGGGCAGGGCGTCGAGGCCGAGGTCACCGAGGTATGAGTCGAGGAAGGCCTGGATGCGCTGGTCGGCTGGGGGGAGGTAGCCGGCGAGGAGGCGGTCCTTCGCGCGGAAATTCTCGAGCATGTCGCTCGCCAGCTCGACGAAGGCGGTGCCCTCCTTGCTGAAGATGGGCATGCCTTGGCTCGCCAGCTTGATATTGATGTAGGCGATGAGCCTGCCCCGCTCCGCGGGGTCGTAGCGGTTGAGCCGCAGGCCGAAGTCGCGCTTTACGGGCATCTTTCCCTCCACCTTGGAACGCTATTCCACTAGCATAATGAGGCAGGCCGATGTCGCCAAGGAGCGGGACCGCGAAATTCGTCCCGAGGAGCCCTTCCCCGGGGCCATCCGGCCCCCTTGCGCGGCCTGAAGCGAGAGATTTTACAATGTAATTGTTCCGGTATACGGAAATACCTAGTCGGCGGGAGCGGAGCGAGATATACTTCAGGCATGTCTCTATGGGAGAGGTCGTCACTATGAGAAAGCCCCTTCTCTTTTCCTTAATGCTCCTCCTCGCCGCCTCCGCCTTCGCCGTCCCCCTCACCGCCTCCTGGATCGAGGGCAAGGTCGAGCGCGGCTCGGGCTCCGCGTGGAAGCTCGTGAATATCGGCGACAAGATCGATTCCGCCGAGTCGGTCCGCCTCGCGGCCGGGGCCATGGCCGAATTCGCCGAGGGCAACCGCCGCATCTCGATCTCGGCTCCCGGGACCTACTCCCTGGCCGAGCTCGTGAAGGCCGGCGGCGACCAGGCCAAGAAGCGCTCCACGGCCCTCGGCAAGCTCGGTAAGCTCGTCGACCCGAAGGCGGCCGACTCCGCCACCGCCATAGCCGGGGTCCGCGGCGCCGCCCAGGGCGAGGCCGAGACCATGTGGGCCACCGAGGGCGAGGGGCCCGAGGCCATCGCCGAGGAAGCCAAGAGCTACGCCCGCGAGTCCCGCTTCGCCGACGCCGCCAGCCTCTTCGGCCAGGCCGCCGAGCTGGCCCAGGGCGAGGAGAAGGCCGGCTACGTCTACTCCAAGGCCTGGTCCCTCGCGGCCGGCGGGGCCACCATCGAGGCCATCAAGGTCCTCCGCGCCATGAGCGTCGCCGGGGCGGGCCCCTGGGCGGGCCAGCGCGCCCTCCTCCTGGCCAGGCTCGATATCGATACCGGCTCCACGGCCGAGGCCCGCCAGGTCCTCGACGCGGCCATCAAGGCCGGGCTCGCCGGCGAGGATCTCGAGCTCGCCAAGGCCATGCTCGCCGAGGCCAAGTAGGCTCCGGCAGCGCAGGCCGACAAAAGAGCCTCCTCCCTTCCGGGAGGGGGCTTCGTTTTTTATAGGCGCGGCCTAGCGGGAGCCGACCAGGCGCTCGAGCGCCCCGCGGTCGGCGGGCTCGGGGAGGGTTATGCGGCCGAGGCCCTCCCCGGAGGCGTTGTACTCCGCGCAGGTCTCGACGGCGTGAGCGTTGCGGGCCCAGGCGCGGCGGGCGACGCCGCCCATCGCGTCCCAGGGCAGGGCCATGCGGATCACCTCGTCGACCCGCTCCGAGCCGTCCAGGACGAGGCCGAAGCCCCCGTTTACCGACTTGCCGATGCCCACGCCCCCCCCGTTGTGGAGGGCGACGAGGCTCATGCCCCGGGCCGCGTCGCCCGCGAAGCACTGGGTCGCCATGTCGGCCATCACGTTGGAGCCGTCCTTGACGTTGCTCGTCTCGCGGAAGGGCGAATCCGTGCCGCCGCAGTCGTGGTGGTCGCGGCCGAGCATGACGGGGCCTATCTCGCCGGAGCGCACCATGGCGTTGAACTTGAGGGCTATGTCGCGGCGGCCGAGGGCGTCCTGGTAGAGGATGCGCGCCTTTGTGCCGACGACGAGCTTGTTCTTCTCGGCGTCGCGGATCCAGGCCCAGTTGTCCCGGTCCTGGCCCCGGCGGGAGGGATCGATGGCGGCCATCGCGGCCCGGTCGGTGGCGGCCAGGTCCTCGCTCTTGCCGGAGAGGCAGACCCAGCGGAAGGGGCCGTAGCCGTAGTCGAAGAGCTCGGGCCCCAGGATGTCCTCGACGTAGCTGGGGAAGACGAAGCCGTCCTTCTCGTCGACGCCGTTGCGCGATACCTCGCGGACGCCGGCGTCCCAGACGGCCTTGAGGAAGGAGTTGCCGTAGTCGAAGAAGTAGGTACCCTTCGACGTTAGGCGCTTTATCGCATCGAAATGGCGCCGCAGGGAGGCGTCGACGCGGCGGCGGAACTCCTCGGGGTCCTCGCGCAAGAGGCGCGTGCGCTCCGCGAAGGAGGTGCCGGCGGGGCAGTAGCCGCCCTCGTAGGCCGCGTGGCAGCTCGTCTGGTCGGACAAAAGGTCGATGCGCGCGTCGTGCGAATCCGCCCACTCGAGGAGCTCGACGACGTTTCCCAGGAAGGCCACGGCGAGGCCCTCGCCCCGCCCGCGCGCGGCCTCGGCGAGGCTGAAGGCCTCCTCGGGGCTCCGCGCGAGGGAGTCGACCCAGCCTTGGGAGAGGCGGGTCTGGATCCGCGACTCGTCGACCTCGGCGATGATCGAGGCCGCGCGGGCGATGACGGCGGCCTTGCCCTGGGCCCCCGACATGCCGCCCAGGCCCGAGGAGACGAAGAGCTTGCCCGCGAGGTCCCCGTCCGATCGGACGCCGAGCTTGAGGCGGCCGGCGTTCAGGAGGGTGTTGAAGGTGCCGTGGACGATGCCCTGGGGGCCTATGTACATCCAGCCGCCCGCGGTCATCTGCCCGTAGTTGGCGACCCCGAGGGCGGCGGCCACGGCGAAGTCCTTGGAGTTGTCGAACATGCCGACCATGAGGCCGTTCGTGACGATGGCGCGGGGCGCGAGCTCGTGGCTCTTGAACAGGCCCAGGGGATGCCCCGACTCGACGACGAGGGTCTGGTCGCGGCCCAGGAGCTCGAGGTAGCGCTTGATGAGGCGGTACTGCATCCAGTTCTGGCAGACCTGGCCCGTCTCGCCGTAGGTGACCAGCTCGTAGGGGTAGAGGGCCACCGCGAAGTCCAGGTTGTTGTCGATCATCACCTGGAGGGCGCGGCCCTCGAGGCACTCGCCCTTGTAGGAGCCTATGGGCAGGCCGCGGATGGCGCCCGCGGGCCTGAAGCGGTAGCCGTAGACGCGCCCGCGCGTCCTGAGCTCCTCGAGGAACTCGGGCGCGAGCTCCTCGTGCCACGCGCGCGGGACGTAGCGCAGGGCGTTCTCCAGGGCGAGCGCTTCCTGGGCCGCCGTGAGGCGGGCCTCGCGCTTGGGCGCTCGGCGGATGCCGCTCTCGAACTCGGGATAGGGCGGGAGCTCGGAGAGGCCGAGGCCGGGGCCCCGGTCGATGGCGTCGCGCATCGCGTCGCTTCGGTTCATGGCTGGCTCCTTAGGGCGCCGGCCGCGAGGAGGGCGGCGGCGGCGTCGATGTCGGGATACATGACCCGGTCGGGCCCGAGCTCGGGCACGGCCGCCCGGATGGCGCGGTAGGCGGCGGCCGTGGCGGAGGAGAGGCCCTCGGGTCCCGGGCCCCCGGCGCGGCCCCGCAGGTCCACGCCCTGGCAGGCGGCGAGGAGCTCGATCGCGAGGACCCGGCGCAGGTTGTCGAGGATGCTCCTCGCCTTGCGCGCGGCTATCGTGCCCATGGACACGTGGTCCTCCTGGTTGGCGCTCGAGGGGATCGAGTCCACGCTCGCCGGGTGGGCGAGGACCTTGTTCTCGCTCACCAGGGCCGCGGCGACGTACTGGGCGATCATGAAGCCCGAGTTGAGGCCCCCGTTCGGGGCGAGGAAGGCGGGCAGGCCGTTCGACAGGGCCGGGTTGACCAGGCGCTCGACCCGGCGCTCGGAGGCGCTCGCGAGCTCGGCCAGGGCGATGCCGAGGAAGTCCATGGCGAGGGCCACGGGCTGGCCGTGGAAGTTCCCCCCGGAGATGATCGCCTCGTCCTCGGCGAAGATGATCGGGTTGTCGGTGACGGCGTTGAGCTCGCGGCCGAGGACGGAGGCCGCGTAGCCGATCGCGTCGCGGCTCGCCCCGTGGATCTGGGGGACGCAGCGGAGGGCGTAGGCGTCCTGGACGCGGAGCTCCCCCTGCCGCGTCGCGAGCTTCGAGCCTTCGAGGAGGCCGCGGAGGGCCGCGGCAGAGGACTCCTGGCCCGGCTGGCCGCGGAGGGCGTGGATCCGGGGATCGTAGGCGTCGACGATGCCGCGGAGGGCCTGGAAGCTGAGCGAGGCCGCGAGCTCGGCGGCCTCGAGGAGGCCCAGGGCGTCGCGGCAGGCGAGGGCGCCGACCGCGGTCATGGCCTGGGTGCCGTTGATGAGGGCCAGGCCCTCCTTCGCGGCGAGCTCAACGGGAGGAAGGCCCGCGGCGGCGAGGGCCTCGGCCCCGGCCATCCTCCGGCCGCGGTAGCTGGCCTCGCCCAGGCCGATGAGGACGAGGATCAGGTGGGAGAGGGGGGCGAGGTCGCCCGAGGCCCCGAGGGAGCCCTGCTGGGGCACGAGGGGGATCACGCCCGCGTTCAAAAGGGCCAGGAGGGACTCGACGGTCGAGGGCCGTATGCCGGAGTTGCCGACCGCCAGGGCGTTGGCGCGCAGGAGGATCATCGCGCGGACGACCTCCTCGGGGAAGGCCTCGCCGACCCCGCAGGCGTGGCTCATGATGAGGTTCCGCTGGAGGAGGGCGTTCTCCTCGGGCGAGATGACGACGTCGCAGAACTTGCCGAAGCCCGTCGTGATGCCGTAGCGCACGAGGTTCCGGTCGACGCAGGCGTCGACCAGGGCGCGGGAGGCCGCCATGCGCGAGCGGGCCTCGGGTGCCAGCTCGACCCGGATCTCCCCCGGGCTCCGGGCGACGCTGGCCACGAGCTCGAGGGTGAGGGAATGGCCGTCGATGAGGAGGGTATCCATGGTACCGCCTAGGGCTGATGTGCCGGCGCGAGTATAGCACGGGCCAGCCGGGGCTGTCAGGTGAGAACTATGAGAAGCTTTCCTTTTTTGTTTCTATATATGGAAATAGTGAGTGATCCCAAGATTGTTGGCGCCGGCGGATGGAGGCTCAAAGCCCGAGCACGGAGAGGAGGCCGGTCCCGAAGGTGTCGCCGTCGATCCTGCCCTCGAGGTAGGCCTTGACGAGGGCCTTTACCTCAGCGGGGAGGGCCTCCCAGTAGCGATTCTGCCAACGGGGATCTTCCTCCCAGAGCTCCTGTTGGCGGCTCGGCGCCATGCGGCCCTCGGAGTACTCGACGAAGGAGCGGGCCATGCCCAGGATGGCCTGCGGGGGGAGGGCGGTAGGCGCGCGGGCAGGGGGGCGGGCCTTCCCGGGTTCGGGGGCGTACTCGTCGAGGAGGGCGGCGAGCTGCTCTTCGCTCACCTCGGGGGCGTTCTTGCGGATGATGTCGGCGACGTAGCCGCGGACCGTGGCGCGGACGCTCTCCATGGTAGCGCCCACGCCCTTTTCGAGCTCGCCGGCCATGCGCCTGGCCATGGCGCCGGGGCCCTCGCCGCCCAGGGAGGCGAAGGCGGTCTTGTCCCGGGCGCGGCGCTGGCAGGCCTTGGCTATGACCTCGAACTCGCCCTCATCGGCCTTGTTGAGGATGTAGTCCAGTACGGCTTCGAGCTCTTTGCGGGACATGGGGGGAGTATCGCCCCGAGGGGTTCCGCTGGCAAGGGAGGCCGGGCCTCCGGACTGTCGCCCCTTACCGAAGTGGGAGCGGCCGGGATACCATCGGGCCATGGACAAGCAGCGCGCCGCCCCCCTCTACGGCCTGGCCGTGGCCCTCCTCTGGGGCCTCTCCTTCCTCAGCATCAAGGTCTCGGTGGCGGTCATCCCGCCCATGACCCTGGCGGTCGCGCGCTTCGTGCTCGCCGTCGCCGTCCTTCCCCTCCTGGCCCTCATGACGAAGGAGAAGCTCCGGGTCGCGCCTCGGGACCTCCCTCTCCTCGCGGCGGGGGGCCTCGTCGGCGTCACGATCTACTTCCTCTGCGAGAACAACGGCGTGGCCCTCCTCTCGGCCTCGGAGTCCTCCCTCGTCATCGGCACCATCCCCGTCCTCACCCTCCTCGCCGAGCGGCTCTTCCTCGGGCCGAAGGGGGCCGGCTCTCCCCTGGGCGCGCGGGCCTACCTCGGCGCGGCCCTCTCGGTCCTCGGCGTGGCCCTCATCGTCCTGCGCTCCGGCTCGGGCGGCGCGGGCTCCTCGCCCCTGGGCTACCTCTTCATGGCGGGGGCCGCCGTATCCTGGGTGGCCTACGCCTTCCTGACCAGGCCGGCCGGGGCGCGCTACGGCAAGGTCTGCGTCACCTTCTGGCAGAGCCTCTTCGGGCTCGCCGGCTGCCTTCCCTTCGCCCTCGCCGAGTCGGCCTCGTGGCGGGCGCCGAGCCTCGCGGTGGCGCTCAACGTGGCCTACCTCGGCCTCCTCTGCTCCGCGGCCGGCTACTGGCTCTACATCTCGGCCATGGACGTCCTGGGGGCCGGCCGCACGAGCGTCTTCATCAACCTCATCCCCGTCGTGTCGGTGGTCGCTGCCTATTTCGTCCTCGGCGAGCGCCTCGGCGCCGGCCAGCTCGCGGGCGGGGCGGTGGCGGTCGCCGGCGTCTACCTCGCGACCGTACCGGCGCCCAGGCGGGCCTCCCCGGGCTCGAGGCGAGCCTAGGGCGGGCGCGGGGCGCGGGCCGCCTCTGCCTTCAGTCCCCGAGCTGGACGCCCAGCCATTTGGACCAGTCGGCCTGGTCCTGGGCTATCATGCCCAGCCCCACCTTGGCGGTGGTCTCGGCGACGAGGTAGTTCTTGCCGCCGAAGGCGAAGCGCTGGCCCCCGCCGGGCACGTCGACCGCGAAGAGGGCGTGGGAGTAGGCGCTCGAGAGCATGAGGATGGCGTCGATGCCCAGGCGCTCGAGGAGGGCGACCGCGACCACGGCGCGGGCGTCGCAGTCGCCCCTGGCCTCGTAGGCCGAGGCGAGGGGTGGCACGAAGTCGATGCCCTCGAGGTCCCGCTCGTAGACGAAGAGCTGGACCCAGGCCAGGATTCGGCGGGCCGTCTCCGTCGGGTCGTCGCGGGGCAGGCTTCGGGCGAGCTCGAGGGCCAGGCGGTCGAGCCGGGCCGCCGACTCGCGGTAGACCATGCGGTAGAAGCGAGCCCAGGCCTCCAGGGCGAGTTCGGGATCCTCGGCGTAGGCCTTGAGGACCCCGTGCTCCCGCGCGGCCGTCTCCTCCTCCTGGGATGCCTCCCGCGAGCTCCAGGGGAGCTCGACCGAGGCGCCCCCGGGGAGGAGGACCTTCTTGAGGGCCTTCCGCTCGGGGGGCCAGGGAAGGAGGTACTGGCTCAGGGGACCGGGGGCCCGACGCGCGCCTCGGTCGATCGAGAAGGAGTCGAGGCAGGAGAGGAAGAAGGGGAGGCAGGAGTCGAAGTCGGCTTCGGCCGCGTGGACGAGGAGGGCGTAGTGCCGCTCCGGGGCCCCGGCCTTCGCCGCGGGCGCGCCGGCCTGCGGCGCGGCAGCGGGCGCCTGGGCCTTCCTCCCCTCGATATAGATGGCGAAGCCCTTGCGCTTCCCGCCGTCCAAGCCGAAGGCGAGCTCGGCGAAAACCGCCTTCCGGCCCTCGTAGGAAAAGCTCTCGCTCTCGCCCGCGGAGCCGAGCCTGCGGATCGAGTCGGCGGCGAGGGCCTCGGCTCCCGCGTAGCGTCCGCTCTCGTAGGCGAGGATGTCGAACTCCATGATCCCCTCGGGATCGGCGAAGGCGAAGCGCGTCTTGCCGTCCCCGTCCTGGAGCTGGAAGCCCGCGGGCATGTCGACGAAGAAGCCCGAGTCGGACCAGAGCTCCTCCGAGGCGAGGGCGCCGGTCCAGGAAGCGGCGAGGAGGAGGAGGGCGAGGAAGAGCCGGGGGAGCGGTGGCGTTCTGCTCATACTCGATGATCGGCGCGCCGAGGCGTCGGGAGTAGGGTCAGGCCCGCCCCGCGCCTCGGCCGGCGGAGCGAGCGCGCCGCTTGGCGGTCGGGTTCGGCGCCTTCGGCAGGCGGGCATCGGCCTCGGAGAGGGCCCGGGAGCGGAATTCCTCGAGGGAGGGGGGCGAGTCGAAGCGCGCGAGGATCTCGTGCCGCGAGCCTTCCTGCACGGCGAGGCAGTAGTCGCCGAGGATGTCGCTCTCGAGGTCGACGGAGAGGACGGGCTTGCCGAGGGCGGGGTCGAAGGCGAGGAGGCGGTAGCGGAAGCGCTCGGCGTGGCGGGCCTGGGTGGGCGGCACCGACACGAGGGCGATGCCGAAGCCGCGGAGCTCCGAGCGCTCCACCGAGGAGAGGGCGAGCTGGCGCATCCAGCTCAGGTCGCGTATGGCTTCCACGGCCTCTCTGGCTCCTTGTCCTCCATTATAATCCCCTAGTCCCCGCCTTCAAAGCCCCTTTCCACGCTCCGCTGGAGGCGGCGCACCACTTCGGCGGCCTGCTCCCCCGCGCGGCGCGCCGTGGCCGCCGCCGAGAGGGCTTCGACGACGAGGCAGGCGCCGGCGGCCGCCTTGGGCGAGGCGAGGGCCGGCTCGAGGAGGGGCGACTCGGGGCCGATCCCGAGATCGAGGAGGTCCTCGACGTTCGTTCCGCCGGGGCTCCCGCCCCGCCGGCGGATCGCCTCCTCGAGGAGGAGCCGGTCCTCCAGCCGCGCGAGCCGCTCCGGCGCGCCGAGGGCGCGGGCCGCGCCGGCCTCGAGGAGGATGCGGAAGGTTTCCAGCTCCCGAGGCTCGAGCTCGGCGGGAGCGGCGGCGAGGCCCCGGGCGGCGGATTGCGCGAGCTCGCCGAGGATCGCCGTCGAGGAGATGAGGGCGCCCAGGGGGCTGTTGAGCTCGTGGGCGATCGAGCCGGCGATGGCCGCCGAGGCGGCGATCCGCTCCGAGCGGAGGAGGGCCTCGCGCGAGGCCTCGAGCTCGGCGAGGGTCGATTCGAGGCGTCCGTTCTTGAGGCCGAGCTCCGCGTTTGCCCGCCTGAGCTCCTCGGTCCGCGCGGCCACCTCGGCCTCGAGCTCCTCGTTGAGCTTGCGCAGCCGCGACTCGCTTTCGGCGAGCCGGGCCACGGTCTCGCGGAGCCGGGGGAACCAGCTCTTGACCGAGGCGCGCTCCTCCACCCCGAGGAGGCGCTCGCGGAGGGAGTCGAGCCCCCCCTCCCGCCTGCCCTCCTCGTCAGAGGGCCCGGGCATAGACCTCGGCGATCTCCGCGACCGACATCGGACGGGGATTGGTGGCCATGCAGGGATCGCGCGAGGCGTTCTCGGCGAGGGCTGCGATATCCTCCGCCCTCGCCCCGATCCGGGCGATCCCCGAGCCCATGCCGAGGAGCTCCCGGAGCCGGGCTACGGCCCGGGCGAAGGCTGCGCCTGGGGGGTCGGCCGGCCGGGGCTCCTCGCCGAGGGCCCGCGCGAGCTCCTCGTAGCGGCCGGCCGCCGCTGGCCCGTTGGCCAGGGCGACTGCCTCGAGGAGGAGGGCGTTGCATAGGCCGTGGGGCGCGTCGAGGAGGCCGCCGAGGGCGTGGGCCATCGCATGGACCAGGCCGAGGCTCGCGTTGGAGAAGGCCTGGCCAGCGAAGATGCAGGCCCGGGCCATGCCCTCGCGGGCCGCGTCGTCCGAGCCGTCGGCGAAGGCGCGGGGCAGGAAGGCGGCGACGAGGGATGCCGCCTTCAAGGCGGGCAGGTCGGTGAAGGGGCTCGCTCCGAGGGAGACGTAGGCCTCGGCCGCGTGGCAGAGGGCGTCCATCCCGACCGCGGCCGTAAGCTCCTTGCCCATGCTGCGGGTCGCCGAGGGATCGACGAGGGCGAGGTCGGGCACGACCTTCTTGGAGACGACGGCGATCTTCACCTTCCGCGCCTCGTCGCTGATGATGGCGAACTGGGATTGGTCGGCGGCCGAGCCGGCGGTGGTGGGCGCGCAGATGAGTGGAAGGCTGGGCCGGGGGATCTGGTCGATCCCCTCGTAGTCCAGGATCGAGCCTCCGTTCGTCGCGCAGACCGCGATGCCCTTTGCGCAGTCCATGGGGCTGCCTCCGCCGACGGCTACGACGAGGTCGCAGTCCTTCGCCAGGCAGAGCTCGAGGCCGGCCGCCACCTGGCCGGAGCGGGGATTGGGCGAGACTGCCTCGAAGACTGTTGGCGCGCTCCCGGCGGCTTCCAGCGAGTCGAGGACCCGGTCGACGCAGCCCGTGGCGAGGACTCCCGGATCGGTGACGACGAGGGCCGAGCGCGCCTCGTAAGCCCGGGCGAAGCGGCCCGCCAGCTCGAGGCAGCCCTTTCCGTAGACGAGCTCGGGTACGATGAAGCGCCGCGGCGCGGTACCGGCCATGCGTATAATCATAGGCCTCCCGGACCCGTGCCGCAAATCGGCGCGAGGCGAGGGGGAACGTTTTATCTTGACTTATCGCCCGGCTCTGATATTCTCATGAAATATCAGTTTTCCTAGAGGGGGCATCATGACTCGAGTATCCAAGATCTCCATCCTCATCGTCGCCCTGGCGCTCCTGTGCGCGGGCGCCTTCGCCGAGGCGAAGTACCACATCGGCGTCTGCACCGAGACCGTATCCCAGGCCGAGGACGACCTCCGCGGCGCCGAGCAGCTCATCAAGGAGTACGGGGCGGTCAAGGACGGCGGGATCATCCAGCACATCACCTATCCCGACGACTTCATGTCCCAGCAGGAGACGGTCATCTCCAACCTCGTCGCCCTCGCGGACGACCCGAAGATGAAGGCCATCGTGACCTGCAACACCCTCCCCGGCTGCGCCGAGGCCTTCAAGAGGATCAAGGCCAAGAGGCCGGACATCCTCCTCCTCGCGGCCCTGCCCGCCGAGGATCCCCTCGTCATCCAGAAGGCCGCCGACCTCGCCGTCGACCTCGACTTCGTGTCCCGCGGCTACACCCTGGTCTGGGGCGCCAAGCAGATGGGGGCCAAGACCTTCGTCCACATCTCCTTCCCCCGCCACATGTCCTATGAGAGCCTCGGCCGCCGCCGGGCCATCATCGAGCAGGCCTGCAAGGACCTCGGTGTGAAGTACGCCTTCGAGACCGCCCCCGACCCGACCTCCGACGTCGGCGTCTCCGGCGCCCAGCAGTACATCTTCGAGAACACCCCGCTCTGGATCAAGAAGTACGGCCCCGCGGGCGAGAAGGTGGCCCTCTTCTGCACGAACGACGCGCAGACCGAGCCCCTCATCCAGCAGATCGTCGCCTCCAAGAACGGCGTCTTCGTCGAGCCCGACACCGCCAGCCCCCTCATGGGCTTCCCCGGCGCCCTCGGCCTCGACCTCGCCGCCGAGTCCGCCCTCCCCGCCGAAAAGAAGTTCCCCGCCATCATGAAGAAGATCGAGAAGACCCTCGCCGACAAGGGCGCCTCCGGCCGCCTGGGCACCTGGTCCTACTCGACCGGCCTCTCCCTGACCGCGGGCATGGGCGAGCTCGCCAAGCGCGTCCTCGACGGCAAGGCCAAGCTCACCAACGTGAAGGACATCTACGACGCCATCGGCAAGTACACCCCCGGCGCCAAGTGGTCCGGCTCGATGTACACGGACATGAGCACCGGCGTGAAGGCCAAGAACGAGCTCCTCGTCTACATGGACACCTACGTCTTCGGCAAGGGCTACCTGGGCGCCACCGCCCTCAAGATCCCCGCGAAGTACTACACCATCAAGAAGTAAGGCTCGAGGTCATTCGAAGGATTCGCCACAGAGGCGCAGAGGCGCAGCGGGATGAGGTAGGGGAGGGAGAAGCCGTATCAGGGACGGGGAGTGGCATCTAGCCATCCGCCGCCGCGATCGGCTACCCTCTTCCCATCCTCCCGTTCCGTGCCTCCGTGCCTCTGTGGCATTTCCGTATTCCAGGCGCTAGAAGGTGTTTATGGGACAAGACAGTCCGCTTCTTTCCGTCGAGCACGTCTCGAAGGATTTCTACGGCAACGTCGTGCTCGAGGACGTGTGCTTCCAGCTGCGGGCAGGGGAGATCCTCGGCCTCGTCGGCGAGAACGGCGCGGGCAAGACGACGCTCATGCGCATCCTCTTCGGGATGCCCGTCATCGCCGAGACCGGCGGCTACAAGGGCGGGGTCTGCCTCGACGGCGAGGAGGTGCGCTTCGCGAGCCCCTTCGACGCCCTCGACGCGGGCATCGGGATGGTGCACCAGGAATTCAGCCTGATACCCGGCTTCACGACCACCGAGAACATCGTCTTGAACCGCGAGGCGATGCGGGGCTCCGTGCTCAACGCGGTCTTCGGTGAGCGCATGAGCGCCCTCGACCGCGCCGCCATGAAGGGCAAGGCCGAGAGCGCGATCGCGAGGCTAGGCGTCAAGCTGGACCCGGACATGCTCGTCTCCGAGATGCCGGTCGGCCACAAGGAGTTCACGGAGATCGCCCGCGAGATCAACCGCGAGAAGACCAAGCTCCTCGTGCTGGACGAGCCCACCGCGGTGCTCACCGAGTCCGAGGCCGACATCCTCCTGAAGACGCTCCGCAAGCTCGCCGACCAGGGCATCGCGATCATATTCATCTCGCACCGCCTCCACGAGGTCGTCGAGCTCGCCGACCGGATCGTCGTCCTTCGGGACGGCGGCGTCGTGAAGGACCTCCCGAACGAGGGCGTCTCCGTGCGCGACATCGCCTCCTGGATGGTCGGCCGCTCGGTCGCCGCCGACCGCGCCGCCTCCGCCGACGGCCGGAGGATCGGCGACGAGATCCTCAAGGTCGAGGGCCTGTGGGTGGACATGCCCGGCGAGCCCGTCGACGGCGCCAGCTTCTCCGTCCGCCAGGGCGAGATCTTCGGCATCGGGGGCCTCGCGGGGCAGGGCAAGCTCGGCATCCCCAACGGGATCATGGGCCTGTACCCCGCCGGCGGCGAGGTGAGCTTCCGCGGCAAGACGGTGCCGCTCAACGCGCCGCGGACGGCCCTCGAGACGGGCCTGGCCTTCGTCTCCGAGGACCGGCGCGGCGTGGGCCTCCTGCTCGACGAGAGCCTGGAGTGGAACGTCTCCTTCACCGCGATGCAGATCCAGGGCAAGTACCTGAAGTCGATCCTCGGGGGCCTGGTCAGGTACCGCGACGAGGCGGCCATGCGCAAGCTGACGCAGGAGTACATCGAGCTCCTCGACATCAAGTGCACGGGGCCGGAGCAGAAGGCCAAGCAGCTCTCCGGCGGCAACCAGCAGAAGATCTGCCTGGCCAAGGCCTTCGCGCTCAAGCCCGACCTCCTGTTCGTGTCCGAGCCCACGCGCGGCATCGACGTCGGCGCGAAGAAGCTCGTCCTGGACACGATCAAGCGCTACAACCGGGACTACGGCACGACCATCGTGATGGTCTCGAGCGAGCTCGAGGAGCTCCGCTCCGTCTGCGACCGCGTCGCCATCGTCGACGAGGGCGGCATCGCCGGCATACTGCCGCCGACCGCCGAGCCGGCCGAATTCGGCCTGCTCATGTCGGGCGTCAGCCCGACCGGCGCCGGCCCGGCCGGCGGGGAGCCGGATGGAGCGAAGGAGGCCCGCCGTGCCTGATCTCAAGCAGACGGTCGCCGAATTCGGCTGGCCGCGCGTCATCATTTTCCTCTTCCTCGTGGCCCTCTTCGTCCTGGCCCCCTTCGTGGGCGTGCGCCTCGACGACTCCCTCACCAACGTCCTGAACCGCTTCGGCCAGAACGCGGTCTTCGTCCTGGCCATGGTCCCCATGATCCAGTCGGGCTGCGGCCTCAACTTCGGCCTCTCCCTGGGCATCATCGCGGGCCTCCTCGGCGGCATACTCTCCGGCCAGCTCGGCCTCGCCGGGGCGGCGGGCTTCTTCGGGGCCATCGCCCTGGCCTCGCCCTTCGCGGTTCTCCTCGGCCTGGGCTACGGCAAGCTCCTGAACAAGGTCAAGGGCGAGGAGATGACCATCGCCATGTACGTGGGCTTCGCCAGCGTCATGTTCATGTGCATCATGTGGCTCGTCCTGCCCTTCTCCAATCCCACGATGATCTGGGGCTACGGCGGCAAGGGCCTGCGCACGACGATCAGTGTCGAGAAGTTCTATCGCGGCGTGCTCAACAATTTCCTCATGATCAAGGCGGGGGAGCACCTGCGCATCCCGACCGGCACCCTCCTCTTCGACGCCCTGTGCGCCTACCTCATGTGGGGCTTCCTGAAGACGCGGACGGGCACCGCGGTGACCGCCGTCGGCTCCAACCCCGACTACGCCCGAGCCTCGGGCCTCTCCGTCGACCGCATGCGGACCGTCTCGGTCGTCATCTCCACCTTCCTGGGCGCGGTGGGCATCCTCGTGTACCAGCAGAGCTACGGCTTCATGCAGCTCTACGGGGCGCCCCTCCAGATGCCCTTCGCCGCGGTCGCGGCCATCCTCATAGGCGGGGCCTCGGTCAACAAGGCGAGCATGCTCAACGTCATCCTGGGCACCTTCCTCTTCCAGGGCCTGCTCACCATGACGCCCTCGGTCATCAACGCCGCCCTGCAGACGGACATGTCGGAGGTCGTTCGCCTCATCGTCTCGAACGGGATCATTGTCTACGCGCTCACGCGGAAAACGAGGGTGGCTAAATGAGCGGCAAGCTCGACCTGAAGCGCTTCCTCTCGGGGAACGCCGTCATCTTGGTCTTCGTGCTCATCTCGGCAGCGGCCATCCCCGCCTCCAAGCTCTCGGGCACCTACATCGTCCAGGAGATGCTCACCCGGATCGGGCGCAACTCCTTCCTCGTCCTGGCCCTCCTCCTGCCCATCTACGCGGGCATGGGCCTCAACTTCGGCATGACGCTCGGGGCCATGGCCGGGCAGCTGGGGCTCATCTGCGCGGTCAACTGGGGGATCACGGGGGTCGAGGGCCTGGCCTTCGCGGCTCTCATCGGCATGCCGATCTCGATCGCCCTGGGCTACGTCTGCGGCTCGATCCTCAACAAGGCCAAGGGCCGCGAGATGGTGACGGGCTACATGCTCGGCTTCTTCATCAACGGCGTCTACCAGTTCACCGTCCTGTACTTCATGGGCATGGTCATCCCGATCCGCAACGCCTCCATCCTCCTGTCGCGCGGCTTCGGCATCCGCAACACCTTGAACCTCGAGAGCGTGCGCCAGTCCCTCGACCTCCTGTGGTCGCTCAAGGCCGGGCCCTACGTCCTGCCCATGTCGACCTACCTCGTCCTCGCCGCCCTCTGCGTCTTCATCGTCTGGTTCCGGCGCACGAAGCTCGGCCAGGACATGCGGGCGGTCGGCTTCGACATGGGCGTCGCCGAGGCCGCGGGCATCCCCGTGGACCGGACCCGCGTCATCGCCATCGTTATCTCCACCGTCCTCGCCTGCTTCGGGCAGATCATCTTCCTCCAGAACATGGGCAACATGGCCACCTACAACGCGCACGACCAGACGAGCTTCTTCGCCGTCGCGGCCCTCCTCGTGGGCGGCGCCTCGGTGAAGAAGGCCACGATACCCAACGTATTCATCGGCGTGGTCCTCCTCCACGTCCTCTTCGTGGTCTCGCCGCGGGCCGGCCAGAACCTCTTCGGCTCGGCCCAGATCGGCGAGTACTTCCGCCAGTTCATAGGCTACGGCGTCATCGCGCTCTCCCTCGTGCTCTACGCCACCAGGGAGCGCAGGGAGGCCGCGGCCCTCCGCGCCAGCACCTACGGCGCGGGCCGCAAGGCCGCCGCGGCGGGAGGCTCCGTATGAACGCGACGACCGCCAAGCGCAAGCTCAAGCCGGCCGACCTGGCGATCAGGATCGGCCTCGTCGTCCTCTACTTCCTCCTCCTGGCCCTCGTCTATACGAGGGGCAGGACCCACACCCTCCTCCTGGACAACAAGGAGCTGGACGGGGGCAGGCTCCCGGCCTTCGAGGACGTCCTGGTCTCGGTGAACGGGGCCGAGCCGATCGAGCTCTACGCGGAGGACCGCGACCTGGTCACGCTCAAGGGGCAATCCCACCGGATCGTCCTCGAGTCCGCGGCCGACGGGAGGAAGATCGAGAAGCGCATAACGCTCCCGATCGGCGAGGACATGCTCCTCCTCTCCCTGCCCAAGCTGGCCGCGGGCGAGGAGGGGGCGATCGAGGTCTTCGTGCCCCTGGACGCGGCTCCGCCCGCGGAGGACGAGGCCCTCCCGGAGGAGCTCGGCGCGACGGAGATGCCCGCCGAGCCCGCGCCGGGCGCGGCCCCGTCCGAGGCGCCACCGGCGCAATGACGCTGTCCTTTGAGTGAAGAGAGATAGAATGTGGCCACAGAGGCACAGAGGGAATGTGAGAGAGAAAAAGGAAGCAAAGAAGAGATAAAAGATAAAAGATAAAAGATAAGAAAGAGAATGGGTAGGGATGTCCCTCCCATTCTCTTTTTTTCGCCTTTACTCTGTGTCTCTGTGCCTCTCGGCTAGATCCTCTTCATCGTTCTTCTACGCATCGGCGCGGAGCTTCTCGATCGCGGCCAGGGACTTGTCGAAGGCAGGTCCGAGGGCGCGGCCTCCCGTCTCGGTCACGAGCCAGTCCTCCTCGTTGCGGATCCCGCGCACGGCCATGAAGGGCTCGAGGGCGGCGAAGTCCACGAAGGAGGCGAGCCGGGGATCGGCCTTCCAGCGCTCGACCAGGGCGGGGATGAAGTAGATCCCGGGCTCCACGGTGACGACCATGCCGCTCTTGAGTGGCTTGGCCATGCGCAGGGACTTCAGGCCGAACTGGGAGCTCTTCGGCTGCCCCTCGTAGCCCACCCAGACCTCGCCGTAGCTCTCCATGTCGTGCACGTCGAGCCCGATCTGGTGGCCCGTGCCGCAGGGGAAGAAGAGGGCGTGGGCCCCGGCGGCGATGGCCTCCTCGGTGTCGCCGCGCGCGACCCCCAGGGCTTTGAGGCCATCGAAGATGGTCCGGCAGGCGGCGAGATGGGCGTCGCGGAAGGGTACGCCCGGCCGCACGCAGGCGGCGGCGGCGCGTTGGGCCGCAAGGCTGAGCTCGTAGATATCGCGCTGGCGGCCCTCGAAGCGGCGGCCGATCGGGAAGGTCGAGGAGAGGTCCCCCGCGTAGCCCTCGGCCGTCTCGGCTCCGGCGTCGACGAGGAAGAGCCCGCCGGCCTTGAGCTCGTTGCGGTCCTCGAGGTTGTGCAGGGTCTCGCCGCGGGTCGTCGCGATGATCGGGAAGGCGAGCTGGCAGCCGGCGGAGTAGGCGGCCCCGGCGATCAGCGAGGTCACCTCGTACTCCCGCATGCCGGCCTGAGCGCCGGAGATGGCGGCCCGGTGCATGGCGACCGAGGCGGCGGCCGCCTCTTCCATCTGGCGGATCTCGGCGGGCGACTTGATCTCGCGCAGGGCCAGGGCCGCGCGGACGAGGGGAAGCGAGGAGCGGCCGGCGACCTCGGCTGCGCCGATGCCCGCGAGGGCGGCGAGCTCGTCGCGGCCCTCGGCGCGGTAGGGGGGGAGCCAGAGCAGGGCCTTCGCGGCCCGGGCGTCCGCGGCGAGGGTGGGCCGGGGCCTGACCGACTCGATGCCCGCCTGGGCGGCAAGCTCGGCGGGGCCGGGCCGGGGGCCGGTCCACACGACCTCGTCGGGCCCGGGGGCGTCGGCGTAGAGGGTCGCCTTGCCCGTGGCGAGGTCGATCGAGGCGGCCAGGCCCGGCAGCTGGAGGCCGAAGAAGTAGAGGAAGCTCGAGTCCTGCCGGAAGCGGTGGCAGTTGTCGGCGTAGTTCATGGGGCTGGGCTCGGCGCCCAGGAAGAGGGCGAGGCCCTCGGCGGCGCCGGAGGCGGCGAGGAGGGAGATGAGGCGATCCCTCCTCCCGGAGTAGGTCGAGGCGTCGAACACGGCGAGCCTTCCTTTCAAGTTGAACGATACCGGATTGTACTACGGCCTGAGCGCACTGGGCCAGCTCCTCGGCCGGTCGGTGGGGGCATCGCCTCGAGGCCGGTCCGCGTCGTCTTCAAGCTTGACAAGGCCGGGGGATCGATCTAGACTGGCAGTGTCAAATGGCATTCTTAGAATCACAAATGTGACTTACGAGGGAGTGCGGAGATGGATACCGACAAGGAAGAGATGCTCCTGCGTATTTGTCGGATGTATTACGAGCAGAACGTGAGCCAGGACGTCATCGCCCACAAGTTCCACCTTTCGCGCTCCTATATCTCCAAGCTCCTGAAGGAGGCGATGCAGATCGGCCTCGTCGAGATCCGCATCAAGGATTCCCTGCATTCGGAATCGGATATCGAGCGCCGGATCAGGGAGCGCTTCGGCCTCAAGAAGGTGATCGTGGTTCCCGTGGCCACGCCGCTCTTCGAGAAGAAGCTCGAGGTGATTGGCTCGATGGTCGGCCGCTATCTGAACAGCATCCTGAGCGACGACGACATCATCGGGGTCTCCTGGGGCATGACCCTGGCCGCCTGCGCGGACAGGCTCATCAAAAAGGACTTGAAGGGCGTCGTCGTGACCCAGCTCAAGGGCGGACTGCCGCACATCGACGAGGTGGGCCGGACCAACGACATCGTGAGGCAGTTCGCCGAGGCTTTCGACGCGGAGACCCATTTCCTCCCCCTGCCACTCATCGTCGACAGCGTCGAGATCAAGGACGCCATAGTCAAGGACAGCAAGGTCCAAGAGGTGCTCAAGCTCGGCCTCAAGGCCAACATCGTGCTCTTCGCCGTCGGGGAGTTCGGCCTCAACTCCTCGCTCGTGCGCGCGGGGTATTTCAGCAAGGCCGAGGTCTCCGCGCTCAGGGAGCGGGGAGTCGTCGGCGACGCCTGCGGGCGCCTCATCGATATCGACGGGAAGATCGTGTCCAACGAGTTCGACGCGCGGACCATCGGCATCCCCCTGGACCAGCTCAGGACGAAGGAATACTCGATCCTGGTGACGGCCGAGTCGAACAGCGTGCGCGGCGCTTACGGCGTGCTGAACGGGCGCTACGCCAACGTGATCATCGCGGACGAGTACTCGGCGAAGGAGATCCTCGCCCTCGACGCGAAGCTGGGCGGCGCCCATGCGTGACGCCGCGGGGGCGCGCCGCCCGGGGAGCGGCTCCGGCGGCGTTCGGCGCGGCGCCCTGGCCCCGTACGCGATGCTGCTGCCGGCCGTCGCGGGCTTGGCCCTCTTCGTCGTCTACCCGCTGTGCTACCTCGTCAGGATCAGCTTCACCGACAAGTCGATGCTGAACCCGCGCCCGAAGGCCGTCGGGCTCTCCAACTACGCCGAGCTCCTCGGCTCGGCCGAATTCCTGGCGGTCATCCGCAATTCCCTCCTCTATTCCGCCCTCTTCGTGGTCGGCTCGCTCAGCCTCGCCCTCCTCCTGGCCGTCTGGCTCAGCAAACCGGGCAAGGGCCGCGACTTCGCCCAATCGGCCATCTTCATGCCGTACATCGTCTCCTTCGTGACGGTCTCGCTGGTATGGCTCTGGCTCATGGATCCCCAGGCGGGACTCCTCAACTCGCTGCTCGGGAAGCTCGGCATACCTCCCTGCCCCTGGCTTTCCGACACGAAGACGGTGATCCCCTCGATGGCGCTGGTCTCCATCTGGAAGTACGTGGGCTACTACATGCTCCTCCTCGTAGCGGCGCTCAAAAACATCCCGCGCGAGGTCTACGAGGCCGCCAAGATCGACGGTGCCAAGGGACCCGCCGTCTTCTTTCGGATAACCCTCCCCCTCGTGTCGCCCAGCCTGCTCTTCCTCCTCGTGGTGTCGACGACCGAGGCGCTCAGGACCTTCGATCCCATCAACATCATGACCCAGGGCGGCCCAATCAATTCCTCGAGCGTGTTCGTCTACTTCATCTACGAGTACGCCTTCAAGTTCTTCCGGATCGGCTACGCCTCCGCCGGCGGAGTGGTGCTCTTCGCCCTGATCAGCGCTCTCGTCGCCGTCTACTTCAACATGCTCGGCAAGAAAGTCCACTACCAGTGAAAGGCACGCAGGAATGAAGCGCTTGCTCTCGCTCGCCGTACGCGCCGCCAAGGCCGTTTCCCTCGTCGCCGTGATAGCGATCTTCATCTTCCCCTTTTTTTGGATACTGTCGAACTCGCTCAAGACCTACGAGGAGACCCTCGTATTCCCTCCCAGGATCCTCCCGGCCAAGGCCATGCTCGGCAACTACCTGGCCGCCCTTTCCAGGATGCCCTTCGCGCGCTATCTCTTCAACAGCCTCGTGGTCAACGCCCTCGTCCTCGCGTCCCAGTTCCTCGTGATCGTGCCGGCCGCCTACGCCTTCGCGATGTACCGCTTCAAGGGCAAGGGCCTCCTGTTCACGCTCGTGCTCTTCGGCTTCATGCTGCCGCAGCAGCTCACCTTCGTGCCGATCTACCTCTTGTTCGGGAGGCTGCGCCTGCTCAACTCGTACGCGTCCCTCGTCCTGCCCTTCGCAGCGAGCTCCTTCGGCATATTCCTCCTGCGGCAATACTTCATGGGAATACCGGCGGAGATTATCGAGGCAGGCTACCTGGACGGCGTGAGCCACCGGCAGAGCATGATGTACATCATGATTCCGATGGCCAAGTCCGCCCTCGCCTCGATCGCGCTCATCAGTTTCATCACGCATTGGAACGACTACTTCTGGCCCCTGGTCATGACCAATACCGTCAAGGTCCGGACCCTGCCCCTCGGCGTCGCCGCCCTCAGGGTCACCGACGGGACGACGGAGTGGAACGTGCTCATGGCCGCTAACATGCTCCTGATCCTGCCCATCATAGCGACCTTCTTCGTGGCGCATCGCCAGATCAAGGAGGCGCTCGTCCATTCCGGCATCAAGTGACGGCGTCGCCGCGCCGGATCGCTCAGGCAACAAGGTGACGGGCCGCCGACGGCTCGACAACCAAGGAGGTAGTTCATGAAGAGGTGGCAGGTGGCATTGCTGGCGTTGCTGGCGGCGGGAACCTTCGCCGCGGCCGCGCCCGTGAAGATCGACTTCTGGTACTCCATGGGAGGAGCCAACGGCGATCTCATCCAGAGCATGGTCAAGGACTTCAACGAGGCCAACAAGGACGTCGTCGTGACCGCGACGTACCAGGGCAACTACTACGACACCTCGGCCAAGATCCAGGCCGCGGTCGCCTCCAATACGACGCCCAACGTCTCCATGGTCGTGGACATGCACAACGCCATGTTCGCGAGCGCCGGGGTCCTCGCCGACCTCGGGCCGTTCATGAAGCGTGACAAGGTGGACGTGAACGACTTCATCCCCGGCCTCCTCGACTGGTCGTTCTACGAGGGGAAGACCGTCTCCCTGCCCTTCAATCGCAGCACGCCCCTGTTCTACTTCAACAAGGACCACCTCCGGGAGGCGGGACTCGACGAGAACGGCCCCAAGACCTGGGAGGAGCTCCGCTCCTACGCGCGGAAGCTCACGAGGAAGGGCGAGCGCTTCGGCTTCTCCTGCCCGATCGACATATGGTTCTACCTCGGCATGGTGTTCCAGAACGGCGGCGAGGTGCTCGCGCCCGACGGCAAGCACATCGGCTTCAACAACGACATCGGGACCAAGCCGATCGTGTTCTGGCGAGAGATGATCGACGAGGGCATCATGAAGATGCCCCCCGGGAAGGAGTACAACGCCTGGGACGTCGCCATGCAGGACTTCCTGAACGGCAAGACCTCCATGATCATGACCAGCACCGGCTACCTCTACGGGATCCTGAGCAGCGCGAAAGGCAAGTTCGATGTCGGGACCGGGTACCTCCCCAGGGCCAAGCAGTACGGCACCCCGACCGGAGGCGCGAACGTCGCCGTCATCGCGAACAAGCCGGCGCAGGAGATCGAGGCCTCCTGGCGCTTCGTGAAGTACCTGACCGACGTGCCCCAGGTCATCCGCTTCAGCCAGAAGAGCGGCTACATGACGAGCAGGAAATCCGCGGTGGCGGGGCCCGAGATGCAGGCCTTCTTCAAGGGGAACCCGCAGTTCAAGACCGCCATCGACCAGCTCTACGAGGCCGCGAAGAAGCGGCCGGCGCATCCCAACTACCCCCAGCTCGACAAGATCATCATGGACGAGATCCAGCGAGCGGTGATCGACCGGAGCTACGCCCCCGAGCAGGCGCTCAAGGCGATCGACGCGGCGGCTCAAAGGCTCTTCTAGTAACGCGCGAATCATGAATGAAGGAGGCCGGGGAGATCCCCGGCCTCCTTTCGCTTTTCAGTATCGCCTAATGGCTATGCATGCCCTTTCCCGCCTTGTCGACGTAGGCGCGGAGGCGGTCGGGATAGTTCGATCCGATGGACGCTATCCCCATCGGGACCATGCGGCCCATCACCGTCTCGTCGTCGGCGTTCCAGGTGCTGGGGACGAGGCCCGCGTCGCTGACGGCCTGCACGGCCTCGGCCGACCAGTACTGCCAGCCCGGGCGTACGGAATCCGCCAGGGCCGCCCGAGCGGCGCCCACGAAGTCGACGAATTCGCCGAAGCAGAGGATGCCCGTCGCGAGCGCGGGCTCGAGCTTCTTGATCTTGACCAGCGAGGAGTGGTGGAAGGAGATGGCCATCGACTCTCCCACCAGGCCGTAGTCCCTGAGCATCGCCACGAGCTTCTCCTCGATGCCGACGGCGGGGAAGGGATCGCCCTTTATCTCGATGACGAGGGGGATCTTGTCTCTCGACCAGTCGAGGAGCTCGCGGAGGGTGGGCACTCGCTCCCCGCGGAATTTCTCGCCGAATTTCGCGCCGGCGTCCAGCTTCTTGATCTCCGCCAGCGTCTTGCGCTCGATCGAGCCGGATCCGTCGGTCGTCCGCGACACGTCGGCGTCGTGCATGACGACGATCTCGCCGTCCGCGCTCAGGTGAATGTCGAGCTCCAGCAGGTCGGCCCCGCATTCGAGCCCCTTCTCGAAGGATACCATCGTGTTCTCGGGGGCGTACCCGTCCGCGCCGCGATGGCCGAGGACCAGCGTCTTCCCGCGCCTGGCCGCGTCGAATTCCAGCATGCTCGCACTCCTTGTGGTATCTGGATCAAAGCGGATCAAATCCCGCAGAGATGCACGCGTATGCCGAGCTCGTCCAGCATGGCCGACTTGACGGCGAGGGCCCTGTCCGCCGAGGCGGCGTCCGGGGCGTAGGAGACCAGGACGTGGTTCGCCCGGTGCCGGGCCATGAACTGGTCCCTCGTCACTCCACGCAGGACGGCGTGCATGAGGGGCCACTGGGGCGTCGTCGCGCGTCGACGGCGCTCGGTCTCCGCGGCCGGGAGCTCGACGGCCGCGCCCCTGCCGATGTCGGCGTGGAGCTCGCCGCCCTCGATGAAGACCCGGCTCCAGACGATTTGCCCGGGCTTGCTCACGCCCGTGAGCGTGCCGCCCCCGAGGCGGAACGAGACGGGGGGCTGCCTGAAGCTGAGCGCCTCGGCGTAGCCGCGGGCGAAGTGCGAGGCGGGGACGGCCCCGGAGATCATGAAGGTCCACACGAACTCGTCGAGCCGTTCGTCCGAGAAGCGCTCTCCCCATCGCACGTCGTGCAGGGTCGTGGAGGGATCAAGCCCCATGGCCGTCCAGACCCGGTCGTTCACCAGCATGTCGATGCCGGCGCACTCGTCCGCCTCATTGAAGTGGGGTAGGGCCTGCCCCTCGTACAGTATCCCCCCTCCCGGCCCCCCGCTCACCGGTGGCCTGTCGGGGTTGTTCATGAGGCCCTCGGCCAAGTCGGAGGCGGGCGTCATGTCCTTGAGGCCCGAGGAGTACTGTATGCCGATCGCGTCGCAGCCGAATTCCGCCGCCATCCGCACGGCCGCGACGTACATCTTGCACTGCTCGCATATCTGATCGTCCGTGAGGTCCTCGGATGGATCGGGCCCGGTCAGGAAGCGCATGCCGCGGGCCTCGAGCCAGGCCCTGACCGCGCGGGCCTCCGCGTCGGGCACGAGCCGCATGGCGGCGACGAGGGCCGATTGGCTGAAGCGCTCCTTGTAGACGCCGAGCGGATGGAGGAGCTCGTCGTCGACGATCGCGTTGTACATGCCCATACAGCCCTCGTCGAAGACCCCGATGATCGCCTTCCTCGCGCGGAGGCCCCTCGCGAGCGAGGTCCCGAGCTCGCGGTCCTCCCGAGCGAGGCCCGAGCGCTCGAAGGGCCGCACGTGGGACGCGTCGTGGTCGATCGCCCCGCCCTCGAGCCAGCCTCGGAGGCCTCGGACGAAGTACTCGTCGTCGTAGCTTTCGCTCCAGATGGTACTGTACGGGACGCCGGCCTTCACCAGGCAGGCGTTGAGGTTCAGGAGGCCGACCAGGCCCGGCCATCTGCCGGACCAGTTCGCGACCGTGAGGATCGGGCCGCGATGGTTGCGGAGCCCCGGCAGGATGTTCTGGCTGAATTGCCAGACGCCGACGGCGACGACGAGCCTCGCCTCCGGATCGACGGCGTTGAAGACGTCGATCCCCATCCGCTGGTTCCAGATGAAGCCGTGTCCGAGCTCGGGATCTAGGGCGTGGCCCCGGGTCGTCGCCCAGCCCTCCTCGGCGAAGGCGCGGGAGAGCTTCCCTTCCATCTCCGCCTGAGCCGACCAGTTGGCCCGGTTCGTATGCTGCTTGACGTTGCCGTTCGCTATGAGGACTACCTCGCCGGCGCGCGCCCGCCTCGGCTCGGCGGGCCCCCATCTTGGTCTTAAGTCCATAGATCCTTTCACTCTATCTCATTCACAAATGTGAAAAAAGATATATCAAATGCTACTAGCAATCTACCATCCGGGTATCCCTTTGTCAATTGAAGGGAGCTGCGCGGCTTGTTCAGGGGCTTCGGTTCTGATAAGATCGGCGCGAAGGCCGGCCCTCGGGCGCCGGGCCTTCCGCCCCCCCGTAGGGGGGCGAGCTCCCCGCTCCTCCGCCTAAGGCGACGCCTTCAGGTTCGGGAACGGGACCGCGAAGGAGGGAGCGTATGCCGGATTCCGACAGTAAGCCATCGGAACCGCTATCGCCTCACATACGCCAGCCCCGTCGTGGAGGCCCGGGCCCGCTCTAGCGAGCGCGCCGCGGTTCCTCCTCCCGCCGGGGCCCGGCCCTCAGGGGCCGCAAGGAGGACCGCATGACCGTGAACCGCATCAAGGGAGCCGCCGGCCTCGCCGTGGCCCCCGCCCCGGCGGCCGATACCTGGATCGACATCCGCGGCGCCACTCCCGAGGAGCTCGCCTGGCTCGAGCGGGAGTGCAAGGTGAATCCCGAGCACCTCGCCGACATCATGGACCTGGACGAGCAGGCCCGCATCGAGAAGGAGGACGAGTACACCCTCCTCATCCTCCGGCTTCCCGTCTACGACGCCCGCCTCGAGCTGCCCTACTACACGGTGCCCCTCGGCGTCCTCCTCTTCCCCGACCGCATCGTCACCATCTGCCAGACCGACTGCGAGCTCCTCGGGGAGCTCAGCTCGGGCCGCGCCAAGCACCTCGACCCGGCGAACAAGGCGGCCTTCCTCCTCCACATACTGGGGCGGGCGGCCATCGTCTACCTGCGCTACCTAAAGGACATCAACCGCCGGACCGCCGCGATCGAGCGGGAGCTCCAGCGCTCGGTGAAGAACCACGAGCTCACCCTCCTCCTCGCCTTCGAGAAGTCCCTGGTCTTCTTCACGACGAGCCTGAAGTCCAACGAGATCCTCCTCGAGAAGCTGCAGGCCACGCGGGCCCTGCGCTTCAAGGAGGACGAGGCCGAGCTCCTCGAGGACGTGCTCACAGACAACAAGCAGGCCATCGAGATGGCCAACATCTACTCGGACATCCTCTCGGGCATGATGGACGCCTTCGCCTCGGTGATCTCCAATAACCTCAACATGCAGATGAAGCGGCTCACGGTCATCTCCATCGTGCTGATGATCCCGACCCTCGTGGTCTCCATGTTCGGCATGAACGTGCGCGTCCCCCTCGAGGACAGGCCGGGCGCCTTCTACATCATCAGCGCCATCTGCGTGCTCGCGGGGCTCCTCGGCGCCCTCCTCCTGCGCGACCGGCGGAAGGGCGCCAAGGCCAAGCTCCTCCTCGCGCGGGGCAACGCCGTGGCCCTGCCCGCGGCCGCGCCGCGGCGGCGGGCGGGACGCTGAGGGGGGCCGCTCGGCCGCGGGGCGGGAAAAAGCGGGGCCCCTGGGGCCCCGCTTTCATTTTCCTCGCCGGCGCGATACGGCTCAGCGCTTGATCTCGACCTTCTTCGAGCCGTCCGGGGCCTCGACGATGGAGATCGAGAGCTCCTCGAGCTGCTTGGCGTCCACCTCGTTCGGGCTCTCGTCCATGGGGCTCACCGCGAAGCTGTTCTTCGGGAAGGCGATGACCTCCTTGATGGAGGTCTCGCCCGCCATGAGCATGACCAGGCGGTCGAGGCCGGGCGCGATGCCGCCGTGGGGCGGGGGGCCGTACTTGAAGGCCTCGGTGAGGAAGCCGAACTTGCGCTGGCCCTCCTCCTCGGAGAAGCCGACGATCTTGAAGATGCGCTTCTGGAGCTCGGGATCGTGGATGCGGATGGAGCCGGAGGCGATCTCGAAGCCGTTCATGACCAGGTCGTAGAGGTCGCCCTTGACGGCGCCGGGATCGGACTCGAGCGTGGGGTGGTAGCGCTCCTGGGGCATGGTGAACATGTGGTGGGCCGTGTCCCACTTCGACTCGTCCTCGTTGTACTCGAACATGGGGAAGTCGACGATCCAGGCGAACTCGAACTTGGCGGGGTCGCAGAGGCCGAGGTCCTTGCCGAGCTTCGAGCGCACGGCGCCGAGGGACTGGCAGGCCACCCGCTTCTTGGCGTCGGCCACCATGAGGACGAGGTCGCCCTGCTTGGCTCCGAGGAAGTCGAGCGTCTCCTTCTCGATGTCGACGAAAAATTTGGAAGCCCCGCCCTCGAGATGGCCTTCCGCGCTCACCTTCATCCAGGCCATGCCCTTGGCGCGGTAGACCTTGGCGGCGGCCTCGAGCTCCTCGATCTGCTTGCGCGAGTAGTCGGCCTTGCCCGGGACGACGAGCGCCTTCACGGCGCCGCCCTCCTGCGTGATGCCCTTGGCGGCCGCGGCCGCGCGGCGGGCTTCTCCGTCGGCTAACGCGTCCTTGAAGGCCTGGAAGCCGGACTTCGAGGCGACGGCCCCGAAGTCCTTCATCCGCATGTCGAAGCGGAGGTCGGGCTTGTCCGTGCCGTAGAGCTCGATCGACTCGTCGAAGGCGAGGCGGGTGAAGCGGGCGGGCAGCTCGTGGCCGAGGGTCTTGCGGAAGACGTGGCCCATCATGCCCTCGACGAGCTCGAGGACGTCGTCGCGCTTGACGAAGGACATCTCGATGTCGATCTGGGTGAACTCGGGCTGGCGGTCGCCCCGGGCGTCCTCGTCTCGGTAGCAGCGGGCGAGCTGGAAGTACTTGTCCATGCCGGAGACCATGAGCAGCTGCTTGTACAGCTGGGGCGACTGGGGCAGGGCGTAGAACTTGCCGGGGTAGAGACGCGAGGGCACGAGGTAGTCGCGGGCGCCCTCGGGAGTGGAGCGGATGAAGGTCGGGGTCTCGATCTCGTAGAAGCCCTGGCCCGAGAGGTGCTCGCGCACGGCGAAGGCGACCTCGTGGCGGAGGCGGATGTGGCGCTGCATGCGGCCGGAGCGGAGGTCGAGGTAGCGGTACTTGAGGCGGAGCTCCTCCTTCGCGTCGGAGGTCTCGTCGACCATGAAGGGCAGGACCTCGCAGCGGGTGAGGACCTGGATGGACTCGGCCTTGACCTCGATGGCGCCGGTGTCCATGTCGGGGTTGACCATGGAGGCGGGGCGGGCGCGCACGAAGCCCTTGACCGCGACGCAGTACTCGTACTTGAGCTCGGCGGCGGCGGCCTTGATCGCGTCGGAGGCGTCGTCGTCCACGACGACCTGGGTGACGCCGTAGCGGTCGCGGAGGTTCACGAAGGTGATGCCGCCGTGGTCGCGCCGGCGGTGGACCCAGCCGTTGAGGACGACGGTCTGCCCCACGTCGGCTGCGCGGAGGGCGCCGCAGGTGGTCGTGCGCTTCAGGTATTCCATAGGGGCGCATTCTAGCCTCGCCGGCGGCCTTCGCGCAATACGGGGGCGCCTTCCCGGCGCCCGCGCGAGGGGAGGCCGCCGGCGTCCCGGGTGGATCGCCGCGCCGTCCTTGACCGGAGGCGGTCGAAAAACTAGAGTCGAGGCATGGGCAGTCTCGGGCAGGGGACGCCGCGGATCTCCGTCTCCCGGAGCCCTCGATGAAGCGCCGCGCGAAGGCTCGTCCCCTCCTCTTCGCGGCCTTCTTCCTCTCGAGCGTGCTCCCCCTCTTCCTCTTCGGCGCCGCCTTCTGGCCCACCCTCCACCGCTTCCTCGACGAGGACCTGCGCTCCGCCGCCGCCTCGAACCTCGCCGCCGCGGCCGTGCAGGTCCAGGCCCAGGTCTTCGACCGCCCGAGGAGCGTCCTGCCCAGCATCCTCATGCTCGCCGAGCGCTTCGGGCAGGGGCGCGGCGGCGCCGCCCTGGACGAGATCCTCGAAGCCTTCGCCGTGGCGCGCCCCGAGTACGCGGCCTTCCTCGTCGTGGACCGAGCGGGCCGGATCGAGGCCAGCCGCGGCCGCGCCCTCGCCGCCGCGGGCTCGGCCTACGCCCTGCGGGCCCGCCCGGTGCCCGGCGACGTCGCCTTCTCGAAGCCCTTCCTCGAGGAGGGGCGCCTCCTCGCCGAGGCCTCCTTCGCCAACCCGCGCCGGACCGTCGTCGGCTTCCTCGACCTCGACGTCATCTCCTCCCGCTTCGTCCTGGCGACGAGCTCCCCCAACGACCGGGCGGGCATCCTCGACGAGCAGGGCTACTTCGTCGCCTGCAGCGATCCCTCGCGGATCATGGACCGGACCCCCCTCGGCTTCGGCCGGCCCTCCCGCGCGGGGCTGACCCTGGTCCTCGACCAGGGCCTCGCCTACTTCTCCTCCTCCATGCCGATCCGGGGCTCGGGCTGGCAGGCCGTCTACCTCAGCTCGCGGGCCGAGGCCGAGGCCCCCCTGCGGGCCTTCCTCGGCCGCCTTGCCCTCGTCGCCGCCGCGAGCGTCGCTGGATCCTTCGCGATCGCCGTGGTGCTCCAGCGCAGCCTCGCCGAGCCCCTGGCCCACCTCGCCTCGCGCATCGGGATGATCGCCGCGGGGAGGTACGAGGAGCGCCTGGGCGATACGGCCCTGGAGGAGTTCCAGGGAATCGCGGTGGCCTTCAACGCGATGGCCGACTCGATCCAGCGGCGCGACCGCGAGATACAGCGGAGCGAGGAGCGCTACCGGCTCCTCTTCCTCGCGAACCGGGTCCCGGCACTCCTCGTGCTCGGCGGCTCCGGGCAGCTCCGGGACGCCAACGACGCGGCCGAGGCCTACTACGGCTATTCCCGGGAGGAGCTCCGCGGCATGCGCCTGTCCGAGCTCGAGGCGGGAGGCGGGCCGGGCCCGGGCCGGACCCTCTCCGCAGCCGGCGGCGCCGACGGCCTTGCGGCGAGGCACCGGCTCCGGTCTGGCGCGTTGCGCGACGTCGAATTGCACGCCGGGCCCATCTCCATCGACGAGGAGCCCCACTTCCTCGTCGTCGTCTTCGACGTGACCCGCCGCCGGATCGCCGAGGAGCGGATGGCCTCGGCCCTCGAGGAGAAGACCCTGCTCCTGAAGGAGGTCTACCACCGCGTCAAGAACAACCTGCAGATCATCTCGAGCCTCCTGAACATGCAGGCGAGCGTCGCGGGCGACGGGGAGGTCTCCGTCGCCCTCCGCGACGGCCAGGACCGGGTCTACGCCATGGCCCTGGTGCACGAGCTCGTCTACCAGATGGGCGACCTGAGCTCCATCGACGTCGCGGAATACGCCTCCCGGCTGGCGACCCACGTGGCCGACGCCTACTCGGCCGAGCGCGAGCTCCTCGGCTTCGAGCTCGACGAGCTCAGGCTCGAGCTCGAGCGCGCCATCCCCTTCGGCCTCGCCCTCAACGAGATCCTCTCGAACGCCTTCAAGTACGCCTCGCGCTCGGCCGTCACCCTCTCGCTCCGCGTGGAGGGCGCGGAGGGCGGCCGCGCGCTCCTGCGCGTCGAGGACGGGGGGCCCGGCATGCCGGAAGGCGGGCCCTCGGCGCGCTCCTCCTCCCTCGGCATCTCCCTCATCCGGGGCCTCGCCGAGCAGCTCCACGGCGAGGTATCCTGGTCGCCGGGGCGGGAGGGGAGGGGGACGGCCGTCGTCCTCTCCTTCCCCCTTACGCCGCCCGATCCCGATGGAGGCCGATCCTGAGCGCCCGCGCGATCCTCCCCGCCCTCCTCGCCCTCGCCCTCGGCCCCTCCCTGGCCGGGAGCCCGGCGGCGGGGCTCGCCGCGGAGCCTCGCCTCGTCCTCCGCTACGCCCATCCCAACGAGCCGGAGAGCCTGGCCGGCCGCCAGGCCGAGTACTTCGCGAGCGAGGTCGCGGCCCGCACGAAGGGGGCGATCGCCGTCGAGGTCTACCCCTCCTCCCGCCTCGGCACCCTCGAGGAGCAGGTGCGCCTCGCCGCGGAGGGGAGGGTGGCCTTCACCCACCAGACCGCGGCCACGATCGGGTCGCTCCACGGCGACCTGGCCGTCCTCGACCTGCCCTACGCCTACCGGGACGTCGCCCACCTCCTGCGCGTGACCGACCCCTCCTCGCCCCTCATGCGCAAGCTCGGCGAGGGGCTCGTCCGGACGCGGGGGCTCCGGATACTCTCCTCCTTCTACTTCGGGACGAGGCAGCTGACCTGCGACCGTCCCGTCCGGAGGCCCGAGGACCTCGCCGGCCTCCTCGTGCGGGCCATCCCCTTCCCCGTATACGAGGCCGCGGTCGAGGGCCTCGGCGCGAGGCCCGTGCCCCTCGAGTGGTCGCGGACGCCCACGGCCCTGGCGGCCGGCTCGGTCAACGGCCAGGAGAATCCCGTCAACACGATCCTCGCCTCGCGGCTCTACGAGCACCAGGGCTACCTCATGCTCACCGGCCACATCATGGCCTCCTCCCTCCTCGTCGTGAACGAGGCGGTCTGGCAGGGCCTGCCCAAGGCCGAGCGCGAGGCCCTGGCGGCGGCGGCCAGGGCGGCGGGCGAGCGCGCCACGCGCGAGTGCCTGGCCTCCGAGGCGAGCGACCTGGAGGCGCTCAAGGCCAAGGGCATGAAGGTGATCGGGCCGGCCGAGGGACTCGATCGCGAGGCCTTCGCCGCGCGCGCGCGCGAGCTCGTGCGGGAGCGCTTCGGCGAGCGGTGGAAGACCTACATCACCATGATAGAGGCGGAACGATGAGCGAAATCGAAACCGATCCGATAGCCCTCGGCCCCGGGGGGGAGCCGGTCTACCTCGAGCTCTCGATGGCCAACCGCCACGGGCTCGTCGCGGGCGCGACCGGCACCGGGAAGACGGTGACCCTCCAGTCCCTCGTCGAGCGCTTCTGCCGCGCGGGCGTGAGCGTCCTCGCGGCCGACGTCAAGGGCGACCTCTCGGGGCTCGCCGCGAGGGGAGGCGGCAATCCCCGCGTCGAGGCGGCCCTGGCGGCCGCGGCCCTCGCCGTCCCCGGCCTGGCCGGGCGGCCCCGCGAGGCTCTGCGCGCCGCCTTCTGGGACCCCTACGGGGAGGGAGGCGTCCCCCTCCGGGCGACCGTCTCCGACATGGGGCCCCTCCTCCTCGGCCGGGCCCTCGGCCTCTCGGAGGTGCAGCGCGAGGTCCTCTCCATCCTCTTCCGCGTCGCGGACGAGCGCGGCCTCGAGCTCGTCGACCTCAAGGACCTCCGCGCCCTGATCGAGTGGGCCGGCGCCGCCGCCGCCCTCCTCGAGCCGAGCTACGGCCGGATGTCGGGCGCGAGCCTCTCGGCCCTGCAGCGCGCCGTCGTCGTCCTCGAGGGCCAGGGCGGCGGCCTCTTCTTCGGCGAGCCCGCCCTCGACGTGAACGAGCTGCTCGCGCGCGGCCCGGAGGGCGGCGGCCTCGCCTCGATCCTGGCGGCCGGCCGCCTCGTCGACTCGCCGGAGCTCTACTCGGCCTTCCTCCTGTGGCTCCTCTCCGAGCTCTTCGAGGAGCTGCCCGAGGCGGGCGACCTGCCCGCCCCCAAGCTCGTCCTCTTCTTCGACGAGGCCCACCTCCTCTTCGACGGCGCGGACGAGGAGCTCACCCGCTCGGTCCTCCGCACCGTGCGCCTCATCCGCTCCAAGGGGGTCGGGGTCTGGTTCGTCACGCAGAATCCCCAGGACCTCCCCGAGGAGGTCCTGGCCCAGCTGGGCAACCGGGTCCAGCACGCGCTCAGGGCCTACACGCCCAAGGAGGCCCGGGCCCTCAAGGCGGCCGCCGAGTCCTTCCGGCAGCGACCGGGACTCGACGCCGAGGCCGCGTTGGGCGAGCTCGGCATCGGCGAGGCCCTCGTCTCCTTCCTCGACACCAAGGGCGCGCCCGTCCCCGTCCAGCGGGTCCGGATCGTGCCGCCCCTCTCCCGGGTCGGGCCCCTCGGCCCGGAGGAGCGCTCCGCCCTCGTCGCCGCGAGCCCGGCCATGGCCCGCTACGGGAGGAGCGTGGACCGGACCAGCGCCTACGAGCGGCTGCGCGGCGAGGCCCCGCCGGGGGCCGCCGGGGCCGGGCCCGCTCCCCGGGCCGCGCCCGGGCCCGCCTCGCTCGAGGACGCGATGGCCGATCTCGAGGCCGAGCTCCGCGGCGAGACCCCGCCCTCGCGAGCCCGCGCGGCGGCCCAGGCCGCCCCTCGGCGCGCGGCCGAGGGGCCCGACTGGGGCGAGCCGGCCGAGCCCTCGCCGGCCCGCGGGACCGCTCGGGCCGCGCCGGGGCGGGGCTCGGCGGGCCGGGCCCCCGCCTCGGGCGAGGAGCTCCTGGGCTCGCTCGCGACGAGCGCCCTGCGCGCCGCGGGCAACGAGCTCGGCCGCCAGCTCGTCAGGGGACTCCTGGGCGGCCGCTCGGGAAGCTCGCGCCGGCGCCGGCGCTGCTAGGGAGGAAGGCCATGCGCGAGCGGACCCTGCGAAGCGACCGGCTCCTCGAGGAGCTCGGCAAGAACATCATCCTCCGCGACCTCTCTCGGCGCGAGCTCCGGAGATTCGCTCCCCTCTGCCAGCTGCGCGAGTACGACCCGGGCGAGCGCGTCGTGGAGCAGGACAGCGTCGGCTCCGACCTCCACCTCATCCTCGAGGGCTCGATGGGCATCCTCGTGCGGGGGGCCGAGCGCGGCGAGGTCCGCGTGAGCGCGGTGGGCAAGGGCGAGGTCCTCGGCGAGGCGGCGATCTTCATGGACCTGCCGCGCACCGCGAGCGCCGTGGCCGACCAGGCCTGCCTCGTGGCGGCCGTGCCCCGGGAGCGCCTGTTCGCCTACTGCGACGCCAATCCCCGGGCCGGCCTGCGCATCTTCGGCTTCGTGATCTACAGCCTCCTGCGGCGCCTGGGCGCCACGAGCCGCGAGCTCGCCCTCGAGCGGGAGGCCGTAGTCCGGCCCGAGGACCTCGAGCGCATGCTCGCCTTCTTCCCGAGGTCGATCGAGGACATGCTCGAGCGCTGAGCGGGCCCCTAGGCCCCGCCCCGCCGCTCCCCCGGCCGCAGGCCGTAGCGCTCGCCCTCCTCCTCGTTGCCCGCCGGCTCGACGTGGACGATCACGTCGTAGATGTCCGGGATCAGGGCCTTGACGGCAGCCTCGACGCCGAGGGCTATCCCGTGGGCCTCGCCCACGCTGAGCGAGCTGTCGACCTCGATGTCGAGGTCGGCGACGAGGGAGGAGCCCAGGCGGCGCATCCTGGCCCGGTGCGGGTTCCCCGCCCCCGGCACCGAGGCCACCGCCTCGAAGAGCCTGGCGTAGAGGCTCTCGTCCGCGCTGCCGTCCATGAGCTCGTCGTTGACCTCCAGGAAGATGCCGATCGCCACCTTGATGATCCACAGCGAGACGAGGAGGGCGGCGACCCGGTCGATGACCGGCAGGCCGAAGGCGAAGGTGAAGCCCAGGCCCGCGAGGACCGAGGCCGAGATGACGACGTCGCCGCGCATGTTCTTGCCGTTGGCGACGAGCATCGAGCTGCCGGTCTTCCGGCCGTAATGGAACTGGCTCCAGGAGAGGAGGAGCTTGCCCGCGATCGAGGCGATGGTGACGTAGATCGCGATCGGCGAGGGCATGGCCCGATCCTCGCCCCCGATGATGCTCCCCGCCGTCCTGGCCAGGAGCTGGGCCCCCGCGAAGAAGACGACGAAGGAGAGGACGGTCGTCGCCAGGGTCTCCGCTCGGGCGTGGCCGTAGGGGTGCTCGCGGTCGCCGGGCTTGTCGACGATGCGCGCGGCGAGGAGGTTGATGAGGGCGATGACCACGTCCGTGGAGGAGTCGATGCCGTCGCCCAGGACGGCGAGGGAGCCCGAGGCGAGGCCGACGGCGAGCTTGCCGGCCGCGAGGATGGCGTTTCCGGCGAGGGCGAGGAGGGAGGCCCTCGCGAGGAGGGCGGAGCGCGAGTCCATGGCCATAGTCCTAGCACGGAAGCCCGCGGCGGAATAAGCGCGAGGGGCCCGAATGTGAGGCGGAGCTAACTCGGGCGGGCTTGTAGGCGGCTTCCCGCTCCGTTATAGTCTGGCCCGATGATCGCGGCGCTCTACGAGGACGGGGATATCCTCGTCCTCGACAAGCCCCCGGGCCTCGCCTCCCAGCCCGGCGAGGGCGTGAGGATATCCCTCGTCGAGGCCGTGGAGCGGGACTACGGCTTCCGGCCCTTCCTCGTGCACCGCCTGGACAAGGAGACCTCGGGCTGCATCGTCGTGGCCAAGAGCTCCCCGGCGGCGGCCCGCTGGGCCAGGCTCGTCGAGTCGCGCGAGCTGGGCAAGACCTACCGCGCCCTGGTCTCCGGCGAGAGCCCGGGCGGCTCGGGGAGCTTCTCCGACCGGGTGCCCACGCGCTCGGGCGAGAAGGCCGCCTCCACGGCCTGGCGGCGCCTCGCCTCCTTCGGCGGCCCTGCCGGGACCGTCCTGTCCTACCTCGAGCTCGTCCTCGCCACCGGCCGCATGCACCAGATCCGCATCCACCTGGCGGCCCACGGCCTGCCGGTGCTCGGCGACGAGCGCCACGGCGACTTCGACCTGAACAAGCGCCTGCGGCGCGAGGCCGGCCTCAGGCGCCTGTGCCTCCACGCGCGATCCCTCACCCTGCCCGGCGGCGAGCTCGTGGTCGCGCCCATGCCGCCCCACTTCGCCGGCCTCATGTCGCTCTGCCCCGGCGCGCCCGACCCGGAGCTGCCGTGAGCGAGGGCCGGGCCGGCGGCCCGCCGGGATCCTACGCCCTCCTCCACGGGGCGAGCTGGCTCCTCCCCGGCGGGGAGGTCCTCGTCGTCCCCGGCTTCCACGAGGAGTGGCTCGCCGAGCACGCCGAGCTGGCGGCGGGAGCGCGCAACGTCTGCGAGCTCGTCCTGCGCCGGCGCTGGATCTCCGTGGCCCTCTTCGGCGGGGGCTACCTCGAGCTCATGGTGCCGGACCGCCGGGCCGAGGACGTCGGGCGCGAGGTCCGGGAGCTCCTTTCGCGCAACCCTGGCGCCTGGTCGAGGGCCCTGGTCATGTCGATGGACGAGGAGGGCTACGCCATGCTCGAGCCGGCCGACGTCGCCTCCCCGGAGGCCCTGGCCGCCGCCCTGGCCAGGTAAGGCGCGGGGCGAGTCATTTCGCCCGACGCGTCATCGCTCGAGGAGGCCCGAGAGCGTCCGGGCGTTGGCGACGGCCCGGCCCCGCGCGTGGTTGTTGAAGGCCACCAGGACGAGCTCGGCCTTGGACTCGAGCTCGCGCAGGAGGGGGAGCTTGGCGGCGAGCTCGGCCTCGGAGTAGAGGTAGTCGTAGCGCGAGGAGGAGTCGCCGCCCCACCAGGCCTCGGCGTTGCGGCCGTGGAAGCGCAGGTAGGAGAGCCTGCCGGTGACCGCGGCCGACTCGCGCGGCAGCCCCGGCAGCTCGGGCCGGTCGACGAGGACCAGGGCCGCGCCCCGGCGCTCGAGCTCCTCGAGGACCCGCGGGCCGCCCCACTCGTCGTTGCGGAACTCCACCGCGAGGGGGAAGGCCGCCAGCTCGTCGCAGAGGGCGCCGAGGTATCGCCGCTCCTCGGGGCCGTACTTGAAGGAGTAGGGCAGCTGGACGAGGAGGGCGGCGAGCCTCCCCGAGGCGGCGAGGCCCTCGAGGGCGCGGCCTAGCTCGGCCGCCGACTCGCGCCAGGAGCTCCCCCGCTCGTGGGTGAGGCTCCGGTGGGCCTTGAGGGCGAAGCGGAAGCCCGAGGGCGCGCGCTCCGCCATGCGCGCGAGGGAGGCGGCGGTCGGCATCGAGTACCAGCTGTAGTCGAGCTCGACGAAGGGGAAGCAGAGGGAGTAGTAGCGGAGGAACTCGGCCTTCGGCAGGCCCTCGGGGTAGAGCTCGCCCCGCCACTCCTCGTAGGAGTAGCCGCAGGTCCCGACGAGGATCCGGCCGCCCATGGCCGCCGCTACTTCCTCAAGATGCCGAGGAAGGTCAGGTCGTCGTCCTGCGGATCCTGCCTGATGCCCTTGTACAGGACGTAGCCGGGGTTGCTCGAGTCCTCGAGGGGCTCGACGTTGGGATTCGTGCCGTCGGGGTTGTCCGGGCCGAGGAAGAGCCGGATCTGGTCGAAGCGCCGCTTCTTGCGGAGGAAGTCGTCGACCTTGGCGTCCACGACCACGCTGTCCTTGGCCGTCGCTGAGGGATCCCGGTAGAGGCGGAAGACCTTCTCCACCGAGACCAGGGCGATGATCATCTCCTCGAGGCTCCCGTCGCAGCCGGAGAAGTCGAAGCTCAGGGTCTCCTCGGGCACGTGCTCCCGGACCAGGGTGTAGCTCCGCTTCGCGCGCAGTGCCCGCAGCACCTCGCAGATGCGGTCGTAGCCGAACTCCTCCCTGGTCTCGCCGCCCTTATGGTGGGAGGTATGGGGGACGTTGACCTCGACCTCGGAGCAGGGGACGTTCCTGAGGCTCGCGTCGCGGAAGAGGTGGTGGGCCTCGTCGATGCCGTCCGTGTAGAGGAAGAGGACGTCGCCGGGCTCGAGCTTGCGCGTCACCTGGACGAAGGGCTGCTTCATCTGGACCATGAAGCTCGGGAAGACGCCGGCGGCGGGGGTGTTCGGCAGGTCGTCCTCGACGAGCTCGCCGCGCGCGGCGCTCCAGACGTGGAGCTTGGAGTCGCCGGCCTCGCAGAGGTAGGCCTGGCCGAGCTTCGCGTCCCAGATGCCCAGGGTGAAGGCGGCGAAGCGCCCGACGAACTTGCGCTCCTCGAGGAAGTCGTTGATCTGGTAGGCGACCTCGGTGACGTCGATCGAGGCGGGCATGGCCTTCTTCCACTCGTTGAAGTAGTTGATGACCATGGTCGCCACCTGGACCATGATGAGGGCCGCGGAGACGCCGTGGCCCGAGACGTCGCACTTGATGAAGTAGTGGTAGCGCTCGTTGATGGGGCGGAAGTCCCAGTAGTCGCCGGAGACCGCGTCGGCCCCCTCGTAGTAGCCGAAGAACTCGAAGTCCTTGGCGGCGCTGTGGCCGGTCGAGAGCTTGGCCTGGGCGCCCGGGGCGGGATCCAGGGGGATGAACATCTTCTGGATCCCCTTGCCGACGACGAGCTCCTTGGAGGCCTTGGCCGCGAGCGCGAGGCCCTCGGTCATCTGGTTGACGGTGTCGGCCAACGTGAAAAGCTCGTCGCGTCCCTTGACCGTGATCGATTTGCCCGCGAGCTCCTCCTTGTCCGGGGTGTCGCGGATCTGCTCGATCTGCCGCACGAGCTTGCGGATGGGGACCACGATGATGGTGGACAGGAGGAAGGCGCCGGCGATGCCGATGCCGAGGGCCACGGCCGCGACCACCAGGGTCATGCGCACGAGGTCGGCCTGGGCCTTCCGCACCTGGGCGGCGATGAGCTCGGTCGAGACCTCGAGGCGGACCATGCCGCGGTAGTAGAGCTGGTCCGCGCCGGAGCGGTAGAGCACGGGCTTGTAGAACAGGAAGCGCCGGGGCTCGAGGGAGAGGGCCGTGGGATCGAAGCCGGGGGTCGCGCCGACCGAGGCCGAGGAGAGGGCGAAGAGCTTCTCGTCGAGGCTCGACTGGAGGCCGGCGAGGGTCTGGGCTATCTCGTCGAAGCGCCGCCTCGAGGCCTCGTCCAGCCTGGTCGCGAGGGAGCGGCCCTCGCGGGTGAGGTCGGCTATCGCCTGGTTGATGCCGCTCACCTCGGCGGCCGCCTTGGCGTCGAGCTCGGCGGCGAGGCGCGGGATCTCGGCCGAGAGCGCGTCGGAGGCGATGCGCGAGGAGCCGACGGCGAGCTCCGCCGAGTCGAGCTTGGAGGCGATCTGCGGATCGTTCGTGGCCCAGACGACGTCGGGCTCGGTCGAGCCCTCGCCGTAGCCGGTGAGGGTTATGTAGACGGCGTCGTCCATGGCGCGGGCCTGCTTGGGCAGGAAGCCGAGCTGGAGCTTGTCCTTGCCCGGGAGGTAGGAGCGCGCGCCCTGGGCCACGCTCTCGAGGAGGACCTCGGCCCGCTGCCGCAGGCTCTCGGCCAGGGAGCGGCTCTCGGTCGCGAGGACGAAGTAGCCCAGGGGTATCGACACGAGGAGGACCACGAAGATGACCAGGCTCGCGATGATGAGGGTGAACTTGACGCGGAGGCCCGCCCCGCGGCGGCGGACGCGGCGCTCCGCCTTGGCTTTCTCTTCGGACGGCATGGGACCTCCTTGGACGAGGGCGAGGACCTGGAGCCGCACCTCCGCGGCGTCGCGGGCGGTGGCCAGGGCCTTGCCGAAGGACAGGACGACGCCCAGCGCGGCGAAGAGGACTGCCGCGAGCACGAAGGCGTCGTAGATGGAGAAGCGCCGCGCGCGGGGCGCGATCGGGCTGAGCGCGATGCCGAGGCTCTGGCCGAGGCCGTACTTGACGGTGCCCCCGGCCTCGACGGCGAGGAGGGGCTCGGTCCAGTACCAGCCGCGCTTGGGGTGGCGCAGCCCGATGCGGTACCGGCCGGCCTCGGCGTCCTCGAAGGATATCCCCTCGACCTGGCGGTCGGACGTTATGCGGAACTCGCCGGGCCGCCGCTCGAGGTCGTAGGGGGCGCGGCCGTCCCGGTCGAGGACCAGGGCCGAGAGGGAGCCCTCGGCGAGGAAGCCCCGGCCGAGGAGGCGGAGGACCGTGCGGCCGAGCTCGTCGCGCGAGGCGTCGACGTAGGTGACGGCCGTGTAGGGCACGTACTTGTCGGCCTTCAGGAGGATCGAGGCGGCGTCGCTCACGTTGCCGACCTCGTCGATGGCCGCGACCGAGAGGAGGTAGTAGCCGTCGTCCACGTCGTCCCAGGAGGCCCGGGGCAGCGCGGAGAGGATCTTGGGGGGCGGCAGGGGCGGGCCGGCCCGCTCGACGAGGAGGGCCTCGTAGGGGCTGAGGCCGGGCAGGGGAGGGCGGGCCGCGGCCTGGGGCCGGAAGGCGGCGGCCGAGGCCGTCGTCTCGAGGGGGCCGGCGTAGCGGAGCTCCCAGGTGTAGCCCGCGGCCTCCTCGCCTTCGGGGGGGAGCCACTCGACGGAGAAGGTGTTCGAGGCCAGGAAGCCCCGGGCGTCCGTCTCGGGCCGCTGGAGGATCGGCGGCGGCGGGGGGCGGCGCTTGCGGTCGTAGCGGATGCGGGCCGTGGAGGACCAGTTGCCGGCGAAGTCCTGGACCGCGGCGGCGAGGTACCAGGGCCCGTCCTCGTCGGCCAGCTGCGCGAGGCGGGTCTGGGAGCTGACGGCGCCGATCTTGCGCGGGGGCTCGGCGGCCGGGTCGCGGCCCCAGACGTAGGAGTAGCCCGCTATGCCGGAGGGATCGCGGGGCAGGGCCACCCCGATCGTCGCCCGCTCCGCGCGGCTGCGCCTCCCCGGCGCGAAGTCCAGGCCGGAGAGCCGGGGCGGGTCGACGCTGCGGTCCGGCTCGCGCACGAGGATGCGCTCGGCGCCGGCCGCGCCGCTCTGCCAAAGGGCGTAGACGGTCTCGCCCAGGGCGACCGCCCTGCCGAAGCTCGCGTCTCCCGAGTTCTCGGAGACCTCGTACTCGTTCCAGCCGGCGTCGCGGCGCCGGGACATGTAGACCCTGCCGCCCCCGCCGCGGCGGGTGTCGTACCAGAGGGCGCCGGGCTGGCCCTGGAGCTCGAGGACCTGGGGATCGGAGCAGGCCCCCGCTCCCGAGGAGACGCGGTCCGCCCCCGGGGCGAGGGCGCCCGAGTCGTCGAAGGGGGCGAGGTAGATCTGGGCCGAGCCCCCCCGGAGGCTCCGCTCCCAGGCGAGCCAGAGCCTGCCCCCGACGAAGCCGAGGCTCGGCCGCTGGTTGTCGTAGTTCTCCGGCCCGCTCTTGTCCCGGTTGACGGGATCCTGGAAGTCCGTCAGGCGCCGGGCCGAGGACCAGGTCCTCCCCCCGTCGCCCGAGGTCTTGGCGTAGAGCTGCCAGCTCGGCCGCTCCCCCCCGGTGAGGGCCTGGAAGGCGACGAGGTCCCGGCCGGGTCCCGGGGCTGGCGATCCCCGGGGCCGGGGCAGGGGGGCGGCGGCGGGGAGGAAGGCGAGGCCCAAGCCCTCCTCCTCCCGGAGGAGGGGGGCCAGGGGGGCCCAGGCGGAGCCGTCGGGGCTCGAGGAGTAATAGATAGGCAGGGAGCTTCCCTGGACGTCGGCCAGGCCGGCGGCGGCCGCCGCTCCCGGCTTGGCCGCCCCGGCTCCCTGGGCGACGAAGAGGATCCAGCCCCCCGAGGCGGAGGGATAGATGCGCGGCGCGACCGCCGGCTCCTCGGGCGTGATGTCGACCGCGCGCGAGAAGGAGAGGCCCCCGTCCGAGGAGAGGAAGATCTCGATGCTGCTCCGTCCGAGCTCCGCGCCGTCGGCCACCGCCAGGGCCAGGCGGCCCTCGGCCGAGGCGGCCGCGGAGTAGAGGATGGGCTCGGCGCCCCGGTAGGCGAAGGGGCCGGCGAAGCGGCGCCTCGACTCCCACCTGCCCTCCGAGAAGCGGGCGAGGGAGAGCCAGGCCGAGCCGCCCTCGCCGCCCTCCTCGGCCTCGGACTCCTGCCAGAGGGCGACGAAGCCGCCGCGGAGCGGCAGGGCGGAGAGGAAGCGCCCCCGCCCCGCCGAGAGGGGGCGGGGATCCTCCCAGAAGTACTCGCCTTCCTCGGCGAGGCCCTGGGCCGCGGCGCCCGGGGCGAGGATGGCCCCGGCGAGGAGGAGGGCGAGGAGGGGAAGGCCGCCCCTCATATGCGGGACCTTATCTGGTTGTAGAGGTCGAGGAGCTTCTGGACGCGCTTGTTCTTCGGGTCGAGGAGGAGGCGATCGACGATGGCGCTCGCGCCGAGGTAGTTGCCGCTCTGGAAGAGGGCGATGGCCTGCTGGTACTGGGACTCGGCGCTCGCGGAGAGGACGAGCTGGGCGCTTCCGCCCTGGAAGGTCTGGATGCGGTCCTTGAGGTCGGCCGCGCCCTGGTTGTTCGGGTCGTTCTCGAGGGCCCGGTTGAGCTGCTCGACCGCGAAGGAGAAGCGGCCCGTGTCGCCCGAGTCGTAGATGCGCCGGGCGGCGGCCACGAGGTCGCGGGCGAGCTTGACCTTGGCCGGGTCGGGCGGGGGCAGGCGCATGCCGAGGGCGTACTCGGCCTCGAGGACGAGGGCCTGGAGGCCCGGGTACTTCGCGTCGATGGCCGCGAGGTTCTGGAGCTCGGCGTAGGCCTCCTGGGCCCCCCGCGGGTTCTCCCGCGCCGCGCGCACCCTCGTGCGCGCCGAGGCGAGCCGCGTGGAGAAGGCCTGGCGGAAGCTGTCCGGGTCGGTGAGCTGGTCGATGCGCAGGGCGAGGATGCCCGCGTCCTGGTTCAGGGGATAGACCAGGCGCACCTCGTTGATCTTGGCCTTGGCCTGGGAGAAGGCGAGGAGGGCCCCCGACTTGTCCTTCCGGGCGAGGAGGCGGGCCCCCTCCTCGTAGAACTTCTTGGCCAGGGAGAGGGTCTGGCTCATCTCCGGGTAGAGGGGGGCCGTGGCCGGGATGTCGCGGCCGGTCTTGACCGAGATGGCGGTCTGGACGAGGGCGAGCCAGTACTCGACCTCCGGGTTCCTGCCCTCGTCCTGGTCGGGGGTCTTGAGGTCGTCGTTGTGGGTCGTCTTCCAGCGCTCGCGGCCGCGCAGCAGGGCGGACTCGGCCCGGTCGAAGGCCCCGGCGAAGTAGGCCTCCTTGCCCTGGTTGATGAGGGCGCGGGTGTCGCGGACGACCTTGTCGTTCTCGGCCTTGACGATCTCCTCGCCGAGGCGCCCGAGCTCCCGGGACGAGCCCTGCCTGAGGGCCTGGTCCTCCTCGTAGGAGAGGGAGGCGAGGTAGCGCTTGCCCGAGTCGTCGAGGCTCTTCCGGGCCGCGTCGAAGTCCTCGCGGCGGAGCGCGGCCTTGGCGCCCTCGAGGAGCTCCTCGGCGCGGAGGCGGTTGGCGTCGGCCTGGCGCTTCTGGTCCTGGGCCTTCGCGAGGAGGGCGGTCCGGCTCGCCTGGAGCTCGGCGGCCCGTTGGTCGAGGAGGCGGGCCTTCTCGGACCAGATGCGGACCGAGGGGGCCGAGGCGACGAAGGGGAGCTCTCGCTCGAGCCGGCCGGCGTAGCCCGCGGCGGCCTGGCGGAGGGAGCGGAGGGCGGACTCCTCGGCGAGGAGGATACGGATGCTCTGGCTCGGGTAGCGCAGGAGGATGCCGGCGAGGGCCGGGTCCTCGGAGCTCGAGCCGGCGAGGAGGCGGGCCGCCTCCTCGCCCGCCGCGGCCCGGGCCTCGTAGTCGCGCTCGAGCTCGGCGTACTCGAGGCCGCCCGCGCTGGCGACGAGGCCGACCTCGAAGGCCCGCGCCTCCTCGATCGTGGAGGCGATGCGGCCGTCGTAGGCTCCCTGGGCCCGGGTCGCGTCCTCGCTGCCCAGGCCCGCCACCGTCCAGCGGCCGAGCTCCTCGGCTAAGGCGGCGGAGGCGGAGCGCTCTGCCTCGATCCTGGCCTGGCCGGACTTGAGCGAGGAGCGCTTGCCGTCCAGGAAGGCCAGGGCCGGCCCGAGCTCGGGGGCCGGCGGCAGGGCCGCTATGTAGGCCTCTGCCTCGGCCCGCAGGGCCTCCGCGCCCAGGGCCAGCTCGGAGAGCCGGGCCTGGGCGGCCGCGATCCGGCCGAGGTGGCGCAGCCGCTCGTAGTCCGCCGCCTTGGCGACCACGGCCTTCCGGCCCCAGTCGCTCAGCTCGGGGTCGATGTCCGTCGGGGCGAGGAGGCTCCACAGGCTGAGGGTCCGGAGGGCCGGGGCGGCGAGCCGGGCGGCGAGGAGGAAGCCCCTCCGCGCCTCCTCGCGCTCGCCCGCGTCGTAGGCCGCCTCGGCGGCCCGGTAGGCCCCCTCGACGGCGGGCTCGGCAGCGGCCTGGAGCTCCTCGAGGAGGCTCGACCACTGGGCGAGCATGGCCCCGGCGATGCCCTCGGGCTTTCCCTTCTCCCCCTCGATGGGCCGCAGGGACTCGGGCCGGCCGCGGATGAAGAGGTTGGCGTAGGTCATGTACGAGTACTCGATGATCGACTTGCCCTCGGTGGGGATGGCGGCGGTCCAGGCGGCGAGCCCCTGGCCGGCCTGGTGCTCCTCGAGGCGGCGCCGGGCGAGCTCGGTCAGGGCCGCCTCGGCGGCGGGGAGGGCCGCCTCGATGGCCGCCGGCTCCCCCGAGCGGAAGGCCTGGGCGAGGCCCCCGGCCGCCTGCCTGACCCGGTCCTGGAGGCCCTCGTAGGCCGGGATGAGCTCCTTGGACCGCGCGACGAGGCCGGTGACCGCCTTCACGGTGAGCTCGTCGTAGCCCGCGTTCAGGAACTCGGGCTCGAAGAGGACGAAGCCCTGCTCGTAGGTCCGAGCCGCCTCGGTGAAGCGGCCCTGGTCGACCAGGCCGCGGCCGGCGGTCATGATCCGCCGCATGAGGTCCTGGTTCTTCAGGGCGAGGCGGGTCTCCTTGAGCTTGACGATCGTGGCCTTGTCGGTGGCGTTGGGGTTGCGCTGGATCGACTCGAGCCGGGCGATCTGGGCGAGGATCTTATCGTCGTTGCCGGGCTCCTGCTGCATGGTGGCCAGGAGCTCGTTGGAGGTCCTCGTGTAGTCGTTCTGCAGACGCTCGATCTCCCGGATCTTCCTCAGGGCCTCGTCGAAGCGCTCGGGGTTGTCCCGCATGAAGCGGGCGAGGTAGAGCTTGGCCTCGTTGTAGTTCTGGTCGTCGATGAGCTTCTGGGCCTTGATCAGGGGGTCTTCGCGCCTGCCCATCGCGGCCGCGGGGGCGGCGGCGATGGCGAGGATGAGGAGGGCGAGGGCGCGGGCGCGCGGGCCGGAGGTCCCGGGCGCGAAGCGCGGCTGGAAGCTCATATAGCTCAATATATCCTTCAATTATCGGTTTCCCTGAGGGACCGCCCCTTCAGCTATTTTCGGCTCGCCGCGCCCCGGGGTGTAGGAAGATCGGACCCGTATAGAAATCGCAGGTAGACCATAGTATACTTTCGCTTGAGTATGAAGCGGAACGGGCTTTCGGCGGCGGGCCTCCTCGCCGCCCTCGCGCTCCTCGCCCTCGCCCCTCCCCCGGGGAGGGCCCAGGCCGTCGCGAGCGCCTACCAGGCCTTCTCCGACATACTCAACCCCGACCCCAACTCGGGCCTGACCACCTTCCGATCCCTCCTCGTCCCCATGGGCGGCCTCGCCGAGGGCATGGGCACGGCCTACACCGCCGTGGCCCGGGATTCCTCCTACTTCGAGTCCAACCCCGCGGCCTCGAGCTGCCTCGACTACACCGAGCTCGCCGTCTTCCACAACAACTGGATCGCCGACTCCAAGATCGAGGGCGCCGTCTACACGATCCGCTACAAGGGCCTGGGCTTCGGCGTCGGGGGCAAGTGGCTCTACCTCCCCTTCACCGCCTACGACGACTTCGGCGAGCGCTCGGGCTCCGGCTACTACTCCGAGGCCATGGCCGGCTTCAACGTCTCCTACAACCTCTTCCCCGGCTACTACTTCAACGGCATCGCCGTCGGCGCCACGGGCAAGCTCGCCTACCGCTCCATCCCCGCGGTCGAGGACGAGTCGATCACCGAGACCAACAACGCCTTGGCGGTCATGGTCGACCTGGGGATGCTCACCCGCTTCAACTTCGTCAAGCTCTACCACGCCCGGGCCAAGAACGCCTCCCTGGGCCTCGCCCTCAAGAACTTCGGCCCGCCCGTCCTCGGCGACCCCCTGCCCACCGCGGCCACCTTCGGCATGGCCTACTCGCCCCTCAGGCCCGTCCTCATCTCCCTCGACCTGACCAAGCCCATCAACCTCCTCGAGCCCGGGGACTCCGAGCGGCTCTACGCCGCCGCGGGGACCCTCGTCCAGGTCACCGACTTCTTCCAGTTCCAGGGCGGCCTCCTGGTGAAGGGCGGCAATCCCCGCCTCTCCGTCGGCACGGCCTTCACGATCGAGACCATCCGCCTCAACGTGAACTACACCCTCGACCTCACCACCCAGCTCACCCCCCTGAACCGCATCTCGATCCAGGCCGCCTTCTCCCTGGGCGACCTCGGCCGGGCCGAGCTTGCGAAACGGGTCGATATCCTGTACCTTAGCGGCCTGGAAGCCGAGGCCTCGGGCGATATCGCCAAGGCCATGGCCGACTGGACCGAGGCACTCAGGCTCGACCCGACCTTCGACCCGGCCCGGGACAGCCTCAAGACCGCCCTCGGCACCGTCGAGCTCCAGCAAACCATGGAGTCGCTCCAGCGGCTCGAACCCTAGGGGGCGCGCGTGGCCTTCTCCCTCATCGCCCGCATCCTCGGCGCGGCGGTCTCCGTCTACATGCTGGCCTGCGCGGCCCGTATCCTCATGAGCTGGCTGCCCGAGCTCGGCGCGGCCAGGGCCGGCGCCCTCCTCGCCCGGGCGGTCGATCCCTATCTCGGCTGGTTCCGGCGCTTCCCCTTCCTCTCGGCGGGCAAGTTCGACTTCTCACCCATCGCCGCGGTGGCCGTCCTCGCCGTCCTCAACAGGATCCTCGCCACCCTGGCCTACGCGGGGAGCATCAGCGTCGGCGTCGTCCTGGGCCTCCTCCTGGGAGCGGCCTGGTCGGCCGTCGCCTTCCTCCTGGGCTTCCTGGCCCTCTGCGCCCTGGCCCGCATCGTCGCCTACGCGGCGCGGTGGAACAGCCTCCATCCCCTGTGGCGCGCGATCGACGAGATGCTGAATCCCGTGCTCTATCGCATAACGCGGATCATCTACCGGAACCGCATAGTCCACTACCTGCAGGGCCTCGTCACGGGCCTCGTGATCCTCGCCGCCCTGCGGGCGGCCGGGGACGAGCTCGTACGGCTCCTGGCCCGGCTGCTCGCGCGGCTGCCGTTCTGAAAGGAGGAGCGATGCTCAGTCCCAAGCAGCGGGCCAAGCTCGCGGGAGCCGCCCAGACCCTCGCGAGCCTCGCGAGCCTCGGCCGCGCCGGCTTGACCGACGCCTTCGTGTCCAGGCTCGACGTCCTGCTCCGCGACCACGAGCTGGTCAAGCTCCGCTTCGGCGACCGCAAGGACGAGAAGCGGGAGCTCGCGGCCGAGCTCGCGCAGCGTACTCGGAGCGAGCTCGTGACCATGATCGGGAACGTGGCGGTTTTCTTCCGCCAGAACCCGGATCCGGAACGGCGAAAGGTCGAGCTGGGCGACTAGACTGCCTTGAATTCTGTTGCGCCCTCAATCAGGGAGGCAATCGAGGCGCGTTAGGGAGGCATGAGCGCCTTCATCCCTCCCTTCTGCCCCTGGAAGGGTTGCAGCAAGCACCGGCCGCCGAGCGGCGGCCACCCCTACCAGGCCTACCTCCTCTGGGGCTCCTATCCCACCAAGGCCTTCGGCCTCGTGCCCCGCTTCCGCTGCTCCTCCTGCGGCAGGACCTTCTCCGTCCAGAGCTTCAGCCTCGACTACTACGCCAAGCGCGTCGTCGACTACGAGGATATCTCGCGTCGCCTCTCCTCCTGCGAGTCGCTCCGAGCCATCGGCCGCAAGCTCGGGCTGTCCTGCGGCTCGGTGTCCAACCGCATCTCGCGGGCTAGTCGCCGGGCCATAGGCGCCGAGCCGCGGCTCGCCGCGAGCCGCCATCGAAGTACGCGGCGGCCGGAGCGGGGGGGATTACGGGGAAGCATGCTCGTTACGGCGGGTACACGAGCGAAGCAGGCTTCTAGCAGGAACGCTCGCTAGCGATGAAGGTGACGCTTTCAATGCTGGTGCCCGATGGGAAGGGTGGGGAGCGGGGAGAGGGAACCTCCCGAAGGTTCCCCTCCCCGCATCACCCATCATGCACTACAAGGTTCGAGGCAGTTCACTAGCGGTCCGCGTCGCGCCGCCTGAGCGCGGCGGATTCCTGGGGGAAGAGGAGGCCGAAGGCGTCCATGGCAATCTGGAGCTCCTCGTTGGTCGGCACGACGAGGATGGTCACGGGCGACCAGGGGGCGGAGACGACGCCCTCGGCCCCGCCGTTCGCCGCGTTGCGCTCGTAGTCCATCACGATGCCGATGTTCTCGAGCCGGTGGCAGATGCGCTCGCGCATCGCGACGCCGTACTGGCCGACGCCGCCGGTGAAGACGATGGCGTCGAGCTTGACGAGCTCGGCGGCGTAGGCGCCGATGTAGCGCCGCGCGCGGTGCGCGTAGGCCTCGAGGGCCTCGGTCGCGTTCTTGTTGCCCGCCTTGGCCGCCGCCTCGACGTCGCGCAGGTCGTTGGAGACGCCCGAGAGGCCCAGGAGGCCGCTCTTCTTGTTGAGCAGGGAGGAGATATCCTTCGAGCTCATGCCGCGCTCCTCGAGGAAGCCCAGGATGGCCGGGTCGAGATCGCCCGAGCGCGTGCCCATGATCAGTCCCTCGAGGGGGGTGAAGCCCATCGAGGTGTCGATGGAGCGGCCGTTGGCTATGGCCGTGATGGAGGCCCCGTTGCCGAGGTGGCAGGTGATGAGGTTCGTGTTGTCGGGGTGGCGCTTGAGCAGCTCGAGGGCGCGGCCCGCGACGAAGCGGTGGCTCGTGCCGTGGAAGCCGTAGCGCCGGATCCGGTACTTGTCGTAGAGCTCGCGGGGCAGGCCGTAGAGGTAGGCCGCGGGGGGCATGGTCTGGTGGAAGGCCGTGTCGAAGACCCCCGCCTGGGAGCGGCCGGGCAGGAGGCGCTCCGCCTCGCGGATGCCCGTGATGTTGGCCGGGTTGTGCAGGGGCGCGAGCTCGACGTTCCGCTCGAGGGCGGCCATCACCTTCTCGTCGATCACGACCGAGGAGGCGAACTCCTCGCCGCCGTGCACGACGCGGTGGCCGACGCCGTCGATCTCGCCGAGGCCCTTCAGTATCCCGGCCCTGGGATCGACGAGGGCGGCGCCGACCGCGGCCATGGCCTCGGCGTGGCTCGGGAAGGGCCGCTCCTCCTTGATCTCCCCCGCGGGCGACTTCTGGGAGATGAGGCCCTTGGCCTCGCCGATCCTCTCCACGAGGCCCTTGCCCAGGCTCCGCCGCTCGGGCATGAGGAAAACCTCGTATTTAAGCGACGAGCTGCCGCAATTGAGCACCAGGATGCGCTTGTCGGATGAAGACATTTTCCCCTGCCTCGTCTCTGGGGCCTTCGCGTCGGGCGCTACCGGGCTCCGCCGACCATGATAGGCCCAAGCGCTCGGACGGGCAAGACGGAATACGCGAGTAACCGGGAGGGGTGCCCCGAAGCCTGTTGCCTTTAAAGGCTCAGCGCGGCGCGGGAAGCGGCTCGAGGGCGGCGAAGGCGGCGATGAAGAAGCGCAGGCCCCGGTAGCCGAGGGCGGGATCGAGGGCGGCCTCGGCCAGGACTATGGCGGCCGCGCTGTCGGAGCGCTCGAGGATGAGGCGCGAGATCGGCACCCCGTCGGAGGGCTCGGCGAGGAGGCGGGACAAGGCCGCCGCGAAGGCGCCCGGCTCGAGGCCCCTCTCGGCCGCCGCGTCCCCGAGGAGGGCGAGGCCCGCGGCCTCGTCCTCCATGAAGGCCGCGTACATCGTGTAGAAGCGGGGCATCATGCCCAGTATCGCGGCGGTCGAGAGGAGTATCTCGTCGCTCGCGAAGCGGGGCTGGCTCGCCCGCCGGAGGCAGGCGACGAGGGAGGGGACCGATTCCGAGCTGCCCAGGAGCTCGAGGGCGTAGGCCGCGGCGATGCGGACCCGGGGATTGTCCGTCCGGGCGAGGAGCTCCTCGACGAGGGGGATGCTGCCCCGGTCCCCGAGCCGCGCCAGGGCCACCACGGCCGAGCCCTGGAGCATGTAGTCCTGGCCGTGCACCGCCGCGCGGAGGGCGGGCAGGGCGGCGGGGCAGGGCTTCTTCCCGAGGACCCGGGCCGCCACGTAGGCCGTCGTGTAGGGCTGCCGCTCGACCTCGGCCAGGAGGGCGAGCTCGGCCTCGGGGCAGAGCCAGGGCATCTTCTCGAGGGCGAGGATGGCCTCCATGCGCACGTCGAAGCGCGGCGAGCCGAGGTAGCCGAGGATCTCGCGCTGGGTCCGCGCCAGGGCCGCGCTCCGGCGCCGGCCGGCCCTGGTGCCCAGCTCGTGGATGAGGCGGATCTCCTCCTCCGGGGCCGCGCTCCGGTCGAGCCGCTGGAGGAGGCCGAAGGAGGCCAGGTCGCGGATGGAGAAGATGACGCCGAGGGACTCGCGCACCGTGGCCGAGCCGAGGGTCTGCAGGCGCGCCGCGCGGAAGAGCAGGCCGATGATGCCGGCGAGGAGGACCCCGTAGAAGACGCGGTAGGCGAGGACGGGGCCGAGGCCCGCCGCGCCCAGGAGGTCGAGGGCGACGCCCCCGAGTCCCGCGCCGAGCGAGCCGCCGAGGCCGTAGGCGATGAAGTAGAGGACCCCGAGGTCGAGCATGCGCGCGGGGCCCGCCAGGGCGAAGAAGTAGGTCTGGCCGACGTTCTCCTCGCCGTTGAAGCCGAAGGCGGAGAGGAAGTTGACGAGGACGAGGAAGAGGGCCACCGCGGCGCCGCCGGCGGGGCCGGCCAGGACGAGGGGGACGAGGCTCAGGGCGGAGGCCGCGGTATAGATCACGTAGAGGGGCTTGGCCCCGAGGCGGTCGACCAGGAGGCGGGTGAGCAGGCCCATGGCGAGGGTGCCGAGGCTGCCGACGAGGGAGTAGGCCATGACCGCGTCGTCGCCCTGGCCGAAGACCTCCTTGGCGTAGACCGGGAGGAAGGAGCGGGCCATGCCCGAGACGAAGGCCAGGCCCGCGTAGACGCCGATGAAGGAGCGGAAGTGGCGGTCGCGCATCGCCTCGACCGAGGCGCGCCATACGCTCGTGGAGGCCGAGGGCCGGTAATCCTCGGGCTCGGGGGCGCGGAGGAGGTATGCCGAGCCGACGAGGCCCATCGCGATGCCGACGGCTATCGCCGCGACGTAGAGGGCGGGGCTCGCGCTCCGGCCCAGGAGGAGGGCGACGGCGAGGTTGGCCCCGAGGCCGGCGAGGGAGCCGACGATCGAGACGGTGACGAGGAAGGCCCCCTTGTCCTGGCGCCTGGAGCCCGCGCCGCCTTCCGAGAGGAGGGCGAGGACGGGATTGTTGCCGATCAGGCCCACCCCGCGGAAGAAGTTGAAGAGGGCCGCTCCCGCGAGGATGAGGCCGAAGGCCGCGCCGGGGGCCCCCGCGGCGAGCAGGAGGGGGGAGGCGAGGACGGGGAGCATGGCCAGGTGGCGGGCCACCCAGGCCCAGCCGAAGACGCCCACGATGGACCTGCGCCGCACGAGGCGCTTGCCCAGGGGGAGGAAGAAGAAGGTCACGTAGCCGAGGGCGTTGAGGACGCCGACGAGGACCTTGGAGGCCCCGAGGGAGAGGGCGAAGAGGGTGAGGAAGCTGCCCGAAAGGAGGGTGAAGGAAGCCGAATTCAGGGCGTTGAAGGCGTAGAAGTCTTCGCGCGCCCGCTTGAGCGACGCGGGCGAGAGTAGGGCCATGGGGCCAGTATAGATGAAGGCGGGCCGGCGACGCTAGGCTGGCCGCCTTGAGGAGGAAGGCCCCTTCCGATAGAATGGGCGCCCATGATCCGCATCGGCCTGTCCTCCACCGCCCTCCTCTCGCGGGAAGCCCGCGGCTTCCTGCGCGTGGCCGCGGCCGCGGGCTTCGACGCGGTCGAGTGGGGAAGCGAGGCCCACGCCCCGGGCGAGGACCCGAAGGCCGCCGACGATCTCATGATCGACACCCTCCGAGCCGGCCTGACGATAGCCTCCTACGCTCCCCTCTACCGGGCGGGCTCGGACGGGGGCTTCAACGCCCGCTTCGGCGCGGTCCTGGAAGCGGCGGCCCGGCTGCAGGCCCCCTACATCCGCATCTTCGCGGGCCAGAGTCGGCCCGCGGGCCGCCGTCGCCGGCCTCCCGCCGAGGATCCCGGCCTCGAGCCCCTGGCCGCCGAGCTCCGGCGCCTGGGCGACCTGGCCGCCGAGCGGGGCCGCAGCCTCTGCATTTGCCCCTGTCCCGATACCTGGGCGGATAGCTACGAGGCGGCCTCGGCCCTCGCCGCCGCGGCGGGGCACCCCTTCGTGTCCCTGGCCTGGGAGCCGCTCCCGGGGGCCTCCGACGAGGCGGCGAGCGCGGCCCTCGAGGCCGCGGGCCGCGGCGTCCGCCTCATCATGGCGCGGAAGCTCGGCCGCGACGGGGCGGCCGGCCGCCTCGCCGACGACGAGGCGCACTGGCGCCGCCGCCTGGCCGCCTTCAAGGCCGCGGAGTCCGATTCCAAGATGGGGAGCTTCGTCATCCTCGGCGCGGCGCGGGTCGGGGCCGAGCCGGGCGACGACCTGCCCGGCCTCGAGGAGGACCTGCGCTTCCTCAAGGGCCTGGCCGCCGAGCTCGAGGGGCCGGCGCGGCGCCCCGGCGCCTAGGCGATCACTCGTCTCGGCCGGGGCCTCGGCCTCCGGCGCGCTCCTCGGCCTTGGCCGAATCCCAGAGCTCGTCCATCGCCGCCATGTTCTCGGCCGCGAGGGCCAAGCCCCGCGCCGCCATGCCCTTCTCGACGCCGCGGAAGCGGCGGCAGAATTTCTCGACCGCCCCGTGGAGGGCGAGGCTGGGGTCGACGCCGAGGAAGCGGGAGAGGTTCACCGCGCTGAACAGGAGGTCGCCGAGCTCCTCCTCGAGGGCGGCCTTGTCCCCGGCGGCGGCCGAGGCCTCGCAGGCCTCTTCGGCCTCCGCGAGCTCCTCGCGGGCCTTGGCCCAGACCGCCGCCGGCTCGACCCAGTCGAATCCGGCCTTTGCCGCCTTCTTCTGCACCTTGTTGGCCCGCTCGAGAGGCGGCAGGGCGCGGGGCACCGCGTCGAGGATCGAGTCCTTGGCCCTCCGGCCCTCGACCTTCTCCTTGATCTCGTTCCACTGCCTGAGCACCGCGTCGGGGGTGGCGGCCTCGGCCTCGCCGAAGACGTGGGGATGCCGGCGCACGAGCTTGGCCGAGATGGAGTCGAGGGAGTCGGCGACCGAGAACGCGCCTCCCTCCTCGTGCATGTACGCGATCATCGTGGCCAGGAGGTAGAGGTCTCCCGCCTCCTCGCGCACGTGCTCGGCGTCGCCCTCGCCGATGGCCTCGACGAGCTCGTAGGCCTCCTCGACGACACTGCCCCGCAGGCTCGAGGGCGTCTGCTCCCGGTCCCAGGGACAGCCGTCGGGGGCCCGCAGCCGGGCGACGATGGCATAGAGCCTCCCGAAGGCCTCCCCCGCCCGCCTTTCCGCCCCTTCCCCTCCCGCCGTTCCGTCGCGCTCGCCCATATCCGGCCACCTCGCTGCCGGATACTAGCACGGAGGGCAGCCCGGCGCCCAGGCGCGCCGGCCGGCCGGCCGGGCTCCCGCCTCCGATGCGCTTTTTATTAACGGGCGTTTTTGCGTATACTTACTCCATGGCTTCGGACGAAGGCCCGGGCGAGAAGAAGCGGATACTCCTCCTCTCGGGCGACGCCTCCCTCCTCGAGCGCCTCTCAGGAGCCCTCGCTTCCCTGGGCGAGTCCCTGGGGCTCGCCGCAGGCGCCGTAGAGGCGGCCGGAGCCTCCCTCCTCCTCCTCGACCTCGACTACCTGGAGCGCGGGAAGGCCTGCCTCGACTTCGACGGCCAGGGTCCCCCCCTCGTCCTCGTCCTCCCGGGCCGGGTCGGGGACTACGACTTCGCCTCCTGCATCGGCAAGCGCATCGTCGGCTTCATGCGAAGGGAGTTCTCCCCCTCCGAGGCCGGCGCCGTCCTCGCCGCCGCCCTCGGCCGGGTCGAGGAGGCGCGGCGCCTCCGTGAGGAGGCCCGCCGCTTCGTCACCTTCGTCAACGCGAGCCCCGACCTCCTCATCATGATCGACGAGGAGGGCACCTACCTCGAGGTCTTCTCCGCCGACGAGGCCGTCCTCCTCTCCAAGCCCGAGCGGCTCCGGGGCCGCACGATACGCGAGCTCTTCCCTCCCGAGCTCGCCGAGGACCTCATGGCCCTCGTCCTCAGGGCGACGAGGGGCGAGATGGGCGGCATGATCGAGTACGAGCTCGAGGTCCTCGGGGGCCTGCGCTGGTTCGAGGGCCGGGCCGCCCCCGCCGGCCTCGGTCCCGGCGGCAAGCGCATCGCCATGTACGAGGCCCGGGACATCACGGAGCGCAAGGCCACCGAGGCCGCCCTCAGGCGGGCCCTCGACGAGAAGAACATGCTCCTGCGCGAGCTCCAGCACCGGGTCAAGAACAACCTCGCCATGATCTCGAGCCTCTGCTCCCTCGAGATGGACCGGATCGGCGAGGGAGCGGAGAGCGAGGCCCTCGGCCGGGTCCAGGACCGGATCCGCGCCATGGCCCTCATCTACGACATGCTCTACCGCTCGGAGGGCCTCATGGACGTCGAGCTCTCCGACTACCTCAGGCGCCTCCTCGAGAGCTTCCGCGAGGGCTACCTCGGCGGGCCGGGGATCGAGGTCGAGCTCGTCGAGGAGCTCGTGCCGGCGAGGCTCGAGCTCAAGCGGGCGGTGCCCCTCGGCATCATCGTCACGGAGCTCACCACCAACGCCCTCAAGTACGCCTTTCCCGGGGGCCGCGCGGGCAGTATCTCCGTCTCCCTCCGATCCGAAGGCGGCCGGGCCTCCCTCGCGGTCGAGGACGACGGGGTCGGCATGGCGGTTTCCCGAGGGGGGGAGGACTCCCCCGGCACGGGCCTGCGCCTCGTCGAGCTCCTCGCCGAGCAGATCGGCAGCCGGCTCGAGCGGGGGCCGGGGCCGGATGGGCGGGGACTGCGCTGCTCCTTGGAGCTCGACCTATCGCCGAGCGAGCCCTGAGCCCGTCCTCGGGGCGCGGCCGGGCCCGCGGAGCCTCAGTCGACTATCTCGTATTTCCCCGCCAGGGCCGCGATGGCCGACTTGTCCTCCAGGCCGAGCTTGCGGTAGGCGCGCGAGAGGGAGTTGCGCACCGTGGACTCGCTCACGCCGCACTCGAAGGCGATCTGCTTGAGCATCCTGCCCTCGGCCACCGCCTTGACGTAGACGCATTCGGCCGCGGAGAGGCCTCGCTCGCTCAGGGAGTAGCGGGGCTTGGGTTCCTTGAGGTAGACGGCGAGCTTCTCCTGGAAAGCCAAGTAGAGGAAGAGGAGGAAGGCGGAGATGAAGAAGAGGGGCGTCAGCGTGTAGAAAAGGCCGCGGCCGGTCCTGAGGGCGGTGAAGAGCTCGCAGCCGTAGAGGTAGCCGAGGCTCGCGAGGAATTTGGGGACGCGATGCCGCTCGTAGAAGCCGAGGCGGAACAGGAGGATGACGCCCATGCTGAAGAAGCCGAGGCCGTAGAAGGACTCGTGGGTCGTCATGAAGGGCAGGGGCGTCAGGGCGAACATGATGATCGGCTGGTACCAGACGAGGAAGGGGACGTAGGCGCTCGCGACGAAGAGGGCGCTCATGATGAAGAGCGTGATGGCCTGGAAGTCGAGCAGGACTGAGAGCAAGGTCCCCCCCTCCTTCGAGAGCACCCGATAGACGTTGAAGCAGCCGGCCAGGAGGAAGACGATCGCCCAGAAGAAGCCCGTGGCCCTCAGCTGCTGTCTCATTCCCAGTACCCGCGGAGGGCTGCGTCGAGGCCGAGGATCTCGTCCATTTCCGGGGCGGGGATCGCCTCGACCTGGGACCTGAGGCTCCGGAGGAGGGCCTCGGCGTCCCAGGCGCCCGCCCCGAGGGGATTGTACCTGCCCGCGGCCCGGTCGGCCGCCAGGTCCTTCTTGTAGCCCGCGATCATGACGATGGCGAGGAGCTTCATGCCTCGGGCGATGAGCGCGGGATCGCCCCCGTCGAAGGAGGCTATGGAGGAGAGGCGGGCGAGGACGTCGTAGTCGTCCGACTCGGCGTGGTCGAAGAGCTCGCGGGCCGGCCCGGAGGCCCCGCCCAGCACGAAGACCGCGAGGTGGGCCAGGGCGCAGCGCTCGGGGGCGCGGCAGCCCGCGAGGAAGGGCAGGGCGCCGATGAGCTTGGCGGTCGGATTGCCAGCGAAGGCTTCCGCACGGCTCCGGTCCATCGCGAAGCCTGAGGCCATGGTCGCGGAGAGGCGTTTCCAGGTCGCGTGGGTGAAGCGGTTCTTCGGCATGCTGTCTCCCTTGCCGGGCTATCATAGCATCGGGCTGAGCGGCGTCAAGTTTGCCGATCGGGGCCGCCCTTCGCGTTCCTCGAAGGAGGCTTTGGGGCGACAATTTTAAATATATATCATAAATACAATTACTCCTTGTAGGCAAATGTCTACAAGCTTTTATGGGCTTTCCTCTTGTGTTCGCAGCGTCGCGGGATATCATTGGAACCGTGATCGACGCGGTTCGGGGCGGGTATTGCCGTACCTCCGTTGCGGATCGTCGTAGGTCGCTTATTTAAAAAGAAAGCGTCGCTCGTCAGCGAGGCGGAGGTAAAAAAAGGAGACGGGGCTGTCCCTTCGGGAACAGCCCCTCTCTTTTTCTAGTGCCTCGAAGATTGTTGGCGCCGGAAGGCCCGGTCCGGCCAGGGCTCAGGAGCCGCCGAGCTCGAGGATCAGCTCCACCTCGCCGCGGCTTACCTTGACGGCGCGGGCTATCTCGTCGACGCTCCAGCCCTGGCGGGCGAGCTTGCGGACGGTGTCCTGCACGCTGGCCGGGGGGGCTCCCCGCTCGCGGGAGGCCTTGGCCGAGCCGCCCTCCTCCTTGAGGAGGGTGGAGAGGAGCTTGAGCTGCTCCTGGGCGCGGCGGTCGATCTCCTCGAGCCTGGTCTCGGCCCGGGCGACCCATTCGCGGGCCTTCTGCACCTCGGCGATGCGCTTCTCCGCCTCGGCTATGTCCGCGTCGAGCTCTCCGAGCTTGCGGACCGCCGCCTCGGTCCTGTCCTGTCCGGCGGCGAGCTGATCCACGGCCTTCTTGAGCTCGGCGAGGCGCCCGGGAAGGGCGCGCAGCTCGCCGCCTAAGCCCGCGACGGCCTTCTCGATGGCCTGGATCTGCTGGAAGTTCTTGTCCACCGCCTCGGCGGTCGAGTCGAGGACGCCCGCCTTCTTCTCGATGCGGTCGGAGGCGGCCTCGGCCTCCTTGGCCAGCTCGAGGACCCGGCGGATGTCGGCCTGGGCCTGGGTGAGGGCGTCGGCCTGGCCGGTGACCTCCTCGAGCCGCTTGTCCACGCCTTGCGAGACGGAGGCCAGGCGGGAGAAGTCCTCCTCGAGGGAGTCGATGCGGCGCTTCTCCGCGAGGAAGCGGGTGACTTTCTGGTTGACCTCGTCCTCGAGGCGCTTGACCTTGTTGAGCTGGACCTCGATCTCCGATACCTCGGCCCGCCGGCCCTCGAGCCGGGCGAGGTCGGACTTCATCGACTCGATGCCCGAGGCGAGGCTCTCGCGGAGCTCGTCGGCCCGCTCGAAGATCTTGGTCTGGGCGACGAAGGCCTTCTGCTCCTTGTCGATCTCGGCCAGGACGCCGGAGAGGCGGGCGGCCTCGGTCTCGGCCTTGGCCATGGCCTGGGCGCGGCTCGCCTCGAGCTTGAGGCCCAGGTCCTGGACCGCGTCGCGGTACTCGCGCAGCCGGGCGTCGCCCTCGGCCTGGGCCTCGCGCCGGCGCTTCTCGAGGTCGGCCATGAGGGACTCGTAGCCGCGGGAGAAGCCCTCGAGGGCCTGGGAGATGCGGCCCGTGAGGTCGGTCCGCAGCTCGGCGGTGCGGTCCTCGAGGCCGGCGAGCTCCTTGGCCAGGCGGTCGCGCTCGGCCTGGGAGGCCTGGACGAAGGAGGAGGACTGGTCCTCGTACTCGGTCTTGGCCCGTTCGATGAGGCCGAGGCTCGAGGCGGCGAAGGCCTCGAGCTCGGAGCGCATCCTGCCCTCGGCCTCGGCGAGGGCCTCGTCGAAGCGGGAGCGGATGGAGTCGGTCGCCTGGGCCAGGGACTCGCGGGTCTCGCGCACCCGGAGCTCCTCCGCGCCCACCGAGGCGGCCAGGGCCTCGAGGCGGGAGCCGAGCTCCCGTTCGGCGTTCTTGATGCGGCCGCCCGCCTCGAGGGAGAAGCGGGAGATCTCGCCCTCGACGTAGGCCTGGGCGGTGCCCCGCGCCTCGGCCGCGTCCTTGAGGACCGACTGCTTGAGGGCGGCGAGGGCCTCGTCGGCCATGCCGCTCTGGGCCCTGATCCCGTCCTGGAGGGCCTCGAGCCGCTCGCGGAGCTTGTCCAGCTGCTCCTGGGAGCGGGCCTGGAGCTCGGCGAGGCGGGCGCGGGATTCCTCGGCCGCGGCCTTCTCGGAGGCGACGCGCTCGGCCGCCGCCGCCGCCGAGAGCTCGGAGAGGGTGCGGTCGAGGTCCGAGCGCCAGGACTCCAGTCGCGCCTCGACGTCGTCGCTCCGGGCCTTGAGGTCGGCGAAGAACTCGTCCTCGAAGACCTTGAGCTTCTCGGAGACGTTGTCGTAGGCCCGGGACTTGAGGGCGTCGAGCTCCTCCTCGAGGGCCTTCATGCCGCCGCGTAGCTTGGCCGCCTCGGCGGCGAAGCCCTCCTCGAAGCGGCCGCGGCGGTCCTCGAGGGCCTGCCCGAAGGCGGCGAAGTCGTTCTCGACCCGGCGGGCGGTCTGCTCCATAGAGGCGCGGAGGGCCTGGTCGAGCTGGCCGAGCTCTCCCCCGGCCGCCTCGAGGCGCTGGAAGCGGGCCTCGACCTCGGAGCCGTACTCGGCGAGGCGGCGGCCGAATTCCTCGAAGGCGCGGGACTGGAGGGCGCTCCCCTCCGTCGCGATCCGCGCCTCGAGGGCCTCCCGCTCGGCCTGGATCCGGGAGGCCGAGGCGGCCACGGCGGCCTCGCTCCGGGCGACGGCCTCGACCTGGGCCCCGACCCTGGCCTCGGCCTCCTCGAGGCTCCGGGCGAGGGTCGCCGAGGCTTCCTCGGCCTCGGCCTTCCACTCGGCCTTCAGTCCCTTGACCAGGCCCTGGATCTCGGTCGCCCGCTCCTTGGCGAGGGCGCCGAGCTGGCCGAACTTCTCCTCCATGAGCTCCTTGAGCTTGGCGGCCTTGAGCTCGCTGGCTTCCTTGAGCTTGTCGAAGGCGGCGTCCTCGAGCTTGACCGCCTCGGTCCTCGCCTTGTCGAAGGCCTTGGCGAGCTCGCGCTCGAGCTCGGCCCGGCCGGCCTCGGCCCGCTGGACGCTGAGCCCGGCCTCGGCCTTGGCCCGCTCGAGGAGGGCGGCGACCTCGCCCAGGCGGCGGCCGACGTCGGCGAGGAGCTCGCCCTTGAAGGACTCGAGGGCGGCCCCCGCGTCCTTGGCGAAGGAGGCGCGGAGGGCGGGGAGGTCCCGCTCGATGAGGGCCATGCCCTTCTCCGCCGCGTCGAGCTTATGCGCCACCTGCTCGGTGAATTCGGCCTCGTCGTGGAGGCGGGAGAGGTTCTCGTCGACCCGCTCGGTCATCTCCATGAGCCGGGCCAGGGCGGCGTCGTACTCGCCCAGGCGCTTCTCGATCCCGCCGATGGCCTCGGCCCGCTCCGAGAGGCCCTGCTGGACGGCCTGCACCCGCTCCAGGGCGACCTTGGCCGCCTTCTGCTGGACGTCGAGCTCGATGCCGTAGCGCTGGAGGTCCTCCGCGCGCTTGTCGACGTAGGCGGAAAGCTCGTCCTTGAGCCGGTCCGCGTACTTCTTCACCTTCTCGAGCGAGCGGTTATCGCGGTCGAGCTGGCGGTAGACGAGGAGCACGACCAGGACGACGCCGAGGGTGATGAGGTTTCCCGTCGTGAAGAAGAGCATGCGGAACTCCAATCTTTCGGATGGACCTTTCGCCGGAGTATAGACTATTTGCGGCCAGAGCGGAAGCGCCGCCGCCTCCGAGCGCCGCCGCCGAAGGGCTTCCCGGAGCGGGCCTCGGCCGCTATCCTGGCTTCGATGAGAACGACGAGCAGGTCAGCCGCGGCTATCCTCGCCCTCGCTTTGCTCGCCGCGAGGCTCGCTGCCCAGGCGGGCGGCCCGGCCTTCCCTGCCGCCGCTCCAGCGGCGGGCCTCCTCTGCCCCGAGCGTCTCCGCCAGGGCGATCCCCTCCTCGCCTGGGTCCTCGCCGAGGCGAGCTTCGCGGGGGCCGAGGCCCGGCTCGCGGCGGCGGGCGAGGGCAGGATCATCGCCGCGGCCGCGGCCTTCGCCGGGCCCGAGCTCGCTTCCCCTCCCCGGGTCGGCGCCGCAGCGGCCTTCCGGGCCTACGGTTTCCTCATGGCCATACCCTTCGACCTTCCTCCCGGGGACTACCTCGTCCTGGTGGAGGGGGCCGCCGCCCTTTCGGCCCGGCTCTCCGTCGAGGCGCGGACCTTCCCGAGCGAGGACATCGCCCTTGACGCGGCGAACACGAGGCTCCGCTCCGAGCCCAGCCCCCGCAAGGAGGCCGAGGCCAGGAAGCTCGCCGAGCTCCTCGCCCGGGCCGACCCCGCGGCGGTATTCCTCGACGGCTCGGCCTTCATGCTCCCCCTCGTGCCCCGGCGCAGGAGCGCGGGCTTCGGCGACCGGAGGCGCTACCTGTACCAGGGCGGGGGCGCCGAGACGAGCCTCCACGCCGGCCTCGACCTCGCCGTGGCCACGGGGGCGGAGGTCTCGGCCTGCGCACCGGGCCGGGTGGTCATGGCCGCGGACCGGGCCGTGACCGGCCTGACCGTCGTCGTCGAGCACCTGCCGGGACTGTATTCGCTGTACATGCACCTCTCAACACTCTTCGTGGCAGTGGGGGAGGGGGTCGAGCGGGGGACCAGGCTCGGCCTCTCGGGCTCCACGGGCCTGTCCACCGGCCCCCACCTCCACTGGGAGCTCCGCGCCCGGGGCCAGGCAGTCGACCCCGAGTACTGGCTCTCCCGCCCGCTACTAGACAAGGATCGCGCCGCCGCTATAATAGCAAGGCTTATCGAAGGGAGGTGATTCCTATAAAGCAGATCGTCGTGGACGACAACGAGCCCCTCGAGAAGGCCATAAAGCGCTTCAAGCGCATGGTCGAGAAAGAGGGCATCATCCGCGAGTGGAAGAAGCGCGAGTACTTCGAGAAGCCTTCCACCATCAAGAACCGCAAGCAGAAGGCGCTCGCGAGGAAGCTCCTCAAGAAAGCCCGCAAGCCTCGGGACTCCAAGGGCGGGTACTGATCCTTCGATCGGAATTCGTCGATAGCATCGCGGGGGCCCCGTCAGCACGCTGGCGGCGCCCCCGCTTCGTTTAGGTCGAGGTGACCATGAAGCTCCTGTCCAAGGCGGCCCGGACCGCCCTCCTCTGCGCCTGCGTCCTCTCCTGCGCGGCCAAGCCCGCCGCCGAGGGGCCGACCAAGGCCAATCCCCGCCTCAAGACGGTCGAGATCGCTGTCGGAAGCGCCCTGCTCAAGGCCGAGGTGGCCCGGAAGCCCGAGGAGCGGGAGCGGGGCCTCATGTTCCGCAAGTCCCTGGCCGAGGGCGAGGGCATGCTCTTCGTCTTCGAGGCCGACCAGCGCCTCTCATTCTGGATGAAGAACACCTCCATTCCCCTCTCGATAGCCTACCTCTCCTCCGACGGGACGATCCGCGAGATCCTCGACCTCGAGCCTTATTCCCTCGAGGCCCGGAGCTCCGAGCGCTCGGTGCGCTACGCCCTCGAGGTGCCGCGAGGCTGGTTCGGCAAGGTCGGCGCGGCCCCGGGCCAGCGCCTCTCCCTTCCCCCGCTCGACGAGTGAGCCCTGGAATAGGTACATTCTATGTCGATGCTGGATATCATCACCTACGGCCACGAGACCCTCGGGCGCAAGGCCGCGCCCGTCGCCGAATTCGGCCCCGAGCTCGGACCCTTCATCGCCGAGATGTTCGAGGCCCTGAAGCGGGGCAACGGGATCGGCTTGGCCGCTCCCCAGGTGGACCGCTCCATCCGCCTCTTCGTCACCGACCTCGAGGGCGACAAGCCCCGGGTCTTCATAAATCCGGAGATCGTCCTCACCTCGCAGGAGACCGCCGACATCGAGGAGGGCTGCCTCTCCCTGCCCGGCCTCTACCAGAAGGTCCAGCGGCCCGAGGCGGTCCGGATACAGGCCTACAACGAGAAGGGACGTCCCTTTACCGTCGAGGCCGACGGGATGCTCGCCCGGCTCATCCTCCACGAGAACGACCACCTCGACGGGATTCTCTTCGTCGATCGCCTCAACGCCCTCAAGCGCGAGCGGGCCCTGGCCCAGTACCGCCGCCTCCTGCGGAAGTAGGGCGGGGCTCAAGGCCGGTCGCGCCATGCGCCTACTGTTCGCCGGCAGCCCCGACATAGCCGTGCCCTCCCTGGTGCGGCTCTCCTTCGAGCACGAGATCGTCGGCGTCCTCACCAATCCGGAAGCTCCTTGCGGCCGGGGCCAGGCCTGCGCCGAGACCCCGGTGGCCCAGGCCGCCGCCGCCGTCCTCGGGCCGAAGGTCCCGGTCCTGACCCCCGAGCGCCTCGGCGCCGAGGCCCGGGCCGCCGTGGCTCCCCTCGGGGCGGAGATCCTCGTCAGCTTCGCCTACGGCCGCATCTTCGGGCCCCGATTCCTCGAGCTCTTCCCCCGGGGCGGGGTAAACGTCCACCCGAGCCTCCTGCCCCGCTACCGGGGCCCGGCTCCCATACAGAGCGCCATCCTGGCCCGGGACAGCGAGACCGGGATCACGGTCCAGCGCCTCGCCCTCGAGATGGACTCCGGGGACATCCTCGGAGTGGAGCGCCTGCCCCTCTCGGGCCTGGAGACGGCCGAGGATCTCTCGGAGGTCGCCGCCCTCCTCGGGGCCGACCTCCTCTCCCGGGTCCTCGGCCAGATCGAGGAGGGGAAGGAGCTGGCCCGGCCCCAGGAGGGCGAGGCGAGCTACTGCTCCATCCTCAAGAAGGAGGACGGCCTCATCGACTGGGGCTCGGGCGTCCTCGACATCGACGCCAAGGTGCGGGCCTTCAGCCCCTGGCCCGGGGCCTTCACCTACCTGCGGGGCCAGCGGCTCGCCGTCCTCGAGTCCTTCCCCTATCCCCACGTCACCTACGCCGCCGGGCCGGGCAGCCTCGACTTCGAGGAGGCCCTCCCCGGGACGGTGCTCGGCCTAGACAAGAGCCGAGGCATAATGGTACAAACGAAGGACGGCCTCGTCGCCCTCAGGCGCCTCCAGCTTCAGCACAAGAAGGCCCTCCCCTACCGGGAGTTCGCCAACGGGATACGGGAACTCGCAGGCACCCTGCTCGGCTACCCGGGACCGGCTCGAGAGGAAACGGACCGCCCATGAAGCTCGACTTCAAGCTACCCAAGTTCCCCAAGCTCGCGAAGCCCTCCGAGATACGACTGCCGAGCCTGCCCCTCGACCTCCGCAAGATGGAATCCCTGAGCCGGGAGCACTACCGCGCGGCGGCCTACGCCCTCGGCGCCATCATGGCCCTCATGATCGTCGCCGCCCTCTCGGCATTCCTCCTCTCCATCCGGGGCGCCGAGCAGACCATGGTCCCCGAGGTCCGGGGCATGGAGCTCGCCCAGGCCCTCGTCAAGCTCCAGGAGAAGGAGCTCTACCCCCGCATCGCCCTCCGCTTCACCGATAACCCCGGCGACCGGGGCCTCATCGTCGACCAGAAGCCCCGGCCCGGCTCCATCGTCAAGGCGGGCAGGCGCATCCAGCTGAGCGTGAGCAAGGGCGCCGTGGCGGACAAGGTCGAGAACTTCGTCGGCCAGGACCTCAACGAGGTCAAGATACACCTGCAGAACCTCTTCGCCTCGACCAAGCCCCTCCTCCTCGTCAAGGAGCCTCCCGTCTACGTCTCCGACAAGTCGCCGGCCGGCACCATCCTCGAGCAGAAGCCCCTGCCGGAGACCGAGCTCGCGGGCCCGACTCCCCTCGAGCTCGTCGTCAGCCGCGGCCCCGAGAAGCCCCAGGTCCGCGTCCCCGACCTCCTGGGCCTCGGCTTCGCCGAGGTCCTCTCCCAGGTGCAGAAAGGCGACCTCGTCGTCACCTTCTCGATGCGCAAGCCGAGCGCCAAGGAGCGCGCGGGGGTCGTGGCCGCCCAGCTGCCCGCCGCCGGCTCCCTCGTCCCCGCCAACGCCCGCCTCTCGGTGACCCTCACGAGCCCGGCCCCCGAGAAGGGCCAGGTGGCCGGCCTCTACACGCGGGAGCTGCCCGAGTATCCCTATCCCCTCAAGGTCCGGCTCGAGTCCGTCGGACCCGCGGGCGAGCGCAGCCCCCTCGTGACCCTCAACCACCCCGGCGGCCTGTTCACGGCGCCCTACCTCCTTCCCTCGGGCCACTCCCTCGCCCTCTTCGTCCTCGATCGCGAGGTCCCGCCCCGCGTCGAGGTCTCCGCGGAGGCGGCCGCCCCGTGAGCGGGGGGGCCGCTCCCTCCGGTCGGCCTACCCCCTCCCAGGCCGTTCCCGCCTCGCGGCAGCCCGCGCGGCGCGCCCCCGCCCGCCCGCCAGCCGCACCCCCCAAGGCGCCGGCGCCCAAGGCCGCGGCCGAGCCCCGGCGGCCCTCGCCCCAGAAGGTCGGTCGCAAGCGCCGCGAGCCCACGAGCGACTCGGCCGAGCTCCACCTGGTCGAGACCGTCCACATCCACCTCTACGACGTAGGCCGGAGCGTCGACCTCAAGAAAGTCGCCGCCCTCATCCCCGCCCACGACGACATGGATATCGTCAAGCGCCGCGACACGCCCTCCTCCATCAGCCTGCCCAAGCCCCTCATCCTCCAGCTCGGCGACGACGGCTGCGTCTCGGCCGAGGGCTTCGAGTGCTTCTCGGCCCGGGCCAAGATCTACGAGGAAGGGGTCGTCACGGTCATCGTCCGGGTCAAGGCCCGCCTGCCCTTCGGCGAGCTCCACAAGCTCAAGGGCAGGACCGTGACCGAGGGGGACCGGGCCCTCACCGTCGAGTCCTACTCCCGGGAGAGCTTCGAGCGCGTGCTCACGGCGATCGAGCCGGCCATCGACGCCCCCCACGACCGCTACGACTCCGAGAAGTACACGGCCTTCTGCATCCTCGACTGCGCCGAGGACCCGGCGGCCTTCCTCCAGCGCAACCGCGACTACGCCGCAGCCCTCCTCATCGGCGAGGAGTCCGACTCCCAGCTCCACGAGTCCCAGATCGAGGCGACCCTCGGCGAGGCCTTCTCCTTCCATAAGGGCGATCTCGCGGTCTTCGATATGGACAGGTGCCTCATCATCGACAGCGCCGCCGACTACGAGGACCTCCTGCTCATGGTGGAGCACGCGAACTACCAGCTCCTCGAGCTCCGCGTCCTCGACCGCCTCCTGGACACCTGGCTCGACGAGGCCGAGGCGGACATCCGGCTCCTGTACTCGGAGCGCCCCGGCCGCAAGCGCAAGAGCGGCGAGGCCCAGGTCAAGTTCGCCCACATCCAGGCCCTCCGCTTCGACGCCCTCTTCATCCTCGAGAACCTGGAGAACTCCTCCAAGATCATCGGCGACTACTACCTCGGCCAGATCTACGACAAGCTCTGCGCGATCTTCAACACCGAGGGCTGGAAGTGGTCGGTCGAGCGCCGCCTGGACGCCCTGCAGAGCGTCTACGAGATGGTGAAGGCCGACACCGCCGAACGGCGCATGGTGGCCCTCGAGGTCACGTTCATCATCGTCTGCATCATCTTCCCTATCCTCCAGATCGTGCAGGTTATGGTGGCGAAGTAATTTTTGAGTGCATCCGAAATTGTTGGCGTTGAAGCAGGAGGCCTGGCGGGGCGCGTAGGGTCTGTATGACCGACTTCAGCCCGCCCTTCTGCGCCAACCCGCAGTGCGAGCATCACCTCCACCACGCCTCGGACCCCTACCGCGACTACGTCGCCTGGGGCTCCTACGATACCCGGGCCTTCGGCGAGGTCCCCCG
>JAKLFE010000021.1 GCA_022711355.1 Spirochaetota bacterium | reverse complement strand
CCGAGGAGGGCGAGGATCTCGCCCTTCCTGAGCTGGATCGAGATGTCGTCGTTGGCGAGGATCCCGGGGAAGCGCTTGGTGATATTGAGCATCTCGACGATGTAGTCGTCCATCTCGCCTCCGTGGGACCGGGCCTGGGTCACCGCATTATATACGGCGCGGCCGCGGAGCGAAAGTAGAAAAAGCCGCCCTCCCGCGGGGGAGGGCGGCTTCCCGAAGGGCTTTCGGGGGAGCTTACTTGATGAGGTCGCCCTTCTCGGCGGCGACGGTGATCTTCCCGGCCTTGAGGTCGGCCACGACCGCCGCGACCTTCTTCTGCACGTCGTCGGAGAGGTTGGGGTTCTTCGCGGGGATGCCGACGCCGTCGTTCTTCGCGTCGAAGATCAGGGTCTGGCCGCCGGGGAACTTGCCCTCGCGCTCGGCCTTGACCATGTCGTAGCTGGCGACGCCGATGCCCTTCATCGCGCTGGTGAGGATGACGGACTTGCCGGCGGCCGCGTCGTAGACGCCGTCCGCGAACTGGTCGACGTCGACGCCGATGATCCAGGCCTGCTTGCCGGCCACGGCGCGGGTCTTGGCCTCGTTGATGGCGCCGACGCCCACGCCGCCCGCGGCGCAGAAGACGGCCTTGACGCCCTTGTCGAACATGGCGGCGGCGAGCTGCTGGCCGGCCGCGACGTCGGAGAAGGAGCCCTGGTAGACCACGTTCTCGGCCTTCTGGACGATCTTGGTGCCGAGGTTGGCGTTGGCGTACTTCACGCCCTGCTGGAAGCCCCAGTTGAACTTCTGGACGGCCGGGATCTCCATGCCGCCGATGAAGCCGATCTCGCCTTCCTTGATGGCCAGGGAGGCGGCGACGGCGGCGACGAAGGCCGACTCGTGCTCGGCGAAGAAGATGGCGACCGTGTTCGGGCCGACCTTCTCCTGGCGGGTGGCGTCGTACTTGCCGTTGTTCGGCGAGCCGTCGATGAGGACGAACTTGGCGTCCTGGTACTTGTCCTGGGTGATGAAGATGGAGCTCTCGAACTTGTAGCCGGGGGTGACGATGAACTTGAAGCCGGCGTCGTAGAGGTTGCCGATCTCCTTCACGTAGTCGGCCTCGGTGGTGCCGGTGGGCTTGAGGTACTTGGTCTCGAGCTTGAAGTCGGCCCCGGCCTTGACCACGCCCTCCCAGGTGCCCTGGTTGAAGGACTTATCGTCGATGGTGCCGGCGTCGGTGACCATGCCGACCTTGAAGCCCTTGGCCCCGCCGGCCTTCTTCTGGCAGCCGACGAAGAGGACCGCCGGGACGAGCAGCGCGAGAAGAACGTACTTCTTCATTACTTTCTCCTTCCTTTAGCCTTCGATCCGAAGGCTGAAATCGGATTCTAGCGCTCAAAACGCTCTTCGGCAAGAGGAGGCGCCGAGCCTTCGGCTCGGCGCCTCCGTCAACCAACCCTACTCCGGCAGCTCGCTGACGATGGCGACGCCGGAACTGGCGCCGATCCGGGCGCCAAGCCGGAGGCTTGGCGGCGACGAAGCGCCTTTATCGGTTACGCGCTTCGTCGGTCCTCCGTAGCGGCGCCGACCGGATGCTCGCCCTACTCCGGCAGCTCGCTGACGATGGCGACGCCCGAGCTGGCCCCGATCCGGTCGGCGCCGGCGTCCAGCATGAGGATGGCGTCGTGGTAGCTGCGGACGCCGCCGGAGGCCTTCACCAGGAGGCCGAAGCCCCCGACCGTCTTCTTCATGAGCTTGACGTCCTCGGCCGTGGCGCCGCCGGTGCCGAAGCCCGTCGAGGTCTTCACGAAGCGGGCGCCGGCCTTGGCGGCCGCCTCGCAGGCCTTCACCTTCTCGGCGTCGGAGAGGTAGCAGGTCTCGATGATGACCTTCACGAGGGTGCCGTTGGCGGCGCGGACCACGGCGCGGATGTCCTCCTCGACCGCCTTCCAGTCCCCGGACTTGGCCGCGCCGAGGTTGATGACCATGTCCACCTCGCCCGCGCCCTGGGCGATGGCGAGCTTGGCCTCCGACTCCTTGATCGACGTCACGCTCGCGCCGAGGGGGAAGCCGACCACGGTGCAGACCAGGACGGGGGAGCCCGCGAGCTCCTTGGCGCAGAGGGGCACCCAGACGGGATTCACGCAGACCGAGGCGAAGCCGAACTTGCGCGCCTCGGCGCAGAGCTCGCGGACCTGGTCGGCCGTGGCCGTGGCTTTGAGCAGGGTGTGGTCGATCGTCTTGGCGAGGCTTGCCTTGGTCCATTCCTTGGGCATGTCGGTCTCCTTGCGCCGCCTCGGGGGCGGCCGCTTAAATCTCGAATCGCAGGGCGAGGTATTCCCTTCGGGTCGTCACGAGCTCGCGGAGCTCCGCGAGCATGCGCTCGTCGGCGAGCTCCGCGATGGGGTAGACGAGGCTCTCGGTCTCGTCCGTGTAGCGCCGGACGAAGCCGACGTCGGTCACGTAGCCGAGGCTGATCATGTTGGAGATGCGGTCGGCGGACTTGAGCACGCGGGCGCGGTCCGAGCCGAACTCGCGGATCCGGCCGAGGAACTCGGCCTTGGTCTCGATGGGGCGGCGCGTCACCTCGAGGACGAGCTTGTAGACGTCGGCCGCCTCCTCGTCGATCTCGAGGATGAGGTCCCGGTCGAAGCCCGGCACGTCCTCGACCAGGTCGTGGATGACCGAGGCCTTGAGGAGGATGGAGTCGATGTAGCCGTAGTCGATGAGGATGGCCATCGTGTCGAGCTGGTGGCGGAACATGTTCCCGCCCGAGCGGCGGCGCTTGCCGATGAGGGCCGTGGAGAGCTGCATGTAGGGGGCGAGGTGCATCCCCTTGAGGCGGAGCATGTCGTCGACGTCCATGCTCCAGGCCTCGATGCAGCCCCGCCTCGTCACGCCAGCTCCTCCACGTACTGCGCGTACTTGCCCGAGCGGCGCTCGGCCTCCTCGAGCTTCTCGCGCTCGCGGGCAGCCACCTCGGCCGGGGCCGAGGCGAGGAAGCCGGGATTGGCCAGCTTGTCCCGGGTCCGCTCGGCGTAGGAGCGGTCCCGCTCGATCTCCTTGCGGAGCTTCTCGACGAGCTTGGCGGCGTCCACCGACTCCTTGACGAAGGCGTAGGCCTCGAAGCCCGCGCCCACGAGGGCGACCGTCCCCGCCGGGCGGGCGGAGACCTCGGCCGGGGCGGGGCCGTTCACGAAAAGGCCCACGAGAGCGGCGCTCTCGCGGAGGAAGGCGGCGCCCTCGAAGCCGGGCTCGAAGCGGAGGGCGAGGCGCATCTTGGCCTCGGGGGGGATCTGGAACTCGGAGCGCAGGGTGCGCGCCAGGCGCACGAGCTCCTGGAGGGAGGCGAAGCGGGCGGCCAGGGCCGGGTCCTCGCGCTCCTTGCGCGGCTCGGGGTAGGGCGCCGAGATGAGCCAGCCCCGCTCGGCGCCGGGGGCGGCGGGCAGCTTCTGGTAGATCTCCTCGGTCACGAAGGGCAGGAGGGGGTGGAGGAGGCGGAGGGACTCCTCGAGCACGGCGAGGAGGACCGTGGTGGCGCGGTTCCGCTCCGCCTCGTCGCCGCCCTTGATCGAGAGCTTGGTGGCCTCGATGTACCAGTCGCAGAAGTCGTTCCAGAAGTACTCGTAGGCGGCGCCGGCCGCGTCGTTGAAGCGGTAGGAGGCGAAGGCCTCCTTGATCGCCGCGGCCGCGGCGCCGAGGCGGCCGTAGATCCAGCGGTCGACGTCGCGCAACGCGGGGCCGCCGCTCTCGCCGGGCTTCCCGGGCAGGAGCTCGCGGCCCTCGAGGTTCATGAGGATGTAGCGGCTCGCGTTCCAGACCTTGTTGGAGAACTTGGAGCCGAGCTTGAAGTCCTCCGAGTTCATGAGGATGTCCTGGCCGGGGGTGAACATGAAGGCAAGGGTGAACTTGAGGGCGTCGGCACCGTACTCGTCCACGATCTCGAGGGGATCGATGCCGTTGCCCAGGGACTTGGACATCTTGCGGCCCTGCTTGTCGCGCACCAGGGTCGTGATGCAGACGTCCTTGAAGGGGGAGCGGCCCATGAACTCCATGCCGGCCATGATCATGCGGGCGACCCAGAAGAAGATGATGTCGTAGCCCGTGACGAGGGCGCTCGTCGGGTAGAACTTGCGCAGGTCGGCCGTGTCCTTGGGCCAGCCCAGGGTGCTGAAGGGCCAGAGCCAGCTCGAGAACCAGGTGTCCAGGACGTCCTCGTCCTGCCGGAGCTCCGTGGACTTGCAGTAGGGGCACTCGAGGGGGTCCTCGCGGGCCACCACCGTCTTGCCGCAGTGCTCGCAGTGCCAGGCCGGGATGCGGTGACCCCACCAGAGCTGGCGGCTGATGCACCAGTCGCGGATGTTGGTCAGCCAGTGCTCGTAGGTGTTCTCCCAGCGCTGGGGGAAGAAGCGGACCTCCCCGTCCCGCCAGGCCGCGAGCGCCTTCTCGGCCAGGGGCTTCATCTTGACGAACCACTGCTCGGAGAGGTAGGGCTCCACCACCGAGTGGCAGCGGTAGCAGTGGCCCACCGAGTGGGTCACCGGCTTCTCGGCCACGAAGAGGCCCTGGGCCTTCAGGTCCTCGACCACGAGCTTGCGCGCGTCCTTGGCCTTGAGGCCGCGATACCTCTCGGGCACGGAATCGTTCAAGGTTCCGTCGGGGTTGAGGATGTTGATCTGCGGAAGGTCGTGGCGCTTGCCCACCTCGAAGTCGTTGGGGTCGTGGGCGGGGGTGATCTTGACCAGGCCCGTCCCGAACTCGCGGTCGACGTAGGCGTCCGCGATGAGGGGGATGGTCCGGCCCGCCAGGGGCAGGACCAGCTGCCTGCCGACGAGGGATTTGTAGCGCTCGTCCTCCGGGTGGGCCGCGACGGCCGAGTCGCCCAGGAGGGTCTCGGGCCGCGTCGTCGCGATCTCGACGCTCCCCTCGCCCTCGGCGTAGGGATAGCGGATATGGTACATGGCGCCCTGCTCGTCCTGGTGCTCGACCTCGTCGTCGGAGAGGGCGGTGCCGCAGGAGGGGCACCAATTGACGAGGTACTTGCCCTTGTACACCAGGCCCCGCTCGTGCAGGGTGACGAAGACCTCGCGCACGGCCTTGGAAAGGCCCTCGTCGAGGGTGAAGCGCTCGCGGCCCCAGTCGCAGGAGGAGCCGATCTTCTCCAGCTGCTTGGTGATGACGGCGTGGTGCTCGGCCTTGACCTTCCAGGTCTCCTCGACGAACTTCTCGCGCCCGAGGTCGCGGCGGTCGATGCCCTTGGCGCGGAGCCTCTTCTCCACCACGTGCTGGGTGGCGATGCCCGCGTGGTCGCAGCCGGGCACCCAGAGCGTGGGCTCGCCGAGCATGCGGTGGTAGCGGATGAGGATGTCCTGGAGGGAGTTGTTGAGCCCGTGGCCCATGTGCAGGACCCCGGTGACGTTCGGGGGCGGGATGACGATGACGAAGGGCTTGCGCTTGGGATCGCCGGCCGGCTTGAACAGGCCGGCATCCTTCCAGGCCGCGTAGATGCGGTCCTCGAAGCTCTTGGGATCGTAGGCTTTCGGCAGCTCGATCGCTTTCATCGCGGAATACCCCCGTGGCTCGTGGCGGCCGGCCCCGGGGCCCCGGGCGCGGGGCCGGGGGCCGGCCGGGGCCGGGCATGGTGTCCGTCCAGAGTAGCAGATCGCCGCGCCCGAGGGAAAGGGGAGGGAGGGAGCTCGGGAAGGCCTTGCGCCCGCGCTCGCGAGCGTCGATGCTTGAGGGATGAAGGATGCATCGAAGCGCCCGGCCCTCGCCCTCGGGGCCCTCGTCCTCGCCGCGGCCCTGGCGGCTCCTTCCCTGTACGCCCAGGGAGCCGCCGCCCCGCAAAAGCTCGAGCTCGACGGGGCCCGGCTCCTCGGCGCCTACTGCGCCTCCTGCCACGGCTGGGCCGCCTCGCCGGCCGAGGCCATCGCCGCCCGCATGGTCGTCCCGGGCGCCCCCGGCCCCAGCCAGGCCCTGGCCGCCATCGAGGCGGGCCGGATGCCGCCCCAGGGCGAGCGCCCCTCGGCGGCCGAGACGGCGGCCTTCCGGGCCTGGATCGCCTCCGGGGCCCCCCTCGAGGGAGGGGCCGGGACGGCGGACGCGGCCTCGGGCGCCAGCGCGGCGGCCGAGGCCCCGGCGGCCGTGAGCGGCGCCTCGGCGGCCCGGGGCGGCTTCCTCGGCTTCGAGAGCAAGACCGCCTTCCATCGAGCCTCCGGCTGGGCCTCCACCGGCCTCTTCCTGGCCGCGGGCGCCGTCGGCGCGGTCCGGGCCTACAACCTCATGTCGGCGGGCCACGACTACCGGGATGAGCTCGGCATCGACGAGGAGGACGAGATCGGCTCGGCCTGCTCGACGAAGATCGAGGACCTCTGGGACGACGGCCAGGCCCTGCGCTGGACCCACGTCGGCCTCATCGTCGCCGGCGAGAGCCTCTACCTCGCGAACGCGATCACGGGCATATCCTGGATCGACCCCGCGAGGCCCCCCTCGACGAAGGCGAGGATCCATCGCTGGGCCTTCTTCACCCACGCCGCCCTCATGGCCTCGGAGATGGTCCTCGGCTTCTTGACCACGGACGCCCTCTCCCGGGGCGACCACGAAGCGGTCACGCAGCTCGGCGTCGCCCACGCCGCCGTCGGCTTCGCGATCCCCGTGGCCATCGGGGCCTCGGGCCTGCTGATGTCCCGCTCGCCCTGAACCGCGGCCGCGCCCTCCTCGGCGCGGCCGCCCTCTGTTCAGATCCCGATGAAGACCCCGATCGTGATGAAGACCGCCTGGAGGGCGAACATCATGAGGAAGAGGGGCGTTATGAACTTGTACCAGCGGTCCATCGAGATGCCCATGATGGCGCACTCGGTCGCGACGGCCGTGGGCCAGAACATGTTGGAGAAGCCGTCGCCGAACTGGTAGGCCGTGATCGCCACCTCGCGCGAGAGCCCCAGGAGGTCGGAGAGGGGCGCCATGATCGGCATCATGACGACGGCCTGGCCCGAGCCGGAGGGGATGAAGAAGTTCACGATGTTCTGGACGACGAGCATGGCGGCGGCAGCGAAGAACTGGTGGAAGCCCTGGATGGCGTTCGCGAGGGAGTTGACGATGGTGTCGATGATATTGGCGTCGGTCAGGACGACCTGTATGGCGCGGGCGAGGCCGACCATGAGGGCTCCGAAGACCGCGTTGGAGGCCCCCTCGATGAAGAGGTCGCAGATCCTGCCGAACTTCATCCGGTTGACGATGCCCGTGTAGGCGATGGCGACGATGAAGATGGCGCTGAGCTCGGAGAGGTAGAAGCCGAAGCCCGTCACGCCCACGACCACCGCGGCGATGACGAGGACGAAGCCGAGGAGGGAGAGCTTGTGGGCCCCCGTGAAGCTCAGGGCCATCACCTCCTCGCGGGACTTGCCCTCGACGCCCCGGAAGTTGACGCCTTTGACGTAGCTGGCCTCGGGATCCTTCTTGACCTTGGCGGCGTACCACATCGTATAGCCGACGGAGAGGGCCATGAACGCGGCCCAGGCGGCCACGCGGAAGGCCATGAACTTGCCGCTCGGCGTGACCTGGGCGATGCCCTGGGCTATGCCCACGGTAAAGGGATTCAGGGTGGCCGCGGCGAAGCCCGTGGCCACGCCGACGAAGACGATGGCCCCGCCCACCAGGCCGTCGTAGCCGAGGGTGATGGCGATGGCGATGAAGGCGGGGATGAGGCCGTAGGTCTCCTCGTACATGCCGAAGGTGGAGCCCGCGACGCCGAACAGGAGCATGAAGGCCGGGATGAGGAGCCGCTCGTTCCTGCCGAGCCTCCGAAGCATCGCCCCCACGAGGCTGTCGATCGCCCCCGTCTTGAGGAGCATGAAGACGTAGCCGTAGGCGATGAGGATGAAGAAGATGATGTCGGCCGACTCGACCATGCCGTCGTACAGGGACTTCACGCAGCCCCAGGGCCCGACGGGGGAGCGGTCGACGGCGTGATAGGAGCCGGGCACGACGAGCTCGCGGCCGAGCTCCTCGTTCTCGACCCGGTCGAACTGCCCCGCCGGCACGATCCAGGTCAGGACGGCGGAGAGCAGGACGATCACGATGATGATCGCGAAGGCATGGGGCATCGACTTGTTCCAGTCGAAGCCTCTCTTCCGATCGGTTGCCATCTTTTGAGCCTCCTACTTGCGGGATGATTCCGTGATGCCGTAAGGTTAGCAGGGTGAAATCCAGGCCGCAAGGGGACGCGATGGACGAACTAGCCGCCTACTTCGAGCGCAACGCCGGGGCGATCCTGGCCGACATCCTCGGCCTGGTCTCGATCCACTCCGAGTCCGAGGACCGCGCGGGCGCGCGCCGCGCCCTCGAGGCCGCCCTGGCCCTGGCCGGGCGGCTCGGCCTCTCGGCCCGCCTCGCCGCGGGGGGCGAGGTCGGCATAGCCGAGATCGGCCCCGATCCCGCGGCCTCCTCCGCCGCCGCGGGGGCCGCCGCCGCGGCGCCCGAGACCCTGGGCATCCTCGCCCACGTCGACGTCGTGCCCGAGGGCGACCCGGCCTCCTGGACCCGCTCCCCGCGCGGGGAGCTCGCCGAGGGGGCGGTCTGGGGCCGCGGGACGGTGGACGACAAGGGCCCCCTCGTCCTCTGCCTCTGGGCGGTCAAGGCCCTCCTCGAGCTCGGGCGCCCTATCCGCAAGCGGATCCAGTTCATCGTCGGCAGCAGGGAGGAGATCGAGTGGGCCGACATCGAGGCCTTCAAGGCCTCGGGGGAGCGGCTCCCCGACTACGGCTTCACCCCCGACGGGGAGTTCCCCCTCATCAACCGGGAGAAGGGCTACTGCGACGTCCGCCTGAGCTTCGACCGCGGCCGCTCGGGCCGGGTCGGAGCCTGGGAGCTGGCCTGCTTCGAGGGGGGCGTCGCCGTCAACTCGGTGCCCGCGGAGGCCCGCGCCCTCCTGCGCGGCCCGGGAGCGGCCGCGGCGGTCAGGGCTGCCCTGGCGGCCCTCCCCCCGGCCGAGGCCTACCGACTCGCCGCGAGCGAGGCCGGCCCCGACTCGGTCGAGATCCTCGCGCATGGGACGGCCGCCCACTCCTCGATCCCGGAGAAGGGGGACAACGCCCTGCTCAGGCTCGCCTCATTCCTCGCCGCCCTCGGCCCGAACCCCCTGGCCTCCTTCCTGGCCGAGGGCTTCTCCGGCGGCCCCCGCGCCGATTCCCTGGGCCTCCAGACCCGGCCCGAGTACGCGTTAGGCGAATACATAGGGCCGACGACGGCCTCGCCCGACCTCCTGCGCTCGGCCGAGGCGGGCTTCGAGCTCGAGATCAACCTCCGCCCCGGCTACGGCCAGACGGCCGGGGAAATCGAAGCCGCCTTCGGCGCCGCGGCGGCCCGCTACGGTTTCGCCTATCGCGTCGGGCCTCTCCAGCCCGCCCTCTTCATCCCCAAGGACCGCCCCTTCATGGCGGCCCTCATGGCCGCCTACGAGGCCCGCTCGGGGAGGAAGGGCGAGTTCGTCCTCGCCCCGGGCACCTCCTACGCCAAGGCCATGCCCAAGGTCGCCGCCTTCGGGCCCATCCTCCCCGGCTCCCCCGACCTCTGCCACGAGGCCGACGAGCGGCTGGGCGTCGCCGACGCCCTCCTCTGCGCCGCGATCTACGCCGACGCGATAGGCGCCATAGCCGGCTCGGCCGAGAGCATGGCCTAGGGATCGCCGGGGCCCTCCCCTAGCGGAGGAAGTCCTCCCGCTGGGGCGTGAAGGCGTCCAGGAGGCGGCCCTCGGCCAGGCAGAGGGTCCCGTGGCGGCGGCCGGCGGGGATGTAGACCGAGTCGCCGGGCTCGAGGCGCCTGGTCTGGTCCCCGATGGTGAAGTCGAACTCCCCCGCGAGGCAGTAGCTCGTCTGCTCGTGGGGGTGCTCGTGCTCGGCGCCCCGGGCCCCGGCCGCGAAGGAGACCTCGACGAGCATCATCCGGCCGCCCCGGGCCTTGACCTTCCGGGAGACCTTGCCCGGCTCGAGGATATCCGCGCGCTGCGCGGCGTCGGGAAAGAACAGCTCTTCCATGGAAAGCTCCTTAGGAGCTGGAGTATCGCCGCCGCCGGCCCCGGGCGCAAGGAGCCGGAGGCCGCCCCCGCCCCCGCCCGGCCGGCCCCGCTCCCGGGGCCGCCCCCCGGCGGCGGCCTTGACGCGGCGCTCGCCGCGAGGCGAGTCTAGAGCCATGCGCGGCCCCCTCCGCCTGGGCATCGGCGGCAAGCTCGTCCTCTCCTACGGCCTCATGATAGCGGCCATCGTCGCCCTCGAGCTCCTGGCCCAGGCCGTCACGACCGGCTCCTCGGCCGAGTACGAGGAGCGCCTGGCCCGCTACCACGCCATGCACCGCCTCCGCGTCAGCCTGGCCGAGGGCCGGGCCTCGGGGGAGCGGTACCTCCGCGAGCTCGGGGAGGGCCGGCCCGCCGAGCTCCGCGCCGGGCTCGAGGAGCTCGGGGCCATGGCCGAGGCCCTCGAGCCCTACGCCGCGGAGTCCCTCGAGTCCTACTTCGAGGTGCGGGCGGCCCGGCGCGGCATAGCCGCCTACCTCCCCCTGGCCGCCGAGGCCTACGCCCGGCGCGAGGCCGGCCGGGCCGACTACTACGCGAGCTTCGCCAAGGCCGAGCGGATCGCCGGCTACAGCGACGGCTACCTGAGCAAGCTCCTCTCGGTCTCCCTCGCCGCGGGCGAGACCCGCTACCGCGAGACCGCGGCCCGGGCGGCCCTCTACCGCAAGGCCGTCCTCGCGGGCATCCTGGGGGTCGGGGCCCTCGCCCTGGCCTTCGCGGGCCTCTTCGCCTCCTCCATCGCCGCGCCCATCCGCCGCCTCGCCCTCGCCTCCGAGCGCATCGCCGCGGGCGAGCTCGAGGTGGAGCCCGTGCGGGCCGCCACCGGGGACGAGGTGGAGACCCTGGCCCGGGGCTTCAACACCATGGCCGAGAACATCCGCGACCACATCGCGGGCCTGCGGGAGAAGGCCGAGCTCGAGCGCCGCCTCCACGAGGAGGAGCTGGCCCTGGTGTCCATGGGCCGGGCCCTCCGGGAGGCCCAGTTCATGAACCTCCAGGACCAGATGCGGCCCCACTTCCTCTTCAACGCCCTGAACACCATCTCCCGCAGCGCCCTCCTCGAGCAGGCCTCGACCACGGAGCGCCTGGCCCTGGGCCTGGGCAAGCTCATGCGCTACTCCATCGGGGCCCCGGGCAGCTTCGTGTCCCTGAGCGAGGAGCTGGCCATCCTCCGGGAGTACCTCGAGTTCCAGTCCATCCGCTTCGGCTCCCGCCTGGGCTGGAAGATCGAGGCCGAGGAGGCCCTCCTCGGCCTCCAGATCCCCCGCTTCACCCTCCAGCCCCTCGTGGAGAACGCCATCCGCCACGGGCTCGGCCCCCTCGAGGCCGGCGGGGCGGTCCGCGTGCGCGCCGCCATCCGCGCCGGCCGCGCCCGGATCCTCGTCGCCGACAACGGGGCCGGCATGAGCCGCGAGACCCTGGGCCGGCTGCGGGAGGCCGGCGGCCCGGGCGAGGCCGAGCCGGGGCCCTGGACCGAGGGCTCGGGCCTGGGCATCGCGAGCATCCGCCTCCGCCTCGCCCTCCGCTACGGCGACCAGGCCCGCGTGGCCCTCTCCAGCTCGCCGGGCCGGGGCACGGTCGTCCGGATCTCCATGCCCGCCCAGGGCGAGCGGATCGAGGCCGCCCGTGCTTAGGATCCTGCTCGCCGACGACGAGGAGCTCGAGCGCCGGGCCCTCCGGCTCATCCTCCAGGAAGGCGGAGAGGAGCTCGAGCTCATCGAGGCCGCGAACGGCCGCGAGGCCGTCGAGGCGGCCCGATCCGCCCCCCTGGACGCGGCCTTCCTCGATATCTGCATGCCGGGCATCGGCGGGATCGAGGCGGCCCGCCTCATCCGCGAGGCCCGGCCCGACGCCCCCATCGTCTTCCTCACCGCCTACGACAGCTTCGCCTACGCCCGGGAGGCCCTGCGCATCAACGTCGACGAGTACCTCCTCAAGCCCGCCTCCTCCGAGGAGGTGCGCTCCGCCCTGGACCGGGCCCTCCGCAACGGCCGCTCGCGCCGGGCCGCGAGCGACTACCTCGCCCGGGGCCTGCGCGCCGCCCTGGGCGCCGGCTCCCTCTCCGAGGCCGCCTGGGAGGAGTACCGCTCCCTGGCCTGGCCCGGCCCGGGCGGGGCGGCTCCCCGCCTCGCCCTCGCCTTCCGCCTCGAGCGCGAGGGCAGGGCGGCCCCGGCCGGGCGCGAGGCGGCCGAGCTCGCCCGGGCCGCCGGCCTCGCCGAGCGCCTCCTCGCCGCCCGCGGCCTGCGCGCCCTGGCCGGCTCGGGCCCGGAGCGGGGCCTGGCCTTCGCCCAGGCCGAAGGCCCGGCGGCCGGGCCCGAGCCCGCCGCCCTCCTGGCCGAGCTCCGCGAGCGCGCCCGCGCCGACCTCGGCCTCTCCCTCCTCGCGGGCGCCTCGGCCTGCCCCGGCCCCTCCAGCCCCGCGGGCCCGGAAGGCCCCGCCCCCGCCGAAGGCCCCTCGGCGGCAGCCCTCTGCCGGGCCGCCCTCGAGGCCGCCTCCATGGCCCGGCCCGAGCGGCCCCTCGTCCTCACCCGCTGCCGCCCCGAGGAGGGGCCCGAGGCCGCCGCGGGCCGCCGCCCCGGCCGGGCGGTCGAGCGGGCCAAGGCCATAATCGAGGAGCGGCTCGGCGAGGAGCTCTCCCTCGAATCGGTGGCCGCCGAGCTCCGCCTCTCCCCCTCCCACCTCTCGCGGCTGTTCAGCCTCGAGGCGGGGGCAGGCTTCGGCGACTGCCTCGCCCGGGCCCGGGTCGACCGGGCCAAGGGCCTCCTCGACGCCGGCCACTCCGTGAAGGAAGCCTCCCTCCTCGTCGGCATCCGCGACCCCGCCAACTTCGCCCGGGTCTTCCGCCGCCTCGAGGGCGCCAGCCCCGGCGAGTACCGCGAGCGGGCCTCGGCCCGGGGAGGCCCGCGATGAGCCGCGCCGCGATCCGGCCGGCCCTGGCCGCCGCCCTCGCCCTGGCCGCCGCCCTCGGCTGCGCCCCGCGGGCCCCGGCCGGCCCGGCCAGCCCGGCCGCGCGGCCCGAGGCCGAGGCGCCCAGCCCGGCGAGCGCGGGAACCGTCTACCTCCGCCTCGCGGAGACCCACCCCGCCGACTACCCGACGACCAAGGGAGACTACGAGTTCGCCCGCCTCGTCGAGGAGCGCTCGGGCGGGCGCATCAGGATCGTCGTCTACCCCGGCTCGGAGCTCGGCCAGGAGCGGGCCGTCATCGAGCAGGTCCAGTTCGGCGGCATCGACCTGACCCGCGTGAGCGTCTCGGTCACCGCCAGCTTCGCCCCCGTCCTCAACGCCCTCCAGATGCCCTACCTCTACCGGGACAACGAGCACATGTGGAAGGTCCTGAAGGGCGACATAGGCCGGGAGCTCCTGGCCCAGCTCGAGGGCGCGGGCTTCGTGGGCCTGGGCTGGTTCGAGCCGGGATCGCGCAACTTCTACAACTCGGTGCGCCCCGTCCGCGTCCCCGAGGACCTCCGGGGCCTGCGCATCCGCGTCCAGGAGAACGAGTTCATGATGAGCCTCGCCTCGGCCTTCGGCGCGGTCCCGAGCCCCATGCCCTACGGCGAGGTCTACGCCGGACTCCAGACCGGGACCATCGACGGGGCCGAGAACAACTGGCCCTCCTACTACTCGACGAGCCACTACGAGGTGGCGCGCTACCTCACCCTCGACGAGCACAGCTGCGTGCCCGAGATCATCCTGGGCTCCAAGGAGAGCCTCGGCGAGCTCTCGGCCGCCGACCAGGAGCTCATCCGGGCCGCCGCCTTCGACGCCATCGACTACCAGCGCGCCGAGTGGGCCGCCTACGAGAAGCTCGCCGAGGAGAAGGTGCGGGCCGCCGGAACCCTCGTGGTCCCCATCAAGGACAAGGGAGCCTGGCAGGCCCTCATGGCCCCCCTCTACGCCCGCCAGAGCCCCGAGGTCCGCGCCGTCATCGAGCGGGTGCGGGCCCTGCGCTAGGCCCGTCGGGGCGGCGCGGCGGCCGCCCGGGGGCCGCTCAGGCGAGGGCCAGGACGGCCGCCCCGCCCGTCGCCACCAGGGCCCCGAGGATCTCGCGGCCCGTCACCCGCTCCTTCATGATCAGGGCCGAGGGGGCGATGATGAGGACCGGCACCAGGGACATGAGGGCCGAGGCCACGGCCGCGTTGCCCGACTGCACCGCGAGGAGGCTCAGGGAGACCCCGAGGAAGGGCCCGAAGAAGGAGCCGAGCCCGAGGCTCGCGAGCGCCCGCCGGTCGCGCAGGGCCCCGAGGACCCCGCGCAGGGAGCCCGTCGCGGCCGAGAGGAGGGCGAAGCCCGCCACGCCCGCGAGGACGCGGATCTGGGTGCCCGCGAAGGGATCCATGGCCCCGGCCCCCGAGCCCGCGCCCAGCTTGCTCAGGATGAGCCCCCCGGCCTGCCCGACGGCCGCGGCGAAGGCGAGGGCCAGGCCCCGCGCCCGCCTTCCGCCTCCCGCCGCGCCGGCGGCGCGGGCCGGGGTCTCGCCCGCCCCCCGCTTCCCGAGGACCACCAGGGCTATGCCCGCGAGGGTGAGGGCCATGCCCCCGGCCTGGACCGCCCCCAGGCCCTCGCCCAGGACGGCGAAGCCCAGGAGGGCGGTCATCGCGGGCGCGGTGGCGTAGACCAGCATCGCGATCCGCGAGCCGATGTCGATGAAGGCCTGGAAGAGGCAGAGGTCCCCGAGGACCAGGCCCACCAGGCCGGAGGCCCCGAGCCAGAGCCAGGCAGCGGCCGGGGCGTCGGAGGGGAGGAAGCGGCCCCGCGTCGCCAGGCCGTAGGCCCCGAGGAAGAGGGAGCCCAGGACGAGGCGGAGGAAGTTGAGGGCGAAGGAGCCGATCCGCCTGCCCGCGTACTCGAAGGACAGGGCCGTGACCGTCCAGAAGAAGGCCGTCGCCAGGGCGGCGAGGACGCTCGTGTCGAGGCGCATCAGGCCCTCCCCTCGGCGGGGGCGGGGGCGGGCGCGAGCGGCGCCACGAGGGCCGATTCCTTGTACGTGGACAGCACGATGCTCGTCACCGAGCGGGAGCTCTGGGCGCAGCCCCGGATCCGCGCAATGAGCTCCTCCAGCCTCGCCGGCCCCTCGGCCCTGAGCTTGAGCACGTAGCAGTCCTCGCCCGCCACGTTGTGGCACTCGAGCACGTCCGGCTCCTCGGCGCAGAGGGCGAGGAGGGCCCGCTTGACCTGCTCGAGGCTCTGCGACTCCGTGGTCCCGAAGGAGAGGCGCATGAAGGCCAGGAGCGTCTTGCCCAGCCTCCCCGCGTCCACCCTCGCCCCGTAGCCCGTGATGTAGCCCTCGCGCTCGAGCTTCTTCACCCGCTCGTGCACCGAGGAGGCCGCGAGCCCCACCGCCTCGGCCAGCTCCAGGGTGGAGAGCCGCGCATCCCGCTGGAGCAGCTCGAGGAGGCTCCGGTCCTTGGCGTCGATCATGGGGAGAATAATTCCGAGAATGCCGCGGAATGTCAAATGGTATTCGCTATCATTCACTCATGTACGAATATTATTCGGAATTGACCCCCTGTATGGCGCTGCGCCTCCGCGAGGCCCCGGCCCCTCGCCCGCGCAGGGGGAACTCGATCAAAGTACCGGATTTGTCATGAAGGTACCCGTCCGCTACCCTCGATACCGTGCAAAAATGTATCGAAGGCTCCCCGGCTCGGCCCGGGCGGCCTCGATCCATCGCCATTTCATCGCCCAAGGAGGAAGGTACCATGAAGAAAGCCGTTCTCGCGCTCCTCGTCCTCGCCCTGGCCGCGAGCGTCCTCGCCGCCGCCCCCGCCCCCATCAAGCTCAAGCTGAGCGAGATCCACATGGAGGGCTACCCCACGACCCTGGCCGACAAGGAATTCGCCCGCCTCGTCAAGGAGAAGACCGAGGGCCGCGTCGAGATCACCGTCTACCCCAACGGCGTGCTGAACGCCACCGAGGCCGAGGGCATCGAGGCCCTGGTCCTGGGCGAGCTCGGCTTCGCCCGCGTCTCCGCGGCCCCCGTCGCCTCCTTCGTCCCCGACCTCAACGCCATCCAGCTGCCCTACCTGTACAAGAGCGCCGACCACATGTGGGCCGTCCTCAACGGCAAGATCGGCCAGGACATGCTCGCCAAGCTCCAGTCCTCCGGCTCCGGCCTCATCGGCCTGTGCTGGTACGACGCGGGCAGCCGCTGCTACTACCTGACCAAGAAGGCCACCACCCCCGCCGACCTCAAGGGCCTCAAGATCCGCATGCAGGACAACAAGATGATGGTCAAGATGACCGAGCTCCTGGGCGGCGTCGCCGTCACCGGCATCGGCTCGAACGAGATCTACTCCAGCATCATGTCCGGCGTCATCGACGGGGCCGAGAACAACTGGCCCACCTACGACACCAAGGGCGACTACAAGGCCGCGAAGTTCTACATCCTCGACCACCACACCCGCGTCCCCGAGATCCTCCTCATGTCCGAGGCCTCCATGCGGCAGCGCAAGGTCTCCGCCGCCGACATCGCCATCATCAAGGAATGCGCCAAGGCCACCCAGGAGTACGAGATCGCCCAGTGGAAGGCCATGGAGAAGAAGTCCGAGGCCAACGTCCGCGCCGCCGGCACCGTCGTCGTCGAGCTTACCCCGGCCCAGCTCAAGCTCTTCCAGGACGCCATGAAGCCCCTCTACGCCGAGTACGGCGCCAAGTACCAGTCCGTCATCGACGCCATCGCCGAGGTCGGGAAGAAGTTCTGAGATAGCGGCGCTTGGAGAATAAGAGAAGATACGAGAGGAATTAAAACCACAGAGACACAGAGGCACAGAGGGGATGTGAGAGAGGAGAGGAAAGAAGGCGGGATCAAGGCACGGGGCCTTCGCCAGGACCTATTCTCATTCTCTTCTTCTTCTTCCACTTCCTCTGTGCCTCTCTTCTTTCTTCTCTCATCTCTCCGTGCATAAAGCCTAACCCTGGGAGCAATAGCATGACATTCACGGGCATCCTGCGGGCCGTCGACACGGCCATCCACCGGGTCCTCCTCGTCGTCGCGCAGGTGGCCCTGCTGGGGATGATCGCCATCGTCTGCGTCACCGTCTTCTACCGCTACGTCCTCAGCACCGGCATCATCTGGGCCGAGGAAGTGCCGCGGACCCTGGTGGCCCTCTTCGCCTTCATCGCCTGCGCCATGGGCGTGCGTGACCACCTCCACATCGGCGTCGGCTTCGTCTACAACCGCTTCAAGGTCGGGGGGGCCGGCCGCAAGGTCCTCGACGCCGCCATCAACCTCGTCCTCCTCGCCTGCGGGGCCATCATGGCCGTCTACGGCTGGAACCTCTGCGTGCAGCTGTGGCGCTTCACCATGCCCGCCACGGGCCTGCCCCGCAGCGTCCAGTACGTCTCCATGCCCATAGCGGGAACCATCATCGTGTTCGACTCCCTCCTCTTCCTCTTCGGCGTCATCAAGGAGGACGAGCTCCTCTTCTCCGAGAAGGAGGAGGAGTACCAGGTCATCCACGTCGAGAAGCACCACAAGCGCGAAAGCGGGAAGGACTGAAGGCCATGGACGGCACTACCCTCTCGACGGTCCTCCTCCTCGGCGGCTTCGTCGTCCTCATGCTCATCCGCGTCCCCGTGGCCTTCGCCCTCCTTTTGTCCGCGGTCATGAGCGCCCTCGCCTGCGGCCAGGGCCTGTCCACCCTGGTCCAGCAGATGGTCAAGGGCATCGACAGCTTCACCTTGCTCGCCATCCCCTTCTTCATCCTGATGGGCGAGATCATGAACGAGGGAGGGATCTCCAACAAGATCGTCGACCTCGCCAACCTCCTCGTCGGCCGCTTCCGCGGCGGCCTGGCCTACGTCAACGTCCTGGACTCCACCCTCTTCGGCCACGTCTCCGGCTCGGCCGTGGCGGACGTCTCCTCCCTCGGCTCCATCGTCATCCCCCTCATGAAGAAGCAGGGCTACGACGAGGACTTCGCCGTCGGCCTCACCGTGACCACCGCCTGCCAGGGCGTCCTCATCCCCCCCTCGCACAACATGGTCATCTACGCCCTCGCGGCCGGCATCGGCGGCCAGATCGGCGAGCTCTTCCTCGGCGGCTTCCTCCCCGGCTTCCTCCTCGGCGGCTCCCTCATGCTCCTGTGCTTCTTCATGGCCAAGAAGTACAAGTTCCCCCGCTGCGATCCCGTTCCCAAGGGCCAGCGGCTCAAGATCGTCGTCGACGCCATCCTCCCCATGATGATCCTCGTCATCATCATCGTGGGCGTCTCCATCGGCGTCTTCACCGTCACCGAGAGCGCGGCCATCGCCTGCATGTACACCTTCCTCCTGACCTACCTCATCTTCCGCTCGGCCCCCCTTTCGAGCCTGGGCAAGGTGGCCAAGAACACCCTGAAGACCCTCGCCATCGTCCTCACCCTCATCGCCGCGGCCAAGTCCTTCGCCTACATGATGACGGTCCTGCGCATCCCGGACGCCCTGACCGCCCTCCTGACCGGCCTGACCCACAACAAGTTCCTCCTCCTGTTGATCATCAACGTCCTCCTGCTCCTCCTGGGCTGCTTCATGGACATGGCACCCCTCATCCTCATCATGACCCCCATCCTCCTGCCCGTGGTCACCGACCCCGTCATCGGCATGGATCCCGTCCACTTCGGCATCGTCCTCATCTTCAACCTCGCCGTGGGGCTCTGCACCCCGCCGGTGGGCTCGGCCCTCTTCGTCGGCTGCGCCATCGGCAAGACCCCCATCGAGCGGACCGCGGTGAAGACCCTGCCCATGTACGGCGTCATGGTCCTCGGGCTCATGCTCGTCACCTACATCCCCGCCATCTCCCTCTGGCTCCCCACCCTGCTCCTGCGTTAGTCGAACGAATAAAAAGAGCGGGAGGACAACCTTTCGAATCGAAAGGTTTTCCTCCCGCGCCCTTCTTTCCAAAGCCGCCTATCGCGGCCGGCTCAGCCCCAGCCCAGGTCCCGGCGCTCGCCCAGGAAGGGAAAGCGCTCGCGGGTCCGCGCAACGAGGGCCGGGTCCAGCGGCAGCTCGGCCAGGCAGATCCCCTCGGCGGAGCCTGAGTCGGCCACGACCTTGCCCAGGGGATCGAAGCAGGCCGAGCCCCCCGAGAACTCGAGCTTCCCCTCCCGGCCCAGGCGGTTGACCCCGGCGCAGTAGGCCTGGTTCTCGACGGCCCGGGCGTAGAGGAGGCCCCGCCAGTGCTCGGCGCGGCGGGCCGGCCAGGCGGCGACAACCAGGAAGAGGTCGACCCGCGGGGCCTGGCTCCAGAAGAGGTAGGGGAAGCGGAGGTCGAAGCAGACCGCCGGCGCCACCCGGAGCCCCTCGAGCTCGAAGATTACCGGGCTCGAGCCGGCCCGGTAGTGCTTGTCCTCCTCCCCGAAGGAATAGAGGTGGATCTTCGCGTACTCGCTCACCCGCCTGCCCTCGCGATCCAGGGTGATGAGCTTGTTGCAGCCCCCCTCGACCCCGCCGTAGCTCAGGTTGCAGCCCAGCCGGGCGGCCAGGCCCGCGAAGAAAGAGCGGTCCGCGTCGGAGAGCTCGGCGAGCTCGGCATCCATCGTGAAGCCCGTGAGGCACATCTCCGAGAAGACGAGCCAGTCGATCTCCTCCCGCCGGGGGCGGGCCGCCACGAGCTCCTCGATACGGCGCTTGTTCGCCTCCTTGTCCTCCCAGGCGATATCGTACTGGCAGAGCCCTAGGCGCATCCCCGACCTCCCCCGGACCGGCGCGGGCCGGCCTGAGCCCCATGCTACCCCACCCGGCCGCGGCGTCAAGGGCGGCGGGCCCGCCCGCCCGGCCCCGGGCGGGCCGGTTTCGGCAGGAAGGGGGCCCGGGGGACGGGCGCGCGCCTGCCTCGATACCCCGGCAGGAAGGAAAGCGCAATATCAATTTGGGATATAGCATGTCAATGCCGAATATTCCCCCGCGCCGGAAGCGCGCCTATCCTGACAGGCGTACGTGAATCCGGGCGGGACTAGTTCGCCTATCGCGTTCCTATGGCACGTTAGCCGGCATAGATCGCGGCCGCTCCCCGGCGAGCAGCCTGCCTTCCGGCCGAAGGCTGCCAAAAACGATCTCTAATTCCTGGAGGCACCATGCAAACGTTATCCGGAAGAGCCAAGCTAGGCCGCTTCATCGCCCTGTCCATCGGGCTCTGCCTCGTCAGCGCCCTGGGCACCAGGGCGATACGGACCGACTGGGGGCGCACGGCGATCAAGACCGTCCTCGTCGAGACGAGGGAGGGCTACTCCCTGTCGGCCGACATCTACCGCCCCAGCTCCGCCACCGCGGAGCGTCCCGCCCCCCTGGTCGTCCTCGCCCACGGCGGCACCACGAGCAAGGAGCGGATGGAGCATTTCGCCGTCGAGCTCTCCCGGCGCGGCTACGTGGCCATCTCGGTGGATATGTACTGCCACGGCTTCTCGGAGGTCCTCCCCGACTCCAAGTGGACCAGCTCGGGCCGGGGCATGTACGACGCGGTGCGCTTCGCCTCCGGCCTGTCCTACGTCGACAAGGACCGGATCGCCCTCCTCGGCGTCAGCCGCGGCGGCAAGGCCGTCAGCGAGTCCCTCGTGGCGGACAACCAGGAGGGGCGCCGGGTCAAGGCGGCCTTCATGATCCACGCCGACCCGATCTACAAGGACGCCAAGGGATTCATCGACGTCTACGGGGCGCGGGCCGCCGGCGTCATCGCGGACAAGAACGACGAGTTCTTCTTCTCCGAGAAGAAGGACGATACCGGGGTCTACGTCAACGACGCCAACAAGTACGCGCAGATCCTCACCTCGCCCCGGGACTACATCGTCAACAAGAGCGCCCAGTCCTTCCTGAACTTCGGCGTCGACCCCGCCGGGCTCGAGGCGAGGAAGGGCGAGACGGTCTACTCCAAGCCCTACGAGGGCGGGACCGGCACCCGCGTCATCTACGTGACCAACGAGGTCCACCAGGGAGCGGAGTTCTCGCCGCGGGTCATGCGGATATCCATGGACTTCATCCAGGCCAACGTCCCCGCGCCCAAGCCCCTCGGCGCCGCCGACCAGACCTTCCTCTGGAACTACGCCTTCTCCCTCCTCGGCATCGTCGGGCTCCTCCTGTTCCTGGTCGGGCTCGTCCTCTATCTCGCCGAGGAGACCAAGCTCTTCGCGGCCGCGAAGCTGTCCAGCCCCGAGCTCGCCTCGGCCTCGGACGCCGCCGGCAGGCTCTGGTTCTGGGGCCTCCAGGTGCTGGGGCTGGCCGGGACCATCCTCATCATCAAGACCCTCAACCAGGTCAAGCTCAGCGCCTACTGGGACTCCCTGTTCCGGAACGGCAACGCCGTGTACTACGGCCTGATCTGCCTCCTCGGCGGCTCCTTGGGCATCGTCCTCAGCCTCCTGTGGTACGCCTTCTACGGCAAGCGCCACGGCTTCGAGCTCAAGGCCACGGGGATCTTCGCCTCGGGCAAGGCCATCGGCCTCTCGGCCCTGGCCGCCCTGACCGGTGTGCTGGCCGTCTACCTCGTCCTCTTCGCCACGGGCTACTTCCTCGGCACTGACTACTACATGATCCAGTGGGGCTTCGTCGTGTTCGGCGCCCACAGGATCCCGGGCATCCTCATCGCCCTGCCCCTCTTCGTCGTCGGCTTCACCCTCATGTCGATCTCGGTGAACTGCTTCAACTTCACCGACGTCTTCGGCACGAGCAAGCTGGCCAACAACCTCATCGTCTCGGCCTTCCAGGCCCTGCCGACCCTCGCGGTGATCCTCTACGTCTTCGGGAGCCTCATCCTCGCCGGCCGGAACCCCATGATCGGCGGCCTGCGCTCGGCGGCGACGGCGCTGGCGCCCTTCCCCCCCATCACCTTCGCCATGGTGTTCATAGCCCGCGCCATCTACCAGAGGACGGGCAACGCCTACCTCGGCGGCTTCGCCAACGGCCTGCTCGCGACGGTCTTCGTCTGGGGCGTGTCCGAGATCCGCATGCCCGAGCCCGGGGCCTTCCTCGCCCCCAAGCCCGTGCTCATCATACCCATCCTCCTCGGCTTCGCCGTCGCGGCCGGCTCGGCCCTCTACCTGCGGGCCGCCGCGAAGCGGGAGCTCTGAGAACCTAACGATACGATGCCCGGGCGAGGCGCGATCGCGCCCGCCCGGGCCGCGCGGGGATGCCCGGTCAGCCCTTCTCGGCGACGCAGAAGCTCACCCGGTCGCCGTCGAAGGGCCCCGCGCCGGGGAGGAAGCCGGGGAAGCAGCGGAGCGATGCGAAGCCCGCCGCGGCGGCCAGGGGCTCCAGGTCCCCGGGCTCGTAGTACGTGCTCCAGAAGTGGTAGCGCTCGACCCTCCCGCCCCGGTCGATCACGAGGTGGCGGTTGAGGAGGGCCTTTATCTCGGGGTAATGGAGTCCGTCGCCTAACGCGAGGCAGGGCCCCTCCCGCCAGAAGCCCCCCGAGGCGAGCTCCCAGGAGGGCCGCAGGACCTTCGCCTCGATATCCACGCCGTTCACCACGTCGAAGACGAAGCGCCCGCCCCGCCGCAGGGCCGCGGCGACGCGCGCGAGGAGGGCCGCGCGCTCCGCGGGCTTGAGGACGCAGAAGTCCAGGTAGATCATGATGGCCAGGTCGAAGCGATCCCGGTAATCGAGATTCAGGTAGTCCCCGCAGCGATACTCGACGCCCGAGCGGCTCTTCCGGGCGACGCCCTCCGCGTAGTCGATCGAGGTCCTCGAAAAATCGACGCCCGTCACGCGGTGGCCCCGGGCGGCGAGGCGCTCGGCGTAGAGGCCCGGGCCGCAGCCCAGGTCGAGGATGTCCATCCCCTCCCGGCCGGCCTGGGAGAGGATCCAGTCGACCGTCAGGTCGATCTTCACGGCGCGGCGGCTCGCCAGGTCCGTATCCGGATCGAGGTGGCAGGCCAGGAGGCGCTTCGAGATGTAGGGGTCGGTCCACATGAGCGCCGTCCCCGCCTCGTAGGGCTCGGGACGTTTCGCGCAGGCGATGAGGCTATCGATATCCATACCATGATCTCCTTGAGTCGAGGATGCCCGAGCCTCCCGCGGGAAGGCGGGAAGCGCTGGCTCGGGCGGGGCGATACTCGGTCGGGCTTGGGGCGGTGGCTAGCGGGCGGAGATCATGGTGGAAGGATACTAGCATGGCGACGCGGGCCGGGGAAGGGGGAAGACGGAGCTCCCGACGCGGGGGCCACTCGACCGAAGCGCTCCGAAAGCCTAGAATCGAGTATCTTTTTATTAATCGCTACATGGAGGGATCGTGAAAAAGCTCTGGGTCCTCATCGCCGTCCTTTCCTGCGCGGCAACAGCCCTCGGCGCCGCCGAGCTTTCGCTGCCCAAGGCCAAGCGCACCGCGCACATACTCTCGATCGGCAACGCGAAGCTCTTCGTCGGCTACGCGGGCGGCGAGCTCGCCTGCTTCGATATTACATCCGGAACCCTGCAGGCCCTGGCCAAGGCCGGCGGCGCGCCGATCCGCAAGCTCGCCCTCTCCCCCGACGGCAGCCGCCTCGCCGCCGGCGACGCTGACGGCATGGTCTGGGTCTTCGACGCGGCGAGCCTCAAGCGCCTCGCCAAGCTCAAAGCCTCGTCGAAGAAGAACGCCGTCTCGGCCCTCGCCTATTCCCTCGACGGCAGCTACCTCGCCGCCTCCACGGCCGACGACGCGAGCTGCGTGATCGTCTTCGAAACCGGCCAGGCCTACAAGGACTACCTGCGCTTCCCCAAGCTGACCAGCAAGGACCAGGCCTGGCTGGCCTCGCCCCAGGGAGACTTCGCGATGCTCCAGCGGGGCTTCTCGCCCCTAGCCTTCACGAAGGGCGGGACCTTGCTGGCCAATCGCTACGCCTCCTGGCTCCGCGAGTTCGGCGTCGCGGCGGGCATCGGCAAGGGTACCGTGCTGCGCGACCGGATCCAGACCAAAGGCTACGCAGGCCTCGCCTACCTGGCGGGGCCCGACGCGCTGCTCGCCATAACGAAGATGAAGGGCAGCCTGTTCGCGTACCAGAGCATCGCGCTGGATAGCCTCGAGCCCCGCGAAGAGCCCCGCGAGCTCGCGATCCCCGGGGAGGGCATCGAGCTCGGCTACGACTACGAGTACGCCGTCTCGCCCGAGGGCGCGCAGGTCCTGGTGAACCTGCGGAAGCCGGAAGGCAGCTCGCTGATCATCTCCCTCGAGCGCGGGGAGGTGGCGGCTCGGGTGCCGGCCGACTACCTCTACGTCGCCTTCTCGCCCGACGGAAAGCTGGCCGCCTACGCGGACAAGGCCGCTAAAGCCATCGTCCTCCTCGACCTCGCCTCCGGCGCCGAGACGGCGCGGGTAACGATCGAGCGTTAGGCGCCCGAGCCCGGCCCCGCGCCTGAGCCCGTATCCGGCCGGCGCGGGGCCCGAGTGGCAGGCCGCGCGCACCCCTGGCTGCGTTTAGGCGGCCGCCTGACAGCCAGATTATTCCGCCTGGAACTCAAAAAATCTCCACTACGGGCTCGGGGAATGGCCGACCGGCTGTCGAATTGAGTTTGACAGCCTGTCGACGGGAGTTTGACAGGCTGTCAAAGATGTATTTGACAGCCTATCAAATGGAGCTTCGACAAGCTGTCAAAATGACCTTTAACAGGCTGTCAAAATCATTTCTTTACAAGTTGTAAAGAAATAACCATGAGAAAACTGTCCAGCGGGGGGATGGGAGTGGGGGAGCGCGGCAGAGTAGCCGCCTCACCTCCCCTTCACCGTGCGGAATGTATCCCAATGACCCCGCGAGAGGACATGATATTACTGCGCATTTCGTCATAACAGCCTTGATAGCCGTTTCAATCCACGCGCCCGCGAGGGGCGCGACCAGAGCTCCTTTACCTTGAGCGCGACCGTCCGCTGGTTTCAATCCACGCGCCCGCGAGGGGCGCGACCTCTGCGCTTGAATGGCGGCCGGGAATTGATCCGGTTTCAATCCACGCGCCCCGAGGGGCGCGACCCACGCGCGTTGCGCTCCATCCAGCGTTGGAGCGTGTTTCAATCCACGCGCCCGCGAAGGGCGCGACGCGGTCGAGTTCGGGACCCAGTCCAAGGACGACGAGTTTCAATCCACGCGCCCGCGAAGGGCGCGACCGGCGGTCGGAAGCGGCGAGGTCGCTACGGCGGCGGTTTCAATCCACGCGCCCGCGAAGGGCGCGACCTGGTTTGAGCAGGGCCGGCCGCCGCGGGCGTTGGTTTCAATCCACGCGCCCGCGAAGGGCGCGACCGCCGCAGATGCCCGGCCAGCCGAGGGACTCGAGGTTTCAATCCACGCGCCCGCGAAGGGCGCGACCTTCGGGGGCCTCGCCAAGGCCTTCGGCCACGCAAGTTTCAATCCACGCGCCCGCGAAGGGCGCGACCGGCGAAGTTGAGGAGCGAGTTGACGATGACCATGTTTCAATCCACACGCCCGCGAAAGGCGCGACCATCGGCCTCGCCGGCCTCGGCATATCGCTATTGAGTTTCAATCCACGCGCCCGCGAAGGGCGCGACGTGAAGATCTGGGTGAGGGCGGCACGGATGGACTGGTTTCAATCCACGCGCCCGCGAAGGGCGCGACAAGGAGGCCCCCATGATCCACGGCCCGCGCTTCTGGTTTCAATCCACGCGCCCGCGAAGGGCGCGACCCGAGGCGAGGGCGGCACGGTGTGACAGGAGGCCGTGTTTCAATCCACGCGCCCGCGAAGGGCGCGACCTCACCGACGAGATGATCAAGCTCTCCGTCGGCGAGTTTCAATCCACGCGCCCGCGAAGGGCGCGACTCTTCCCACTGATCCCAAAGGAGTCGGTAGGGAACGTTTCAATCCACGCGCCCGCGAAGGGCGCGACTGGATTAAATCGCTTTCGGCCTGGTACTCGGCCAGTTTCAATCCACGCGCCCGCGAAGGGCGCGACTCAACGTCGTCACGCCCATTCGCGGCCTGTTCGTGTTTCAATCCACGCGCCCGCGAAGGGCGCGACCGTAGATTGGCCTTACTTTGATATCGCGCCAAATAGTTTCAATCCACGCGCCCGCGAAGGGCGCGACTAGACGCCGCTCCCATCGCGTTCGCGAAATTGGCGTTTCAATCCACGCGCCCGCGAAGGGCGCGACTTTTTCCGGGGGCTCTTCGCTTTTATTTTCAGAGGTTTCAATCCACGCGCCCGCGAAGGGCGCGACGACTCGCCAATGTACATCAATTCATAGGACACGCCGTTTCAATCCACGCGCCCGCGAAGGGCGCGACCTACGATTGTAGCTATGGTCAAACAGATAGCGCCGAGTTTCAATCCACGCGCCCGCGAAGGGCGCGACGCCCGAGCTCCGAGCCGTCGCCCCAGGTACACCCGTTTCAATCCACGCGCCCGCGAAGGGCGCGACCCAATTTTTCGCCTCGGGGAATATCAGCAGGGCGTGTTTCAATCCACGCGCCCGCGAAGGGCGCGACTCCCCGGAAACTCGGGCTGAAGGAGATCGGCGACAAGTTTCAATCCACGCGCCCGCGAAGGGCGCGACACGCTGATAGTCGCGCCGGTGGCCGGACTCATCAGGTTTCAATCCACGCGCCCGCGAAGGGCGCGACGAGTCGGGCGATTTTTGTATTCAGGGCCGCGACGAGTTTCAATCCACGCGCCCGCGAAGGGCGCGACGCAAGGATCGCGACCCCCGCGAGCATGTACCCGAGTTTCAATCCACGCGCCCGCGAAGGGCGCGACCACCTGAAATGATTGAATTATGGCCTGGATTAGAAGTTTCAATCCACGCGCCCGCGAAGGGCGCGACCGTAGTGACACAGGAATATATACACGACGAATAGTTTCAATCCACGCGCCCGCGAAGGGCGCGACTCGGTAGTCTGTAGTTTTGGCCTCCCGTTTTTGCGTTTCAATCCACGCGCCCGCGAAGGGCGCGACATAGACGATTACGACCTGCTAGTCTCGGACTACATGTTTCAATCCACGCGCCCGCGAAGGGCGCGACTTCCAGCTTTATTTTCTGCAACTTCGACGATATTAGTTTCAATCCACGCGCCCGCGAAGGGCGCGACAAGACGCGAGGGAGCGATATTTCGCGGCGGCAGAGTTTCAATCCACGCGCCCGCGAAGGGCGCGACGGCCGAGGCCCCTACATCAAGCGCGATAAGTTCGGGTTTCAATCCACGCGCCCGCGAAGGGCGCGACACCTAGTACCCCTTCCGCCGACGCTTCCAGAGCCTGTTTCAATCCACGCGCCCGCGAAGGGCGCGACGCGCCGAACTCCCCAAAACCTTCCCGGCAGAGTGTTTCAATCCACGCGCCCGCGAAGGGCGCGACCCTCGGGCGTTGCGCTCCATCCATCTTTGCAAGGTGTTTCAATCCACGCGCCCGCGAAGGGCGCGACTCTACAACGCCCCGAAGGGGCGGAAAGGTGGCTAGTTTCAATCCACGCGCCCGCGAAGGGCGCGACTAGTGTAGGTGACAGTCCAGCCGCTTTAAGGTCCTGTTTCAATCCACGCGCCCGCGAAGGGCGCGACGCGCCACAGCGTCATTCTGGGCCTGCATTATAGGAGTTTCAATCCACGCGCCCGCGAAGGGCGCGACGACGCCTCTCCCATGTCGGTATCCATTCTCCTGCCGTTTCAATCCACGCGCCCGCGAAGGGCGCGACTTGTTGATAGCGGTCCTTACTCTCGATAGCGCGGAGGTTTCAATCCACGCGCCCGCGAAGGGCGCGACCCGGTCTCGATCGTTGCGCCTGTCGTTTTCGACGTGTTTCAATCCACGCGCCCGCGAAGGGCGCGACAGGAAAACGGCGCATATACTGTCGATAGTATATTGTTTCAATCCACGCGCCCGCGAAGGGCGCGACGATGATTTACAGGGTTGGTATGCCAGCGCGGCCTCGTTTCAATCCACGCGCCCGCGAAGGGCGCGACCTATATGGTCCGGGCGCCCATGTACATTAAGGATGTTTCAATCCACGCGCCCGCGAAGGGCGCGACTCGAACGTCCCATCGGCGCGCGAGGTCTTGTCATGTTTCAATCCACGCGCCCGCGAAGGGCGCGACCGCGCATCCGGTAGCGGCAATCCTTGCAGGGTTTGTTTCAATCCACGCGCCCGCGAAGGGCGCGACTTTATCGTGTTCAGCTAATTCTAATGTTTCACGTGTTTCAATCCACGCGCCCGCGAAGGGCGCGACCGCAGGCCAGGCCAGCGGTAGTCGATCTCCACAAGGTTTCAATCCACGCGCCCGCGAAGGGCGCGACCTCCGCTTAATCTCAAGGAGTTTGCGGAGATATCGTTTCAATCCACGCGCCCGCGAAGGGCGCGACGGGGGCGCAGATGACGACGCGCGAGGCGGTACAGGTTTCAATCCACGCGCCCGCGAAGGGCGCGACCCGACCACAGACCGCCGAAGCCCTCCCAGGACTCGTTTCAATCCACGCGCCCGCGAAGGGCGCGACTCCAAGATCGCACTAGCACAGACGGGTCTTGCGAGTTTCAATCCACGCGCCCGCGAAGGGCGCGACACGCTGATAGTCGCGCCGGTGGCCGGGCTCATGAGGTTTCAATCCACGCGCCCGCGAAGGGCGCGACCCCGCAGCCTTCGAGATCGTGCTACCGACCGAGAAGTTTCAATCCACGCGCCCGCGAAGGGCGCGACGCGGGCCGGGTCGAAGAAGGCCTTGACCGCGAGTGCGTTTCAATCCACGCGTCCGCGAAGGGCGCGACCCGATCAAGTCAAATACCTCTCTCCGAGTGAGCAGTTTCAATCCACGCGCCCGCGAAGGGCGCGACCCCGGCGACCTCTTCACGCCGGTCACTGTCCCGGGGTTTCAATCCACGCGCCCGCGAAGGGCGCGACGGCCCGGGGGAGTAAATCCCCCGGGCTTAATTATGTTTCAATCCACGCGCCCGCGAAGGGCGCGACTCACAAACAGCGGCCCTTTCAGCTCTGTAGCCAAGGTTTCAATCCACGCGCCCGCGAAGGGCGCGACGACGGCCTTCGCGGCGGCCTTGGGGGCCGCGCCGTTTCAATCCACGCGCCCGCGAAGGGCGCGACTTTTCGCCTAACTACATATTCACGTTCCCGTATATGTTTCAATCCACGCGCCCGCGAAGGGCGCGACGCGCGCCCATCGTGTAGCCGCAGTACCCCGCGAGTTTCAATCCACGCGCCCGCGAAGGGCGCGACCCCAGGCCCCGGTTCTCATACGACGGCGGCGCGTAGTTTCAATCCACGCGCCCGCGAAGGGCGCGACATTTTCGGGTACCAGGGCATGTACGACGAAATGCGTTTCAATCCACGCGCCCGCGAAGGGCGCGACATGCCCATTCTCGCGCATATGCAATTCTACAAGCCGTTTCAATCCACGCGCCCGCGAAGGGCGCGACGATCCTTGCGGGCTTGGGCGCGATACTGTGGATAAGTTTCAATCCACGCGCCCGCGAAGGGCGCGACAAGGCGGCCGTCCGGATATTGTAAGTACCCCTCGGGTTTCAATCCACGCGCCCGCGAAGGGCGCGACCGTACATAGCGGCAGGCAATATCGGCGACTCGCTGGTTTCAATCCACGCGCCCGCGAAGGGCGCGACAAGCAGGCCATTGCTATTGCATTAGATAAAGCCAAGTTTCAATCCACGCGCCCGCGAAGGGCGCGACCTTCGTGTATTTGTTCAATCCGCATTTATAGCCTCGTTTCAATCCACGCGCCCGCGAAGGGCGCGACCGAGGGTCAACTAATGCTCCGCAGTTTGCTCAATCTGTTTCAATCCACGCGCCCGCGAAGGGCGCGACGAGCTTGCCGCCCAGCTCGACATGCCCTTTGATGTTTCAATCCACGCGCCCGCGAAGGGCGCGACTCGTCATCCTCGAGGCGGACGCGGCCGAGACTGAGGTTTCAATCCACGCGCCCGCGAAGGGCGCGACTCATCGGCGCGGTCAAGTGGTTCGCCACTAATGAGTTTCAATCCACGCGCCCGCGAAGGGCGCGACGCTCCCGGAGAGCTACGATATCCCGTTCGGGCGGCGTTTCAATCCACGCGCCCGCGAAGGGCGCGACTTTCAGCCCTTGGTCGCGCCGATACTGCATCCTATGTTTCAATCCACGCGCCCGCGAAGGGCGCGACAAGGAATCGAGAGCGCGCGCGAATACTTCCGTAAGTTTCAATCCACGCGCCCGCGAAGGGCGCGACGAGCCTGGCCCATTCATGCCGACGAGGCTAGGCCGGTTTCAATCCACGCGCCCGCGAAGGGCGCGACGACAGGTCAACCTGATTTTTGTTGAGGGCGGCGAGTTTCAATCCACGCGCCCGCGAAGGGCGCGACGCGAGCCCGAGAAAAACTCGGGTGAGATGATAGTGGTTTCAATCCACGCGCCCGCGAAGGGCGCGACCTCTCAAGAGGAGGTCCATATGGATCTCAATCTCGTTTCAATCCACGCGCCCGCGAAGGGCGCGACCCAACAGCGGCGTCAACAACCCCTTCGCGGGCATGTTTCAATCCACGCGCCCGCGAAGGGCGCGACGCCCTCGGCGGTTACGATGAGCGCGGCTTTGCCCTGGTTTCAATCCACGCGCCCGCGAAGGGCGCGACCCGCCGCCAGCGATGAGCGCCCAGCCCACGGGATTGTTTCAATCCACGCGCCCGCGAAGGGCGCGACTCGAACACCCCTCCTTTGCCCTCCCCCTCCTCGGGGTTTCAATCCACGCGCCCGCGAAGGGCGCGACCGCATCATCGGCGTACTTTTCAACTCCGCCCGTAATGTTTCAATCCACGCGCCCGCGAAGGGCGCGACTCGATCCAGAGGAGGGACTTCGCGGCGTTCGCCATGTTTCAATCCACGCGCCCGCGAAGGGCGCGACCCGACTGGCCCTTGGGCAAAGTCAGCAACGTTTAAGTTTCAATCCACGCGCCCGCGAAGGGCGCGACAACCACTTTAATCCTATTCCCTGGCTACAAACTTGTTTCAATCCACGCGCCCGCGAAGGGCGCGACTGTATATACACTAAAACTTTATATGGAAAGCACCTGAGACCGCAAGTCCGCGAACCTGAGAACAGGTACCGCGCGTAAAGCTAGGAGCCCCTTCCCTGGTATTTACAAAGAACTACAATGTCGACAATTAGCGAAAGCGCGAAAGGTAGTGGATTCCCCTGTATGATCGAGGTTCGCGGCTAGAATCGTTCGAATACTCGCTGAATGGCGAGTGAACGAGAGGAAGGTGGAGAAAGTGCTGTGATGAATCGATCATACTACACGATGAGAGCGTCGTCCAGGTCGAGGCTGGGCTTGGCTCCGATATGCTCGACCCGGCGTTGCCAGTTCGACCCGAGATAGTAATAGCGCAGGCTGTCGAGCTCCGGATCGATGATGCTCTCGAGCCGGTGCTTGAGGAGGACCCATTGCTCGGGTTCGACGACGCATTCGAAGACGCTGCACTGGACGCGTTGGCCGAAGTCGACGCAGGTCTTGGCTACCTGCCTGAGACGGCGCTTCCCCCCTTTCGCCGTCACGCATACGTCGTAGCTCACGAGGACGAGCACGCCTTACCTCCAGAAGAAGGGGGGATAGCCGTCGATATCGCCGCGGATGAACCGGGCCATGAGGTTGGCCTGGACGAAGAAGAGCAGGCCGACCGGTACTTTCTCGTCTAGGTAGGTGTGAGAAACCTCGTCCTGCTTCCGGTTCTGGTACTCGACGAGGACCGCCTTCCGCGTCGTGTCGTCCATGACGATGGCCCCGTTTTCCGCGCGCTTGAAGCCCCGAGCGTCTACTTGGCGGCGGTTGATGAGAGAGAGTACGAGCCGGTCCGCGATGCTGGGGCGGAACTCCTCCATGAGATCGAGGGCGAGGCCGGGACGCCCGGGACGATCCCGATGGAGGAAGCCAACGGCCGGATCGAGTCCGACGGTCTCGATGGCCGATCGCATATCGTGCGCGAGCAGCGTATAGACGAAGGAGAGCAGCGAGTTGACCGGATCGAGGGGGGGCCTACGGTTACGGTCGGTGAAGACGAAGGCGTCCTTCTGGTCCACGATGAAGTTATTGAATACCGCGAAGTACTCGGCGGCGGCCATGCCCTCGAGGCCGCGCACCGAGTCGGCGTCGGCGGCCCGCGGCAGGTCGTCGATGATCCGATCGATCGAGGCTGAGGCGCGCCTCACGGCCTCGGCGTCGATGCGCTCGGCGTGATCCCGCAGGGCCCGGTTCATGACCACGCGCGTGTTCGCCAGCTTCCCGGCGACGATGTGCTCGGCTATCGCCTTCGTGGCGCCCATGTCGTCGGCGAGGCGGTACTGCTGGCGACGCAAAAGGACGTTGCCCGATACCGGCCCCCGCACCGAGGCGAGGAACCTCCCGTGCTCGGAGAGGAAGGATATGCCGATGCCCTTCTCCGCGCAGAAACCCAGGAGAAAGGGGGAGCAAAGAACGTCGCCGAAGCAGACGATCCCGCCGATCGTGTGCGCGGGGAGCTGGAGCACCTTCTCCCGTTCGCGCTCGACCACGACAGTCTCTCCCTCCTTACGGAGGTAGGAGCCCTGCGAGCTGACATAGAGGGTGTTGAGCAGCTTGCGCATCAGTCGCATTCCTTCCGCATCGCCGCGATGCCTGATTTGAGGTAGCGCTCGACGCGCCTGCCTCCTTCCGAAAGGGCGCGCGGCATGCAGAGGTCGACGAGGGAGCAGCGGTCGCACTTCGCCGCGGCGTAGCTCGCCGCGGGGCTCTCCCCTCCCGCGAGGATCGCCCGGGCCCGCTCGATGAGTCGCCGCGTCTCGGCGCGCAGCGCCAGGGAAAGCTCGGCGCTCGTCCGCCTATGCGCGCCCAGATAGTAGAAGTCGCCCCGCGGCACTTCGACGCCTACCATCTCCTCGAGGCAGAAGGCCTGGGCGCAGAGCTGCACCCGGTCGACGTCGCTCTCCTTATCCCGACCGCGCTTGAACTCGACGGGCACGGCCTCCGCGACGCCGCCCTCGGGTTTCAGGTAGAGCTCGACCAGGTCGCACTTCCCGATGATGCCATGCTCGAGGGATCGTACCGCCATGCCGTATTCCTGCCGGAAGAGCCGCCGCGACTCGTGGTGCTCCGCGTCGACCCGCTCGTGGAGGACGTCGCCCTCGGCGGTGAAGCGATTGTCGGCCCAGAGCTGCTCGACGTGGATGAGGGCGAACTGCCGCTCGCAGTAGGCCAGGTGCTGGAGGCCGGAGATGGGGATCAAGTCGTCCTCGGAATACACGGCTCGCCTCGTCAGTCCGCATCATTCATAGTGAGTCCACATCCGGAGGATCCTGACGACATGCTCCTCCTCGAACAGCTGGTAGACTAAATCACCAGGTCGCATTCTCGGGATTATCCTTCAGCGGCTCGTGCGATTCGTTGGCCCGATCTATGAGCCGGTACAGATCGGCTCGAGCCTCGCTCGCGTTCAGAATGGGCATATACGCCTCCCGAGGAAAGCGTCCCTTTATGCGTACGTCCTGTCAAGAAACAGTCCCTTCCCCGTTTTCATGCCTCGGATAGCCTTTTCGTGTTACACGAAGGGGGCGCGCGGCCATTCATCCAGGGCCGACCTACGCGCCGCTGCGCCCCCTCGCTCCGCGCTCCTCGGCGCGCCCTGCCGGGCCGCGCCTGCGGTGCGCTCCGCTACCCCCATACGGGGAGCGACATCAGACCTGCACGACCTGCTTGAACCCCAGGAGCTCCGCGCCGTCCAGCGTCACCTTGTAGTCCGAGAAATCCCGAGCGGCCTTGTCCCTCGGCTCCTTTCGCTCGGTCTTCACGCGGTCGAAGAGCTCCTGCGCGCTCTTGGTGCCCATGAGGGAGGAGTGTTCGAAGATAACGAGTCGCCGGGCGCTCATGAGACCGCGGGCAGCAGAGCGATCGTTCTCGAACATGTTCTGGAGCGCTTCCCAGAAAATATCGAGATCCTCCCGCGAGAAACCCGTCTGCCTGGCGAGGGGCGCGGATACGAAGCCGTGTGCGCGATACAAGCCGTAGGGCACGGTGAACTTCCGCCCCATCGTACGGTTGTCGCCACCCTGCTTCTCCGCCTCGGCTTCGGTAGCTACTGCCATCCTCGTGATGCTGTGCTCCGACGCGACGACGGGCTCGACCGAGCGAGCGAATGTCAACTGAATGGGGCCGCGAACCTGGCCACAATTGATCTGTATAGACATGACAGCGCCAAATGTGCGGATATCGTAAAAATTCTTGCACATCCAGGCGCGGGCCTCGTCGACCTTGTCTCCGCCCTTGCGCTTGCCCTCGTCCTTGCTCAAGTCTATCCCTAATGCTTGGTAGGCTCGCGCGTTCTGGTTATTGAGGACGGCCTTCTCCTTGACGTAGATATCGTAGGGAGGCTGCTCGCCCTTCAAGAGGCCGATGTAGTTCCGTACCTTCCGCTTGAGGCATACGTCGGTTACCAGGCCATTGCCGGTTTCCGCGTCCACGCGGGGCAGGTTGCCGGCGTCCGGATCGCCATTGGGGTTGCCATCCTTGACGTCGAAGAAAAACACGAAATCGTAGCGCTTGGTAAGGTCCATCTCGTTCTCCTTTTATTTGTATCAGTCTTTCTTCGTAAAAAAAACTTGCCGCTGATGATAGTATCCGATCGCGAATCTCCCCTGCTCGTGGAGGTCGAGGTGGGCGGGGAAGTCGTCGAAGCGCCCCACGATCTGGCCGACGATGCGCTCGAAGTTCACAGCCCGGCCCTTATTATTGAGCTTCGCGAGATGGTGGTTCTTGAGTCGCATCAGGGTTCCGAATACGGATACTGGAGAGCTGCATGCGGAACCGTAATAGCGTTCCCGAATTGTCGCGTTGAGTCCTGGATTCGCCTCTTCCTGGATCTTCTCGAGCGCGGCGAAGAGTCGCCCGAGCTGGTAGCCGGTCGAAGGCTGTTCCGGATCGAGAGCCATCTGTATCTCCTTTTGCACGTTGTCGGGGTGCGCCCGCAAGTATCTGTTCAAGTAGGCCTTGACGAGGGCCGCGCGAACCGGCTTCACGCGTTCTTTCGCGTCGCTGTGGATCCGCCTGAGCGCGGCTTGCAGGAGTGTCGCAGGATATGGCGTACCATTCAGGATCGATCGCATGAAATCACCGGCTACATTCGGCGGTATATTCTCGCTCTTATCTTGGATCGCGATGTTGACGAGGAGGCGCCACAGCGAGTAATACTCGGGCTCGTTCGGCGGCTTGATGATGGCGAGATCCTCAAAGTGGCGCCGGATCGTCTCGGAGAACTCGGCTACTGTCCCCGACTGCCAGAACCGGACCGAGATACGAGCGGCGTTGGGCGCTAGGCCGAGGATATAGAATTTCTCAGTTCCTTTGTCATCAAGGTAGGCTCCATTGGATACCGATTCGAATAGATTCTTTACCTTCTTCGTCCCAGCGCCAGGATCGTCTTTAGCTGGCTCCTGGAAGAAGGACGCGAAATCTGATTCGAAATCGGTCCGTTGTGCCGACCAGAAGACGGTCGATGCATCGCCCACTTGCATGCGCTGCTCGGAGCTCAACAGATAATTGAGGGCCTTGACATATTCTGATGCGGTTTTTTTGCTAATGGGTGCATTCGCAGCCTGTTCTTTGGCATAAGAAAGGAATGATTCTTTATTGAATCCAACAATATAGGCACCGGAGGTCTGAGCTCCCCATACACCTTTTATCACCGTGTGCGTCTGCTCGATCGCTACATTATTCTCGCCGGTGACGAGGCATACGCCAATCGGCCCCTCAGTACGACCAGAGGAGGAAGAGAGCGCAGAACTCAGTATCCTGCTATCGAGAATACTCCTATTTTGTGATCCCTTTATGCGAAACGTTATTTTAGGTTGCCCTGTCGATATGGCTTCACCGTATACAGCATCGCCTAATGCGGAAGCGAATGCGGCTCGATCGCGTAGTCCCGACGAAAGGAAAGCTCGAACCGATTTTACGTCCGGATCGCTGCAATCGGGGAGCCAGTGATCAATTGCCTCAATCATGCTAGATAAACGCGCATCGCCTTTCTCCCCCATGCCAAAGACGAAGGAAGCGTTATCCCAGAGAAGATTCGCGTCTCTCCCACTATTCGTATGTTTAAGCGACTGCTTGCCGATATTTGGCACCTGCATGGCTTTGGGGATGTAATTCTTGCCTGATTGCTCTTGTAGGCATTCGATTCCGAGATAGCGTCCATCAAGATCGAGCTCGATAATGAAATCAATGCCTCCCTGTATCCATCCCTCGGAAGCCATGCCACCATCAGGATCGGCCGCCTTCCTGTCGTAATATTCCTTGAGCGCTTGAAGGATCATCCGCGAACCTCCACGAATCGACGGTCGGTATTGATGACACCCTCATCGATCCGCGCTCGAAAGAACAGCGGCTTCGGATCATCGGGAGTTGAGAAGTCCATATCGTAGAGCATCCAGCCGAGCTCCTCGGATTTTGCGATAGCGGGCTTATCTTGTCCTGCATTATCGATCAAACGAAAGTCGCAGGCGAACTCTCGACAACCCAAGTACGGCCGGTGGAAACATTGGCCCTTTTTCGCCCTACGCTCGAACATGGCCGCGTACTTGGCTTCTTTCTCGTCGCTCCGGGATGCCATTTCTTCCTCATCCGTATCCGCCCAGTATTCGGGTGAGGTGGACCTGTTTGCCTTACGGCGCTCCGGTGGGATGAACTCAAACCGGGCATGGATTCGATACCGTACATCGCGCAGGAATAATCCGGCTCTTTGCTGGCGGCTCTCTTCGATATATAGGCCCATGGGCTCTCCGCTAGTCCCTTCCATCTGTGCTTGAGTAGGGCCTGTTTCGATCCGACCCACCTCGTTACGCCGTACCGATATCCAACGGATCGGTTCGAGCACTTCAATCTTGGTAACATGCCAGGCTATCGCAGGCTTCCACAGGATCGCTTCGAAAATGGCGCGAGCCGCCGATGGGGTTATAACGTCGTAGCTCACCCGTTCCACTTTCATCTCCGGACGGGTGAAGCAGGCATAGTCGCCCCACACTTCAAGGCACCAGTCTCTCATTTTGCCTCCTTGTATCAGCCTGCCATGAAGGCGGCGGGATCATTCGGCATCTCGTCTATCAACAGTCCGACGTTTCTGTCATATTCGACCTTGCAAGTCAAAGCGAAGACCTTGGGGCTCACTTCAGCTATCGAGCCGCGATCGAGAAGGTCGTTGAATTGATTGACATACACGGTGACCGCATATCGTTGAAGCTTCCGGAGGAGCCATCGCTCAGGCCCGTTTTTCTTAAGGGTATTGATGAGCATCTCGCCTGTACCATAGGGAACGAGTATTGAACGCTGGGCGCTGTCGTCGATGAGCTTGAAGGAATCAGCGGCGCTCCGGAACTGTATATCGCATTCGGGAGGTTGGGGCGCTAGTAACTTCATTATCCCTTTTGCATCCAGCGAATTGGCCTTCCAGTATAGATCGGCGAAGTATGGCTCGAAAGATTCGAGGGCTAGAGGATCGGCCAAGCCCTCGCCCAGCATTCGCAGCGCTGTCTCCGCCGCCTTCCTAAGCATGCCGAGAGGTGCTCTACGCGGCGCTACGAATACTTCGACTCGACCCAGCCGCCCCTCACGATTAAGCCTTCCTTCGCGGTTGCATCGTCCCGCCGCCTGGGCTATTGAGTCGAGGCCGGCTAAGGCGCGGAATACGACGGGAAAGTCCAAATCGACTCCCGCTTCGACAAGTTGGGTACTGATGACGCGGATGGGATCGCTGTCTTTGAGCCTTTCCTTTATCTGAGCGATGATCTCGCTCCTGTGTTGGGCGCACATGAGGGCGGATAGGTGGTATGTTCCCTGTGGCATTAGGGAGAAGAGCTCCCTACAGCTCTTGCGATCGGATACGACGCACAACGCACGCTCCACCGAGGAAAGTCTGGAAGCGATCTCCTCCCAAGGCGACGCAATCCTCAGGTTTTCGGGTACTACCACTTCCACCCGCTTGAGATCGCGGTAGAGGCTCGGTACATCGGCGATGACCTCGCGTATCGTCCCAGGCGCGAAGCCAGGAAAACGTGGGTAGCCCTCTTTTTGCTCGAGTATCGGCTGAGTAGCCGTGCAAGCCACAAAACTCACTCGATACTGAGCACACAAGAGACGCATCGCCGCTAAAATAGGCTCTAGGAATTCGGCCGGTAAAAGCTGGGCCTCATCGAGAATAACGACGCTATTTGCGATGTTATGTAGTTTGCGGCATCGGCTCGTCTTCGCCGCGAATAACGATTCAAAAAACTGCACCGAGGTCGTAACGATTACGGGCGCGTCCCAGTTCTCCGCCGCGAGTCTCGCCTTTGAGCTCGAATCATCCTCATCCAGATTGGAATGGTGTTCGACGACCTGATCTTCTCCCACGGCCTTGCGGAATACATCGGCATTCTGCTCAATTATGCTCGTATAGGGAATGACATAGATAACACGCGATTTACCGTACTTCACCGCATGCTCAAGAGCGAAGGCCATGCTCGAAAGCGTCTTCCCGCCACCAGTCGGAACGGTAAGCGAAAACAGCCCCGGTTCAAGCTGTGCTCCTGCTCGACAGTCTGCGAGTACGCGCTGCCGGGCGCGGTTGACCGGATTGTTCTCAGCTGCTAAAGCAGCTCTAGACAGCCGAGCAATATGCTCGTTGAAACGTGAAAGAAGTTCTGGCAAGGATAGGTATTGACCGCGCAGGTCTTGCTTATCATCTTCCATATACCTTTCGGTATCGAGGAAATCAGCATCCACCAAGGAAGAAAAAAGCATCCGTATCCAAAGCGAAAGATCGAGGCCCTTCGAATCGAATTTATGAGGTGGCGAACCGGGTCGGTTCGATGCGACAAGCTCTCCGTATCCCGCAGTGATACCTTCGGTAGAGGCATTCTGCAAACGAAACGCAAGTGCACTTTGCGATCCAACACCGTCGGGTAAGCCCGCGTGGTGCCCCGCGATACAATAAGCGAGTATACGGCCAATTCCCTTGCCGAAGCGCTCCTCCACTAATTTTGCGCTCGGCGTCGAGTGATCGACCTTGCCAGGCTTGTTCTCGAGGCAAGCTTCCTCGTCATAGCCGCTCTTCGTCGCGAGATAGCGTTGCCACGCTTCGCGCGCTTTCCCCGTATCATGGAAGAGGCCTACTGCCCGTCCCCAGGAGCCAGATTCGAAGGCCGACGCGAAGCGCTCGGCTAGGGCAGCCGTGCCTTCGAGGTGCTCCGCGAGGGTCTGGGGTTCGGCCCACTGACCATCGGCCTCTTTCCGCACATGTGCGATTGGAGAAGAGCTCATGATATCCCCCTCCCCCTTGGAAGGGTGGGCGCGGGAGGGAAACCTTGGGGAAGGTTCCCCTCCCGCTTGGTTTCTGGACGATCTCTGGAGCGTAGATCGTGGTCGGGATGGAGGAGGTCGATCATAGGCGCTGCTCGTGTTTACCTGATCGTCTAGTATATCGTGATCCCTTCATCGCGCAACGGCGATTCGTCGCAGGCAGGCAGTGAAACGGACGGGGGTATCCCGGGGACAAGCTCCTCGCGCTCATGGCGGGCCTCCTTCGATCATGAAGGATACGCCCGCCACCCGGACGCCGGGTGTCCTAGACGTTTGTTAAGTATCGATAGCGGCTGCCAGGCGGCGAGCCTCGGCCTTCCACAGCTCGCGAAGTTCGGGCGGCGAGACCGGCTCGGCATCGGCGCCGAAGCGGAGGATCCGGCCGACGAGCTCCTCCCAGCGGCTCGCGGGGAGGGAGAGCTCGAGGTAGGCGCCTCGCCTCGGGTCGGAGCCCTCGGTCCGGCGCTGGGCGGGGTGCCACTGCTCGTCGCGGACGACGGCGAGGGCGCGGCCGTAGAAACGGAGGACGGCGGTCTTGTCGCCCGCGCCCTTGAACATGCCGTAGGAGGAGCCGAGGAAGCGATCGAGCTCCGCGTCCGAAACGGCGGCCTTCGCCTTGTCCCGCGAGATCGAGAGCTTGTCGATCCGCGAGAGCTTGAAGGTCCTGAGGGCCGCTCTCGCGTGGTCGTAGGCGACGAGGTACCAGCTGCCGGCGTAGTTCACGAGGCGCTGGGCCTCGATCCTGCGCTGGCTCAGCTTGCGGTCGGCGTCGCGGTAGGCGAGGTCGAGGCAGCGGCGATCGGCGAGGGCCTGGACGAGGAGGACGAGCTTGTCGAGGTCGGCGGGCTCGTAGCCCGGGAGCTCGTAGCGGATGGCGCTCTCGACGGGTCTGAGCTTCTTGGGTACTCGCTTGAGGAGTCGCTCGAGGGAATGCTCCTCGGCGAGGGGGACGTAGGCTATGGTTCCGGCCGCTGCCCGGGCGAAGATGGAGAAGAGCAGTGCCTTCTCGTCGGCGAAATCGAGGCCCCGCCATTCCTCCGCGTACTCGTAGCGGCGGGTCCCGGCCTTCCACTCCACCGGCGCCCCGAAGCGGTCCTTAAGGTAGTCGAGGTCCCGCCTGGCCTGGCGCTCGCTGATCTCGAAGCGTTGGGCTATCTCGCGGAGGGTGACGCCGCCGCGCTCCTTGATCTGGGAATCGATGTACGCGAGTCGCTCGGCCTGGCTCATGGGAGGCCCCCGCCCCTAGCCCTTGATGTGCCTGAGGGCCTCGGCCAGCTCACGCAGGCCCAGCTCGTTGCGGCGGCCGGACTCGGAGAGGCCCTCGGCCTCGGCCTGCATGGCGTCGAAGCCGCCGACCGAGGCCCCGATGCTGGCCTGGACCTTGGCGGTGGCCGAGCCCAGGGAGTCGAGGGCGCCCGAGGAGGCGCCGATGGTTTCGCCCATCTTCTGCGCGGCCTCCTTGACGGTGGCGGTGATCTGGACGGACTGGGAGACGCCCTCGAGGATCTCGCCGGAGCCTGACTCGATCTCGCCTAAGCCCCGGCCGATCTCCTCCATGGCGGCGGCCACGGCGTCGGCCTCGGCGTCGACGGTGCGGAAGATCTCGGCGGCGCCGGCGTTGACCTCGGCGGCGGTGCGCGCGGCCGCGAGGGTGCCGGCTATGTCCTCGTTGATGAGCTTGACGTTCCGGCCGGTCTCCTCGGAGAGCTTGCGGATCTCGTCGGCGACCACGGAGAAGCCGCGGCCGGCCTCGCCGGCGTGGGCGGCCTCGATGGCGGCGTTCATGGCCAGGAGGTTGGTGCGGCTGGCCACGGCGCGGATCACCTTGACGACGTCGACGATGGAGGCGGCCGAGTCCTCCATGGCCTTGACGGCGGCGGCGGAGCGCCCCATCTCGGCGGCGCCCCGCTCGGTCGACTCCTTGAGCCGCCCGATCGACTCGCGGCGGGCCCGGGCGATCTCGGCGATGCTGTTGACCGAGGCGGTCATCTGCTCGATGGCGGCCGAGGATTCCTCGACGATGGCCGACTGGTCGGCGACCTTCTCGCGCACGGTCAGGGCCGCGGCGTCGATGGCGCGGTGGGAGTCGACGATGGCGGCGGCGTTGGCCTCGAGGCCCCGCATCTCGGCCTCGACCGAGGCGAGGGTGCGGCGGAGCTCGGCGATCTGGGACTCGGTCTTCTCGGCCGAGGCGGTGACCAGGGAGCCGAAGTGGAGGGCGTCCTCGCCGGAGACGATGGCCGCGCCCAGCCGCTCGACCTGCTCGCGCGACTTGCGGGCCTCCTCCACGGCGAGGCGGAGGGCGGCCGCCCCGCGGTTGGCGATGCCCCACTCGACGAAGGTGGCCAGGGTGACGACGACGAGGCAGACGACGGGGTCGCTCACGTGGTCCAGCTTGGACTCGCTCGCGGGTACCACGCGGAGGATGAAGTCGGCCAGGATTGCGGCGGCCGCGATGCCCATGACGGCGAAGGACTGCCAGCGCCGCCTCGCGACGAGGCCGGCTATGACGAGGCAGAAGAGCTGGAGCGAGGCGATGAGGTAGATCTCGTACTCGTTGCGGTAGGGCTGGAGGAAGGCGATGGAGGCGAAGAGGAGGGAGAGCATGGTCGTGGTGACGTAGCTGGCGGCCCGGGCCAGGCCGAGCCTGACCAGGAGGGCCAGGGCGAGGGAGACGGCCGCCAGGCCGAGGACGGCCAGGCGGATGCCGGCCGAGCTGCGGAGGACGGCGGAGATGAGGCCGGAGCCCAGGACGAGGGCGAGGAGGGTCAGGGCGAGGGCGGCGATCCGCCGCTTCTCCATCGAGGTCTCGGCCTCGTACCTGGCCAGGAAGAAGGCGATCAGTCGATTCACGTGGGGGCTCCCTTGCTGCATGCCGCGCCTCCGGGTTCTCGGGGGGCCGCGGGCGCCGGGGCGGGCGCGTAATCCAGTATAGTGGGCATCCGGCGTTCCCGCAAATGAAAGCGGCCGCGGCCCGGTTCCCTCGCTGACGCGATGCGCGGTTCCGGGGTATGATGGGGCCGACATGGCCGATCCGCAGGTTCTGCAGCTCCGCGTCGAGAAGCTCGTCGCCGGGGGGGACGCCCTCGCCTTCCACGAGGGCAAGGCGGTCTTCGTGCCCCTGGCCCTGCCGGGGGAGCTGGTCCGCGCGGAGCTCCGCCGCTCCCGCCGCGACTTCGCCCAGGCCTCCCTCCTCGAGGTCCTCGAGCCGAGCCCCCTGCGCGCGCCGCCCGAGTGCCCGATCTACGGGGCCTGCGGGGGCTGCAACCTCCAGCACCTGGCCTATCCCGCCCAGCTCGAGGCCAAGGCCGCAATCGTGGCGGAGGCCTTCCGCCGCACGGGCGGCATCGAGCTCGGGGAGCTCGAGGTCCGGCCCTCCCCGCCCTTCGGCTACCGCAACCGGATGCAGCTCCACCGCAGCCCCCGAGGCCGGGTCGGCTTCATGCGCCGCTCCTCCGCGGAGATCGTCGAGGCGCCGGGCTGCCCGGTCGCCGTGGCGCCGATCGCGGACTGGATCGCCGAGCGGGCGGCCGGCTCCGGCGGCCTCGAGGGGCTCGGGGGCCCGGGCGGCGCGGGCCGCTTCCTCGCCTTCGGCTACGGCGGGGAGCTCTGGCTCGAGGGCCGGCGCGACCTCGTCGAGGTGGCGGTCGCCGGCCAGGCGATCCGCTTCCGACTGGCGAGCTTCTTCCAGTCCAACCTCCAGCTCCTCGAGCGCTTCGTGCCGGAGGCCCTCGCGGGTCTCGGCGGGGGCTCGGCGGCCGACCTGTACTGCGGGGTCGGCCTCTTCGGCGCCTTCCTCGCCCGGCGCTTCGAGCGGGTCTGCTGCGTCGAGCAGGATCCCGCCGCCCTCGGCCTGGCCCGGGCCAACGTCGGCGCGGCGGGGGCGGAGTACCACGCCCTGGCGGTGGAGGACTGGGTCCGCGGCCCGGGCTCGGGGAAGCGCTTCGACTGCGTCCTCGTCGACCCGCCGCGCTCGGGCCTCGGCGCCCCGGTCCGGGCCTGGCTCAAGCGCTCCAAGCCCCCCCTCCTGGTCTACGTCTCCTGCGACCCGGTGACCCTGGCACGGGACGCGGCCGATCTCCTCGCGGGGGGCTTCGCCCTCGAGTCCCTGGCAGCCTACGACTTCTACCCCCAGACCGGCCACGTGGAGTGCCATGCGCGCTTCGTCCGGGCCTAGGGCCCGCCGGCGCGGGGCCGGGCCCCTCCTGGCCCTGGTCCTCCTCGCCCTCGCCCCGGCGGCGGGCGGCCAGGCGGCGGGGGCCCCGGGGACGGGCACGCCGGGGGGAGGCGCCGCCGCGGGGCCCCGCGCCCTCGAGCCGGCCTTCCGCCTGGCCGCCGGGGGCCGGGCCCTGGCCGGGCCCCTGGTCGAGAGCTCGGCCCCGGCCACCGCCTGGATGCTCTCGGAGGACGGCTCCCTCTACGCCCTGACCGAGGCGGGGAGCCTGGTCGCCCGGATCCCCGTCCCGGGCGAGGCCGCTCCCTTCCTCGCCCTCGACCCCTTCGGCAGGGCCCTCTGCCTGGCCGGCGCCGAGCTCCGGGTCCTGACCCGCTCAGGCACCCTGGCCTACGCGGCCGCCTTCCCGACCGCCCCCGCCTATCCCCCGGCCTTCGGCTCGGACGGCCGGGCCTTCGTCGCGGCGGGCCGCGAGCTGTACTGCCTCAATCCCGCGGGGCGGCGGCTCTGGTCCTACGCCCTCCCCGCCGCCCCCTCCTGCCCCCCCGCGGTCGACGCCTCGGGCCGGCCCGCCCTCGGCCTGGCCGACGGCTCCATCCTCATCCTGACGCCCTACGGCGAGCTCGCGGCCAGCCACGCGGCCGCCTCGCCGGCCGCCCGCCTGGCCCCGATGGCCGAGGCGGGCTCGGAGCTCCCGGTCCTCGCGGCCGCCCTGGCCGACGGGAGCCTCCTACTCCTGGGCGACGACGGCGCGCCCCTGCAGCGGCTGGGAGGCCGGGGCTCGGCCCTCCTCGACCTCGCCTGGGACGGGGCCCTCCTGTATACCCTGGACGCCGCCGGCCGCCTCGAGGCTCGCTCGGCCTCGGGCGCCCCGGTCTGGGCGGCGGAGACGGGCTGCTCCCGGGGCAGGATCGCCCTCTTCAAGGAGCGGATCGTGGTCGAGGGCAGGGGCAGGGCTGTCTCCCTCTCCCTCGAAGGCCAGCTCTTCCGCGAGATATCGATCAGCCACGCGGCCGGGCCCTCGGCGGCGGCCCCCTCGGGCCTCCTCTTCGCCCCCGGCGAGGACTGGGTCCTCGCGGCCTACCGCTTCGAGGCCCCCCTGGGCCCCCGGCGCCGCTCCGAGGGCGCCCCCTACCCCGCTATCGAGGAGGCGGCGCGGAAGCTGGCCGCCGAGGCCCGGCTCTACGATCCCTTCGCCAGGGACGCGGACCGCCAGAACGCCCGGTTGGACGATATTGAAAAAAAGCTCCGCTCGGGTAGTATTGGTGTGGACGAGCCGGAGGCCGCGGCCTACTGCGCGGCCCTGGCCGCCCGGTACTTCGACGCGGAGCTGGCCGAGGCCGAGCGCCGTTCCCGCGACAACCCCCTGCCGCGGGCCCGGGCCTGCGCTATACTAGGCGCGCTCGGCTCGCCCGGCTACCGCGGCGCCCTCGCCGCCGTCCTCTCGGGGGACCCGGACCCGGCCGTCCGCGACGCCGCCTGCGACGCCCTGGCGGATATCGGGGTCGATCCGGGCGGCCTTTCCGGGGCGGCCTTCCTGAAGGCGGCCCGCGCCCCCGCCTGGGAGCGCACGGCCCTCTCCCTGATCGCGGCCATCGAGCGCATGGCCCTCCGGTCGGGCTCGGCGCCCGGCCGCGACGCGGTGGGCACCCTGCTCGCCCTCGCGTCGAAGCCCTACGGACCGGCGGTCCGGAGCCGCGCCTCGGTCGCCCTCGGGCGCATCGCGGGCGCCATTGCGGAATAGGAGGAATACCGATGCGTCGAGCCCTTGCCATCCTCGCCCTCTTCTCCTGCCTCGCCGCGGTCCCGGCCCTCGCCCTCGAGGTCGACAAGGCCGAGCTGGAGTCGGCCAAGGACGCGAAGGTGGTCTTCGTCAACTACGAGGGGCCCCAGTCGCGCATCGACTCCCTGGCCGAGATCAAGGGCATAGGCGCCTCCCTCGGCGCCGAGGCGCGCCGCGCCGGCCTGGTCCCCGCCCGCTTCGGAGGCGGAGCCCGCTACCGGGTCGTCCGCGCCGTGGACCCCAAGGCCGCCGAGGGCCTCGAGGCCGACATCATCTTCCTCGCCGCCGACGCCCAGGTCGACCACGTGCGCAACCTCCGCTGGATCATCGCCGGCTACCTCGGCGCGGCCTGGGGCTACTCCGAGCAGGACGCCTACCTCCTGGCCACCTTCGTCACCTACTACAACGCCCTCCACCGGGGCGACCTGGCCTTCTTCCAGTCGAGGTACAAGAAGGTCGTCGCCGCCGAGCTCACCGCCGAGACGGCGGGCCTCTCCCTGCGCTACAGCGAGTGGCCGGGCAAGAGCGCCATCGTCGTGCCCCTGAGCTCGGGGGCCAAGCCCGGCTCCCTGAGCGCCGTGGACACGGGCGCCGTGGCGAGCAAGGACGTGGCCGAGAGCCTCCGCGCCGAGCCCGGCCGGGCCGTGCCCGAGCGCCAGGAGATGACGGGCCTCAAGGAAAGGGAGGCCGCCGAGCTCAAGGCCTCCGCCGAGAAGCAGAAGGCCGAGATCAGCCGCAGCGAGGCCGACCTGGCCGCCGAAAAGGCCAAGCTCGAGGCCGAGAAGGCCAGGCTCGAGGCGGACAAGAAGGCGGCCGACGAGGCCGCGGCCAAGGCCGAGGCGGACAAGGCGGCCGGCAAGCCCGGCGCCGCCGCCGAGGCCGCCGCCGCCGAGGCCAAGAAGGAGGAGCTCGCCTCCCGCGAGGCCGAGGTCGCCGCGGCCGAGAAGGAGGTAGCCGCCAAGCAGGAGGCCGTCGCCGAGAAGAAGGAGGAGGCCGCCAAGACCGAGGCGGCCGCCCAGGCCAAGGAAGCCGAGGCCGCCGCCGACCGCGTCGAGATCACCAAGGACCAGAAGGAGGTCATCGCCGCCGAGGTGGCCGCCAAGGGCTCGGCCGAGGCCGCGGGAGTCTTCCTCCTCCAGGTCGTCGACCAGGCCTACCCCTTCGCCCGCGTGGTCTTCGTCGACGCGGACAAAGGCGGCCTCATCCGGGCCTCGCGGCTGAACTCCATCCGCGGCCGCTCCGTCCTCGACGCGGGCGACTCCTTCGTCGCGGTGGCGGGCAAGGAGGAGGGCTCGGGGGCCGTGCGCCTGGTGCGGATCGACAAGGCCAGCCTCGAGGTCGTCGCCCAGGGCACGGTCGACCTCTTCCCCGAGAGCCAACTGTGGAAGTTCGGCGACTCGGTCTACGCCGTGGCCAAGGCCGAGGGCGGGGGCTTCCGCCTCGCCCGCTTCGACGCGAAGCTCGCCGAGGCCGTGCGCTCGCAGGAGGCGGTGACCCCCTTCACCTTCCTCACGGAGGCCGCCGGCGGCCTCGCGGTCCAGACCCCCTCGGGCGCCTTCGCGATCCTCGACCGGCAGAGCCTCGAGAAGACCAAGGAACTGAAACCGTAATTCCAAGATATAGTCACAGAGGCACAGAGTTAAGAGGGAGAAGGAGAATGAGTGGCGGAGCAGGGAGGGAGAAACGTAGCAATGCGGATCTTCTTCCCCTTTCCATTCTTTTTTCTTCCCTCTGTGCCTCTGTGCCTCTGTGGCTGAATACCACAATAAGATCCTTCTGGAGGAGGGGCGTATGAGTGGCAGGAAGGGTCCGTTCAAGGGGCGCACGGTGGCGGTGGTCGACGACCTCTCGCTCGACGAGCAGCGCTACCTCTACCGCAAGGCGCGCGAGCTCAAGGAGGAGCTCCGCTCGGGCGGCGAGGGGCGGGCGTTCCGCGTCGACGACCGGGACTACGCCGCCTACCTCGTGTTCATGGAGGACTCCACCCGCACCAAGGAGTCCTTCCGCAACGCGGCCAAGTTCTGCGGCTGCCGGACCGACGTCTTCGACACGGCCACCTCCTCCTTCAACAAGAACGAGTCCATCGTCGACACGATGAAGATGCTCTACGGCTACTCCGACGAGTCCTGCTACGTCATCCGCTCCAAGCTCGAGGGGGTCTGCCGCGCCCTCGACGACGCCCTCGGCCGCTACGCCGAGCTGACGGGCCGGGCCAAGCCGGCCTTCATCAACGCCGGCGACGGCAAGCACGAGCACCCGACCCAGGAGTTCCTCGACGAGTTCTCCTTCCTCGAGCAGCTGGGCTGGCGCGACGAGCGCATCCACCTCGCCCTCACGGGGGACCTCTACCACGGCCGCACTGCCCACTCCAAGGCCGACGGCCTGCGGGTCTTCAAGGAGGCCAAGGTCGACCTCGTGGCCCCCGAGCTCCTGGGCATGCCGGAGCACTACGTCGACAAGATGCGCGACAACGGCTACGAGGTCACCTGCTTCGAGTCCCTCGACGAGTACCTCGCCTCGGGCCAGGTCGCGCCCATCTGGTACTTCACGCGCCTGCAGCTCGAGCGCATGGGCGAGTCCGTCCTCGAGAAGTCCAAGCTCCTGCGCGAGGCGGTGACCTTCCGCAAGGACATGCTCGGCAAGCTGCCCGAGGGGACCCGCTTCTACCACCCCCTGCCCCGCGACCGCCTCAGCCCCACCAACCCCACCTTCCTCGACGAGCTGCCCCTGAACGGCTGGGACGGGCAGTCGGCCAACGGCTACTGGACCCGCATCGTCCTCATCGGCATGGTCTCGGGCCTCCTGGGCGCGGACTTCGAGGGCGAGCCGAAGGCCGAGCGCCGCTTCGAGGACGACTTCGTGGCCGAGGCCGCGCCGGAGCGCCGGGTCAAGCCCGAGTACAAGGTCGGCATCAGGCCCGTCGAGGAGGGCATCGTCATCGACCACGTCTCCTCGGGCCAGCCGATCGGCGAGATCTGGGGCCACGTCGACGCGATCCGGCGCATGCTCAAGCTCGACGTGCGCGGGAGCCACGGCGTCTACCACAACAACCAGGGCACCTACAAGGGCATCATCTCCCTGCCCGACGTGACGAGCTTCGGCGGCCGGGAGCTCAAGAAGCTCGCGGCCATCGCGCCGGGCTGCACCCTGAACCTCATCCGCGGGCACCAGGTCGCCAAGAAGTACCGCCTGTCCATGCCGCCGCGGATCTACAACTTCGACGAGATATCCTGCAAGAACCCCAGCTGCGTCTCCCACCCCTCCCACCTCGAGGGCATCGCACCCGAGTTCACGCGCAAGGGCGAGTCGGTCTTCGTCTGCCGCTACTGCGAGCGCGAGCACCGCTACCGCGAGATCTGGGACGTCTAGGGCGGGACGATGGGCGAAACTGATCCCGCCGCAGGCGAGGCGGCGGGCGCGGGCTCGAGCTGCGCCACGAGGTACCCGATCCTGCTCGTGCACGGCGCGGGCTTCCGGGACGACTACGCGCTGTTCGGCTACTGGGGCCGCATACCCAAAGCCCTGCGGGCCGAGGGGGCCGCGGTCTACTACGGGAGGCAGGACGCCTGGGGCTCGGTCCGGGACAACGCCCTCGCGCTGCGGGACCGGGCCCTCGCCTGCCTGCGCGAATCGGGGAGCGGGAAGCTCAACATCATCGCCCACTCCAAGGGCGGCCTCGAGGCGCGGTACATGATCTCCTCGCTGGGCATGGGAGACCGCGTCGAGTCCCTGACCACGATCTCCACGCCGCACCGCGGCTCCAAGACCATCGACCTGGTCTGCGCCCTCGCCGGGCCGGCCCTCGGCCTCGCGGCCATCTTCGTCAACCTGCACTACCGGCTCCTCGGCGACCGGCGATCCGACTTCGCGGCCGCCGTGCGCGAGCTCTCGACCCGCGCCTGCGGGGAGTTCAACCGCGCGAACCCCGACCATCCCGGCGTCCTCTACCAGAGCTACGCCGGGAAGATGCGGAACGCCCTCAGCGACCCGCTCTTCGCCTTCAGCCATCCGATCGTCAAGCTCGTCGAGGGGGACAACGACGGCCTCGTGGCGACGAGCTCGGCCGCCTGGGGGGCCGACCGGGGCCTGATCGAGAGCCGGCGCTGGCGGGGCGTGTCGCATGCCGACCTGGTCGACGCCTGGAGGATGAACCTCGCGGGCTTCGACATCCGGGAGGTCTACCTGCGCATCGCGCGCGAGCTCAAGGAAGGCGGCCATTGAGCCGGGGACGGTCCCCGGCTTGAGCGCCGTCCCGCCAGGGGACGGCATATCGACAAAAAGGAGCACGACATGGGACTGTTCGCGCCGGCATGGCAGAGCAAGGACAAGGACAAGCGGCTGAAGGCGGTGGAGGCCCTGGGCGACCAGGCCCTCCTGGCGAGGATAGCGGCCGACGATCCGGACGGCGACGTCTTCACCGCCGCGGCGGCCCGCGTCGCCGACGAGCGCGTGCTCATGATGGTCGCCGCCGAGCAGGAGCTGGCCGCCATCCCGATCGAGGATATCCTCGGCGCGCGGATCAAGGCCCTCGAGGAGGCCGCCGCCGGCGTGACGAGCCCCAACGTCAAGAGCCAGGTCGATCGGAAGATCGAGGCCCTCCGCGAGCTCGCGGACTTCGCGGGCTCCTTCGGCTCGAAGCTCCGCGGCCAGCTCGTCAGGCGGGGCGTCGCCGCTCGCGGGGACGGCTTCGACGACTTCATCCGCTCCCTCTGGCCGAATGGGCTCGCGATCGACGCCGACGCCAAGATCCGCGTCGCCTCGGCCGTCTGGGCCGTGGCCAGCTCGCGCGGGAGCGAGGAGCTCGCGCGGATCGTCGCCGAGAGCGGCGAATCCGGGCCCGTCCTGGTAGACCTCCAACTCGCCAAGCCCTGCAGGCCCGTCGACCGGAAGTCGGGGACGATCCCCTGCGAGCGGACCTTGGGCATGCTCAAGGCCCTCGTCTCGGTCTACAAGTCGGAGCGCGGCCTCTGAGCGCGGGTTGACGCCGCCTAACGCGCCGCCGAGCGCTCCCCGCGCTCCCGCCGGATACGGCGCGCGCGGGCGGCGCCGGCCGCCACGAGGGGCGCGAGCGAGGCTGCCAGGGCGGCCGCGGCGAGCGGGCGGCTCGGCCGGGAGCGCCGGTAGACCCCGCCCTCCCCGGCCCGCGGCAGGGGCACCGGATCGTAGGGCAGGCCCGCCCGCTCGGCCAGGAGGCGGACGTTCAGGAGGTTGACGACGGGGATCCCCCTGGCCGCGAACTCGTAGACGAGCCCCCTCTCGGCGCCGCCGGGGATGGGCGGCGGGTCGAGGACCAGGCCCTGGGGAAAGGCGAGGGTGTAGGGAGACTCGCCGCTGTTGGGGCTCGCCCCCCCGATGTTGACGAAGCAGGCCGCGCCCCGCGCCCCCGCCCGCTCCCGGTAGATCTCCATGCGCCGCGCCACGCTGGCCGCGAGGTCGGGGGGATCGAAGTCGATGAACTCGACCCCGGACTCCGCGGCGAGGCGGGCGATGACGGCCCGGGCGTCGTCGTACAGCGCGCTCTCGCCGTGGTCGGCGTCCCCCCCCGGCGAGACGGCGGCCAGGGAGTCGGGCAGGACCCCGGCCGCCGCGAGGATGCGGAGCATCCTGGGCAGGGTGAGCTCGGGCCTGGTCGCCCCGTACATCGAGGAGCCGAAGGAGGCGATGGTCGTCGCCTCGAGGCCGAGCTCGCGCGCCGCGCAGAGGGCGGCGAGGGCGAGGCCGGGGAAGGAGCCGCTCGCGCCCAGGGCGACCGCGTCGCCGGCCTCGAGCCCCGCCTCGTCGAAGTAGCGGACCATGAGGGCGGCGAAGTTCGGGTTCAGGACGCTGCGCTTGGCCTCGAGGCTGCCCAGGGTGGTGGTGAGGGGGCTCCACTCGGGGCCGACGAGGCCGGTGCGGTTGGGGTCGAGCTCCTCCTCGATCGGAATGCCCTCGGCGAGGATGGCCTTTTTCAGGACGGCCTCGGCGAGCTCCATGCGCTGGGCGGCCCGGAGCGCGGCCGCGGCCGCGGGTATGGGCTCCTCGGCCGAGGCGCGGCCGAGGAGGGCGAGGCCCCCGCCGGCGAGGAGGAGGGCGGCCAGGAGGCAGGCCAGGGGCGAGGCCGCCGCGCCCCGCCCTCCCCCGCCCCGCCTCACCAGAGCCCCGCCGCCGCCAGGGCGAGCCGGACCAGGACCGCGCCCAGGAGGGTCAGGAGGGCCGTCTTGAGCAGGCCCTGCTTGAGCATGTCGTTGGCTATGAGGCCGGGGATCACGTAGCCGATGGCCCGGAGGTCCTGGCCCGCCGCGTGGGAGGCGAAGAGGGCCCGCTCGAGGGCCCAGGTCCCGACGAGGCTCAGGAGCATGGCGGCCATGAAGCGGCGCTTGCCGTAGACGATCATGAAGCGCTGCATCAGGCGGACCAGGAGGAAGATCAGGGCGGCGAGGGCCAGGGTCGAGGCGAGGCGCGCAGGCTGGTTCAGGAAGAAGGCGAGGTAGCCCGGCGAGACCAGGCCACCCGCGGAGAGCCCGAGGAGCTCGCTGGCGAGGAAGCCGAGCACGAGGCTCAGGCCTATCGATTCCTGGAGCATGTGCCCCTCCCCTTCGTCGTCATAGGATCGAGCCTTCCCGCTCGCAGCGCTCCGCCAGCTCCCGGCCCAGGCCCTGGAAGTTGCCCGCGCCGAAGAGGACGAAGCCGCCCCCGGCCCGGGCGGCGAGGCTCGCGAGGATGGCCTCGCAGCCGGCGCCCGGCTCGAGGTCCAGCGTCGGGTAGCCGCGGCGCGCGAAGGCCCGCGCGGCCTTCCGCGCGTACTGGCCGGCCGCGGCGACCGCGGCGAGGCCGGGTATCCTCGCGGGCAGCTCGAGGAACTCCGCCAGGCGGTACTCGCGGTCCGCGCGGCCGTTGTACAGGAGGAAGACCGGCAGCCCGGCCGGGAGGCGCCGCGCGGCCTCCTCCCAGGCGAGGGCCGTCGAGGCCAGGTCGTTCGCGGCGAAGGCGTTGACGACGTAGGCCGGGCCGGAGGGCAGCTCGAGCCGCCACAGGCCCAGGGCCCCGAGGTCGGGCCTGGCCTTGGCCATGCCGCGCAGCGCGGTCTCCCGCTCGATGCCGAGCTCCTCGGCCGCGGCGAGGGCCAGGGCCAGGTTCTCGGCGAAGACCGGGTAGGGGAAGGAGGCCAGGAGCTCGGGCCCGACGGAAGCGGCCTCGGCCAGGACGACGCGGCGGGCTCGCCGCGCGTAGGCCGGCTCGGCGAGGCGAGGCTCCGCGGTGACCAAGGTCCCTCCCCGCGGGACGGTTCCGGCGAGGGCGGCGAGGGTCTCCTCGAGGCTCGGCCCCATCTCCTCGACGTGGTCGACGCGGGCGTTCGTGATCAGGCCGAGCGTCGCGCGCACGAGCTGGGACTGCATGACTTCCTGGGACTCGGGCCGGACGGCCATGCACTCGACCACGAGGGCCCGGGCCCCGCGCCGCGCCGCCAGGCGGGCCAGGGCCTTCTGCTCGGTGATGCGGGCCCCGAAGGGCCTGGCCAGGGGGAGCTCGCTCCCGTCCTCGAGGATTATGCGGGCGGCCGAGCCGGTGGTCTTGGCGACCGTCGGGCAGCCCGACTCGCGCAGGGCCCCGGCGACGAGGCGGGTGACGCTCGACTTGCCCCTGGTCCCGTTCACGAGGACGCGTACCGGTATGCGCTCGAGGTTCCTCCGGTGGAGGCCGGCCTCGAGGGCGCCGCAGGCGAGCAGGGCGAGGCCGAGGGCGAGTACGAGGGTCACGATGCTTTCCGATTATCGGGCTTCGCCCGTCCCCTGTCCATCGCGGAGACGGGCCCGGCGCGGCGGGCGGGCCGCCGCGCCGGGCGTCGCTTCGACGGAAGCGAGCCGCGGGGGCTTACTTCTTCATCTCCTCGGCCGGCCGCACGGGGGCCGCCTTCATGATGTCGTTCCACCACTTGGAGGCGGGGAGGTCCTTCATCTTGTCCTTGGTCCACATGAAGCGGCCCATCAGCTGGTCGCCGAGGAAGAGCCAGTCCTTGTGCCAGGCGACGGCGGTGTCGTTGCCGTACTTGGTCAGGAGCTCGATGGCCTTCTTGTCCTTCTTGGCCTTGATGAGCTCGGCGGCCTGGTTCTGGATCGCGTCGGTCTCCTTGTAGATCTTCTCCATGCGGGGATCGCGCATCTCGCGGATCTGCTTGATGGCGCCCGTGTAGTAGGTCCTGGCGACCTGCTGGACGTAGGAGTTGGTCCACCAGCCGGAGTCGCGGCGGAACTCCTCGTAGCGGTTGCCGATCGTGTAGAGCTCGGGGAGCTTGGTCATGGTGGGCCAGAGCGGGGTGAGGTAGTTGGTGTCGGCGGCGCCGTAGCCGTACCACACGAGGCACTTGGCGGCGTCGGGGAGCCAGCCCTTGACGTGGGCGATCATGACGTAGCAGGAGCGGAAGCAGTTGACCGAGCGCTCGATGTGGTAGGGGTTCTGGGGGTCGCCGTAGGGCCCGGAGAGGGGCTGGCGGGTGAGGTCGTAGTCGGTCCCCTCGTAGTAGTCGGCGGTGAGCTTGTACACGTCGGCGACGGAGAGCTTCTTCTCGGGGACGACGAAGAGGGGGAAGGTCTCGGCGTTGGGGTCGAGCTTGAGCGAGGGCGCGACGAGGTCGAGGATCCTCCACTCGCGGCGGGTGCTGTAGACGTCGCCGGCCTTGAAGGGGGAGTAGATCTCGGCGGGGTCGAAGGGGAGGCCGGAGGCCTCGGACCAGAGCCCGTTCTCGACGGCGAAGCTCTTCAGGTTCGGGGAGCCGATGTAGTTTTCCTTGTCGTTGAAGTCGAAGCTGTGGATCCGCGCGTGGTTGGCGGCGACGAAGAAGGCGTTCTTCGGCATGCGCACGGCGCACCACAGGTCGCGGCCGTAGTACTCGGCGATCCAGACTTCCTTGCCGTCGGCGATGTTGATCGTCTCGCCCGGGTCCTTCCAGCCGAACTTCTCGACGAGGTCGCCCATGATCTGGGCGGCTTCCTTGGCGGTCGTCGCGCGCTCGAGGGCGATGTCCTGGGCGTTCCAGCAGTCGATGAGGCCGGTGTTCTTGCCGAACAGGAGGTCGCCGGTCTTCTTGCGCAGCTCGGTGGACTTGAAGTCGTTGCGGTGGGTGGCCTCGCCCATCGACACGCCCTTCTCGTTGATGAAGGAGTAGCGGGAGTGGAAGTAGGAGTAGGTCAGCGGGGCCTCGGGCATCTCGCCGACGAGCATGCCGGCGCCGTAGTCCTTGACCTTGGGGTACTTGCCGAAGTCGCCGTAGTTGTGCGAGTCGGCGACGATGTCGCGCTTGGCGCCGGCGGGCCACTTCTGGCCGCGGGTGATCCAGAGGCGGAAGTCGGCGCCCGAGGAGTCGTCGTTGTGGGTGGCGATGGTCGAGCCGTCGGCGCTGGCCTCGGTGCCCACCGCGATGACGGTGCAGGCCGCGAGGTCCTGGACCCGCGCGACGAGCAGGACCGCGAGGAAGAGGAACGCGATTCGCAATCTCTTCATGCCTTTCTCTCCTTTATTCGGGACGCATTCGCCCCGAGATTTCCGTGGCTGGGGGGACCCCGAGGGGCCTCACTGCTTGAACACGAGCTTGGGATCGGCCTTCCCCGGGTCGTGGAGGAAGTAGCCGCAATCATGCTCCTTCAGCTCCTCGTAGCCCGGCCACTCGACGAGGACCTCCTTCTCGGGGAAGAAGGCGCCCATCTGGGCGACGGCCTCGAGGGCGCCCGAGAGGTGGCGGCCGCAGCGGTACCACAGGGGGGCGCCGGTCTCGTAGGAGTAGGGCACGTAGGTCAGGCCGTGCCTCGCCGCGACGTCGAGGAACTCGTCCTTGCCCTCGGTGAACAGCTGTTCGGTCATGGGCCCGACCACGCGGTCGATGAAGGGCTCGGGGGTCTCCATGAGGACGGCCAGGGTGTCGCTGTAGTCGCCCCACTCGCGGTGGGACAGGCCCCGCAGGCCCTTGGGCGAGGACTCGCACTTCATGTCGAAGGAGCCGGCGGTGAGGGTCATCGCGGCCATCATCGCGAGGTCGAAGGAGCGGTCGTGGGCCACGTAGGTCCCCACGACGGGGTACATGAGCGAGGCCTCGTGCATGTCGATGGCGAGGTCGATCTTCTCGCGCCTGATGAGCTCCATGACCGCGTAGGCGGCCCGCTCCGTCAGCGTCCCGTCCGGCCGGCCGGGATAGGTCCGGTTCATGTTCCGGATGTCCTGGTAGGCCAGGTTCTGCCGCGAGGGGTAGTTCACGTAGGTGAAGGGATCGGGCCACTGGTCCAGGGGGTTCGTCCCGCGGTCGCCGAGCCGGTACTTCTTCGCGCCGAAGGAGGTCGGCACGCTGAAGAACTTGGGGTAGGCGTTCGCGAGCATGCCGGTGGTCGAGGCCGAGCGGTTGCCCTGGGGCAGGACGAAGACCTTGCCCTTGGAGACCTTGATGTTCTCCATGATGATGTAGGCCGCCAGGCTCGTCGCCGGCTCGTAGGGGTGGACGTTGCCCATGACGAAGACCGAGCCGCCCGGGACCCCCGAGTCGTAGACGAAGACGGGGCTGTCCATCCAGGTGCCCTCGAGGCTGGCGAGGTAGTCGCTCAGCATCTTCCGCTCGGTCAGCCCGGGGGCGGACACGACCGTCTCCTCGTAATGGCGGAGCTCGTGGAACTCGCGGCCGGCGAGGAAGGCGAGGAGGAGGGCGAGGGCGAGGAAGGCGGCCTTGAGGCCGGCCCGCGCCTTGGGGTTCGAGAGAGTTGCCTTGATGTTCATGCTCGTTGGCCTTCCGTCACTTTATGAACAGCACGCGCAGGAGGAAGGGGATGACGCAGTAGGCGTACACGATGTCGTAGACGATCCCCGGCCGGGAGGCGCGCTTGAAGAGGTTCCGCAGGAGGAACCACCCGATGATCCCGGCGAAGACGAAATACAGGACGTGGATCGCTTGCTCCAGGAAAACCACGCTTTCCTCCTTACTTCAGGAACGAGAAGCTGTTCGGCGCGACCAGCATGGCCAAGGCCAGGGCCCCGAGGAGGAGGACCGGCAGGGCGATCTGCTTGAGGAAGGACATATAGGAGCCCGCGTAGCCGACGGTCTCGCAGCTGATGCGGCCGACGATGCGCGAGGGCGGCAGGCAGTCGCCGATCGGGAAGATCAGGCTGAGGGCCGCGGCCACGACGGTCGTGTTCATGCCCCGGGCGTTGAACAGGAAGATCAGGGGCGTGCCGAGGATGATCGCGCTGCCGTAGCTCAGGGCCCCCTGGGCGAAGGGGCAGAACAGGAGGGCGGTCAGGTAGATCCAGGCGATGGGCAGGGTCACGAAGGTGATGCCGATCAGGCCGCGCACGCCGGTCGCCGCGATGACGTTGACCAGGGCGCCCACGCTGATGACCGTGGCCACCAGGGGGAAGACCTGCTCCATGGTCCGGCCGATGAGCTCGTAGTAGTCCTTGATCGTCGCCTTCCGGGGATTGCACAGGACCGCGACGATGGTGGCCAGGACGAACATGAGGGGCAGCCCGAGCACGGGGACGGAGAAGGGCAGGTAGAGCGAGAGGAGGATGAGCCCGGCGAGGACGGCCAGGGGGCAGAGGATGCGGAACCAGTTCATGCCCTCGGGGGCCTCGGGGAGCTCGGCGAGGATCTTCTCCTTGCTCTCTCGCTTGGCGCCCCAGCCCAGGTAGACGATGGTGAAGGCCCCGACCAGGAGGATGGGGAGGGCGAGGAGCTTGGTGAAGCCGACGTAGGGCATGTTGGCCTGGGCGGTCATGAGCATGGTCCAGAGGTTGATGGGCGGGGCCGCGGCCGAGAGGATGGCGAAGACGAAGACGAAGGCGACGGCCTTCTTCTCGGAGAGGCCCATGTAGCGGATGACGGTCGACACCAGGGTCCCGACGACGAAGATGGAGACCGAGCCGGCGCCGGTCAGGGCCCCGGGGATCAGCATGAAGATCGCCATGAAGACCAGGAGGAGCCATTTGCTGTCGACGCTCCGCACGAGCTTGCGCGTGACCGCGTTCATAGCCCCCGTGTAGGAGTAGACGTTCACGAATACGGAGGCGCAGACGAAGAGGATGGCCAGGTCGAGGTTGGTGAACAGGCCCTCGACGAGGATGCGCGTCGGGAAGCCCAGGCCGCCGGCCAGGGCGCCGACGACCGCCGCAATCGCCATCGAGAGCTCGGGAGACTTGAGCTTCCAGCTGGCGAGGGCGAAGGAGGCGGCCATGGCCGCCAGGATCAGCGAGGTGGTGAGATACAAGTAGTGCCCCCTGCTCGCCGCGGGCCTTACTTCGCGAAGCTCTGCTTGCAGAGCTGGGTGAAGTCGATGGCGTTGTCGATCAGGGTCAGCGGGATCTTGTGCTTGGCCTTGAGCTTGTCGAAGCGGCCGTCCTTGTTGCCGTCCTTGACGACGATCATCCAGTCGGCGAAGGGGCAGACGGTGTCGATGCAGCGCTCGTTGGGGTTGCTCGCTATGGCCGAGCGCTTGTCCTTCTCCAGGAGCACCGCGATGATGGGGATCTTCTTGTCCTTGGCGTGCTTGACGATCTTCTCCAGGCGGGCGATCTCCTGCTCGATCGTGATGCCCGAGGCCCCGAGCCCCTTGTCCGAGGAGCCGATGACGAACATGAGGGCCTGGTAGGGCCGGTCGACGATGTCGGCCTCCCAGGGCTCGGACTTGTACCAGTAGTCGGTGTCCAGGACGATGGTCTTGGTCTGGGCTACCAGGAGCCGGGCCATCTTGCCGCCGGGGCCCTGGCCGGCGTTGGTGATGAGGAGGGGCAAGCCGTACTTCTTGATGGGGTCGCCCGAGGCGGCCGCGAAGGCCGGGACGGCGCAGAGCAGGGCGGCGAGGAGGAGGAAGAGTCCTATCTTCGTTCGCATCTGTTACTCCTTGGCGTAGCGTGACGTTGGTTGACGAGCCTGTCGGCTGGGCTGCGCGGCGCTGGGCCGGCCGCGCGCGGCGTTCCGCGGCCTGCCGCGGAGAGCCCGAGGATATCCCGCGATCGGGAGCGTGTCAATGAAGGGCGCTTTTTGAAACCAGGTCCCCGGGTGTTTCCGGCTATCGTCGCTAGTAACGTCGCCTAACGCGTACCCGGGCTGCCACGGCCTTCTCCGCTAGAAGAAGTCGAAGGTCAGGACGCTCCAGGTGAGCGAGACCTCGCCGCTGCCGAGCTCGTAGAGGGCGCCGACCGAGAAGATCCGGTCCCGCCGGCCGTAGGAGGGGTTGCCGATGGCCAGGGGCGAGACGCGGAGCGAGAGGTAGCCGCCGGCCGGCTCGAGGCCGCCTTCGAGGCGCAGGGCCCGCAGGTAGCCGAGGCTGGCGAAGAGGTTGAAGTAGCTCTTCTCGCGGCTCCCGAGGGCCGGCAGCGTCGCCTCGGCGCCGAGGAAGAGCTCCCGCCCCGGCGCGGGGGCGAGGGAGCCGACGGCGAAGGCCTCGAGCTCGAGGCGGCTCGCGATGCCCGCGATCGCGCCTGCGCGCGCGTAGAGCCCGGGCTCGATCTCCCGGCCCTCCTCCGCCCTCGCCGCGGAGACCGGGCGCGAGAAGGACCAGGCCCCGGCCGAGAGCCCGAGGTCGAGGGCCCCGGCCGCGGAGGCGGCGAGGGCGAGCGAGGCCGCGAGGAAGGCCCGGCCGGGGAGGCCGGGCCGAAGGCGCGATGCGCGACGCTGGATGCCCATCTGCCCTCCCTAGAACAGGAAGTACGAGAACTCGAAGAGCTCGATCGAGTAGCCGAGCGGCCGCAGGCCGTCCGAGGGATCGAGGATCAGGGCCGGGGAGAGGATCGAGTAGATCCCGTCCCCCATCCTGAGGACGAGGGGCCGGGCCCCTGCCGCGGCTAGGCTTCCGCCGGGGCCCAGGGGGATGAGCCAGGAGGCCGACAGGGCGGGCGCGTAGAGGGCCGGCTCCCGGGCCAGGCGGTCGATGGCCCCGGAGCGGACGCTCGCGAGCCTCAGGTCCAGCCGCGCTTCGAGGAGGCTCCGCCCCGGGTCCCAGGGGAAGGCGGGGACGGACGCGATGGCCGAAACCGTGGGGGCGAGGAAGGGCCAGCGGAAGGGCTCGAGGACGAGGCCCAGGGCGGCGAGCTCGCCGGCCTCGACGCCCGTCCCCTCGCCGTAGCCCTCGGCGGCGACCGAGAAGCCCAGGGTCCGGCGCTGGACCGGCGAGGCGCGGAGGCCGGCGAGGCAGGCCGCCGCGAGGGCGATGGCGAGGGCCGCCCGGGCGGCGGCGCGGGGGGCGGGCCTCATCCGGCCACCTGCATGAGGAGGAAGGCCAGGAGGTTGCCGACCGTGCGGTAGCCCTCGGCCTCCTCGCGGCCCACGGGGCGGAACCAGGGCTCGAGCTCGCGCAGCCGCGCGGCCACGAGCTCGAGGGAGGCCGGGTCGGAGAAGACGACCGAGGCCTCGCGCGAGAGGGCCTGCGAGCGGAAGTTGTAGTTGGCCGAGCCGATCGCGGCCATCTCGCCGTCGGCCATGATCATCTTCATGTGGAGTAGGTTTCGCTCGGGCGACTCGAAGAGGTAGACCTCGGCCCCGGCGTCCTGGAGCTTCGCGATGCCGTAGTAGGTGCCCGAGACGAAGCGCTGCGAGACGTGGCCGGCCGAGAGGACGGCGCGCACCCGCACGCCCCGCGCCCTCGCCTGCCTGATCCGCTCGAGGAGGGCCGGGGTCGGGAAGGCGTAGCACTGGAGGAGGAGGAGCTCGCTGCCCGCCCGGGCGAAGAGGGCGTCGAACATCGCGGTGGTCCGGCCCGCCCCGCCCTCGGCGCCCGCGCGGCGCGGCAGGCCCTGGTCGACGAGCCTGAGCTCGGCCGGCTCGGGCCCCCGGCCTTCGGCCACGGGGAAGCTCCCGGCCTCGAGGCGCTCCGAGGAGAAGGCGTTCCAGGTGTCGACGAAGGAGTCGCGGAGCTCGGCGACGGCCCCGGGCGAGGCGAATTCGGCCATCGCGTCGATGCAGCCCGCCTCGGAGGGGTAGCGCAGCGAGTCGTGGTCCACGTTCTGGCCGCCCACGGCGGCGACGCGGCCGTCCACCACCCAGAACTTGCGGTGGTCGCGGTCCAGGAGGCCGAGGAGGGTGAAGATCCGCCTGCCGCGGATCGGGTTGTACTCCGCGATCGGCAGGCCGAGCTCCCGCGCCCGGCCGACGGCCGCGGGGACCGGCTCGAGGCTCATGGGGTAGGTGCGGTAGTAGGAGGCGCTGTCGACGAGGAGGTAGACGCGGACGCCCCGGGCGCGGGCCTCGGCGAGGGCCGCGAGGACCAGCTCCGCGTTCGGGTGCTCGGTCAGGAGGAAGGAGCAGACGAGGACGTAGTCGCGGGCCCCGGCTATGAGCTCGAGGGAGCGCTCGGTCCACTCCCGGCCGTCCATGGACAGGCGGGAGAGGGGGCTCGAGCCGTAGGCCGGCATGCCGGCCTCGTCGAGGATCCGGGCCGCGGCGGCGATGCGGGCGAGCCGCGCCTCGGCGGGGTCGGCGGCCGTGGCCTGGACGGGGGCCCGGGCCCGGCCCGCGCTCGCGCAGGAGGCCGCGAGGAGGGCCAGGGAGAGGGCGGCGACGGCGCGGCTCCGGCTCATCGCGGGGTCCTCCCGCCGGCCGGCCAGCGCCTGCGGTACTCGTGCATGAGGATGGCGGCCGAGGCCGAGACGTTGAGCGAATCCACATGGCCGGCCATGGGTATGGACAGGATGCCGTCGCACCCGGCCTTGACCAGGCGCGAGACCCCCGAGCCCTCGTTGCCGAGCACGATCGCGCAACGCGCGGGCAGCTCCGCGGAGCCGACGTCCTCCCCGGCCATGTCGGCCGCGTAGCGCCAGAAGCCCGCGGCCTCGAGGCGGCGCAGGGCCTCGGCGAGGTTGGGCACCAGGGCGAGGGGCACGTAGGCCGCCGCCCCCGCCGAGGCCTTGACCGCCGCCTCGGAGAGGGGGGCGGAGCGCCTGGTCGGGGCCACGACCAAGTCGGCCGCGAAGGCGTCGGCGGAGCGCAGGATCGCGCCGAGGTTCTGCGGGTCCTCGATGTGGTCGAGGAGGATGACCAGGCCCGCCTCGGGCGGGCCGGCGAGGTAGCCCTCGAGGGAGGCAGGAGCCTCCTGGCCCGACTCGGCCTCGGCCTCGAGGAGGACGCCGCGGTGCTCGGGCGCCGCCCGGTCGAGCTCGGCCTTGCTCACGCGCTCGGCGGCGAGCCCGACCTTGGCGGCGAGCTCGAGGATCTCCTTGATCCGCGGCCCCGAGCCGGAGACGCGGAGCCGCCCTCGAGGCGGCCGCCCCGAGGACAGGGCCGAGCGGAGGAGCTCCTCTATGGCGTGGAAGCCGGTCAGCGAGCGCATGGGCCCATGATAGACCGGCCGGCCGGCCGGCCGCAAGGCGAGGCCCCGTCATGCCCCGGGGCATCGCCATGCCTCATGGCATCGTCATGCCTTAGGGCATGACCGTGAACTCCTGGACCACCTGGATGGCGCTCTCGGCCTCGGTCACCCCGGGCACGGAGCGGGCGGCGGCGAGGGCCAGGTCGATCGCGGCCTGGGTGTTGGCCACCCCGTGGAGGACGACGCGGCCGCCCGAGGCGTTGGCCTCGAGGAAGTGGACGGGCACGCGCTTGGCGTAGACGATCTCGGTGACGACCTTCTGGCCGAGGAGGAGCTCGGCCACGCGGGCGCGGCCGGCCTCGTCCTTCCCCGCGTCGACGAGGAGGCGCCGCGCCCCGTCGATGACGGCGGCGGCCGCGGCCGGCTCCAGCCGCGCCGTGCAGAGGCAGAGGTCGTACTCGCGGGGATCGTTCCAGTCCATGGAGAAGAAGTACTTGTGGAAGCCGGCCCGGTCGTGGTCGCTCTGCTCGACGATCTGGAGGGCGTGGCGCTCGTCGCAGGAGTAGCGCCGCATGACCCGCTCGGTCCGCACGGCGAGGGGGGCCACGAGCCGGACCGAGAAGAGGCTCGGCAGGCCCTTGAAGATGAGGGAGCCGCCCCGCCCCACGACGATGCAGTCGCCCCCGGCCGCCTCCTCGAAGAGGGCGGTCTTGAGGTAGTGCAGGTAGTCGTCCCGCTCCTGGGAGAGGGAGGCCCAGAAGCCGGGCTTCTTCTCGTCGTACTTGAGGCTCTTCTCGGGGCCGAGGCCGAATTCCCCCAGCCGCTTCTCGAGGAATTCCTTGTCGACGAGCTTGTAGCCCGTCAGGGAGCCCAGCTCGCGGGCGATCTCCTCGCCGAGCGTGGCCAGCTCCCTCGCGATGGTGATCACGGCCATGGCTTCCTCCTGGCCCGCCCCGGATCCGGGCGAGCCGGCCCCGCGGCGGGGTCGGCTCGCCCGGAGGGGCGGGACTACTTCAAATTTAGGCCCTATCCGGGAAGCTGTCAAACGAAAGCGGCGGTCGGGGAGCGGCCGGCCTGTACCCTCCCGGGGGCTTTCGTATATAGTCGAGCTCCTATGGAACGCATCGGGGAGCTCGCCGCCTTCGGGACGGCCATCTGCTGGACCGCCTCGGCCATCTTCTTCGAGCGCGCCTCGAAGCGGATCGGCGCCCTCGCGGTCAACTTCTACAAGGTCTGCGCGGCCTTCGCCTTCCTCGCGGCCGCGGGCTTCCTCCTCCGCGGCTCCCCCCTCCCCCTCGACGCGACGCCCCGCGCCTGGGCCTACCTCGCCGTCTCGGGCGTCGTGGGCTTCCTCGTCGCGGACTACTTCCTCTTCAACGCCTACATCCTCGTGGGCTCGCGGCTCACCGTCCTCTTCCAGCCCCTGACCCCCCTCTTCGCCGCCCTCCTGGGTTACCTCGTCCTCGGGGAGCGCATGCGGAGCGCTGGCCTCGTCGGCATGGTCCTCGTCGCGGCCGGGATCCTCATCGTGATCGCGTCGCGCAACGCCTCGCGAGGCGAGCTCGCCGGGGGCCCGGCCGCCGTGGGGAAGGGAGGGGCGGCCCGCCTCGATCCCAGGACCGCGAAGGGCCTGGCCTTCGCCCTCGCCTCGGCCCTCTTCCAGGCCGTCGGCCTCATATTCACCAAGATCGGGGTGGAGGGCTACGACGCGATAGCCGGCACCCAGATCCGCGTCGCCACCGCGATCGTCGGCTTCGCCCTCCAGGGCATCGTCACCGGCGGGGCGCGAAAGCTCTTCGTCGAGGCCCGGCGCGACCGCGAGGCCATGAAGGCCACGGCCGTCGGGGCGGTCTTCGGCCCCTTCGTCGGGGTGACCCTCTCCCTGGTGGCCCTCAAGGCCACCTCGGCCGGGGCGGCGAGCACCCTCATGGGACTCACCCCCGTCCTCATCATCCCGCCCTCGATCCTCCTGCTCAAGCAGCGGGTCCGGCCCCTCGAGATAGCGGGGGCCTGCGTGGCCTGCGCCGGGGCGGCGCTGTTCTTCCTGCTGTAGCCGAGCATTCGCGCCGGCGAAGACGGACTCGCTCGTTCACGTGCACGCGGCGGGGCCCCGCTCGCGCTTCGGCGACTCGCGGCGAGCGCGGATAGCCGCCGCGCGGCGCCCCGCCTCGGCGGCCCGAACGACAGCATCCGTCGCCCCCTCAACCCCGAAGGCTTCCCCGGCAAGCAGGCGGCCAAGCAGGCCAGGATTCTCAACTGTTGGCTGAAAATTCATATCGCGCAACCTGTCAGCGACTGACACGGGCTGGCAACGGCAACACGATTTAGCTCTTGCAACAGATGCGTATGACAGCGCTCCCGCGCTCCAGAAAGCTGTCGGGGATAGGTGAGCGGCACTTCATGGTTCAATGAGTAGGGCGGAGGGTGTCATCGGGAAACGCGCGCCCAGTGTAGCTGGGTGCGTGTTTTCCGATGACAGGACCCTCCCTGATAAGTGAGTCAAATGTATCTGAAGGGTAACGCCCGGGAGAGTTTGCATCCGCGCGGGCGGGGCATTATATTCGGTTCCATGAGCATCAGACTGCATTCCGAGGGCGGGGCCGGCGAGGTCACCGGCTCCAAGCACGTCATCTCCGTGGACGGGGCCCGCTGCCTCGTCGACTGCGGCGCCTTCCAGGGCAGGCGGGAGGAGGCGGAGAAGAAGAACCGCGCCCTCGTCCCCGATCCCGAGTCCATCTCCTCGGTGATCCTCACCCACGCCCACTTCGACCACTGCGGCATGCTCCCCCTCCTGGCCAAGCGGGGCTACCGCGGCAACATCTACGCCACGCCCGCCACCCGGGACCTGGCCGGGGTCGTGATGATGGACTCGGCCGCCATCCAGGCCCGCGACCAGGAGTACCTGGCCAAGCAGGCCGCGAAGAAGGGGCAGAAGTTCGACTGGCAGCCCCTCTACGACGAGGCCGACGTCATCAAGGCAACCAGCCAGTTCGTCACGGTGTCGTACAACCGGCCGATGCCCATCGGCGACGGCCTCAAGATCGAGTTCTACGACGCGGGCCACATCCTCGGCTCGGCCATGGCCTACACCCACGCGCGCGACCGCTCCGGCCGCGAGGTCACCATCGCCTTCACCGGCGACCTCGGGCGCAGGAACAAGCCCATCATCCGCGATCCCGCGAGGATCCCCCCCGTGGACTACCTCGTCCTCGAGGCGACCTACGGCGACCGCCTCCACGAGTCTACCGAGGACGCCCTGGCCAAGCTCGAGGCCGTCGTGAACGAGACCGCGAGGCGGGGCGGCAAGGTCGTCATCCCCGCCTTCGCCATCGAGCGGACCCAGGAGCTGGTCTTCTACTTCCACCTCCTCGCCGACCGGGGCCGCATCCCCGACATCCCGATCTGGGTGGACTCGCCCATGGCGATCAACGCGACCTCGATCTTCCAGATCCATCCCGAGTGCTACGACGAGGAGATCCACGAGGCCTTCATCAAGCACCACGAGAACCCCTTCGGCTTCAACTCCCTGCGCTTCGCCTCGAGCGTGCAGGAGTCCAAGAAGATCAACGACTACCAGGGCCCCGGCGTCATCATCTCGGCGGACGGCATGTGCGAGGCCGGGCGCATCCAGCACCACCTCATCCACACGATAGCCGATCCCGCCAACGCCATCCTCCTCGTGGGCTACATGGCGGCCAACACCCTCGGGCGCCGCATCCGCGACCGCGAGAAGGAGGTGCGCATCCACGGCGAGGTCTTCCGGGTCCAGGCCAGGATCGAGGAGATCAACGCCTTCTCGGCCCACGCCGACTACGCCGAGGCCTGGGAGTGGATGTCGGGCCTCGACCTCGGCCGGCTCAAGAAGGTCTTCCTCGTCCACGGCGAGCCCGAGGGCCTCAAGCACATGGAGGGCCACCTGCGCTCGAAGGGCGTGAAGGAAGTCCAGATCGTGAGGTACGGCGAGCGCTACGAGCTCTAGCCGGCCCGCTCGCGAGGCCTAGAGTCGCGCGGGGGGCTCTTTCAGCCCGAGCCGTAGCGCTTGAGCTTGTACAAAAGGCTCCGGCGGCTGATGCCGAGGGCCTCGGCGGCCCTCGTCCTGTTCCCGCCGGCCGCCGCGAGGGCCTCCTCGATGGCCCGCCGCTCGGCCTCGTCCATGGTGGCCGCTGATCCGGCCGGTTCTGAAGCCGCGGCGCCGGGCGCGGGAATCCGCGAGGATCGGGACTCCCGCGCCGCGCCCCGGCCCGGCCCGAGCCCGAGGTCGGCCGCCCGCAGCCTCCCTCCCGTCGAGTAGATCGTCGCCCGCTCGAGCTCGTTCTCGAGCTCCCGGACGTTGCCGGGGAAGTCCTGGGCCAGGAGAGCCTCGAGGGCCGGCCCCTCGAGCTCCGGCGGCTCGCGCCCCATGCGCGCGGCTATGCGGGAAAGGAGGTGGCCGGCGAGGAGGGGCAGGTCCTCGAGCCGCTCGCGCAGGGGCGGCACCTCGATGCGCAGGACGTTGAGCCGGTAGTAGAGGTCCTCGCGGAAGGACCCGGAGCGCACGAGCGCCTCGATGTCGCGGTTGGTCGCGGCTATGAAGCGGGCCTCGACGGGGAGGTCCCGGGAGCCGCCCAGGCGGCGGATGCGCCGCTCCTGGAGGACCCGGAGGAGCTTCACCTGGAGCC
>JAKLFE010000020.1 GCA_022711355.1 Spirochaetota bacterium | reverse complement strand
CTTGTGCATGTGGAGTGAGAAGCGCAGGACCTCGAGGATCTCGTCCTCGATCTGCTCCGGGGTGCAGATGATGTGGGCGTCGTCCTGGGTGAAGCCGCGCACGCGCATGAGGCCGTGCAGGGTGCCCGAGCGCTCATAGCGGTAGACGGTGCCGAGCTCGGCCCAGCGCAGGGGCAGCTCGCGGTAGGAGTGCCCGCCATTCTTGTAGATCATGATGTGGAAGGGGCAGTTCATCGGCTTGAGGTAGTAGTCGTCCTCGTCGATCTTCATCGAGGAGTACATGCCCGCCTTGTAGAAGCCCAGGTGGCCCGAGGTCTCCCAGAGCCAGGACTTGCCGATGTGGGGGGTGAAGAGGATCTCGTAGCCGTTCGCGTAGTGCTCCTCGCGCCACCACTTCTCCAGCTCGACGCGGAAGCGGCCGCCCTTGGGGTGCCAGTAGATGAGCCCCGGGCCGGCCTCCTCGTGGGTGGAGAAGAGGTCGAGCTCCTTGCCGAGCCTGCGACAGTCGCGCCGCTCGGCCTCCTCGAGCATCTTGAGGTGGGCCTCGAGGGCGGCCTTGCTCTCGAAGCACCAGGCGTAGACGCGGGTGAGCATGGGCCGCTTCTCGTCGCCGCGCCAGTAAGCCCCCGCGACGGAGCGGAGCTTGAAGGCGTCGGGCTTGATCTCGCGGGCGCTGGCGACGTGGGGCCCGCGGCAGAGGTCGACGAAGCCGTCCTGCTCGTAGGTCGAGATGGTCCCTTCGAGCTCCTCGATGAGCTCGAGCTTGAAGGGCTGGTCGGCGAAGAGGCGCCTGGCCTCCTCCTTGGAGATCTCCCTGCGGACGAACTGGGGATTCGCGGCGATGATCCGCCGCATCTCCTTCTCGATCGCGGGCAGGTCCTCCTCGGCGATCTGCTTGGGCAGCTGGAAGTCGTAGTAGAAGCCGTCCTCGATCGCGGGGCCGATCCCGAACTTGGCGCCCGGATAGAGCTTCAGGACGGCCTGGGCCAGCACGTGGGAGGCCGAGTGGCGGACGGTCTGGACGGGAGGGGAGGCGTTGGGCGACATAGGGTACTCCTTCGGCGCGGGGCGAAAGCCGCGCGATCCGTCCCTTACGGACCGCGCGGGACGCTTGCCCGCAGGCGATCGTGCGTAAGGACGAATCCCGCCTCGGGGCCCCGAAGGACCGGCCCGGGGCCGACGACGTCGGCGGCGGGCCTCGCGGAATCCGCGGTACCACCTTACTTCGGCGCCGACCGAAGGGACGGCGCCGCGCTCGGAACGCTGTTACGGGCGGACCCGGCCCCCATTACCGGCCGCGCGGGCGGCGTTCACGGGGGCGGCTCGGGAGGGGTCTTCGCCGCCTTCGCGCCGCCGGGACTCTCAATCTCGGTCCCGGCTCCCTGTGGCGGAGCTGCGCGGCTACTCGTCTCCGTCGATGCCTCTGCTCCTATAATGCCCCCGCGGCGGGGGGATCGTCAAGGCGCGGGCGGGGGCGATCGCCGTCGAAGGCGGCGGCTCAGTTGCCCGCCCATCCTCCCTCGTAGTAAAGGGCGGCTACCTCGTCCTCGGAGAGGACGCGGTTGTACAGGCGCACGTCGTCCATGAGGCAGCGGGCGTAGCCGTCGTAGGGCTCGTTGCGGCCGAAGACGAGGTCCACGTCGTTCGACACGTTGTGCGCGTCGGCTTTGTAGTCGAGGGTCTTGACCAGGTCGTTGTAGACGATCTTCTGCCCGTCGGCCCGCCGCGTGACGACGACCAGCCGCCACAGCCCGTCGTTGACCTTCTCGTCCTGGAAGCTCTGGTCCCAGCTCCCCGCCGTGGTCAGGAGGCCGAGGGAGCCATCCCGCTCCTTGACCGACCAGCCGTTGCCGTCGTCCTTGTTGTACTTGGCGACGAAGTAGTCGTCGCTCGCGCTACCGCAGTCGCCCTCGGTCTTGAGCCAGAAGGCCAGGGACCAGGCCCCGGTCCCGAAGTTGAGGGCCGGGCGGCTCGAGACCTTGACCAGGTCCTTGTCCTCGAAGGCGAGGGCCTGGCCGGCCTTGCCGAAGCGGTTGGCCGCGGGCAGGGCCCCCTTCACGCTGCCGTTGTAGCCCTTGCCGCCCGAGTCCTTCGCGTCCCCGTTGAAGAGCCACTCGGCCACCAGGCCCGTCCGCGGGACCGCGGCCCGGTCGATCCGCGCCCGCCCGCCGCCGGTCCAGCCCCCGTCGCGGTAGAGGAGCTCGAGCTCGGCCTCGCCCAGGGCGCGGTTGTAGATCCGCACGTCGTCGAGGGAGCAGGTCGCGTTCCAGTCGCTCAGGGCGCTCCGGGCGAAGAGGAGGTCCTGGTCGTTCGAGACGTCGTGGGGCGCGGCCTTGTAGTCGAGGGCCTTGCCCATGTCGAGGTACTGGAGCTTCTGGCCGTCGGCTCGGCGGACCAGGGCCACGAAGTGCCAGGTGCCGTCGTTGACCTTGCGCTCGGCGAACTGCTGGTCCCACTCGCCCCCGTTGGTCAGGAGGGCAATGCCGGCCTCCCGCTCCTTGACCGACCAGCCGTGGGTCTGGTCGTCGCGGTACTTCGAGACGAAGTAGTCGTCCGAGGCGTTGCCGCAGTCGCCCGTGGTCTTGAGCCAGAAGGCCACGGTGAAGGGCCCCGTGCCGAAGTTGAGGGCGGGCTTGCTCGCCACCTTTATGTAGTCCTGGCCGCCGAATTTATAGGCCCGGCCGGCGCGTCCGAAGCGGTCCTCGGCCGGCTTGGCCCCGGTCACGAGGCCGTGGTAGCCGGAGCCGCCCGTATCGGAGGCGTTGCCGTCGAGGAGCCACTCGCCCACCAGGCCCGAGCGGGGCAGGCGGTCCTGGGGCTGGAGGCTGCCGGCCCCGGTCCAGCCGCCCTCGCGGTAGAGGGACAGGAGCTCGGCCTCGCCGAGCTGGCGGTTGTAGAAGCGGATGTCGTCGAGGGAGCAGACCGCGTTCCAGTCGTCCTTGCCGTCGCGGCCGAAGAGGAGCTCGTAGTCATTGGAGACGTCGTGGGGATCGGCCTTGTAGTCGAGGGTCTTGGCCATGTCCGTGTAGACGATCTTCTGGCCGTCGGCCCGCCTGGTCACGACGATGAAGCGCCAGGAGCCGTCGTTGATCTTCTGGTCCTGGAAAACCTGGTCCCACTTCGAGTCGTTGGTCAGGAGGGCCAGGCCGGCGTCGCGCTCCTTGATCGACCAGCCGGGGGTCGAGTCGTCCTTGTACTTGGAGATGAAGTAGTCGTCCGAGCCGTTGCCGCAGTCTCCCGAGGTCTTGAGCCAGAAGGCCACGGTGAAGGCGCCCTTGCCGAAGTTGAGCCCCGGGGCGCTCGCCACCTTGATGTAGTCCTTGCCCTCGAACTTGTAGGCCCGCCCCGGGCGGCCGAAGCGGTCCTCGGCGGGCTTGGCCCCGGTCACGATCCCGTGGTAGCCGGCCCCGCCGGAGTCCCGCGCGTTCCCGTCGAGGAGCCACTCGGCCACCAGGCCCGAGCGGGTCACGTTGGGATCGCCTCCCCGGGCGGCGCCCTGGACAAAGGAGGCGAGGACGATGGCGTTCTTCGTCACCGCGACGGTGAGGCGCTCGGCCGTGCCGTCGGCGTAGCGCATCTCGAGGTTGGCGGGACCGACCTCGATATCGTTCATGATGGCCCCGTCGCCGGGGCGGATCTCGCCGAGCTCGGAGCCGGCGAAGCTCAGGACCCCGACGGCCTTGGTCTCGATCTTGACGCTGCCGTAGGCCCGCTCGACCACGAGGGTCGGCTTCTTGGAGGCCGAGACCGAGACGGAGGCCGTGGGCTGCTGGGCCGAGGGGGCCTGGCCGCCCTGGACGAGGGCCTGGGCCCGGGCCTTGTCGGGGCTCGCGGCCGAGGCGGGCTGGGGATTGAGGAAGACGTCCTTGGTCAGGTTGTCGTAGCGGGCCGGCCGCTGGCGGTTCTCCGTGAGCCGGCGCACGTCGGCGTTGACCGCCATGAGGACGCCGTTCAGGGAGAGCTCGGCGCGCTCGAGGTTCTTGAGGAGGGCCTGGGTGAAGGTGCCGTTGCGGCCGTCGCCGTCGGCGGCCGTCTCGCCGGCCTCGGTGGAGTAGACGATGACGCTCTCGGGGGGCTTGCGCCCCACCACCGCGAGGCCCCGGGCGGCGGAGCGCTCGGCCCCGGGGAAGGGATTGTTGCGGCAGGCGTCGAGGATGAGGATGCTCGTGCCCGGCCCCGCCCCCTCCATGGCGGCGAGGACCCTGCCGAGCTGGACCCCCTCGTACTCGACGTCCCGGGCGCCCTGGATCTCGGACCTGACCGGGATGAGCCAGTTCTCGCCGCCGACCTGGACCCCGTGGCCGGAGTAGTAGAACAGGGCCACCGAGGCGCCCTTGCAGCGGTCGCCGAAGTCGTCGATGGCCCGCTTCATCTGCTTCTGATCCCCGTCGACGAGGCTGGTGACGCTGAAGCCGAGGCGGCCGAGGGCGGAGGCGACGTCCTTGGCGTCGTTCGGGGGGTTGCGCAGGGGCGTGGCGCCGTAGGAGCCGTTGCCGATGACCAGGGCTATCTTGGGGCCGCCCTCCTGGGCGTAGGCCCCCAGGGAGGCGATCAGGCAGAGCAGGGGAACGAGGCAGGGACGGGGTCGCATCTGTAACCTCCGGGGCTCGAGTATATTATAGATTGTTTAAAGGATCAGTAGGAGTATAGCCTCAAACGGCAGCGAAAGCAAAAACGCCGGGGAGGCCGCGCGGCGCCCGGAGGGGGAGCCTCAGGCGGCGCCCCCTCCCCTCCCCGGCCCCAGGTTCCAGCGGCTCCGCGCGGCCGCGGCGAAGGCGCGGGCGAGCGCGGGATCGAACTGGCTTCCCGCCCCCCGCTCAATCTCCGCGAGGGCCGCCTCGGCGGCCATGGCGGGACGGTAGGCCCGCGTGCTCGTCATGGCGTCGAAGGCGTCGGCCAGGGCGAGGATGGAGGCGATCATCGGAACCTCCTGCCTCGGGCAGCGCAGGTAGCCCGAGCCGTCGAAGCGCTCGTGGTGCTTGAGCACGGCCTCCACGATGGGCTCGATGCCCGAGAGGGGCGAGAGGATCCGCGCCCCCCGCTCCGGGTGGGTCCGGATGACGGCGGACTCGGCCTCGCTCAAGGGGCCGGGCTTGTTGAGGATGTGCTCGGGTATCCCGATCTTGCCGATGTCGTGGAGCCGGGCGGCGACCGAGAGCTCAGCCGCCGCCTCGGCCGGGAGCCCGAGCTCGTCGGCCAGCATGAGCGAGTAGGACTCGACCCGGAGCGAATGGCCCTGGGTATAGGGATCCTTCTCCTCGAGGGCCGCTGCCAGGGAGTCGAGGATCTGGTAGAAGCGCTCCTCGAGCTGGGCCGTCCTCTCCCGCACCTTGTCCTCGAGCCGCTCGTTGGCCTCGCGGAGCCGGGCGGCGAGGGAATCGAGCTCCCGCCGCAGGGCCTCCCGCCCCAGGAAGACCCGGATCTTGGCGAGGAGCTCCTCGGCGCTGAAGGGCTTGCCGAGGTAGTCGTCGGCGCCCAGCCCGTAGCCGGCGAGCTTCATGCCCTCCTCGGCCCGGGCGGTCAGGAGGATGAGGGGGACTTGGGCGAGCTCGGGATCGCGCTTGAGCTCGGCGCAGAGGGCGTAGCCGTCCATCCGCGGCATCATCACGTCCGAGACCACGAGGTCGGGCCGCCGCGATCGCGCCGCGGCGAGGCCCTCGAGGCCGTCGACGGCGGTCAGGACCTCGTACTCCTCGCCGAGGAAGGCCGCGAGGTAGGCGCGGAGGTCGGGATTGTCGTCGACCACCAGGACCAGGGCGCGCCCCCCCTCCGGCCGAGGCGCCGGGCCGGCCGCCGGCGCGGGGAGGAGGTCCGAGAGCTGGGAGGGCATGGCGGCCCGGAGCTCCTCGATCGGCTCGCCCTCGTCCACCCGCCCCGTCGGCATCGAGATGGTAAAGACCGAGCCGCGGCCGAGCTCGCTGCGCGCGGAGATGCCGCCGCCGTGGAGCTCCACGATGTCCCGCGCCAGGGAAAGGCCGATGCCGCTGCCCTCGTACTTCCGCGCCAGGCTCGAGTCGACCTGGCTGAAGCGCTCGAAGACGAAGTCGAGCTGGTCCGGGGCTATGCCGATCCCGCTGTCGGCGACCGAGAGCTCGAAGCGGCCGCCCCCCGGCTCGGGGAGGGAGCGCAGGGCGACCTGGATCCGGCCGCCTGAGGCGGTGAACTTGAGGGCGTTGGAGAGGAGGTTGAAGACGGCCTTCTCGAAGAGGTTGCGGTCGACGGCGGCGACGATGCCCCCCGGCCGGCCGGCCTCGACCGAGAGCTCCAGGCCGAGCCCCTTCGCCTCGGCCGCGGGGCGGAGGGCCGCGACGTAGGACTCCAGGGCGGCCCCGAGGTCGGTCTTCTGCCGCCTGAGCTCCATCATCCCCGCCTCCAGCTTCGTGAAATCGAGGAGGTTGTTGATGAGCTTGAGCAGGCGCAGGGCGTTGAGGCGGACGAGGCCGAGGTAGCCGCGGTGCTTCTCGGGCATGTAGGAGAGGTCGCCGGCGAGCATCGAGTCGAGGGGGGAGAGGATGAGGGTGAGGGGGGTCCTGAGCTCGTGCGACACGTTCGAGAAGAAGTAGGTCTTCTGGGCGTCCAGCGCGGCGATGGCCTCGCGGCTCGCCTCCGAGCGCAGGGCGCGGGCCAGGTTCGCGCGGAAGCGCGAGCCGCCATAGGCCGCGGCGAGGCCCGAGAGGAGGAAGACGGCGACGAGGAGGGCGTAGACGTCGAGGCTGTAGGCGGGCGAGCCGAAGGTCTCGATCGGCGACAGGGCAACGCCGGCCCCGAGGACGGCGTAGGCCGCGATGCCGCTGTACTGCAAGACGGCCAGGGCGGCCGTCGCGAGGGGGAGGCGGGGGGAGTGGTAGAGGCCCGACACGAGGATGATGACGGCGTACATGACGACGACGGCCGAGCGGGCGCTGTGGATCCAGCCGGAGGACCAGGAGTAGCCGACGAGGGTGAGGCTGCAGAGGGTGACGTTCAGGAGGGACGAGACGTACTTCATGGCCGGCCGATACCCGCCCCGCCGGAGGATGAGCCGATGGGGCAGGTAGTAGGCTGCCGCGAGGCAGAGGGCGACGAGGTCCATGGTCGCGTTGGGCGAGAAGCCCTGGACGAGGAGGATGGGGACCATCATGAGGGCGATCCCGGGCAGGATGGCGGCGAGGATGACGGTATTGATGAGGAGCTCGGACTTGGCCTCCTCGAGCGAGAGCAGCTCCTTGGCCCGGCGCTCGGCCTCGTCCGCCCCGCGGGGCTCCCCTGGTTTCCTGGCCACCGGCCCTCCGTGGGCGGCCGGGCCTTCGGCGGCCCGGGCCCCGCTCCGCCTCTTTCCCTTCCCGTAACGATAGCGCGGGAGCCCGGTTATGTAAAGGAAAGCCCTCCCGCCCCGCCCCGGAGGCCCCAAGGGCTTGTTTTTACCTATCCCAGTCGCTATTTTAACACTAGATTAAGCCATGGCGAAGGATACGCAACCGGCAGGAGAGCTGCTGACCAGGAGCGAGGAGCAGGTCAAGGAACCCGAGGAGTATCGGGTCCTCCTCCTCAACGACGACTACACGACCATGGAATTCGTGGTGTCGGTGCTCATGACCGTCTTCCACAAGTCCTTGCCGGACGCGACGAAGATCATGCTCGACGTGCACAAGAAGGGGAAGGGCATGGTCGGCGTCTTCAGCTACGACATCGCCGCGACGAAAGTGAGCCAGGTGCACCAGCTCGCGCGGCAGAACGGCTTCCCCCTCAAGTGCACCATGGAGAAGGCATAGGAATGAAGGTCAGCCAGGAAGTCCAGGCCATATTCAACGCCGCGTACAACGAGGCCAAGCTCCGCAACCACGAGTACCTCACCCCGGAGCACATCCTCTACGCGGCCCTCTCCTTCGAGCAGGTCCGCTCCATACTCGAGGCCTGCGAGGCCGACGTCGAGCAGCTCCGCCGGGGCATGGAATCCTACTTCGAGCAGAAGATCCCCCAGGTAAAGAACGCCGAGCCGGTCCAGACCGCCGGCTTCCAGAGCGTCATCGAGCGCTCGGTCCTCCAGTCCCAGGCCGCGGGCAAGGAGGAGGTCGAGGTGGCCGACGTCCTGGTGTCCCTCTACGACGAGGAGCGCAACTACTCCGCCTACTACCTGCGCAAGTCCGGCGTCAAGCGCCTCCAGCTCCTCGAGGTCATCTCCCACGGGGAGGGCGCCGAGGGCGAGGCCTTCGAGGACGAGGCCGAGGAGGAGGAGGAGGACGAGGAGGCCGGCGAGGAGCGCGAGGAGCGCAAGCCCCGGGCGCAGGGGCGCGTGAGCCCCCTCGAGCGCTTCGCCTCCGACCTCACCCGCTCCGCCCGCGAGGGCAAGCTCGAGCCCGTGATCGGCCGCGAGCTCGAGATCGAGCGCACGGTCCAGGTCCTCTGCCGGCGCCTGAAGAACAACCCCATCCACGTCGGCGACGCCGGCGTCGGCAAGACCGCCATCACCGAGGGCCTGGCCCAGCGCATCGTCGCGGGCGACGTGCCCCCCCGGCTCAAGGACTACACGATCTACGCCCTGGACATGGGCGCCCTCCTCGCCGGCACCAAGTTCCGCGGCGACTTCGAGGAGCGGGTCAAGCGGGTCGTCGACGAGCTCATGAAGAAGGACCGGGCAATCCTCTTCATCGACGAGATCCACACCATCGTGGGCGCGGGCGCCGTCTCCGGCGGCTCCATGGACGCCTCCAACCTCCTGAAGCCCGCCCTCACCTCGGGCAAGCTCCGCTGCATCGGCTCGACCACCTACGACGAGTACAACAAGTTCTTCGAGAAGGACCGGGCCCTCTCCCGGCGCTTCCAGAAGATCGACATCGTCGAGCCGACCCAGGGCGAGACCGTCGAGATCCTCAAGGGCCTGCGGACCAAGTACGAGGAGTACCACGACGTCCGCTACTCCGACGAGGCCCTCGAGCTCGCCGTGCGGCTCTCCGCCCAGTACATCACCGAGCGCCGCCTGCCGGACAAGGCCATCGACGTGATCGACGAGGCCGGGGCCTGGGCCCGCATGAACGACTACAAGCGCCGAGCCCATGCCCTGGCCGAGGAGGCCGCCGCCCTCGCCACGGGCGCCGCGGCCGCCGAGCCGCCCGCCCCCGCGGCTTCCGAGGCCGGCGCCGCCGCGGCCGAGAACGCCGCCCCCGCCGCGGCCGAGAACGCCGCCCCCGCCGCGGCCGGGACCGCCACCCTCGACATCACGGCCCGGGAGATCGAGACCGTCGTCGCCAAGATAGCCCGCATCCCCGAGCGCTCGGTCTCCATGTCCGAGAAGGACAAGCTGGCCAACCTCGAGGCCGAGCTCAAGTCCGAGGTCTTCGGCCAGGACGGGGCCATCGAGGCCGTGGTCAAGGCCGTCAAGCGCAGCCGCGCCGGCTTCCGCAGCCCGGACAAGCCCGTGGCCAACTTCCTCTTCGTCGGCCCCACGGGCGTCGGCAAGACCGAGCTCGCCCGCCGCCTCGCCGCGCGCATGGGCATCTCACTCCACCGCTTCGATATGTCCGAGTACCAGGAGAAGCACACGGTGAGCCGCCTCATCGGCTCGCCTCCCGGCTACGTCGGCTACGAGGAAGGGGGCCTGCTCACCGACGCCATCCGCAAGACCCCCCACGCCGTGGTCCTCCTCGACGAGATCGAGAAGGCCCACCCCGACGTGTACAACATCCTCCTGTCGATCATGGACTACGCCACCTTGACGGACAACCAGGGACGCAAGGCGGACTTCCGCAACGTCGTCCTCATCATGACGAGCAACGCCGGGGCCCGCGACATCGGCAAGAGCATGATCGGCTTCGGCGAGCGCTCGATCACCGAGTCCGCCCTCACCGAGGCCGTGGAGCGGGCCTTCACCCCCGAGTTCCGCAACCGCCTCGACGCGGTGGTCAAGTTCGAGAACCTCCCGCCGGCCGTCATCGAGCGCATCGTCGTCAAGGCCATCGACGACTTCCGCGTCCAGCTCGCCGAGAAGAAGGTCGAGCTCAAGGTCAGCGACGCCCTGGTCAAGCACCTCGCCGAGAAGGGCTACTCCCGCGAGTTCGGGGCCCGCAACATAGGCCGGCTCGTCGAGGACAAGATCAAGACCTTCTTCGTCGACGAGGTCCTCTTCGGCCGCCTCGCCGGGGGCGGCACCGCCCTCGCCGACCTGGCCGAGGGCGAGGTCTCCATCACCGTTTCCTGAGCGCCCCCGGGCGCGCGTCGGAGCAGCAGCATGCGGCAGTCGCAGCAGAGCCTCGAGCCCGCCGGGCTCGAGGCGCAGGACCTGATCACCGGGGCGGCGGCCCTCCTCTTCGCCGCCTTCTCCCTCGTCTGGCCGGACACGGGGGTGGACCGGCTCCTCGGCCTCGAGCTGGCCCACGGCCACCTGGCCGCCCTGGGCTTCCTCGTCATGGCCTTCTTCTCCCTCGCCGTCGCCCCGCGGATCAGGCCTTCGAGCCCCCTCGTGGCCTTCCTGCGCCGATTCTACCCCCAGGCCTACCTCCTGGCCTTCTTCTCCGAGAGCATCCTCCTCTCCTCCATCGCCTTCGGCGGCCTCTCCCACGACCCGGCCATGGCCGCCGCCGACCAGGCCCTCTTCGGCTTCCAGCCCTCCATCGAGTTCTCCCGGGCCTTCTCCCACCTCCCCCTGGTCAACGAGCTCATGTTCGGCGCCTATTTCTCCTACTTCGTCATCATGATCACGACCCCCTGGCTGGCCTGGTTCCGGGGCGGGAGGGAGGAGGCGCGGCGCATGGTCTTCGCCCAGGCGGCCCTCTTCGTCGCCGTCGACCTCTTCTACGTCTTCTTCCGCGTCCAGGGCCCCAAGTACTGGTTCCCCGAGCTCCGCTCCGCCTGGTACGGCTCCTTCGAGGGCGGGGCCTTCGTCGCCTTCTTCCAGGCCGTCTTCGACAAGGCCGTCCTCTCGGGCGCGGCCTTCCCCTCCACCCACGTCATGCTGACCTTCGTGAGCCTCCGCTTCGCGCGGAGGATCGACAAGCGGCTCTTCGCCGCCTACCTCCCCCTCGCCGCCCTCATCGTCCTCTCCACCGTCTACATCTACGCCCACTACGCCGTGGACGCCATCGCCGGCATCCTCGCCGCCCTCGCCCTCGCCCCCCTGGCAGAGCGCGCACAGGGCCCTATCGAGGAGCTCTGCGCCAAGGCCGGCCAGCTCGGGGCCGCCGCCCGGCGATGAGGCCCCGCCGCCGCGAGAGCGAGCCTCCCTTCCCCTACCTCGGCGAGGAGGTCGACTTCCCCTTCCCCGAGGCCTCCGAGGCCGACGAGCGGGGCGTCCTCTGCTCCGGCGGCAACCTCTCCCCCGGCCTCCTGCTCTCGGCCTACCGCCGCGGCGTCTTCCCCTGGTACAACGAGGGCGAGCCCATCCTCTGGTGGAGCCCCGATCCCCGCTTCGTCCTCTTCCCCGAGGAGCTCCACGCCTCGGCCACCATGCTGAAGATCATGCGCCGGGCCGCCCGGGAGCCCTCCTTCGAGCTCGCCCTCGACCGGGACTTCCCCGCCGTCATCCGCGCCTGCTCCGCCGTCCCCCGGGCCGGCCAGCGCGGCACCTGGATCACCCCGGCCATGATCGAGGCCTACGTCGAGCTCAACCGCCTCGGCCTGGCCCACTCGGTCGAGGCCCGGCGCGGCGGGAGGCTCGTCGGGGGCCTGTACGGGGTCTCCCTGGGCTCGGCCTTCTTCGGCGAGTCAATGTTCAGCCTCGAGGACGACGCCTCGAAGGCGGCCTTCATCCCCCTCGTGTGGCGGCTGCGGGAAGAGGGCTTCACCCTCGTCGATTCGCAAGTGTATACTGACCATCTCGCCGGCCTCGGCGCCCGGGAGATCCCACGGGACGAGTACCTGCGCCACCTGCCCGAGCGCCTCGCGGCGCCGACGCGCAGGGGCGACTGGGGCACGCTCTTCCCGGACTTCCCCGCCTCGGCCGAGTACCGACGCCTCGTCCTGAAAGAGCCCGCCCCGAAATGAAGGTATTGTTCGTTCAGCTGCCGGTGCAGGATCCCAACTGGGAGAGCTCCCGGGCCAACGTGCCCCTGGCGGCCGGCTGCCTGGCCGCCTACGCCGAGTCCCGCGGCCTGCTCGCGCGCGAGGAGTGGCGCATCCTGGGGCGGGAGGCCACGGACTACGGCTCGGACGCCGCCCTGGTCGAGGCCATCGCCGCCTGGGAGCCCGACCTCGCCTGCTTCAGCCTCTACGCCTGGAACCTCGAGCGCAGCATCCACGTGGCCGAGCGCGCGGCCGCGGCCTCGGGCCGGACCCGCTTCGTCGCCGGCGGCCCCGAGGTCGTGCCCGGCATGCTCGTCTACGAGGGCGAGCGGGGCTCGGGCCGCTCGCCCTTCCACGCCCTGGTCGAGGGCGAGGGCGAGCTGCCCTTCGCCGAGCTCCTGGCCGACCTCAGGCGGGGCAAGCCCCTGGCCAGGCGCTACGCCGCCTCCGAGCTCCTCGACCTGGCTACGGCCCCCAACCCCTACCTCGCGGGCACCCTCCCCATCGAGGCCGAGCGCCCCGTCCACCTCGAGACCATGCGCGGCTGCCCGGGCAAGTGCGGCTACTGCTACTACGGCAAAAACTACCCGACCGTCCGCCGCTTCCCTCGGGAAGACGCCTACAAGGTCGTCGAGCTCGCCGGCCGCGGCCGGGCGAGCGAGATATACCTCATGGACCCCTCCTTCCAGGCCACCGAGGACCTGGCCGACCGCCTCGTCGGCCTGGCCAAGGCCAACGCCGCCGGCCTGCCGATCCACGCCGAGCTCAGGCTCGAGTCGATCGGCGAGGAAGCCGGCCGCCTCTACGCCGCGGCGGGCCTGGGCTCGGCCGAGGTGGGCCTGCAGAGCGTCAACCCGCGGGCCCTCGAGGCCGTGAACCGCTCCTGGGACCGGGCGGCCTTCGAGCGGGGCGCGGAGATCATGCGCAAGAACCGCGTGACCGTGAAGACCGGCCTCATCCTCGGCCTGCCCTTCGACGGCTACGAGCAGGTCATCGAGACCTTCGACTTCCTGGGCATGCACGGCCTGGGGCAGGAGGCCGAGCTCTACCCCCTCGCCCTCCTCCCCGGCACCCCCGTGCGCGCGATGGCCGACGACTGGGGCATGGGCCGCATGGAGGGCCCCCCCTACTGGGTCACCTCCACCGACTGGATCTCCCAGGACGACATGGCCGACGCGGTGGCCGCCTTCGAGGACGGCTTCGACGTCGAGTGGGCCTTCCCCCCCGCCCCCCACTTCCGCGAGGACGAGGGCGGCTACCGCGCCTTCGTCGACGCGCGGCGCGGCGAGAACCTCGACTGGATGCGCCTGAATCCCGCCAAGCTCGCCAGCTCCATCACCCTCCTCGCCGACGCCGACGACCCCGAGGGCCTGTCCCGCCTCGCCCGCGCGGCCCGCGACCTCCGCCGCGACAACCCCTTCGCCCTCTACCAGCTCGTCCTGCGCTCCGACACGCGCATCCCCTCGGAGAAGCTCAGCGCCCGCCTGCGCGACGCCTTCCTCCGCGAGGAGCACTACTACGAGCTCTCGCGCTTCTTCTCCCTCGACCCCCAGCCGAGCTACCAGACCCGCCTGTTCTTCGCCACGCGCAACCCCTCCCTCGCCTACCGCGCCATGGAGGAGGCCACCGACCTCGAGACCATGCTGGTCATCGGGGGCAAGGGGGGCTTCAACGCCGACCGGCTCGCGGAGCAGATGCCCTTCGTGGCCTTCGACCGCGAGGCCCTGCCCTTCGACCGGCTCTACGAGCTCATGACGATCTACGCGGACTTCCGCCACATGCTCGTCGAGGCGCCCGAGGAGCTGTTCAAGTAAGGGGGGGAGCGCCTCGTTGATCTCCCCGTTCTTGGATCAAGCCGCCGCGGGCTTTCTTCGAACGTCCCGGGGCGGGTCCTGTCGCAACAAAAAAAGGGGCGTCCTCCAAGAGTCGGGCGTCCCGTTTTTCATTGCGACACCCGCCGCCCTACGTCGTCGACGAGAAGCGTCGCGCTGTTCAACCCCGTCGCGGCGGCTCGCAGGTCTCCCCTTTGCCTGCTGAGCCCCAACTCCTCCTGCGCTGCTCCCCCTGCCTCCGCGGTCCTCGCGCGGAGCGCTGCGGTCCGCTCCGGCACCCCCACTCCCCGCATGGGGGCCGGCGAGGTCGCGTATCGCGCGGGGCGCGGTTGACAGGCCGGCCGGTTCGGGCCGATAGTGATGGCCCCGCGATGGATCGAAGGCCCAGGCCGCGGGGAGAGCCGGAGCCGCAGGACATGATCGACACGAACCTCCTCACCCTCCCCCTCCTCCTCTCCGCGGGCCTCCTAGTCTTCGCCGCGGCCTACGCGGCCGCGCGGCGCCGCGTGCGCTCCGCGACCGAGTTCGCCTGGCTCATGGCCGCCTCGGCCGCCTACTGCCTGGCCTACGCCCTCGAGCTGGACTCCCGGGACCTGCCGGGCCTCGAGGCGGTCGTGCGCCTGGAGTATCTCGCCACCTCCTACCTCCCCCTCCTGTGGATCCTATTCGCCCTCGCCTTCTCCGGCCGGCCCAAGCCCCGACCCGCCCTCCTCGCCGCCCTCCTCGCCGCGCCGACGGTCACCATCCTCGCGGTCTGGAGCAACGAGCTCCACGGCCTGTACTACGCCCGCACCTGGCTCAGGACCGACGGCCCCTTCCCCGCCTTCGGCTTCGAGCGCGGACCCCTGTACTGGCTCACCATCGCCTACTACCAGCTCTACCTCGCCGCCGGCAATATCATCCTCGTACGCCACGCCCTGCGCTCGACGCGCGCGAGCCGCCGGCAGGCCCTCATGGCCTGCGCGGGCTCCCTCCTGCCCTGGGGCGGGAACATAGCCTACCTCCTGGGCCTCGTCCCCTGGGGCCTCGACCCGGGCCCCCTGGCCATGACCGCCACGAGCCTCTGCTTCGCCCTGGCGGTCTTCCGCCTGGGCCTCTTCGAGCTCGTGCCCGCGGCCCGGGACCGGGCCATCGAGTCCCTGCGCGAGGGCTTCCTCGTGACCGACGGCCGCGGCCGGGTGATCGACGCCAACCTGGCCGCGGCCGCCCTCCTCGGCCCTTGGGCCCGGCGCGAGGACGAGAGCCTGGGGGCCGAGGCGGGGCTCGCGCGCGAGCCCCGCGCAGCCTCGGGCGGGAGCGCCGAGCCCGGGGCCGCCGAGATCGCCTCCCTGATCGAGGCCGGGGGCGGGGAGGCCGAGTTCTCCCTACCCGCGCCGGGCGGCGGGGAGCGCCGCCTCGTCGCCCAGGCCTTCCGGGTGCGCGTCGGCCGGCGGAAGGAGAAGGACGGCTGGGGCGTCGTGGTCCGCGACGTCACCGAGACGGCGGCCCTCCTCGCCAAGCTGGCCCTCCTGGCCGGCACCGACGAGCTCACGGGCCTGTGCAACCGGCGCCGCTTCTTCGAGGAGGCGGCGCGCGAGTTCGCCCACGCCTCCCGCGAGGGCCGCAGCCTCGGCGTCGCCATCCTCGACATCGACCACTTCAAGGCCGTGAACGACAGCTACGGCCACGCGGCCGGCGACGAGGCCCTCCGCGCCGTCGCCGCGCGGCTGTCGAAGGTCCTGCGTGAGGCCGACATCCTCTGCCGCTACGGCGGCGAGGAGTTCGCGGTCCTCTTCCCCGGCGCCGATCCGGCCGCGGCCCTGCGCGCCGCCGAGCGACTCAGGCTCGCCATCGGCTCCGCCCCGATCCTCTGGGAAGGGAAGGAGCTGCGCGTGACCTCGAGCGCGGGGGTCTACGCCGCGCCGCCGGGCCGCGAGTCGGGGCTCGACGATTTCATCGAGCGGGCCGACGCGGCCCTCTACGCGGCCAAGGAGGCGGGGAGGGACCGGAGCGTGCTGGGGGGCTGAGTATGGTAAGGGGGCGCCCGGCCGGTCTCCACGTCCCAGGGTCAAACCGCCGCGGGCATTTTCATAACGGCCCAGGGCGGGGCCTGTCGCAACAATAAGCGGGGCGGTCCTCCTAGGGTCGGAGGTCCCGTCTTTTGTTGCGACACCCGCCACCCTACGTCGCCGATGAGCAGTGGAGCGCTGTTCAATCCCGTCGCGGCGGCTCGTTGGTCTCCCCTTTGCATGCCGAATCCCGACTCCTTCTTCACGGCTAACGCTCGCTTCGCTCGCTAGGCTTCGCGCCCCCTGCCTCCGGCCGCGCGGCTCCTGGTCCGGCTTTGAGCATTCCCCCGCGCGCCCTTCAGAACCGGCGCTTGACGTAGAGGTTCACAAAGCTCGTCGCGTCCTCGACGTCGGGGGCATCCTCGTAGACGCCGCTCTTGTGGTAGAGGGAGGCAGCGAGGCCGAGGGAGAGCTCCGGGCTCAGGGCCCGCTCCAGGGCCAGGCTCAGCATCCCGATCATCGCGTAGCCCTCGTAGCCCTCCTCGGGGGCCGAGGCGGGGATCGTGTGGAAGCCGTAGAAGGCGTAGTCGAGGATGAGGGCCCCGCGGCGGGGGTGGAGGAGCTCGAGGCCGAGCTTGGCCCCCTCGCCCGTACCGAGGTCGTACTCCCGCCGCTCCTCATCGGAGGAACCTTCCTCGCCGCTCAGGAAGGCGTACTCGCTCGCGCCCAGGGCGACCCAGTCGGCGTGGAGCCTGGTCCGGAGCCTAAGGCCCCGGGGGAGGCCGCGCTCGCTCTTCCAGGACAGGCCGAGGGATATCGCGGAGAAGGTGATGTCCGAGCTGTAGATCAGGTCGTAGTGGAGGCTGGGCCCCAGGCTCGCCCGGCGCCGGGCCGAGTCGGCGAGGGCCCAGGAGCGGAGGAAGCCGTCGGAGAAGAAGGCGATCGAGCGGTAGCTCGGGGAGAGGGCGAGGGAGAGGCGCTGCTCGAAGCTCTCGTAGGGAATCGAGGAAGCCGCGCCGAAGGGATCGCCGTAGGCGAGGCGGAGCTCGAAGGTCCCCAGGATATCCTGGTCGCGGTCGGCCTCGCCCCGGCTCGCGTCGAGGGCGGGGCGGTAGTCGACGAGGCCGGCGGCGAGGGAGAGCTCGCCCTCGGAGATAGCCCCCTCGGCCTCCTTCCCGCCCTCGTTCCCGAGGGCGCGGTTCGCGGCGTCCATCGGGCTGAGGAGGGCCGCCGCGAGGGGATGGGAGGGCTCCACCGCCTGGTAGAGGCGATGGAGCATCTCGCCCAGCGCGGCCCCGCCGATCGTCGTGGCGACGAGGTCGTTCTTGGAGGGGAGCTCCGTCTCCAGGAAGAGCTCCCAGACGGAGCTGCCGGAGAGGGCCGCGAGGGTCGAGCCGTAGAAGCCCAGGCCGTTCGCGCGCGCCGCGTTGAAGTAGAGGGAGCCGTGGTAGGGGTGGCCGAGCTGGTTGACGGCGAAGCTGTCCTGGTCCCAGACCCAGTCCGAGCGGAGGTTGCGCCAGATCGTGTCGGGGCTGACCTGCGCCCACTCGTAGCCGATGAGGTAGCGGTCGACGGCGTAGAGGGAGAGGTTCAGGGCCTGGGCTTCGGCTAGGGCCAGGCCAATCCGCGGCGAGCCTTCGTCCTTCGGGGGAGGGAGTTCCTCGGCCCCGGCGAAGCCGCCGAGGATGATCAGGATGCAGAGCAGGGAGGGAGTCTTCACTGCGGTAAAAATACCGAAATCATGAAACGAAGATCAACCTTGTTTCCTACCGATTACTGCGATATCGCGCGTTTGGCTGCGGTTTACGAGAAGGGGACGCACCGCCGCCGCGCTTCGCTTTACAGCCAGACTGGAGGGGAGTATCATCTGCTCCGTCGGAGGGGATCGATGAAAAAAGTCCTGCCCGTCCTCCTCATCGCCTTCCTATCCTGCGCCTCCTGCGCCACCATGGTCTCCGGCTACGCGGCGGCGGGCAGCTCGCCCCTGGACGCGGAGGCCATCCCCGCGGGCTCGGGCCGCGTGGTCTTCGGGCGGCCGGCTTCCTTCTCGATGTCGGCCATCCTCGTCCAGGCGACGATGGGCCAGACCAGGGTCGCCGCCATCCAGAACGGCTCCTTCGCCTCGGTCCTCGCCGCGCCGGGGGAGTACCAGCTGCGAATGGAGGGCTTCGCCTTCGGAGCGGCATCGCCCCTCTACGCCGCGAGCTTCTCGCTGCAGGTGCGCGCCGGCTCGACCCTCTACGTCGAGCTCAATCCGATGACCATGACGGCGAGCTTCGCGAACATGATCTCCATTCTCGACGCCCCGCGGCTCGACTACGCGAAGATCGGGCGGGTCCAGCCCCTGGTCGCCTCGGTCTCGGCCTCGGGCGGCCAGGCCCCCGCCCCGGTCGCTGCCGCGGCGAAGGCCGCCCCGGCGCCTTCTCCAGCCCCCGCACCCGCACCAGCCCCCGCTCCGGCGCCCGCGCCGGCCAAGTCCAAGCCCGCCGCCGGCCTCGAGCCTTTGAAGCTCGGCAAGTCCTCGGGCTCGGGCAAGAATCCCGTCGTCCCGGCCCCCGGCAAGAGCGTCCTCGCCAAGAACGTCATCGCCATCGTGATCGGCAACCGCGACTACGAGCGGGGCACGAGCCCGGTGAGCTACGCCCTGAACGACGCCGCCGCCTTCCGCGCGACCCTCGAGCGGAGCTTCGGCCTCGACCCGAAGGACATCTGGTACTCCGAGAACCTCGGCCTGGCCGACTTCCTGAGCCTCTTCGGGAGCGCCGAGGACTACAAGCGCTCCCGCGTCTACCGCACGGCCTCGATGCGCGAGTCCCCGACCGACCTCGTCATCTACTACTCGGGCCACGGGGCCCCCTCGACCTCGGGCGCGACCAAGGGCAAGGGCTACCTCGTCCCCGTGGACGCCGACCTCCTGGCCATCCAGAGCACCGGCTACTCGATCGACGAGCTCCTCCAGAACGTCGCCTCAATGAAGGCCGAGAAGGTGATCGGCCGGAGCTGGATCTGCTTCGACGCCTGCTTCTCGGGCCAGGGCGGCGACGGGGGGCTCCTGATCAAGAACGTCTCCGGCATCGCGGTCAAGCCCGTGGCGCCCAAGGCCAGGATCGCGGAGTCCGTCGTCATGTTCGCCTCCTCGGGCGAGGAGTTCGCCTCCTGGTACCCCGAGGAGAAGCACGGCCTGTTCACCTACTTCCTCCTGAAGGGCCTCGCCGGCGAGGCCGACGAGAACGGCGACCGCTCCATCGCCATCCCCGAGCTCGAGTCCTACCTGCGGAAATGGGTGCCGCGCTACGCCAACGGGCTCAACGCCCAGGAGCAGACGCCCCAGGTCCTCGCGGCCGGAGATATCCCCGGCTTCCTCAGCCTCAGGAAATAGGACGGCGCCCCCCGGAGGGGGCGCCGCGCCTGGCGAAGGGGGTACGGCCGGCCGGGCCTCAGTAGCGCCTGGCCAGGTCCACCTCGCGGCCGCAGCTCCCCGTCTCGAGCCAGGAGGCCAGGTTCTCGATCGTCTGGTCCGCGGCGATGACGCTCGCCTCGCGGGTCGAGCCGCCGACGTGGGGCGAGAGGATGACGTTGGGCAGCTCGTGGATGGGGAAGCGCGAAGGCGCGCCGCTCGTCGCCCCGGCCTTGGGGTATTGGTACCAGGTGTCGATGCCGGCGCCCTTGAGGATGCCGTCGCGCAGGGCGAGGTAGAGGCCCTCCTCGTCGATCACGGCGCCCCGGCCCACGTTGACGATGAACTTGCCCCTGGCCGAGAGGAGGACTTCCTTGGAGAAGAGCCCCTGGGTCGAGGGCGAGAGGGGCAGGGTCACGTAGAGGAGCTCGGCCCCCGCCACGGCGCGGCTGAAATCGGGCTCGACGCGGTCGAAGTTAGGCGGCGTGGGCTCGCCCGAGCGGCTCCGGTAGCCGACGACCTCGCAGTCGAAGGCCTTAAGGAGCTTGGCGAGGGCCTGGCCGATGGCGCCCGTGCCGAAGACCGCGCACTTCCGGCGGAAGAGGGAGTTCCACTCGTCCTCGGCCCCCTTGCCGACCCAGAAGCCGTGCCACGCGGTCCGCTTGAGGTCGTTGTGGTACTCGATGGTCCTCCCGTAGAAGGCCAGGGTCATGGCCAGGGCGCACTGGGCGACGGACTCGGCGTTGCCGTGCACGTTGAAAAGCCGCACGCCCCGGGCGGCGAGGAGCTCGAGGGGGAGGTGGTTGACTCCGGTGATGGAGAGGAAGAGGGCCTTGAGGGAGCTCGCCCCCTCGAGGAAGGCCGGGTCGACCTTGGAGGCGAGGAGGGCGTCGAAGCTCCCGGGATCGGCGAGGACGGCGGCGGGGTCGGCGACGAACTGCTGCCCGGGGAAGCGGGAAGGGAGGGCGGCGAGCCGCTCGGCCCAGAGCGCGGAGCCGGCGGGCATGAGTGATCCTATGCGCATGGCTGGAAGTCTACGCGGGGAAGGCGGCCGGGGCAAGGGCTAGCGGAGGCTCCGGACGAGGAGGAGGACCAGGGCGAGGACGGCGGCCGTGGCGAGGGGATAGGCCCACCAGGGCGGGGGCGGGGCGGCCGGGGGCAGGCTCTTCAGGGGATCGGGGGCGGCGTTGGCCACGTCGGCGTAGCCGCAGACCGGGCAGCCGGCGGCGAAGTCGTCGGAAGCGCCGACGTAGCCGCAACGGGGGCACTTGACCGAGGAGAAGAAGCGTCCGCAGCGGGGGCAGACGCGGGCGTCCTTCCGGACCTCGGCCCCGCAGCGCTCGCAGTAGTACTTCGGCTTCTTCACGGCCCCCCCGGGCGCGGGCCCTAGGCGGTCTCTTTCTTCGCGCTGGGGCAGGAGGGCGAGCTCCCGCAGGAATCGCAGGAGCCGGAGGGCTTGCGGCTGTCGTTCACGTAGAAGCCGGAGCCCTTGAAGATGATCCCCGTGCCCCCGTTGATGACCCGCCTGACCTTCTTGCCGCAGGCGGGGCAGGAGCTTATGGGCTCGTCGGACATGCTCTGGAAGGCCTCGAAGCTCTTCCCGCAGGAATTGCACTCGTACTCGTACGTGGGCATCGGACTGGCACCTCGGTATTCCGAACGGAGCCGGCCGGCGGCCTTTTCGCCGCGGGGCTCCCTCGCTATTTCAAGCACCAATATAGCAAGAAGGGGCCCCGGTCGTAAAGCGCCCGCCGCTAGGCCTCGATCCGCTCGCCCTCGGCGTCGAAGAGGAGGAGGCGCGCCGCCTCGATCTCGACCTCGATCTCGTCGCCCGGGGCTCCCGCGAACTCCTCGGTCGAGATGGCGAAGAAGGGGGTCCCGCAGAGCTCGAGGCTGAGGATCCACTCCGACCCGGTGGGCAGGACGGCCTCGACCCGGGCCCTGCCCCGGAAGGCCCGCCCGCACCCCCTCCTCGGGGAAAGGGAGATGGACTCGGGCCGCACGCCGATGGTCCTCGCCCTTCCCTCGAGGCCGGGGAAGAGCTCGAGGAGGCGGCCGCAGGCCTCGGCGCAGGAGGCCTCCCCCACCGCGATCCTGTTGATCGGGGGGCTGCCGACGAACTCGGCCACGAAGAGGTTGCGCGGCCGGCGGTAGACCTCCATCGGCTTGTCGAACTGCTGGAGCACGGCCCGGTTCATGACGGCTATCTCGGTGGAGAGGGTCATGCCTTCGAGCTGGTCGTGGGTGACGAAGACGATGGTGTTCTTGAGCTCGGCGTGGATCCGCTTGAGCTCGGCGCGCATCTCCAGGCGGAGCTTGGCGTCGAGGTTGGACAAGGGCTCGTCGAGGAGGAGGACCTCCGGGTCGAGGACGAGCATGCGCGCCAGGGCGACCCGCTGCTGCTGGCCGCCGGAGAGCTGCATGGGGTAGCGCCCCTCGAAGCCGCCCAGGCGCAGGAGCTCGAAGACGCGCTCGAGCCGCCGCTTGCGCTCGGGCCGCGGGACCTTCCGCATCTCCAGGCCGAAGGACACGTTGTCCGCTACCGTCATGTGGGGCCAGAGGGCGTAGCTCTGGAACACGAGCCCCATGCCCCGCTCCTCGGTCGGCACGTCGACGCCCCGGGCCGCGTCGAAGAGGACGCGCTCGCCGACGCGGATGACCCCCGCGCTCGGCGACTCGAGGCCGGCGATCATGCGCAGCGTCGTGGTCTTGCCGCAGCCCGAGGGCCCGAGGAGGCTGACGAAGCTGCCCTCGGGTATGACGAGGTCGAGGCCCTCGACCGCCTTGAGGCGGGAGCCGGGGTAGGTCTTCTCGACGCCGATGAGCTCGATCCTTGCCATGTTCGGTCCTATCCCTTCCCGAGGGCGGCCGGGGAGTCGGCGCCCGACAGCTTTCGCACGCCGAGGTCCAGCGCGACGATGATGAGGACTATCTCGAGCACCACGGCGTTGGCCAGCTGGCTGTAGCCGTAGTCCATGTAGCGGAGCACCTGGGTGGTCAGGAGCTCGGTGCCCGGGCTCGCGAGCATGATGACCAGGCTCTGCTCCTTCATGCCCGTGATGAAGGGCAGGACGACGCCGCTGACCAGGCCGGCCTTCTGCAGGGGCAGGACGATCCTCGACATGCGCCGGCGCCAGGGGGCCCCGCAGATCCGCGCGGCGTCCTCGGGGTCGTTGCCCAGCTGCATCATCGAGGCGATGCCGGCCCGGGCCGAGTAGGGCAGGTACTTCACGCTCATGACGAGGACCACGAGGCCCATCGTGCCGTAGAGGCTGGGGATCGGGCCGCGCCGCACCGCGAACAGGCCTATGAAGGCGGCGGCGAAGGCGATGCTCGGCACGAGGTAGGGCACGAAGGACAGCTGCTTCAGGTACCGCGTCGAGAGCGAGCGCGGCGAGCGCGTCGCGACGTAGCCCACGAAGATCCCCGCGAAGCCGGCGATCAGGGCCGCGGCCGCCGAGGTGCGCAGGCTGTTCCAGGCCGCCCGCCAGACCTCGGGGCTCCGGAGGACCCCGCTGAGGCCGGGCATCGCGGGGATCGAGCCGCCGATCCAGTAGGCCGCCGTCAGGCTCTCCGGCCCGAAGTCGCCCGGGCGCCGGGTGAGGCTCGAGAGGACCAGGGTCGCCAGGGGGGCGAGGACCGAGACGCCGACGAGGGCCGACATGAAGGCGAGGGCCGGGGCCTTGCCGCGGCCGAGGGCGGAGACCCGGCTGATCGAGCCCTTGACCCCGATCGTCACGAAGCGCTTGGCCTCGCGGAGGAAGAAGCCGTCCACCGCGATGAGGCTCACCCCGATGAGGATCATCGCCAGGGCGATGACCGAGGAGACGCCGGGCGAGCCGGACTTGAAGGCGCTGTAGAGGGCCGTGGGCAGGAGGCTGTACTTGACCGGCGAGCCGAGGATGTAGGGCGTGCCGAAGGAGCCCAGGACCCGCGTGAAGATCAGGAGGAAGGAGGACATGAGGGCGGGGAGGAGGAGGGGCGCGACGATGCGCCTGGCCACCGTGCCGCGGCGCGCGCCCACGACCCGGGCCGACTCCTCGAGCTGGGCGTCCATCGAGCCCAGGGAGTTCGAGAAGAGGGTGTAGGCGAAGGGGAAGACGTGGAGGGCCTCGCAGGCGATGATGGGCAGGGCGCCGTAGGCCAGCCAGTCGGGGGGCGAGAGGCCCAGGCTCTCGAAGAGGCCCGCGGTGCCCCCCATGCGGCGGTTCTTGAAGAGGGTGATCCAGACCGTCGCGAAGGTCCAGGAGGGCATGATGTAGGGGAGCATCATGAGCTTCGAGAACCAGCGCTTCCCGGGCAGGTCGGTCTTCTTGATGAGATAGGCCGCGGCCGCGCCCGCGGGGATCGCGGCGAGGCTGACCATGAGGGCCACGTAGAGGGTGCGGCCGAGGGGCCGCCAGAAGAGGACCTTCGAGATGGGGAGGGCGAAGACCCGCTGGTAGAAGCGGAGCGTGAAGCTCCCCGTGGCCAGGCCCGAGACCGCGCTGTCGCGGACGCCCACGCGGAAGGTGCCCGCGAGCATGGAGGCCAGGGGGGCGAGCACCAGGTAGGAGAGGGTCAGGACCAGGAGGAAGGCGAGCATCCTCGTGGGATCGCGGAGCGCCGAGCGGGCGCGGTTGCCCGCCCGGCGCAGCCGGAATGCCGTGGATTCGGCCATGCTTTCCCTAGTTGGCTTTCCCGTAGAGGAGCCAGAAGTCGAGGATGTCCTGCCTGAGCTTCATCGCGCCCTTGTTGTCGAGCCTGAGGAGCTTGGGCAGCCAGACCTGCCAGGAGCCCTCGTTCGCGGGATTCACGAAGGCCTCGACGTTCGAGGAGTAGCCGCCCATATTGTCCACGGTCCAGGGGGCGATGCCCTCGGGAGTGCAGACGTAGCGGAGGAAGAGCTTGGCGGCGTTCGGGTGGGGCGCGTTCTTGACCAGGAGGGCGTAGGTCGGCAGGGCGTAGCCCATGAAGGGCTTGAGGCCCTGGCAGGTGGCGAGCTTGAGGTTCTTGTCGACGTTGTCCCGCATCTTGGTCATGGTGATCATGCCGACCGGCGGGTCCTTCTGGCCGGCGGCGCCCACCGCGTCGCCGATATCGCCGTCGGAGTTCATGGTTAATAGGCCGTTCTCGAAGAGGCGGCGCAGGAACTCCCAGCCGGCGTTCCTCTCCTTGACGGCGAGGGCCTTCCCGTAGAGCTCCTTGTAGGCCGCGGCCATCGCCTCGGGCTGGCCGACGATGGTGGCGAAGAAGGCGAGGTTGGCGGGGGTCAGGGCCGGGTCGCGGACGATGACCTTGCCCTTCCACTTCGGCTCGGTGAGCTGCCAGAGGTTCGTGATGGGGTTGCCCTTCGGGTAGGCCTCGGCGTTGTAGGCGAAAACCCGCGGCTGCCACTGGTAGACGAGGGGATACTGGTCGTCCTTGGCGATCTTCGAGGCGAGGTCCTTGGGGAACCAGCTCGTCACGTAGCCGTCGGGAAGGAGCTTCGCCTCGAGGAAGGGGCCGTCCTCGAAGCCGATGGCGTCGACCTGTACCTTGCCCGAGTCGACCTCGCGGATGACGCGCTCGGCCTGCTCGGGATCGGCCATCTTGGTGCCCTTCACCTTGATGCCGTACTTCGCCTCGAAGTTCTTCGCGGCCACGGTGATACGGCTCGAGGTCCAGTAGACCACGAGCTCGCCCTCGGCCTTGGCGGCCTTGACCAGGGCATCGAGGTTAAGCTCCTCCTCCATGTAGCCGGGCTTGGCCTGGGCGAGGAGGGGGGAGAAGGCGGTCAGGAGGATGAGCACGAAGAGGGCTGAACGGGCCATAGCGCACTCCTTTTGGAAACCGATTTTCAAAAAACGGTTTCAGGAAACTTTTTTTGAGTATAGGCCAGTTCCGCAATCTGTCAATCAAAATTTCAGGCTTGCCCTCGAGCTGAAAATATTGTTTCATTACAGGGAAGAGGTGAGCCGCCATGGCAGAAACGGGGAGCATCCTGGAGCGGATCAGGGCCGAGTACGAGTCCCTGCCCAAGTCCCATAAGAAGATAGCCGACTTCATCGTCACCCGCTTCCAGGACGTGATCTTCTTCTCGATCTCCGAGTTCGCCGCCGCCCTGGGCACGAGCGAGGCGGGCATTTTCCGCTTCGCCCAGTACTTCGGCTTCTCGGGCTACCCCGAGCTCAAGCGGGAGCTGATCCGCTACTACAAAGAGCAGCTCGTCCCGGAGAGCAAGATCCGCAGCGCCATGGGCGAGTACAAGCTCTCCGAGTCCCTCTACGCCGACATGGTCGAGCAGGAGATCGGCTACCTCCGGCTCTCCGCGAAAGCGGTGGACAAGGCGACCTTCGACCGGAGCGTCGAGCGCATCGTCGGCGCCCGGACGGTCTACGCCTACGGCACGGGCTCGAACGAGTCCCTCGCCCACTACTTCTGCTACCGCATGAACCGCTTCCGCATCGCGACCGCGAAGATCACGGAGACGGGCAAGGAGCTCTGCGAGCGCCTGCTCAGGATCGGGAAGGAGGATTTCGTGGTCCTCTACGCCTTCACCAAGCCGAGCCGGGACCTCGCCGTTCTCCTCTCGCACCTGAAGGCCCGCGGCGCGCCGAGCCTCCTGGTGACCAACACGAGGATCCCCCCCATGATGAAGGACACGGACCTGGCCCTGGTCGCCGAGCGGGGCCCCTTCGGCACCTTCCAGTCCCCCCTCGTCCCCATGGCCATCACCAACGCCCTCATCGTCGGGGTGGCGGAGCGGCTCGGCGAGGGGGCGATCGAGGCCCTCCAGGAGATCAGCGAGCTCAGGCGCCGCTACTACGATGAGGAGCTGGCGGGGATCGAAGCCCAGCCCTGATTGGTATATTATTTTCGATTGCGTTTGTTCTGAAAATATATTTACATTTCCTGCCCGACCCAGTATAGTCTCGGCAGAGACCCGAGCTATGAGACTCCAAGCCCTGCTCTTCGATATGGGCGGTACCCTCGACGACTACCGCTTCGATAGCGCCTCGGCCCTCGCCTCCCTGCCCGAGCTGCGCTCCCTCCTGGCCCGCGCGGGCCTGGGGCGCCTGCCCGGGGACGAGGAGCTCCTCGCCCTGGTCGCCGCCGGGGAGGAGCGCTACCGCGCCTTCCGCGAGGCCGAGCTCCTCGAGCTCGAGCCCGAGACCGTCTGGCGGGACTACTACCTGCGCGGCTCGGGCCCCCTGCCCGGCCTGACGCCGGAGCTCGGCGAGAGTCTCGCCCTCATCGTGGACACCCGCTTCCACCCCCGCTCCCTCCGGCCCGAGGCCCCGGCGGCCCTCGCCGCGCTCAGGGCCCGGGGCCTGAAGCTCGGGATCGTGAGCAACGTCCTCTCGCGGGGCCAGGTCCCCGCCGACCTCGAGCGCTACGGCATCGCGGGCCTCTTCGACGCGGTCCTGACCTCCTCGGAGTACGGCCGCCGCAAGCCCCACCCCTCCATCTTCCTCGAGTGCGCCGCCCGCCTCGGGGCGGCGGCCGGGGACTGCGGCTACGTGGGCGACCGGGTCTCGCGCGACGTGGCCGGGGCGCGGCGGGCCGGCTTCGCCCTCGCGGTCAGGATCCGCCACGATTTCCCGGCCCGGCCCGAGCCCGGGAACCCCGCGCCCGACCTCGTCATAGACCGGCTCGACGAGCTCGCGCCCGCCCTCGATCGCTTCGAACAAGGAGGATCCTGATGCCTAGGCCCCTGCCCCTCGGGGCGGTCTGCTTCTCCGAGTACGCCGAAGGCTACGAGAGCTTCGTCGAGCTGGCCGCCTCGCGCGACCTCTCGTGGATCGAGTTCAAGTACGAGCCCCCGGCCCGCGAGGCCGCGGGCTCCCTCGACCCGGGCCGGGTGGCGGCGGCCCTGGCCCGCCGCGGCATCTCGGCCTCGGTCCATCTCCCCTTCGACGAGCTGAACATCGCCGACCTCGACGACGGGATGCTGGAGGAATCGCTGCGGCTCCAGCTCGAGGGCCTGCGCTTCGCCGCCGCCATCGGCGCCCGGCGAGCCACGATCCACTCCGGCTCCCTGCCGGCCAAGGACTACAGCCCCGCGGCCTTCGCCGAGTCGAAGCGCCGCTGCCTCTCCTCCCTCGGCCGGGCCCTCGAGCTCGCCGAGTCCCTGGGCATCGCCCTCTGCCTCGAGAACGGCAACGGCTACACCCGCTCGGCCCTCAAGCACGCGGTGGCTCCCTGCCATATGCGCGAGATCAGGGAGAAGCTCGGGGGCAGGATCGGCTTCACCCTCGACCTCGGCCACGGGACCTACTTCTCCGCCGATCCCTCCTACCTCGTCGAGGAGCTGGGGCCCGAGCTCGTCCTCCTCGCCCACCTCCACGACAACTCGGGCCGGGCCGACGAGCACCGCCCCCTCGGCGCGGGAGTCCTCCGCCTCGACAAGCTGATCGCCGCCTACCTCGCGGGCGGCTGGTCCTTCCCCCTGAGCCTCGAGCACAAGAACGTGCCCGACCTCATGGCCTCAGTCGAGCGCTTCGACGCCGAGCTCGCGCGGATGAGCCTGGCTCGGTAGAGGACGCCGAGGCGGGGCGCCGCGCGGCGCGGCTCCGCGCGACCTAACGCGGAATCGCGAAGCGCGAGCGGCGGCGCGGGAGCGGCCGCGCCTCGGAACGGACCTCGGGGATGAGAGAGTTGCGGCATGCCCCGCGAGCTACCGAGGCGGGGCGCCGCGCGGCGCGACTCCGCGCGATCTAGCGCGGAATCGCGAAGCGCGAGCGGGGCCCCGCCCTCGGCGAGTACGCTAGGTATCCCTACTACTCGCCGCGGGGGGCCATCGGCTACTTGATCACCCCGAGCTTCTTGCCGACCTTCGTGAAGGCCGCTATCGCCTTGTCGACCTGCTCGGTCGAGTGGCCCGCGGAGATCTGCACGCGGATCCGGGCCTTGCCCCGGGGCACGACGGGGAAGGTGAAGCCGATCACGTAGATCCCCTCGGCCAGGAGCTCGTCGGCCATCCGCATCGCGACCTTCTCGTCGTAGAGCATGACCGGGCAGATCGGGTGCACGCCGGGGCGGATATCGAAGCCCGCGCGGGTCATGCCCTCGCGGAAGCGCTTGGTGTTCTCCTCGAGCTTGTCGCGGAGGGCGGTCGACTCGCTGAGCATGGCGAGGCACTCGAGGGTCCCGCCCACGATGGAGGGCGCCACCGTGTTCGAGAAGAGGTAGGGCCGGGCCTTCTGGCGGAGGTACTCGACGATCTCCCTGCGGCCCGAGACGCAGCCCCCCGAGGCCCCGCCCAGGGCCTTGCCGAAGGTCGTCGTGATGATGTCGACGCGGCCGGCGACCCCGCAGTGCTCGGGGCTGCCGCGGCCGGTCCGGCCCAGGAAGCCCGTCGCGTGGGAGTCGTCCACCATGACCAGGGCCCCGTACTCGTCCGCGAGGTCGCAGATCTCCTTGAGCTTGACGATGTCCCCGTCCATCGAGAAGACCCCGTCGGTGGCGATCATGCGCAGGCGGCACTTCGCCGACTCCTTGAGGCAGCGCTCGAGGCCCTTGGCGCCCTTGCCCGTGTCGGGGTCGGCCTCCTCGACGTCGCGCATGTCGCCGTGCTTGTAGATCCACCTCTGGGCCTTGCACAGGCGGATGCCGTCGATGATCGAGGCGTGGTTCAGGCTGTCGGTGATGATGGCGCAGTCCTCGTCGAGCAGCGGCTCGAAGACCCCGCCGTTGGCGTCGAAGCAGGAGGAGAAGAGGATCGTGTCCTCGGCGCCGAGGAAGTCGGAGAGGGCCTTCTCGAGCTTCTTGTGCGGGCTCTGGGTGCCGCAGATGAAGCGGACGCTCGCCATGCCGTAGCCCCACTGGTCCATGGCCTTCTGCGCGGCCTTCCGGATCCGCGCGTCGTTCGCCAGGCCGAGGTAGTTGTTCGCGCAGAAGTTGAGGACCTCGGCCCCCTCGGCCGCGCCCCCGGCGGAGGCCCTGATGAGGGCGCCCTGGCTCGTCGCGATGACGCGCTCGCTTTTATACAGGCCTTCGGCCCTTATCTGCCCGAGCTTGGCCTCGAGCTCGCCCTTGAGAGCACCGTACATGCTTCCTCCCTTTGCGGGAGATAGTACACCCGGCGCCGCGCCCCGGGCAAGGACGGAGGGGCCCTAGCCCCTGCGCCCCCCCGTCCGCTCGAGCTCGCCGAGGAGGAGGTCCATGTCGGACTCGAGGCGCCGAAGCTCGTCCTCGAGCTCGGCGAAGCGGCCCTCCTCGCGGCTGGCTCGGGGGGCCGCGGCCGGGCCCTCCCCGCTCGCGCCCTCCCGAGCCGAGGCCGCGGCCTCGATGCGGGAGAAGGGGCCCTCGAGGGACTCGGCGAGGCCGGGGCCGCGGGAGGCCTGGGCCCCGCAGTAGGGGCAGAAGCGGAAGTCCGAGAGGATGAGGCTGCGGCAGGCGGGGCAGAATTTGACGTTCACGCGCTACCTCCTACAACAGGCTCGCGGCCAGCTCGGCCAGCTCGGAGCGCTCGGTCCTCTGCAGGGTCACGTGGCCGTAGAGGCCCTGGCCCTTGAAGGCCTCGACGAGGTAGGACAGGCCGTTCGAGTTCGCGTCGAGGTACATGTTGTCGATCTGGTAGGGATCGCCGGTGAGGACGACCTTGGTGCCCTGGCCCGCCCGCGACACGAGGGTCTTGATCTCGTGGGGGGTGAGGTTCTGGGCCTCGTCCACGATCATGTACTGGCTGGGCAGGCTTCGGCCGCGGATGAAGGAGAGGGCCTCGATCTCGAGGACCCGGTCCTTGACCAGCTGCTCCACGCTCTTGACGTTGGGCCGGTGGTAGGAGCCGAGTATCTGCTCGAGGTTGTCGAAGACCGGCTGCATCCAGGCGGCCATCTTGGCCGACTTCTCGCCGGGGAGGTAGCCGATGTCCTTGCCCACGGGCACGACGGGCCGGGTCACCAGCATGCGCGCGTAGCGCTTGTCCTCGACCGTGCTCTTGAGGCCCGCCGCGATGGCGAGGAGGGTCTTGCCCGTGCCCGCCTTGCCCACGAGGGTGACGAGCCGCACCTCGTCGTCGAGGAGGAGCTCGAGGGCGACGCGCTGCCGCTCGTTCAGGGGCGAGATGCCCGAGGCCGCTCCCTCCCAGGGGCCGAGGGCGACCAGGCGCCCCCCCGCCGGGTCGGAGCGGGCGAGGGCCTGGGAGCCCGAGGCCCGGTCGCGGAGGAGGGCGAACTCGTTCGGGAAGAGGCGCTCCTTCCAGGGCAGCTCCCCCGTCCCCGCGAGGCGGGCGAGGCTCTCGCCCGAGGCGTCGATCTCGCGCAGGCCCTGGTAGAGGGTCGCGATGTCGACCTTCTGCTTCTCGTAGTCCACCGCCTTGAGGCCGATGGCCGTGGCCTTGACCCGGGCGTTGATGTCCTTCGAGACGAAGAAGACCTTGCGCCCCTCCTGCTGGAGGGCGTAGGCGCACATGATGATCCGGTTGTCGACCTTCTCGGGGTCGAGGCCCTCGGGCGGCTGGGCGGGGCGGCGGAAGGAGACGCGGAGGGTCGAGCCGTTCTCGAGCCTGACCCCCTCGTTGAGGCTGCCCCTGCGGGCGGTGGAGTCGAGGAAGCGGATGGCGTCGCGGGCGCTCTTGCCGCGCTGGTCGGGGTAGGTCTTGAGCTTGTCCAGCTCCTCGAGCACCTCGAGGGGAATGACGATATCGTTGTCCCGGAAGGACATGATGGACTCGGGGTTGTGGATGAGGACGTTGGTGTCGATGACGAAGAGCTTGCTATCCTCGGCCATGCGCTTCCTCCGCTTCACTCAGTATAGTGCATCCCGCTCGGCGGCGCGGGGCGAACCTCGGAGCTCGTCCCAGGCCGCGGCGAACTCGCCGAAACGGGCGGCGAAGAGCTCGGCGAGCCGGGGGTCGAAGTGCCTGCCCCCCTGCTCGAGGATATGCTCGAGGGCCGCCTCCTTGCTCCACGCGGCCTTGTAGGGCCGCTCGGAGACGAGGGCGTCGAAGACGTCCACGATGCTCACGATCCGCGCCGAGAGGGGGATGGCCTCCCCGGCCAGGCCCTGGGGATAGCCCGAGCCGTCCCAGCGCTCGTGGTGGGAATGGGCGATGGCGGCCCCCTCGGCGAGGAAGCGGCTCTTGGAATCCCGCAGGAGCTCGTAGCCGAAGAGCGTATGCCGCTGCATGGCCTCGAACTCCTCGGGGCTCAGCTTGCCGGGCTTCAGGAGGATCGCCTCGGGGATGGCTATCTTGCCGATGTCGTGGAGGGGGGAGCTGTTGAGGATGAGCTCCTCCGCCGCCTCGCCCAGGCCGAGGACGCGCGCGAAGAGGGCCGAGAGGGCGCCGATGCGCGCGAGGTGGGCGCCGGTCTTCTCGTCGTTGTAGTCGGAGATGCGGCCGAGGAGGAAGAGGGTCTCCGCCTCGCGCTGCACCGCGGTCTCGTGGGCCTCGCGCTCGGCCCGGTTGGCCTCGGCGAGCTCCAGGCTCCTCGACTCGAGCTTCCCGACGAGGTCGTTGAAGCGCCGCGCGAGCTCGCCGATCTCGTCGTCGTATTCCAGCGGCGCGCGGAGGGAGAGGTCGCCGGTGCGGGCGATGCGGCCAATCTGCCCGCCCAGCCGCTCGAGGGGGCCGGTGAGGTGGCGGAGGAAGAGGGCCGACAGGAGGATCGCGCAGGACAAGGCCGCGACGAGGATGAGGAGGTTGGCCCTGAGGATGGCGTCCACGTCCGAGAAGAAGGCCGAGCGCAGCTCCGAGAGGCCGACGGTCCAGCCGAAGGGCTCGAAGGCGAAGGCGATGCCGACGCGCTCCTCGCCGAAGAGCCGCTCGGAGAACCAGCCCGGCCCCAGGCGATGGGGCGGCTCCTCCCCGCGGCCGGCCTCGATGCCGCCCCCGCCGAGGCCCCCGATCCTGAACAAGGCCGCGCCCTTCCCGTCGAGGGCGAAGACCAGCTCGGTATCGCTGCGCAGGACCGAGTAGGCGTAGGAGCGGAAGGATTCTTCCTGGGCCGCCCGGTACTCGCCCTTCCCCGCGAGCCCGAGGGACTCGACCACCTCCCACTCGCTGTTGAGGAAGTCGCGGAGCTGCTCGGCCTTGTAGGCCAGGTGGCGGTTGGCGAGGCGGGTCAGGGCCAGGCTGGACTCCATGAGGCTCAGGTAGCCGCTGACGAGCAACGCCGCCGCGACGATGGGAAGGACGGTCAGGTAGGTCTTCGCGCGTAGACTCTGCATCGCGCCGATATAGTATACTAGAAAGCCGCCGTATTGAAGGTTTAACGGAGAATTAGCGGAAGCCCATGGAACAGGAAAGGAAACAGGTTAGCCGGATCGACCTCCCCCTCGTGGCCCTCGATCTCGCCATCCTCCTCGGCGTCGCCATCCTCCTCGCCGCCTCGGGGCCCCGCTTCGGCGCGCGCTCCCGCGAGGCCAGCCTCAAGGAAAGCGGCTTCCTGACCACCGAGTGGCGCCTCATGCGGGAGCTCAAGGAGCGGACCGACCGGGAGCTGCGCGACAAGGATCGGGAGATAGCCGAGCTCCGGGCGCGCTACCTGAGCCTGAAGGACGCAGGCTCCTCTTCCGAGTCCCTCGCCGAGCTCGAGGAGGAGATGCGGCGGGCCGAGGCCGAGCGCGAGGCCCTGCTCTCGACGAGGATCAAGGCGGCCACGGCGAGCCCCGCGGCCGCCGAGCTCGCCGCGGCGCGCCCCCGGCAGCGGGCGAGCGTCCCGGAAGCCGCCCTTCCCGAGAAGGATTCGGCCCTGAGCGAGCTCCTGCGCCGCGACATCGAGGCGCTCGAGCGGGAGCTCGCGGCGAGCCGCTCGAGCGCCGCCTCCCTCGAGCGGGAGCTGGCCGGGCTCCGCCTGGCCGCCGAAGCCGCCGCGGGCCAGGCGCCGTCCCCGACCGCGGCCCCGGCCCCCGGGCCCGCCGCGGAGGGGCCTCCGCCGATCGAGCCAGCGAGGGCCATCGCGGAAGGGGATCCTGTCGCGGCGGCCCTCGAGTTCCTCGAGCGCGAGCGCGCGGCCGCGGCGGGGAGGCCCCTCGAGCTCTCCGACCTCAAGACCAGGGCCCTCCTCCGGGCCATCGTGCGCGCCCCGGCCATCCGCGCCGAGTACCCCGAGCTCCTGGGCTCCCTCGACCGCTACCTGGCCCTCCTCGCCGAGGAGGCCTACCTGCGCGGCAGGCGCGAGGCCTGCGCCGAGGCCATCGAGGCGTTAGGCGAACTCGCTCGGGGGCGATAGCGCGCGTCAGGGAGGGGGGAGCTCCACCTCGTAGGGCGGCGAATCGAAGGAGCCCGATTCCGCGTAGAGCCGGATGGTATAGGTGCCCGTCGTCGAGAAGTCATTGCCGCTGAGCGAGGAAGCGCTCTTCGCGGGGTATGCCCAGGTGGCGAAGGCCGAGCCGTCCAAGGAGTAGTCCAGGCGGAAGCGGTCGATTATCGAGGTATCCGCATAGGCCCAAGCGAGGCTGATGGTGTTGCCGCTCCCGGTGCGCGTTGCGCCGGTGACGGTCGGCGCGGGCGGCAGGACGTCCACGTAGGCCGTGGCGCTCAGGCCCTCGGCGTCGCTCAGGCTGATCCTGATCCTGCCGATGGCGAGCCCGGAGCTGTAGATGTAGCTGCCTGCGTCGACCGAGCCGAGGCCCTCGGAGGAGGTGCCGGCGTAGAGATCGTAGCCGCTGAGCTCGAAGGAATAGGGCTTGGTCCCTCCGCTCGGCTCAAGGCCGATGCTGCCGCCTCCCCGCGTCGTCGACTCGCTGTCGAGGCCGAGGACCAGGGGCTCGGTCCCGGTCCCGCCCCCCGCGCCCGGCAGCGTGAACTGCTCGAGGAGGGAGAAGGAATCGCAGGCTCCCAGGGCGAGGGCGAGGGCGCCGATAAGGGCGGAGCGGCCGATCCTTGGGCTCATCTCAGTATTCCTTGCACAGGGAGATCGTCGGGACGATTCCCAGGATGAGGATCCCGCCCTCGAAGGCGGCCATGAAGCGGGCCTCGGCTCCGAGGAAGAAGTCCCCGCCGATCGGCAGGCCGGCCTGGGCCCCGGCGTCGAAGTAGGGCACGGCCTTGCTGAGCCTCCCGCCCTCCCCCTCCACGGTGAGGACGGCGGCGCCCCCCGAGATGGTGGCGGAGAGCCGCTGGGCCTGGGCCGCCCCCGCGCCTACGCGGAGGTTGGGCCCGAGGCTGCTCAGGTACAGGGGCCCGCCCGAGACGTCCTCGGCGTTGAAGGCCCGGGTCGCCGAGGCGCGGAGGCCCAGGGAGAGGCTCCAGTCCCGCTTGAGGAAGAGGAGGGCCGCGTCGAGGGAGGCGGTGGCCCCGTAGCGGGCGTACTCGGAGAAGTCGCCGATGAAGAGCACCCCTCCTCCGTACACCGAGCTCTCGAGCCTCCTGGCCTTCTTGGTCCTGAGCGCGTCGTCCCGGGCGACGAGCTCCGAGGAGAAGAGGCCGCCGATCTCCCCCGCCCCGGCGGCCTCGCCTCCGGCGGCCGCCAGGGGCCGCCGCGCCTCCGCCATGAGCTCGCGGATCGCCCCGGCGAGCTCGGCCTCGAGGCGATGGTCGAGGTGGAGGGTCAGCTCGAGGGCGGCGGGCCGCGCCCCGGCGCCGCGGGCGGGCTCGAGGCTCAGGCGGAGCTCGGCCTCGGCGGCCCCCAGGGCGTATTCGATGGTCAGGGCATCGCCCTCCCCTTTATCGGAGGGGCTGCTCGAGTAGCCGAGATCGGCCAGCTCGACTCCGGCGGCGAGATAGAGGAGGGCCTCGAGCTCGGCGTCGCGCCGCTCCGCGGCGAAGCGCAGCCGGACCAGGCCCCCCGCCTCGGCGAAGGCCGGTCCCGAAGCGGCCCAGGCGAGGAGGAGCGCTATGCCGAGGATGAGGCCCCGCCGCGGCGCGGCCTTCGCCGGAGCGGCGGGCTGATGCATGATGGGATCATAGTGGGCCGGCGGGGGGAGGCATGTCAATGATCGCTTACGCGGCTCGGCGACGGGTTCGGCTTGACAGGCGAGCTCGGCCGCGGCCAGGATGGGGCCATGCGCATAGGCTGCAGGGCCCACGACCTGGGCAGGTTCTCGACGGCGGAGGAGCTCGCGCGGCGGGTCGCGGGCTCGGGCTTCCGATCGGCACAGCTGGCCCTCTCCAAGGCCCTCGTCCCCCCGCCCTCCGAGCTTTCGCCCGGGTACGCGAGGCAGGTGGCCGGGGCCTTCCGCGATGCCGGCGCCGCCATAGCGGTCCTGGGCTGCTACATCAACCCCATCCATCCCGACCCCGATGAGCGCGCCGCCGGCATCGCGCGCTTCAAGGAGCTCCTCGGCCTGGCCAAGGACTTCTCCACGGGGCCGGGCGGCTACCTGGGCTTCCCCGTCGTCGCCACGGAGACGGGATCGCACAACGCGGACTGCTCGCCGCACCCGGGCAACTCGGGCGACCGGGCCTTCGGCCTCCTCGTCGAGGCCCTGGCGGAGATCGCGCAGGCCGCCGAGGGCTGCGGGACGATCGCCTGCGTCGAGGGGGTCGTGCGCCACGTCGCCTCCACGCCCGCGCGGCTGCGCGCGGCCATCGACGCCGTCGGCTCGCCGAGCCTCCAGGTCCTCTTCGACCCGGTGAATTTCCTCGACGGATCGAACTACCGGGAGCAGGGGCGCATGATCGACGAGGCCTTCGAGCTCCTCGCCGACCGCATCCTCGTCGTCCACGCCAAGGACTTCCGCCCCGCGGGCGGCGAGCTCAAGATCTGCCCCCCCGGGACGGGCCTCCTCGACTATCCCCGATTCCTCCGACTCCTCCGCGCCTCCAGGCCCGAGGTCGACCTCCTTATCGAGGACCTGCGGCCCGAGGACATGGGCGCCGCGCGGGACTTCGTCCTGCGGAGCTACGCGGAGGCCTAGGGCCTGCCGAGCCTCAGAGTCTTGATCTCGAAGGGCCGGAAGTCGAGCTCGACCCTGCCCTCGCGGAGCTCGAGGGCCCCGCGGGGCGCCTCGAGGAGGTCGGTCTCCGCGGCCCCGGCGGCTGGCAGCCCGATGGAGAGCGCGCAACGCGCGGCGCTCCCCAGGCTCTCGTAGAGCCGCAGCACGAGGTCGCCCGAGCCGTCCTCGGCGAGCTTGGCGGCCTCGAGGATCACGGCCGGGTCGTCGATGGAGAAGGCGGAGACCGGCGGGCCGGCGGCCGCGGCCGGCATGGGCAGGGCGACCGGCGGGCAGTTGAGCTCGTAGCCGCGGCGGACCAGGCCCGAGTCGGCGAAGCTCCCGTTCCAGGCGTAGATCGAGTAGGTGAACTCTTGGGGGCCGCGGTCGGCCCTCATGTCGGGCACGAAGGCCGACTTGAGGAGGGTCAGCTCGAGTCTGCGGCCCTGGGCGCTCGCGCCGTACTTGCAGTCGTTGAGGACGGCGAAGCCGCGGCGCGGCTCGACGAGGGCTACCCAGCGATGGTGGCAGGCCTCGAAGCGGTCGGCGTCGTGCTTCCGGGAGCGGTGGTTGGGCCGGGCCACGTAGCCGAACTGGATCTCGCTCAGGGCCTCGTCGGCGTGGACGTTGGCCTCGAAGGCCACCTTGAGCAGCTTGTGGTCCTCGCGCCAGTCGATCCTCGTCTCGAAGTCGAGCCGCCGCGAGCCCGCCCGCAGCGAGACGATCTGCTCGAGCCTCGAATGCGCCAGATCCCGCCCGACGGCCACCCGCGCGGCTAGGGGCCCCGCCTCGAGGACGCGCAGCTCGGCCTCCTCGTCCAGGGCCACGGGGAGCTCGGCGTACATGGAGCCGATGTCCCAGGCGTCGTAGTTGGCGTTGACGTCGCGGTACATGCGCAGCTCGTTGCAGCTTCCCGCCGCGATCTCCCGCCGCGACTGCTTGTCGTAGAGCCGCGATACCCCTCCCCGCGCGTCGAGCTCGACCCGCAGGAGCTCGTTCTCGAGCCAGGCGCGGCAGCCGCCCTCGCCCGCTCCCGCCATGGCGCCGCCCGCGCGGGGAGCGGGGCCGCTCGGCGGCTCGGCCGAGGGCAGCAGCGAGGCCCAGCCGCAGCTGGGCAGCTCGGCCAGGGCCCAGGTCCGCCCCCCTAAAGACTGGACGGGCAGGGGCCGGCCCTCGGCGTCCGAGCAGGAGGCGGCTCCCTCGGGCAGCTCGACCAGCTCGGTCCTCGGCCAGGACAGGGAGTTGGAGACGAGGAGCGCCTCCCCGGCCGACGGCGCCCCGGCGATGGCGCGCAACGCGCCGTCGCGCTCGGCCTCGGCCGCGGCGCGCGAGGCGGCGAGCTCGGCCTCGGCCTCCTCGACGACGCGGCGGATGCCCACGCCGGTGACCACGTCGTGGAAGTGGCTCATGAGCAGGCCCGTCCAGGCCCCCTCCAGGGCCTCGCGGGGATAGGGGCGGCCGGCCAGGCGCCCGGCCGCCGCGCTCCAGAGCTCGGCGTCGCGCAACGCGAGCTCGGCCTTGCGGCCGGCGCGCTTGAGGCGGGCCTGCGAGGTGTAGGTCCCCCGGTGCTCGGTGAAGTAGAGCTCGCCCACGTAGGCCGGCCGCGCGCCGCCCGAGCGCTCGAGCTCCTCGAAGAACTCGCGCGGTCCCGACATCCTGGTCCGCGGCAGGCCCTCGAGGTCGGAGAGCCTGCGCGAGAACTCCAGCATCTCCCGCGTCGGGCCGCCGCCGCCGTCGCCGTAGCCGAAGGGGACCAGGTAGGCGGAGATCCCGTCCTTCTGGACCCGGTCGCGCTCCCAGCGCCGCGCGAGGGTCTGGGGATCGAGGGGGGAGTTGCACTTGCGGTAGAGGTGGGAGAGCACGCGGCTGCCGTCGATGCCCTGCCACTCGAAGACGTTGTAGGGGAAGGGATCCCCGTCGCCGTAGCCGTCGGCGAGCTTCTTCGTGGCGAAGTAGTCCAGGCCGCACTGGCGCATGATCTGGGGCAGGGCGGCGGAGAAGCCGAAGGTATCGGGCAGCCAGAGGACCCGGGTATCCGCGCCGAGCTCCTCGGCGAAGAATCGTTTGGCCCGGATCGCCTGCCGCACCAGGCTCTCGCCCGAGGGGAGGTTCGTGTCCGGCTCGAGCCACATCCCGCCCTCGGCGATCAGCTGCCCGCGGCGCAGGGCCTCCTTCAAGCGGGCGTAGAGCTCCGGGTAGCCCTCCTTGAGCATGAGGAAGAGGGGGACCTGGCACCAGAGGAAGCGGTACTCGGGGTATTCCTCCATGAGGGCGAGCTGGGAGGAGACCGTGCGCGCGGCCTTGCGCAGCGTCTCTTCGCGGGGCCACTGCCAGGCCAGGTCGAGGTGGGACTGGCCGAAGACGTGGAGGGTCGGGGCCGTGGGGCCGTTGCGTCGCTCGAGGAGGGGAGCGAGGGCGGCCCGCGCCGCGCGGAAGCTTAGGTCGCGCCCCTCGCGGGGCAGCTCGAAGTCGGCGAGGCGGCAGAACCCGCGCAGGCCCTCGTCGATCTCCGCGGCGCGGAGCGAGGGCTCGGGGAGGACGGAGCGGGCCTGGTAGAGGGTGAGCGCGTCGACCCAGAGGCCGAAGGCATCCTCGTCCCAGAGGCCGAAGGAGCTCGGCTCGACGACCCGCTGCGCGGGCCCCGGCTCGGGCAGGGGGATCCGCCCGGGCGGCACCGGCCCTACGTTCTCCTCGATCGGCCCGTGGCCCGCGTAGAACTCGGCGAGGATATCGTAGCTCGCCCCGGGGCGGCCATCGCGGCAGAGGCAGAGCTCGGTATGCTCGCGGTCCCGGGCCCCGAGGGCGGCGCCGTTCGCGAAGACCAGGCCCTCCTTGCCGGGGTTGAGCCTCAAGACCACGCGCCGGCCCGCGGCCTGGGCAGGGAGGCGCAGGCTGCCGCGGAACCAGCCGTACTCCCACTTCGCGCCCCAGGCCCTCCCGACGGGCATGGGCTCGAAGTTCCGGCGCGCGGCCTCCTCCGGCCGCAGGCGCTCGAAGGTGCAGAAGCCCTCGAGCTCGACTGGCCCGAGCTCCTCGTAGAACTGGCGGGGCAGCTCGTCGATCCAGCAGCGGATCCGCTGCTCCCATTCCCTGGTCAAGGACATCGCGCAACCTCTCCCGGGCTAGGCAGGCCCGGCGCCGGGGTCCGGCCCGAGCTCGGCGGCCTTCTCGGCGAAGAAGGCCGGCAGCTCCCGGTCGAGCTCCTCCCAGGGCACCAGTATATCGAGGGGGAGCTCGTAGGGCAGGTACTCGAGCTTGGGCTCGAAGGCGCGCCCGCGCAGGTAGGCCGCCGCCGCCGCGTCGAGCCAGGCTGGCTTCTCCACGCGGCCCTCGAGGGGGCCGCCTACGAGGGCCCCGCCCTCCCCCGCCCGGCTCGTCGTGCACTCGGCGAAGCCCGGGAGGAGGCGGAAGAGGATCGGCAGGGGCGAGAAGGCGTGCTTGCCCGGTTGGGACCAGACGCGGAGGCGCTCGCCCTCGAGGTTCCCGCGGTCGGGGAGTAGGGCCTTGAGGTAGCGGCCGTGGAAGGAGCCTTCGGCGTCGACGACCCTGCCCTCCCCGTCGGCGTAGACCCAGAGATGCTCGAGGTCGTAGAGGTGCTGGATATCCCAGTCCCAGTAGACCGCGTACTCGACGACGAGGCCGCCGGGCGGCGGCTCGAGCGCGCGGCGGAAGCTCGGGGAGGGCCCGGGCCCGCGGAGGACGCTCGCGCCGCAGCGCCGGGGGAGGAAGGGCTCGCGCTCGTCGAACATGATCTGGGGCGCATAACGCGCGACGAGCTCGCGGTCGAAGTCCGGAGCCGCCCCCGGCCCGCTCACAGGAGACCCTCGCACTCCCCGAGCATGAGGTAGGCCAGGCCCTGGCCGTAGGCCGTGGGGCAGCGCCTGATCCCCAGGTAGTGCCCGCGGTCCATGCCGATGGCCGTGCCGTGGGAGACGCCCGAGACGAGGCCGTCGGGGCCGATCGCGGCGGCGACGGCGCGGGCGGCGCGGATCCCGGCCTCGCGCTCGGCGGCGCCCAGGTAGCCCAGGCGCGAGCCTTTGAGCAGGGCGTAGGCGAAGGCGGCCGAGGCCGAGGTCTCGAGGTAGGAGCCGGGATCGCCCAGGATGGTGTTCCACAGGCCCGAGCCGTCCTGGACGGCGGCGAGGGCGCGGGCCTGGGAGCGCAGGCTCTCGAGGATCGAGAGCCGGGCCCCGCCCTCGACCAGGTATCGGCCGGGGCCGGGAGACTCGAGGAGCTCCAAGGCCCCCATCGTGAACCAGGCGTTGCCGCGGGCCCAGCGGATCCCGCCGAAATGGTGCCGCCCCTCGAAGCAGAAGCCGTGGTACCACAGGCCCGAGGCCGCGTCGGTAAGGTACTTCGCGTGGAGGAGGTACTGGTGGACGGCGTCGTCGCTCCACTCGGGGCGGCCGAAGGCCTCGCCCGCGCGGGCGAGGAAGAGGGCCGTCATGAAGAGGGTGTCGGCCCAGAGCTGGCCGGGGTTGGCCAGGTCGGCGGTGACGTGCTGGAGTCCACCCTCCTCGGTGCGCGGCGACTCGAGGTAGACCCTGCGCGCGCGGCGCTCGCAGGCCTCGAGCCAGGCCCGGCTGCCGTCGCGGCGCGCCAGGTGGAGGAGGGCGAGGTAGGGGGCGTTCGTATTGACGTTGAGCTCGCTCTCGGGCCCGGCGAGCTGCCCGGCGTACCAGCGGCGCAGGAAGCCCAGGAGCTCCTCGTCCCCCTTCCGCGCGGCGGCGAGCCAGAGGGCGTAGAGGGCCACGCCCTGGGGCCATTCCCAGCGGGAGATCGCGAGGTGGCTGTCCGCCTCCGGATCGCCCTCGGTGGCGAGGAGGGCGGAGATGGCGCTTCTCGCCAGGGCCGCGGCCCTTCCTGTGTCGCTCATCGCGCTTCCTCCATGCCTCGACCCCGGGCCGCGCTCCTGGCCTCGAGCCTGGCGGCGAGGGCCTCGGCCCCGCGGAGGACGGCCTCGGCGGAGTTCTTCTTGCCCAGCTCGAGGACCTTGATCGGGGCGGCCTCGATGATGCCGAGGTAGCCGTCCAGGCCCTCGCCCTCGTAGGGCGCGACGTGGTCGCTCGTCCCGGCCACGTCGTGGATGTGGACGCCCACGAGCTTGCCCGCGAGGGCCTCGGCCTCGGCGCGGTCGTCGAAGAAGCCGAGCTTGCGCATGAGGGCGCCGTGGCCGGTATCGAACCAGAGCCCCGCCGGCAGGCCCTCGAGCCCGCCGAGTATCCGGCGCAGCTCGCGGAAGTCGGGGACCTGGTGGCACATGGGCCGGTTCTCGATCCCGATGGCTATCCCGGGATGGCGCGCTGCGGCGTGCTCGGCTATCTCGGCCAGGCTCCGCGTTATGCGCTCGAGATCGCCGCCCAGGGCGCGCTCGCGGTACGCCGCGAACTCCTCGCGCAGGGCGAGGAAGGCGGGCGAGCCCGGGCCTTCGGCGTCGTAGAGCTCCTTGAGGCGGGCGTCGTAGGCCTCGCCCGCGAGGCCGCTCGGCCCCGCGAGGCCGCCCCCGTCCATGGGGATGGCCCCGGGATGGACGACCACGGCCTTGGCCCCCAGGCGGGCCGCCCAGTCGACGCTCCGCTTGCCCAAGGCCACCGCCCGGAGGCGGAGCTCCTCGTCCTCGTAGCCCAGGAGCCGGGAGTCCGTGTCGAAGCGCGGATCGGGCTCGGCGGGGAAGACGTTGTGCACGCTCGAGACGGCGATCCTGCCCGCCTCCACCATGGGCTCGATGGTGGCGAGCATCTCCTCGGTGACGCGGTAGTTGAGCTCCACCGAGGAGAAGCCCAGGCCCAGGATCCGCTCCATGAGCTCGCGGCCGACGCGCGAGTCGCGGAAGTTCCAGGAGGTCGAGAAGGAGAAGGGGAAGGTCCGCATCAGAACCTCGCGGGGGGGACGCGGCGGAAGGCCAGGACCTTGTCGAAGGGCGTCAGGGCCGTGAGGATCGCCGTGAAGTGGTCGGGGCTCCGCGGCTCGCTGTAGCCCCCGCCCAGGCTGCCGTGCTCCGCGAAGGCGGGGCCGACCGCGAGGCCGTCGGACCCCAGCGAGGCGAGGAGCTCCCCGTCCTTGACCTGGGCGAAGCCCCCGGCCGCGCCCTCGACCCGGAAGTGCTCGGTCTCCACGCGCGAGCCGGCCGTCAGGCCGAGCTCGAAGCGCAGGGGCACCCCGGCGGTCCCGCGCGCGATGGCGCGCAGCTCGACGCCCTCGCCCGAGCCCAGCTCGGAGACGCGGAGCTCGAAGTCGAGGTCGGGCCCCTCCTGCCGCGGCCGAGCCGCGTTGTCCATCTCCCACCAGTCGCTCGTGCCGGGAGCCTCCTCGAAGGGCAGGTAGTACCAGCCCGCGGCCTTGCAGCGGAGGACGAGGGCCCCGCCCTCCTCCTCGAGGCTCGCCGGCCTGAGCTCGCGCTTGTCGAAGTAGACCAGGGCGAGCCGGAGGCGGGCCGAGAGGGAGCCGGACTGGAAGTAGAGGAAGTTTCCCGAGCCGCGGACGAGGGAGAGGCTCCACTCGCCGCGCCGCAGGCGCGCGATACCCGAGCCCGCGTAGAGCCGGCGATAGGAGCTCGGGACGGAGGCGGCGGGGCGCGCCGGCGCGGGAGGCCGGGGCGCGGGAGGCGCGATCCCGGCCGCCTCCGCGGGCGGAGCCCAGGCCTCGCCGTAGTCCACGCCGCCGAGGTAGAGCATGAGCTGGTCGAGGACGTCGGGCGCCGGCCGGCCGGCGCGGATGATATCGCCCATCGCGTCGCGCGCGACGGCGGCGAAGTCGGCCCGGCCCCGTCGGCGGGCGAGGTAGAGAAACTCGAACCAGTACTGGTCGAGGTAGGTCCTGCGGCCCCGGTCCTGCCTCGTCGAGTTGTTCGTGAACACCGAGCCGTCGGGCTCGACGTAGCTCAGCATCATCTCGAGGTTGCGCTCGACATGGTCGAGGTAGGAGCCGTCGCCGAGCTCCTCGGCGAGGATGATCATCTGGTCGTTCGAGACCGCGTTGTAGTTCCCCGCCGAGCGCTCGGCCCACTCGCCCTCGGCGCTGCAGTCGATACCCTCGGCGAGGTAGCGCGAGGCCGCCTCGGAGAAGCGGGAGCGGGCGGCCTCGTCGGGCGAGAGGCGGGCGCAGGAGGAGAGGGCCGCGGCGAGGGCCCAGCGGTGGTTGGGCGTGTGGAAGCCGTTCGCGGCCATGCCCTCGCCGGCCCGGAGGACGAGGGCCCGGAGCCGGGCCGAGAAATCGGCTAAGGCGGGATCGCCCGAGGCGAGGGCGAGCTTGAGGGCCTGGACGACCCGGTTGACGATGAAGGCCGTGTCGGGGGCGGAATGGAAGTTACAGGGGCGGTAGTCGAAGAGGCCGTCGGCCAGCTGGACCCGCTCGGCGTAGCCCAGGGCGAGCTCGGCCGCGGCCAGGGCCCGGCCCTCGCCCCGGAAGGACGAGTCGGGGTTCAGGTAGGCCGCGATCGCGGCCGAGCCCAGGTTGAGGGCCGGCTTGGGGTCGGCGAAGCCCCACTCGCCCCCGCCCCAGGCCCCGCCCATCGCGCCCCGCTCGGGCGAGCGGGGGTCGGCCACCTGGAGGGCGATGAAGGAGCCCACCCTCGCGTCGTTGTCGCCGACCAGCTTCAGCCAATGCTCCCTCACGCCTGCCTCCCTTTCGGACCTCGCCCGCCGCCTCTCGCGAAAATGGCCCGGGGCCGGCTCCTCGCCGTCCCCGGGCCGGCGCCGCGCCGCGCGACGCCTGATGGACTCACTTCGAGGTCATCTCCTCGTAGTAGGCGTTGGCGTCCTCCTGGGCCGCCTGGCCGCCCGCGGCGAGGTAGGCCTTCACGTACTCGTCGAAGTAGGAGAGCGGCTTCGCGCCCGTGATGATCGAGATGTAGGTCTCGTCCCGCAGCTTCATGAGGTCGACCTTGTACTTGGTCGCCACGGGGAGGCCGACCTGGATCAGGTTGTCGATGCCGAGCTTATTATAGGAGAGGCTGTAGGCCCACTGCTCGCGGGGGGCCTTGAGCGGGAAGGGCAGCTCGGCGCGCAGGAGGGTGGCGCCGATGCGGCTGACGTAGCCGGTGTCCTTGTCGTAGGGCGGGATGAAGCGGTAGGTCTCGGTGGGGGCGTCCAGGAGCTCCCAGTACTTGTCCTTGGCCCCGTTCTTGATCGTGTTGCGCACGACGAAGTCGGGGTCGGCGTTCTCCTCCATGAAGGCGAGTATCTTCGCCATCTTCGCGGGGTCCTTCTCGATCTGCTTGCCGAAGCAGTAGAAGTTCATCAGCATGTTGTACTTCTTGATGCCCTGCTTGCCGGTCGGCCCCTTGAGGGGCTGCCCGAAGCCGATCGTCATCGTGGGATCGGCGGCCACGATCTCCTTGCCGATGGCCCCCGGCTGGCAGGGGATCCGCTTCCCGCTCGCGTCGATGTCGTCGTAGACGCCGGGCATGGCCCAGTGGTAGAAGTTGGCGCGGGTGGAGAAGCCGATGCGGCCCTTGATAAAGGCGTGGGAGAGGGCCCAGTAGCCGCCCTGGTTCTCGCCGGTGATGAACTCCGGATCGATGACCCCGTCCTTGTACCACTTGGCCATGAGCTCGAGGGCCCGCTTGACGTCGGGGTGGATGGAGGCGTTGATCACCTTGCCGTCCTTGAGGACCCAGTAGTCGGTGCCCGCGGCGCCCTTGGAGTTGTGGTCGAAGGGCACCAGGCCGAAGGAGCCGAAGACGGCGTTGAGCCCGTCCTGGGACAGGCCGTAGGTGTCGTTCTTGCCGTTGCCGTCGGGGTCGTTCTTCGCGAATTTGTACATCAGCGACTCGAACTCGGCCAGCGTGGTCGGCAACTTCGACACGCCGACCTTCTTCATCCAGTCGGTGCGGTAGACCAGGGGGCTGTGGAAGGCGTTGGTCGCGTTGACGGCAGGGATGCCGTAGAGGGCGCCCTTGACCTTGCCCATGTCGAGGTAGCCGGGGGCGTTCTCGGCGAGGACCTTGAGCATGTTGGGGGCGTGCTTCTGCAGCAGGTCCATCGGGATCCTGGCGCAGACTCCCTGCTTCACGTAGTTGCCGAGCTTGTCCGCCTCCTTCAGGTAGAAGAAGTCGGGGATCTCGCCCGCCGCCAGCTTGAGGTTGAGGATCTCGTGGTACTTGTTGTTGTCGATGTTGACCGGGACGAACTGGACGCCGAATTTGGCCCCGTAGGTGACCAGCGACTCGCCGTTCGGGTCGGTCGGCTCGATCTGGTAGTTGGCCAAGGTGATCTGCATCTTGGCCTGGCCGAAGGCGGCCCCGGCCGCGCAGGCGAGGATCGCCGCGATCCAGGCCGCTTTTCGCGCTGTAGCTCTCATCGTACCTCCTATGGACTCGGGCCCGCCCTTCGAGGCTCGGGACCCGCGACTCGCGAAGCCCGGGGCTCCCTCAGCCTTTGAGGGAGCCCATCATGACGCCCTTGACGAAATACTTCTGGACGAAGGGATAGATGCAGAGGATGGGCAGGGTGGTGACCATGATCGTGGCGGCCTTGAGGCCCTCGGGGGCTATCACCAGGCCTTGGCGCTGCATCTCGGCCATCATCTGGGTCATCTGGTCGGAGCCCTCGAGGACGATGCGCCGCATCACCAGCTGGACCACCTGGCCCGAGGCCTTCGTCATGTAGATCATCGAGTCGAACCAGGCGTTCCAGTGCCAGACCGCGACCCAGAGGGAGATGGTCGCGATGATGGGCTTGCAGACCGGGAGGATGACCCGGAAGAGGATGGTGATGTCGTTGGCCCCGTCCATCTTCGCCGACTCCTCCATGCTGCCGGGTATCGTCTGCATGTAGTTGCGGACGATGACGAAGTTGTAGGCGGTGACGAGCTCGGGGAGGACCAGGGCCCAGATCGTGTCGATCAGGCCCAGCTGCCGGACGAGGAGGTAGGTCGGGATCATGCCCCCCGAGAAGAACATGGTGAAGACAATGAGGCCGGTCCACAGGTTCCGAAGGGGGAAGGAGCGCTTGGAGAGGGGCCAGGCCAGGCAGAAGGTGGCCAGGAGGGAGAGGGAGGTCCCGATGACCGTCCTGAGGATCGTGTTCACGTAGCCCGCGCCGATCGCGGGGTTCCTGAGCACCTTCGCGTAGTTCTCGAGGGTGAACTGCCGCGGCAGGAGGGAGAAGCTGCCCAAGGTCACGTCGAGGGCTGAGAGGGAGGAGGAGATGAGGAAGAAGAAGGGGTAGAGGGTCGTCAGGCTCAGGAGGATCATGACGAGGTAGTTGAAGGCATCGAAGGCCCGGTCCCCGCCGGATCGCCTGATCGCCGCGCTCGGCATCGCTCCCTCCTCACCAGATCCCGTTGCCGTTGATGCGCTTGGCCAGCTTGTTGGCGCCGAGCACCATGGCGAAGGCGATGAGGTTCTTGAACAGGCCCACGGCCGTGGCGTAGGCGTACTCCATGTCCTCGAGGCCCTTGCGGTAGACGTAGGTAGATATGACGTCGGCCACCTTGTAGACCGACGGATTGTACATGTTGAAGATCTGGTCAAAGTTGTCGTTGACGAGCTTGCCGATCGCGAGGATGAGCATGACCGTGATCGTGGGCGCGAGGGAGGGCAGGGTGAGGTAGCGCATGCGGGCCCAGCGGCCGGCGCCGTCGATCTCGGCCGCCTCGTACATCTCCGTGTCGATGGAGCTGATGGCGGCGAGGTAGATGATCGAGCCCCAGCCTATGGATTTCCAGACCTCGGTCGCCACGAGGACGGGCACGAACCACTTCGTGTCGGCCATGAAGTAGACGGGCTTGCCCCCGAGGGCCTTGATCAGGACGTTGATCGGCCCGGTCGAGGGCGAGAGGAACTGGGTGAAGAGTCCCGCGAGGATCACCCAGGACACGAAGTGCGGCAGGTAGCTGATGGTCTGGAAGACCTTCTTGGCCCGGATCTTGACGACCTCGTTCAGGAGGAGGGCGAAGACGATGGGCGCGGGGAAGCCGAAGGCGAACTGCAGGATCGAGATGCCGAGGGTGTTGCGGAAGACCTCCCAGAAGCCCTTGCTGGCGAAGACCTCCTTGAAGACGGCGAGGCCGACCCAGGGGCTGCCCATGATGCCGTCGAAGAAGTTGTAGTCCTTGAAGGCGATGGCGAGGCCGTAGATCGGCACGTAGCGGAAGACGAGGAAGTAGAGCATGCCCGGGAGGAAGAGGACGAAGAGGTAGCGGCTATCCCAGGCGCGGCGCCGGAGGAGGCGCCCGCGTGAGGGCGCCCCGCGCGAGAGTCCCGCCAGGGCCTCGGCGCTTGCCGTCGCGTGATCCATGGCTCATCATTTGGATCGTTTCCCGAAACCCGCAATAAGAAAATACTCCGATTATTGGACAAATCCCCCGGTTTAGGCGGAATTCATCTCGCCCGATCGGCTGCGCCGATATTCCAGGGGGGTCTGGCCGTAGCGGCTCTTGAATACGCGGATGAAGTAGGCCGAGGCGCCGAAGCCGACCCGGCGGCCGACCTCCTGGACGGACTCGCGGCCTTCCTCGAGGAGGCGGGCCGCCTCCTCGAGCCTGAGCTCCTTGACGTAGGAGAGGAAGCTCGCGCCGCTCGCCTCCTTGAAGACCGTGCAGAGGTAGCCGGGGCTGAGGGCCATGGCCTCGCTGACCCGGTCGAGGGAGAGCTCCTCGGCGAGGCGGTCCTTGACGTAGGCCTTGATCCGCGAGACGAGGAGTGAGTTGCGCTGCTCCCGCGGGCTGCGGTCGCTGGCGCAGAGGTCGCCGGCCACGGTCGCGAGCTCCTCGAGGTAGGAGTCCAGGGTCTCCGCCTCGGCGAGGAGGCCCCGGAGGTCGGCCTCGAAGGAAGGGTCCGTCTCGAGGGCGAGCTCCCGCGCGGCGGCGACGATGCGCAGGTTGACCTGCTCGAGCTCGGCCCTGCAGCTCCTCGGGTCGCGGTCCCCGGAGCGGGCGGACTGGCGGTAGCGCCTGAGCTGGGCGCTGAAGGCGGGCAGGTCCCGGTTGGCGAGGCTGGAGGCGAGGGCCTGGAGGAAGGCGGGATCGGCTGCGGGGACCCGCTCCGCGCGGGCCCGGCTGCCCGGCTTCTCGTCGATGACCGCGAGCTCGGGGAAGAGGAAGTGGTACTCGGCCAGGTCCCGCGCCGACGCGAAGGAGGCCGCCAGCTCGGCGGGCGAGCCGACCCTCGGGCCGGCCGCCAGGACCGCCCCCGGCCCGCCCATCGACCGGGCCAGCTCGGCGAGGGAGGCCAGGCTGCCGGCGTAGCCTTCCTCCTCGGTCGCCGCGAGGACCAGGCCGACCTGCCGGCCCGGCAGGGCGGCCGTCAGGACGGCCCCGGGGAAGGAGGACTCGATCTCGGCCGCCAGGCGGTGCTTGAGCAGGCCGCCGGAGCCGGCTCCCCGCCCGGCGTCGGCGGAGCGGTCGACCGGGAGGAGGAGGAGGGCGGTCCCGAGCCGCCCGGGCAGGGGCGGCAGGCCCAGGAGGGCCAGGGAATCCTGGAGCTCCTCCGCCTCCACCGGCTCGCCCTCGAGGAGGCGGGCCGTGAGCTCGTTCTTGATCGCCGGCCTGTGGGCCTCGATGGCCGCCTCCAGCTCCCCCATCCGGGTGGAGATGCCGTCGAGGGCCGAGCCCAAGACCTCGTACTCGTCGCGCGGCTCGGCGGGCTCGGCCTCGGGCAGGCCGAAGAGGGCGCGGAAGCGCTTGAGGAGGCGGCCCAGGGGATTGTAGAGCCGCGAGGAGAGGAAGGCGGAGAGGGCGAGGCCCAGGGCGACGGCGGCCAGGCAGATGAGGGCCAGGACGAGGCGTATATCGGCGCCGCGCTGGTAGAGCTTGGAGTAGGGGGCGAGGTTGGCCAGGTACCAGCCCGTGTCCGCGAAGGGCAGGACGGTGAGGAGGGCCGAGCCCGAGCCCGTGTCGAGCCGGCGGCTCGCCACTCCCTGCCTGCCCTCGGCGATCAGGCCGCGGGCCGCGGCCTGGGCCGGCCCCTCCCAGGCCGCCGAGCCCCGGCCCTCGATGGAGGAGGGGGAGTCGAGGCTCATCAGGGCGGTCGCCCCGGATTCCTCGGGCAGGAGGCGGTCCATGATCTCGCGGACGAGGTCGGCCCGGAAGTCGATCGCGACGACGACCGTGCTGTCCTGGGGCGAGGCGAGGATGGGGTAGCAGCGAAGGTTGCGGTAGAGCTGGAGGGCCGGGATCCCGTAATAGGCCGGCCTTTCCCAGGGCTCCCAGGCGCTCGCGGTCCCGCGCCCGGCCAGGGAGCCGTGCCAGCTCCGCCCGAGGCCCGTGATGGCGTTGCCTCCCTCGACGCTGGAGCCGGTCGAGGAGACGACGATGCCGCTCTTGACGTAGTAAAGGTGGATCGCCTCGATGACGCCGTAGTTTCGCGCGGCGAGGTTCCCGAGGAAGAGGTAGGTGCTGTAGACCCGGCCGGAGCGGCGGTCGAGGCCGTCCTCGGGGCCGAAGAGGGGTCCCTCGCCCGAGCTCAGGAGGCTCTCGATCTCGAGGTAGACGCCGAGGGCGCTGTCGGCCAGGCGCCGCTGCAGCTCCTTCTCGATGTTCTTGAGGTAGAGGGAGTGGAAATTCTCGAGCTCGGCGTTGTACCGGCCCTGGAAATAGAGATAGGAGACGCCGGTGACGCTCAGGGCCACGAGGAGGATGAGGGCGACGTAGGAGACGAGGAGCCGGAATAGGACCGAGTGCAGCCTCGCCTTGGCCCGGGAGGCCCGGTCCTGGATCCTGGCGCGGGGCCGCTCCCCCCCCGCGGCGCGGGGGCGGGGTCGGCGGTGGAGGGCGATGGGCATCGGGAGGAGTATAGCCGCCGGCCGCCCGGCTCGTCCATTCGGGATGGCCTCGGATCGCGGCCCGGCGGCTACATCGCCTCGAGGTAGAGGTTCAGCAGCTGCTCCGCGGAGGCCGCCTGCCGCGGATTGGTCGCGGCGACGCTCTCCTCGAGGGCGGCTCGGGCCAGCTCCGGGAGATCGGCCTCCTTGACCCCGAGGGCGGCCAGGCCCGGAGGCAGCCTGAGGCGGCGATTGAGGTCCTCGACCCCGGCTATCGCCTTCTCGGCGTTCTCCCGATCGCTGCGCCAGGGATGGCCGACCCCCATGGCCACGGCTATCCTCGCCATCCTCGGCGCGGTCCGCGTGGCGTTCCACCGCATGACGGCGGGAAGGAGGAGGGCGTTGAGCAGACCGTGGGGAAGCCCGTATTTGCCGGTGAGGGGATGGGAGAGGGCGTGGACGTAGCCCAGGCCCGAGTTGTTGAAGGCGAGGCCGGCGAGGAAGGCCGCGTTGCACATGCCCTCGCGGGCGGGGACGTTCCTGCCGTCGGAGAAGGCGGCCGGGAGCCACGCGAAGGCGAGGACGATCGACTCGTAGGCCAGGGAGTCGCTGAGGGCGGTCGCGTTGGTCGCGAGGTAGGCCTCGATGGCGTGGGAGAGGGCGTCCATCCCGGTGTAGGCGGTGAGCTCGGGGGGCATGCTCAGCATCAGCTCGGGATCGTTGACCGAGACGTCCGCGGTGAGCCGCCAGTCGACGATCATCATCTTGCGGTGGGTGGCGCCGTCCGTGATGACTGCCACCGATGTGACCTCGCTCCCCGTGCCCGCGGTCGTGTTGACGGCGATGAAGGGAGGGAGCTCTTTCGTGGCCCTGTCGGTCCCGGCGTAATCGGCCACGGCGCCGCCGTTGCTGACGACGAGGCCGATCCCCTTGGCGCAGTCCATGGCGCTGCCGCCGCCGATGGCGAGGAGGAAATCGCAGCCTCGATCCCGGTACTCGGCGGCGCCGCGCGCCACCATGGCGTCGGTCGGATTAGGGCCCGCCCCGGCGAAGACCGCGGAGCCGATGCCGCTCCTCGCCAGGACCTCGACGAGGAGCCGAGCTTGGCTCTCGCCATAGCTGCCCAGGGAGGCGACGATGAGCCCCTTCGTGCCGCCTAGGCGCGCGGCCCAGGTACCCACGTCCTTGAGGGCCCCCCGATGGATGAGATTGACGCCCGGCATGTAGTAGGTTCCCGGCATACCGTCCCTCCATGGCCGCGATCTGATCCGGCTCGGACCGGCGTTTCAGCCAAGTATGGGATATGCCGCGGGAGGGCGCAATGGCCGCGCGCCGGGGGGATCAGCGGCCGAGCCAGCCTCCGTCGACGGCCACCACGGTGCCGTGGAGGTAGTCGGCCGCCGCGGAGGCCAGGAAGACCACCGTCGGGGCGACGTCCTCGGGCAGGGCCCAGCGGCCCGCGGGGATGCGGGCGGTGATGGAATCGCGGCGCTCCTCGTCGGCGCGGATGGGGGCGGTGTTCATCGTCTCGACGTAGCCCGGCGCGACCGCGTTGACGTTGATGCCCTGCTTGGCCCACTCGTTGGCCAAGGTCATCGTGATGCCCCGTATGCCGCTCTTCGAGGCCGTATAGGAGGGGACGATGATGCCGCCCTGGTAGGAGAGCATGGAGGCGATGTTGATGATCTTGCCGCCCTTGCCCTGCTTCATGAACTGCCGGGCGACGGCCTGCGAGAGGAAGAAGACCGTCTTCAGGTTGAGGTCCATGACGTCGTCCCAGTCCTTCTCGGTGAAGTCGATGCTGGGGCGGCGCGTGATCATGCCGGCGTTGTTAACCAGGATGTCGATATGGCCGAACTCCTTGAGGGCCTTCTCGACGATGCCGGGTATGGGCTCGAGGCTCATGAGGTTGGCCTTGAGGTGGGCGTAGCGCCTGCCGGCCTTCTTGACCGCGGCCGCCGTCTCGTCTGCCTCGTCGGCGTAGGTGACCCCGAGGATATCGGCGCCCGCCTGGGCCAGGGCGATCGCGTAGGCCTGGCCCAGGCCCCGCTCGGAACCGGTGACGATCGCGACTTTTCCGTCGAGCCTGAAGAGATCCAGTACTCCTGCCATGATAATCCTCCACGAAAAAAAATGGAGAGACACAGAGACACAGAGGGAAGACGCAAGAGAGAGAGGCTTGGTCACACGGAAAAATCCATGAATCGGCCTGTGGCGTCTGTTCCCTCGGGCCATTCGTCTTTTCCCCGACCTCAATCTCCTCTGTGCCTCTGTGCCTCTGTGGTTTGCCTTCCCTCTTGGTCAGCGTCCCTAGCGGATGGCCGCGGGGGCGAGGTTGTCCATGTCGTCGAAGGTCTGGTTCTCGCCCGCCATGCCCCAGATGAAGGTGTAGGCCCCGGTGCCGACCCCGTAGTGGACGGACCAGGAGGGCGAGATCACCGCCTGCTCGTTGGACATGGCGATGTGCCTGGTCTCGTCGGGCCGGCCCATGAAGTGGAAGACCCTCGTCGCCTCGGCCATGTCGAAGTAGAGGTAGACCTCCATGCGCCGCTCGTGGGTGTGGGGCGGCCAGCTGTTCCAGACCGAGCCCGGCTCGAGGACGGTCATGCCCATGACGAGCTGGCAGCTCTCGCAGACGGCCGGGTGGACGTACTGGTTGATCGTCCGGACGTTGCAGGTCTCCGCCGAGCCCAGACGCCGGGGATTGGCCTTCTCCTTGGGGATGAGGGCCGTGGGCAGGCTGCGGTGGGCCGGGCAGCTCATGAGGTAGAACTTGGCCGGTGCCGCGGGGTCGGCGCTCTCGAAGGCGACGGACTTGGCGCCCTTGCCGACGTACATGCCGTCGCGGGCCCCGACCGGCCGCCGCTCCCCGTCGACGGTGACCGAGCCCGGCCCCCCGACGTTGATGAGGCCGAGCTCGCGGCGGTCGAGGAAGCGCTCGGTGCCGAGCTCCTTGGCCCCCTCGAGGGCCAGGGGCGCCGAGGTCGGCGCGGCGCCGCCGAAGATCACGCGGTCGTCGTGGGCGTAGGCGAGGCTGATGGCGCCGGGGACGAAGACGCGCTCCACGAGGAAGTGCTTGCGGAGGGCCGCGCCGTCGTAGCCGCGGACGTCGTCGGGATGGTGGGAATAGCGGGTGTCGAACTGCATGAGACCATTTTGGAACAGCGGTCCATTCCTGTCAACCGGTGCTCAGGGCAGGGGGCGCCGGGCCGCGGGATCGTAGCCGAGGGCCTCGGAGATGCGGAGGGCCGCTCCGACCACGGCCGACGCGTTGCGCGCCTCCTCGGACTCGTCGTAGCGGAAGACCGGCCAGGAAGCCGAGAGCGCCGCGACGGCCAGGCCGTCGCAGTCGAGCACCGGCGCGCCGATGCAGCGGATGCCCTCCTCGTGCTCCTCGCGGTCGAGGGCGTAGCCCCGCTTGCGGACCAGGCCGAGCTCGGCGAGGAAGGCCTCGCGCCGCGTGATCGTGCCGGGGGTGAAGGCGACGAGCTTGGAGGCGCGGACGAGCTCCTCGGCCGCCTCCGGCGCGCCGAAGGCGAGGAGGCACTTGCCGATGGAGGTGCAGTGCAGGGGGACGCGGCGGCCGACCCGGGAGTGCATGCGGATCGTGTAGCGCGACTCGATCTTGAGCACGTAGACGGCCGAGTCCTCCTCGAGCACGCCCATGTGGATCGTCTCGCCGAGGGCCTCGGCCAGCTCCGCGGCCACGGGCCTCGCGGCCTCGTAGAGGTCGAGGTGGTCGAGGGCGCGGGAGCCGACGCGGAAGCTCTTCAAGGTCATGGCCCAGCGCTCGTCGGGCGCGCGGCGCGCGTAGCCGAGCTCCTGGAGGGTGAGGAGGAAGCGGTAGACCGTGGGCTTGGCGAGGCCCACCTCCCGGGAGAGCTCCTCGAGGCCGACGGAGCGCTGGTCGGCCAGGCGCTCGAGGATGGCGAAGGCCCGGGCGGCCGCGTTGACGATCCCGGAGGGGGCCGGGCCGGCGGGCGATCCCGCGGCCGGGCCGGGGGCCTTGTCGCCCGTCCGCCGGCCGCCGCTCTTCGTGGGCATCGCCCCCCCTACTCTCGCCGGGCGGGCCGCACGAAGCCGAAGAAGCTCCCGACCATGCCGCCGATGACGTGGGCGAACTGCGACACGTTGTCCGCCCTGGCCACGGCGGCCCAGACCTCGCGGCCCAGGTAGATCGCCATGACGAGGATGAAGGTCAGGGGGACCTCGCCCTTGGTGAAGTTCGTGAAGGAGGACAGGAGGATCATCATGAAGACCACCCCGCTCGCCCCGAGGAGGACGGTCCCGGGGAAGACCAGGACGTTGAGCAGGCCGGTGGCGAGGGCCGTGGCGAGGATCATGAGGAGCATGGCGACCGAGCCGTAGGTCGCCTCGAGGATGGGCCCGAGGAGGAGTATGAAGCTGAAGTTCGAGATGAAGTGGTCGACGCTCGCGTGGCCGAGCACGTGGGTGAAGAGCTTGACGTAGTCCTTGGCCACGCTCGCGTGGAAGGGGGCCGGGGTCGAGAACCAGGATTGGGCGAAGGCGGGGCCGAAGGCGCCCGTGGCCGCGAGGACGAGGGCCGAGGCGAGGGTGAAGCTGAGGGTGGTCGGCGCGTTGTACTTTATCTTCATGCTCACTCCTGGAGGTCGATGGACACGGGGCAGTGGTCGGAGCCGAGGACGGAGGGGTGGATCGCCGCCCCCGCGAGGGCGGGGGCGAGGCCGGGGTCGACGCAGTGGTAGTCGAGGCGCCAGCCCACGTTGCGCTCGCGGGCGCCGGGCACGCGGTAGGTCCACCAGGTGTAGCGCCCGGGCTCGGGATCGAAGCGCCGGAGGCTGTCGACGTAGCCGCGCGAGGTGAACTCGTCCATCCAGGCCCGCTCCTCGGGGAGGTAGCCGGGGTTGCCCTCGTTGGCCTTGGGATTGGCGAGGTCGATGGGCTTGTGCGCGATGTTGTAGTCGCCCGCGACCACTACGTGGCCGCCCCGCGCGACGATGCGATCGCACAGCGCGAGGATGGCGGCGCAGAAGCGGAGCTTGTAGTCCAGGCGGGCGCCGCCGTCCTGGCTGTTCGGGAAGTAGGCCGAGACCAGGGTGAAGGCGCCGAAGTCGGCGACGAGCGCCCTCCCCTCCTCGTCGAACTCCCCCTCCCCGAGGAAGGAGATCGCGCGGGGCTCGCGCTTGGAGTAGATCGCCGTGCCCGAGTAGCCGCGGCGCTTGGCCGAGGCCCAGTAGGAGCGGTAGGTCCCGCCCCGCCCGTCCGCCGGGGAGAGGAACTCCTTGGGCAGCTGCTCGGGGTGGGCCTTCGTCTCCTGGAGGCAGAGGATGTCGGGGCTCGCGACGGCGAGCCAGTCGAAGAGACCCTTGCCGGCGCAGGCGCGGATCCCGTTCACGTTCCACGAGAAGACGCGGGTCATGGGCCCTCCTGGACCTGGAGATCGACGGAGAGGACGAGGCGGTAGGTCTTGCCCCGGGCGATCGAGAACTTGCGGGAGAGGCTGTAGTCGCCGATCTTGCAGGAGACGCTGTGCTCCCCCGGCTCGATGGCCATCTGGGGCCTCGCGACGTGGTCGATCCTGACCCCGTCGAGGAGGACCAGGGCCGAGTCGGGAGCCTCGATGACGAGGAGGGGGGCGGTGTCCTGGAGCTCGAGCGCGAGCTCCAGGATCCGGCCCTGCTCGACGACGAAGCTGCGGTTCTCGTCGCGGTAGAGCTCGGAGGAGACGTGGAGGCGGTGGGGGCCCGCCTTGAGGAGGATCGTCGCCTGGGGATCGATCCGCTTCTCGTCCACGGTGACGACGAGGGCGTCCCGCTCGCCCGCGGCCTCGGGATACTTGAGCAGGAGCTTCAAGCCTCCCTCCTCGCCGAGGAGGGGCCGGACCCTGACCTGGATCCGGGCCGCCTCGATGGCGGGCGAGGAGCCCTTGGCCAGGGGCACGAGCTTGAAAAGGAAGGGGAAGTCCTTGGCCTCGACCACGGTGGGCAGGAGGGTGGCGTAGGGCCCGCTCTTGAGGCCGTGGTCGCGGCGGACGGGGATCTGGATGACGAAGCCCGCGCGGGAAGGCAGGCTCTGGGTGATGATGCGCTCGCCCTTGTAGCCGTAGCGGCTCTTGTCGGGGGCCGGCTCGACGCGGCGCCAGAGCTCGTAAGCGAAGGCGCCCGGGCTCGCGGAGATGGCCGGGGGCAGCTTGAGCTCGATCTCGAAACCCTGGATGAAGGGGGAGTCCTTGGCGAAGGTCACCGCGATGGCCTCGTCGTAGCCCATGGCGAGCCGCGAGCCCTCCGCGTTCTCGGCCTGGAGCGAGGCGATCCCGGCGACGAGGGTACGGAGCTCCTGGGCTTGGAGGGCCGGGGGGAAGGCCGCCAGGGCGAGGAGGCCCGCGGCGAGGAGCGGAACGAGGGGCGAGCGCGGGCGTTTCATCGTTTTCCCCTTGGGATGAGGGGCTCGGGGTCCCGGGGCTCGCCGCGATTCCTCACCTCGAAGTGGAGGTGGGGGCCCGTAGAAAGGCCCGTGGATCCCACGTTGCCTATTATCATACCCGATTCGACGCGATCGTTCAACCTCGCCCGGCGCGCCGAGAGGTGGCCGTAGACGGTCGACATGCCCCCCGCGTGGGAGAGGACGAGGTACTCGCCGAGGACCCCGTCGGTCCCGCTCTCGACCACCAGGCCCTCCCGCGCGGCGTAGACCTCGGTGCCCTCGGGCGCGGCGAGGTCGATGCCGTTGTGCATCGCCTGCTTGCCCGTGAAGGGGCTGGCCCTCGGGCCGAAGCCCGAGGTCAGGCGGCCCGCGGGGAGGGGGAAGCGGAACAGGAGGCCGAGGAAGAGGGCCCGCTCCTCGGGGTTGAAGCGCGCGCCGGGATAGAAAAGGAGGCGCCGGCCCCCGACGGACAGGGGGGAGCCTGAGGGGAGGCCCCGGTAGGAGATGAGGAGCTCGAGGTCGGAGCTCGGGCGCTCGGGGACGAAGAGCCCCGCGATGGAAGGGACGAGGACCCGCTCGCCGGGCAGGAATTCCCTGGCCCTATCGAGCCCGTTCAGGGTGGCGAGGCTCTCGTAGGGCAGGTTGAGCCGGGCCGCGAGGGAGAGGAGGTCGGCCGAGCCCTTGACCTCCTCGCCGGACTTCTGGGCGGGACGGGGCCTGACCGTATAGGCGAAGAAGACGAGCTCGGGCGCTTCCTCGCCGGAGAGGACGGCCTCGTAGGAGGCGGCCAGCTGCTCCTGGTGCTGCTTGAACACGTAGTCGTCGGGGCCGAGGGAGCCGAGCCGGGGATAAGCCTGCCCCTGGGCCTGCGCGGTTCCGACGAGGGCCAGGATGGGCAGGAGGAGGGCGCCCGCGCCCCTCATCGGGAACTGGGCTCCGAGCGGCGCCGCCGGATCCGGCGCCAGGCCGCAGCGCCGCCGAGGGCCAGGAGGGCAAGGAGGATAGCCGCGTTGTAGAGCGTCCGCGCCTTGGTCGCGAGGGCCCAGAGCGGCCAGACGAGGGCCGCGGAGAGGCCTAGGATGAGGGCCGAGGCGCCGAGGGCTCGCCCGAGCCGGCGCAGGAAGGGCATGAGCATCGTGGCCCATCATCGGAGCCGGAGGGGAAGCTCGTCAAGTCCTCGAGGGGAGAGGGACGAAGCGAATCCGCGCGCTCGGCCGCGGCGGGCCGGCTCAACCCAGCACGGAATCGACCAGCTCGCGGAGCCCCTTGTCTTGGGCGGGGGGGGAGCCCGGGTACTCGGGATCGATCTGGAACACGCCGTCCCGGTAGACGATGGGACCGGGCCCGGCGGGATCCTGGAGGCCATCCTCCTCGTCGGACTCCGGCTCGGAGGAAAGCTCGCCGAGGAATTCGGCCTCGGACCAGGCGCTTCCCTCGCCGACGACCGGCAGCTCCTCGGCCGCGGAAAGCTCGTCCCTGCCCAGGGCGGCCATGCGGACGTAGGGACGGCAGGGGCCGAGGTACTCGGTCAGGTCGACAGGGACCCCGTCCTCGCTCTCGGCCGCGGGAAGGTACTCGAGGAGCTCGCGCATCTCGTCGGAGAGCATCGCGATCTCGCCGCCCTGCACCGCCGAATCGTCGGCCTCGGGGGAGGCGGCCTGCTCGGCGGAGCGGGTGAAGCGCCAGCCCGTATCGGCCGGCTCGGCCGGCTCGGGCCCCTGCTCCGCGGGGATAGCCGCCTCCTGGGCGAAGACGGCGGCCCCCGCGCCGAGGCCCGGCTCCTCGCGCCCCCAGAGCGCGAGGGCGGAGAGGTCGAGGGGGGAGAGCTCGAGCTCGAGCTCGAGCTCGAGCTCCTCGGCGGCCTCCTCCTCGAGGTCGAGCTCCTCGAGGGCCCCGTCCAGGATCAGCTCGGGCGACTCCTCGACCTGGGTCGAGCCGTAGCGGAGGACGATCGAGGACTCCGAATCCCCGGCGGGCTCGAGGAAGCCGAACTCCTCGGATCGAGCGGGATCCTCCATGTCGATGAAGCCGATGATGTCCGAGATATCGGTTCCGTCCACGAGCTCGAGACCCGAGGATTCGGGTATGACCGGGATGTCCTCGTCGTCGATCGAGGCGAGGGCGAGGGCGCGGGCCCCCGCGGAGCCGCGCTCCCCGGGAGCGGCGAGCTCCTCATCCTCGGCGGCTTCGAGCTCCTCGAGCGGCTCCAGCTCATCCAGCTCCTCGGGCCGCTCGGCCGCCGCCGCGCCGGCCTCGGCTCGGAGCGCTTCGACCTCGGGCTCTGCCGCGGACTCGGCCGCGGGCGCGGAACCGAGGAGGCTCTCCTCGAGAAGCGGAGCCGCCTCAGGCGCGGGGCCCTCGATCTGGCCTTCCTCGACAAGGCCGATCCGATCCAGGGACTCCGCTTCCCAGGGCGTCGCAAGCTCGAGCGAGAAGACCCGCGGCGCCTCCTCGCGTTCAGGGCGGACCGGCTCGGGAACCGTCGCCTCGATCAAGGCCTCGATCTCTATCGCAGGCGCGGCAGGAGGCGACGGGGCTTCGAGGCCCTCCTCAGCTTCGGCCTCCTCGAGCTCTTCGACCGCCTCAGCCTCTTCGACCGCCTCGGCCTCCTCGACCGCCTCGGCCTCCTCGACCGCCTCGGCCTCCTCGACCGCCTCGGCCTCCTCGACCGCTTCGGCCTCCTCGACCGCTTCGGCCTCCTCGACCGCTTCGGCCGCTTCGACCGCTTCGGCCGCTTCGACCGCTTCAGCCTCCTCGACTGCCTCGGCCTCCTCGACTGCCTCGGCCTCTTCGACCGCTTCGGCCGCTTCGACCGCTTCGGCCGCTTCGGCCTCTTCGACCGCTTCAGCCTCTTCGACTGCCTCGGCCTCCTCGACTGCTTCGGCCGCCTCGGCCACTTCGGCCGCCTCGGCCTCTTCGACCGCTTCGGCCTCCTCGACTGCCTCGGCCTCTTCGATCGCCCCTGCTTCTTCGCCCGCCTCGGCCTCTTCGACCGCCTCGGTTTCCCCGAGTTCCTCCAGCTCTTCGAGCTCCTCGACCGACTCCGCCTCCTCGACGAGGGCAGCCGCCGCGGGACGCGGATGACCGGCAGCCTGGACAGGAGGGGCGTGGTGGGCGGAGGGGGCGACGCGGGGGGCTGCGCTCGCCGGCGCGGCGGCAGGGAGGGCTGCCGGCCCGGCTTGCACGAGGGCGCCGGCGGGAATGACGAAACTGCCGCTCTTCAAGGCCTCGCCCAGGAGGCGCTCGAGCTCCTTCACGCCCAGGGAGCCCTCGGCGCGGCCCGTCTCGGCCCTGGCTCCGAGGACGGAGAGTATCTCGTCCCAGCTCTTGTCGATGAGCTCGTCGACTTCCGGCTCGCGGTTCTTGCGGACCCGGCCCACGCTCTTCTTGATCTCGGCCTTGACCTCGCCGCGGCGGGACTCGAGCTCGCGGCGCCAGCGCCCGATGTCGAGCTCGGCTCGGTCCCCCATCGACTCCTCGAGGAGGGTGATCTGGAAGCGCTTGATCCGGTCGGAGAGGACCGCCATCCGGTCCTGGCGGAGGTTGAGCAGGAGGAAGGCGAGGAGGTAGGCGGTGACGAGGAAGGAGCCCAGGAGGAGCCACTTCATCGATCCCGGCAGGGCGAAGGAGGAGGCGGGCAGGACGAAGCCGACGTAGCCGGCCCGCTCGGTGGGCCTGGAGAACAGGACGTAGGACTCGCCCTCGCCCTGGGCCGAGGCGGCTATGGCGATCGGCTCATCGCCGACCCCCGAGGCCCAGACCTCGGCGGCCCGTGAGGCCAGGGCCTCGGCCGCGGCCGGCGGCGCCTTGAGGACCAGGCCCCTGCCGGCCGCGGGACGGGGGAGCTCTCCGACCGTGAGGAGGCCTTCCTTGGTCAGGAGGGAGGAGAGGCCGTCGACGGAGACGAAGAAGACGGCGCTGCCCCGGTAGACCTTGAAGCCGTCGAAGAAGGGCAGGGAATAGACGAAGCGGCCCGAGGCGGGGTCGAGGCTGACCTTGGGCTCGGAGCCCTCGGGCGCGGCGATCGACTCGTAGCTCGGGTCGCCCGCCTCGCCGTAGTTCCGGTAGACGGTCTCGAGCTCGCCCCTGCGGAGGATGTCCCCAGGCAGGGTGCTGAAGTGGATCCGCTTGCCCCCCGCGTCGATGAGGCGGAGCCCCGAGAGGCCCAGGGTCTCCTCCTGGAGCTTGCCGAGGGCGTTGGCCCGGTCGAAGGAGTCCTGGGCGCTGATGTTCGGCAGGAAGCTCCGCCTGACCGCGTCCAGGCCGAGGACGGACTGGAAGCGGTCGGCGTTGCGGCCGTGGTACTCGTCGGCGTAGCGGGCGATCCGGGCCAGGCTCTCCTCGTAGCCCCGGGAGACGGCGGGGTTGTAGAAACGCGCCTCGATCACGTCGAAAAGGCCGGAGAAGGCCGCGACGGAGAAGGCCGCGAAGAGGAGCACGGCTATCAGGAGGCTCAAGCTGGCTTTTTGGCCGACGTTCATGTCCCGCGCGTCCCCGCTTCCTTTCCCTGCGTTTTTTTCGCCCCGCGTCGAGGACGGGGCCTTCTATCCAATATCGGAGCGGCCGAGGGGGCCCTAGAGTCGAAAAAAGGCGGCCCAGGCCCATCCGCCGCAGGTCCCGAGCTTGCTTCACGGGGCCGCGCGGCCTATAGTGGCCCTATGCATATTCGGGATGCCAGCCTCAAAGCCAAGATACTCGTCCTGACCATCGGGAGCATAGTCCTCGTCAACACCATCATAGCCCTGGTCTTCCGCCGGGATATCGCGGTGCAGGCCGAGCTCGCCATACTCGAAAAGAGCCGGGCGGTCGTCCTTACGGCGGAGGCGGCCCGCGAGGCCATGGCCGAGCGGATCGACCAGGGGGTCGTCACCGACCTCGACAGCCTCGCCGCCCAGGGCGACCGCGCCAAGCTCCTCAAGGCGGTGCCCATCCTCACGGCCATAGAGGTCGCTTCCAAGAACGCCCAGGCGGGAGACTACAGCTTCCGCGTGCCCAAATTCCAGCCCCGCAACCCCCAGAACGAGCCGGTCGGCCCCGAGATCGAGGCGCTCAAGGCCCTCGAGGCCGGCTCGCTCGAGGAATATATCCACAAGGACGGGGATAACGTGCGCTACTTCCGCCCCATCCGCCTCTCGCAGGAGTGCCTCCTCTGCCACGGGGATCCCGCCGGCTCCCCCGACCCCATCGGCGGGGCCAAGGAGGGCTGGAAGGCCGGGGAGGTGCACGGGGCCTTCGAGGTCGTCTCCTCCCTCTCCCAGGCCAAGCGCAGCGTGGCGGCGGCCACGGCCAATATCGGCATGTTCACGGGCATCATCGCGCTCTGCCTCGGCCTGGGCCTCTTCTTCGTCGTCCGCGTCGTGCTCGGGCCCCTCACCCAGTACATGGAGGTCCTCCAGAAGGCCTCCCGGGGGGACCTCACGGCCCGCGCCCGGAAGGGCCGGAACGACGAGGTGGGCAAGATAGCCGAGCACTTCAACCACTACCTCTCCACACTGGACCATATCGTGGCCCAGGTTAAGGAGGTGACCTCCAGCGCGAGCCGCGTCTCCGAGGACCTCGCGGCGAGCTCGGAGGAGACCGCGGCCAGCATCCACGAGATCAGGATCAACACCGAGGGCATGAAGGACAAGATCGTCCGGCTCGACGGCGAGGTCTCCGGCAGCGCGCGCTCGGCCGCCGAGGTCAAGCTCTTCATCGAGAGCCTGGCCGGGCTCATCGCGAACCAGGCCTCCGCCATCAACCAGTCGAGCGCCAGCATCGAGCAGATGAGCGCCTCCATCGCCAACATCGCCGAGGCGGCCGAGGAGAAGCTCCGCATCGCCAACGAGCTCGAGGCGACCGCCCTCGACGGCCAGTCCGAGATGGAGGAGACGGAGCGGGGCATAAAGAAGGTGGCCAGCTCGACGAGCCTCATCCTCGAGATGACCCAGATCATCACCGACATCGCCTCGAAGACCAACCTCCTGGCGATGAACGCCGCCATCGAGGCCGCCCACGCCGGCGAGTTCGGCAAGGGCTTCGCCGTGGTCGCCGACGAGATCCGCAACCTCGCCGAGTCGAGCGCGGAGAGCGCCAAGGCGGTGACCCGCTCCCTGGCCGAGGTCGCCGAGTTCATCTCCCTCTCCGACGCGAGCACCTCGCGCACCGGGGCGATCTTCGACAAGATCGTCGAGCAGATCAAGGGCGTCGCCTTCTCCATGTCGGAGATGAAGAACGCCACGAGCGAGCTCTCGATCGGGGCCAAGCAGATCCTCGACGCCCTCGGCTCCCTCATCGCCACGACCGAGGAGGTCCGCGGCTCCTCCCGCGACATGAGCAGCCGGATCGGGGCCATCTCCGAGGCTATGGAGCGGGTCTCGGGCATCTCGGCCGATACGAAGATCGGCATGGAGGAAGTGACGATCGGGATCAACGAGATCTACAAGGCCGCCGAGGCCATATCGGAGGCGGGCACGCGCAACTCCGACTCGGTCAAGGACCTGGCCGCCCTGATAGCCCAGTTCACGGTCTCCGAGGCGGCCGGCGGGAAGGCTTAGGACAGGCCATGCCGGGCCCCTCGGCAGCGCGGCGCCGCTTCCCCGCGTCCCGCCTCGCCCGGGCAGGCCTCGCCCTGGCCCTGGCCCTCGCCGGGCTCCCCGCCGGCGCCCAGCTCCTCGCCCCGGGCGAGGAGCTCTACCGCCTCGAGACGGGCCGCTTCGACATATACTATCCAGCCGCGCTCTCGGCCGAGGCCCGGCGCCTCGCCTCCTTCGCCGACGCGAGCTTCGCGAGCCTCGCCCGGCGCTTCCCCGAGGGGGCCCGGGACCCCGGCCGCATACCGGTCCTCCTCTCGAAGCGCCTCGCCTCGCCCAACGGCTCCTTCAGCCCCTACCCCTCCGATCGCATCGTCCTCTTCCCCGCCCCCATACCCCTCGGTTCGGAGCTGGGCTCATTCGAGGACGGCCTCGCCGCGGTCTTCGCCCACGAGCTCGCCCACGCCCTCTCCCTGCGGAGCCGAGGCCCCCTCTGGCGGGCCCTCGCCGCCCTCTTCGGCGATCCTATCGAGCCGAGCCTGTGGATGGCCGGCAGCGCCCTGATCGAGGGCGCCGCCGTGGCCGGCGAGGGAGAGCCCTTCCCCGCGGGAGGAGGGGGCGGGGGGAGGGCGCGGGATCCCTTCGCCCTCGCCCTGCTGCGGCAGGACCTCCTCGAGGGGAGGGGCAAGGATTTCTGGCAGGCCTCCGAGGCCTGGGACGCCTACCCCTTCGGCCGCCTTCCCTATAGCTACGGCGGCCTCTTCACCGCCTCCCTCCTCGAGCGGGGGGGAGAGGAGCGCTACGCCGAGCTCTGGCGCCGCGTCGGCTCGGGCAACATCCTCGCCGGCCTCGAGGGAGGCCTTCTTTTTAAAGGAGCCTTCGAGGCCTGCTACGGCGAAGAGCTCGACGCGGCTTGGTCGAGCTTCCTCGAGTCCGCCGCCATCCGCGAGCCCGTCGTCCGGGAGACCCGCCGGCTGAGCGCCGAACCCGGCTACCTAGGCGCCCTGGCCGCGGGCGAGACCGGCCTGTACTGGGCCGACGCTTCCCGGGGGGCCATCCTTCGCCTCGAGCCGGGCGCCATAAAGCCGCGTCGCCTCCTCGAGGCCGACGGGAGCGTCGGCCGCCTCGAGCTCTCGGCCGACGGATCGCGCCTCCTGGTCTCCGCCGAGCGCGCGAGGCCCTGGGGAGAGGAGTCCTTCGCCTTCCTCGTCGACGCGGCCAGGGGCCGTCCCCTGGGAAAGGCCGTCCCCGACCTGCGCGAGGCCGCCTTCGCCGGATCGGCCCTGGTCGGGCTCTCCTCCCGGGGCTTCGAGAGTGACCTCGTCCTCGTCGAAGGAGCAGGGCGGCGCGTCCTCCTCGAGGGAGGGCGGGGCAGGAGCTTCGCGAGCCCGGCCTGCCCCGACGGGAAGCTGCTCTACTGCCTCGCCCGGGAAGCTTCCGAGACCAGGATCCTGAAGCTCGAGCTCGCCTCGGGGAAGGCCTGGGTCCTCGCGACCGAGAGCTTCCTCGGGGGGCTCCGCTCCCTCCGCGCGGCCCCCGCGCCGGGAGGGGGAAACCGCCTCGCCCTCTCCTTCGCCGCCGAGGGGGAGCTTCCCCGCCTCGCCCTCCTCGACGATCCTCCCTCGGGCAGGCCCGGGAGCGAGGCGGGCCCAACCCTTCTCCGACAGGAAACCCTCCTCTCCGGTTCGGTGTTCCAGCCCTTCCCCTCGGGCGAGGCGGTCTACTACATCGGCCGCTTCTCGGCGGGCGAGTATCCCTGCGCCTATCCCCTCGACCATCCCGACCTGAGCCTCCGCGGCTCGGAGGCCTCCTGGATCCCCTTCGAAGCCTCGACCGCGGGCGCGGAGGAGGAGGCCCTCGAAGCGGCCCCGGCCGAGCTCGAGCGAGCGTCCTCCCCGACAGCCGCGCCGACCGAGGCCCCGGCCCTCCCCCTCCTCCTGCGCAGCTTCCGCTACCCCTCGATCCCCCTCGAGGGCGACTCGGCCGGCCTGGGCCTCGTCGGCTCGGACCTGGCCGCCCGCCTGGGCTGGAGCCTCGAGGCCCGCTACAACTGGGTCCTCGAGGCCGCCGAGCTCGGGCTCGGGCTCTCCCTCGCCCGCGAGCCCTGGACCTTCTCCGCCTCCCTATCGGACAGCTTCGAGGACAGGGCGGCAGGGGCCAGGAGGTCGAGCGGAGCCTCGCTCGCGGCCGCCCGGAGCTTCTCCTCCTTCCCCCGGCGCCGCGAGCTCTCCCTCGAGCTCGCGGCGGTCGCGGCCGCCCGGGCCCCCGCCGAGCCCGGCTCGGCCTACGCCGCCGAGCCCGACTACGCGGCCGGCGCCGGCAGCCTCCTCCTCGCCTTCTCGAATTTCCGCGACGAGCACTTCCCCCCCTTCGCCCGCTCGGGCCTCGGCGCCGAGCTCTCCCTGGACGCCGAGTGGCCCCTTCCCCCCGCCGAGACCCAGGCCCGCCCCGCCCTCGCCGCCGAGGCGGGCCTCGGGGCCGCCCTCCCCTTCCTCGGCCTCGCCGCAACCCTCCGCGCCGCGGCCTCGCCCGACGCCTCGGTCCTCCTCGGGCCGGGGGGCAGGAGCCTGGCGGACACGGGCGACTCCGTCCTCGCCGCGCGCTGCGGCAGCTACTACGAATACGCCTCCCTGCCCGAGCGCGGCTCCCTCTACGCCTTCGCCGAGGCCTCGGCCCAGCCCCTGAGCCTCGAGCTCCAGCGCCGCCTCGGCCTGGGGCGCCTCCGCTCGCCCCTCTACCTCAACCGGATCTTCCTCGGCGCAGGCCTCAGGGCCGCCCTCTACGGGGCGGAGCCCGGGGAGCTCGGCGGCGCCGAGCTCCTCTCCTCCGCCTTCGGCCGCCTCGCCCTGACGGCCTCCCCCCTGGTCGGCGCGGCGGCCCAGGCCCACGCCACCGCCGGGATGGAGCTCTCCTGGGCATTCCGCGGCGACCTCGTCGAGGGACAGGCGCGTCTTGCCTTCCTCGCCGGCCTCTCGCTATAGTTTCGGCTGCCCCCAAGGAGGCTCCCATGCAAGCTGGCTTCGGCGAGCGCGTGCTCCGCGCCGCGAGGGCCCTGCCCCCCGAGTTCAGGCCGAAGGTCGCCGTGGTCCTCGGCTCGGGCCTCTCCGGCATCGCCCGGGGCCTGGGCTACCGCGAGATCCCCTTCTCCTCCATCCCCGAGTTCCCCCGGCCCACGGTCCAGGGCCACGCGGGGCTCCTCTGCCTCTCGGCCAAGGCGGCCATCATGGCCGGCCGCTTCCACTACTACGAGGGGCACGCGATGGACGACATAGTCCTGCCGGTCTTCGCGCTCCGCGAGATCGGGGTCGAGACGATCGTGCTCACCAACGCGGCCGGCGGGGCCAACCCCGATTACTCGCCGGGGGAGCTCGTCCTCATCAAGGACCACATCAACTTCATGGGGACCCATCCCTTCATCGGGCCGAACCCGACCCGGCCAGACGGCTCCCCCTTCGGCCTCCCCTCGGCCTTCGCCGGGGCGGGCCAGCGCTTCTTCGACATGTCCGAGGTCTACTCCGGCGAGCTCCGCGAGGCCGCCCGGGACGTGGCCCGCGGCGTCCGAGGCCTCTCCGGCGCCCCCCTGCGCGAGGGGGTCTACTGCGCCTTCTCGGGCCCCTCCTACGAGACCCCGGCCGAGGTCCGCATGGCCCGCGCCATGGGCGCCGACCTGGTCGGCATGTCCACGGCGCCGGAGGCCACGGCCGCCCGCTTCCTGGGGATGCGCGTGCTCGGGATCTCCTGCGTCACCAACCTCGCCGCCGGCCTGGCCGCGGCGCCCCTCTCCCACGCCGAGGTCGTGGAGACCGGCAAGAAGGCCGAGGCCGCGTTGCGCGATCTCGTCCTGGGGCTCATAGACCGCCTCTGATGGACGCCTCCGAGCGCTTCACCGCCGAGGCGGCGGGGCGGCTGCGCGACGAGATCGAGGAGAACGGCGGGAACGAGGTCTTCGCCGCGGGCAGGCTCGACGCCGAGGGGAGGATCGGCGAGATCCTCGTCGTGGCCCGCGGCACCAAGAGCGCCGTACCCGCCTTGGCCCCCTACATCGAGCGGGGCGACGTGATCGTGCACAACCACCCCTCGGGCACCCTCCGCCCGAGCGACGCCGACGTGGGCATCGCGGCCGAGGCCGGCTCGGCGGGGGTGGGCTCCTACATCGTGGACAACGCGGTCGAGCGGGTCCACGTCGTGGCCGAGCCCGCGCGGCGCCGCTCCCTGGTCCTCCTCGACCCCGACGAGATCTCGGGCGTCCTCGAGGAGGGCGGGAAGCTCTCCACCCTCATCCCGAACTACGAGAGCCGCAAGAGCCAGGTCCGCCTAACGCGCGACGTGACCGAGGCCCTCAACGAGGGCAAGGTCCTCGCGGCCGAGGCGGGCACGGGCGTCGGCAAGTCCTTCGCCTACCTCGTGCCGGCCTTCGCCTGGGCCATCCGCAACGAGGAGCGGGTCGTCGTCTCGACCGCCACCATCAACCTCCAGAAGCAGCTCGTCGACAAGGACATCCCCGTCGTGCAGCGCCTCTTCCGAAAGAAGACGAAGGCCGTCCTCGTCAAGGGCCGGGGCAACTACCTCTGCCGGATCAGGCTCGGCGAGGCCCTCGACGAGGAGGGCCTCCTCGCCGGCGACGACCACCCCCTGCGCGCCCTCGCCGCCTGGGCCGAGACCAGCCCCACGGGCGACCGGGCCGACCTCTCCTTCTTCGCGGAGGACCGCCTGTGGTCCCGCGTCGCCTCGGACTCGGAATCCTGCCTCCACCTCAAGTGCCCCCACCGCGAGAAGTGCTTCGTGCTCCGCGTGCGCCGCGAGGCCGCCGACGCCCAGGTCATCGTGGCCAACCACCACATCCTCTTCTCGGACCTCTCGATGCGCCTCAAGGGCGCCGGCTACGAGCAGACCGCGGTCCTGCCCGCCTTCCGGGTCCTCGTCATGGACGAGGCCCACTCGATCGAGTCGAGCGCGACGAGCTTCTTCTCCGACGAGCTGACCCGCTTCGCCCTCAACCGCCGGCTGTCGCGCATAACGCGCCGCAAGGGGGACCGGGGCTTCGGCGTCCTCCCCCGGCTCCTGGCCCTGCCCGGCATGCCCGCGGCCAAGCTCGAGTCCCTGCCCGCGGCCCTGGCCGCCGCGCGCAAGGCCATGGACGCCCTCGACGACCGCGCCGTCCTCCTCCTCGGGCCCGGCCCGGCCCTCGGGGCCGAGGCGATGGCCCCGGGGCCGGGGGCCCAGGCCCGCGGGGGGCGGGCCGAGCGCAGCTACCGCCTGACGGCCCGCACGGCCGAGCTCGAGGCGAGCCTCCTCAGGCCCATGGCCGAGCTCGAGCGCCGCATCCTCGGCTGCACCGAGCTCCTGGGAGAGGCCCTCGACCAGGTCCCCGAGGCCCTCGCCCAGGAGCGGGCGGTCTACGAGGCCCGGCTGTCGATGTGGAACCTCGAGGAGCTGGCGGCCCTCTGCGCCCGCTTCAAGGACTTCGAGCGCTCGCCCGAGACCGTCTTCTGGCTCGAGAAGGGCCGGACCGGCCAGGGCGAGACCTTCCTCCGCTACGTCGCCACGCCCCTGGACATCACCGGCACGATGGACGAGGCCGTGTTCACCAAGTTCCGCTCGGTGGTCTGCGCCTCGGCGACCCTCTCGGTCGGCGAGAGCTTCGACTTCTGGAAGGGCCGCGTCGGCCTGGCCGCCGCCTCGTCGAAGGTCGAGACCGCCGTCTACCCCTCGCCCTTCCCCTTCAAGACCAACGCCCTCCTCGCCGTGGACACCCAGGCTCCCCCGCCGGAGAGCCCTGCCTACCGCGACTACGTGGACCGCGCCGTGCCGGTCCTCCTCGAGGCCTCGCAGGGCAGGGCCCTGGTCCTCTTCACCTCCTACGAGGCGATGCGGAGCTCCTACGAGGCGGCGAAGCCCAAGCTCGCCGAGCTCGGAATCACGGGCCTCAAGCAGGGCGAGGACGAGCGCTCCAAGCTCCTCGAGGCCTTCAAGGCCGACATCTCCTCGGTCCTCTTCGCGACCGATTCCTTCTGGGAGGGCATCGACGCCCCCGGCGAGACCCTGTCCCTCGTCGTCATCTGCAAGCTGCCCTTCCGGGTCCCCTCCGATCCCATCCAGCTCGCGCGCAGCGAGGCGGTGGAGCGCAGGGGCGGCAACGCCTTCATGGAGATATCCCTGCCCGAGGCGGTGATCCGCCTCAAGCAGGGCTTCGGCCGCCTCATCCGCCATTCCGAGGACCGCGGGGCGGTCGTCATCCTGGATTCGCGCATCGCGACCAAGCGCTACGGCAACCTCTTCGTGCAGAGCCTGCCCGAGTGCCGCCTCCTGGCCGAGGGCCTGCCGGCGATAGCCAAGGAAGTCAGGAAGTTCCTCTTCGACTGGTGAGGGGCGGGCCGCGATTGCCCAGCGGCGCGAAGCCCGGTACACTAGGCCCATGCGCATCTACAAGCTCGACAACCCCGTCCAGCGCTACGCCTGGGGCAGCCGCGACGGCATAGCCTCGGCCCTCGGCGTGCCGAACCCCGGCGGCGGCCCCTTCGCCGAGCTCTGGATGGGGGCCCACCCGAGCGCTCCCTCCCAGGTCGAGGCCGAGGGGAGGAAGCTCGGCCTCGACGAGCTGATCGCGGCCGACCCCGAGGCCTGCCTCGGGAGCGTCTGCGTCGAGCGCTTCGGCCGGGAGCTGCCCTTCCTCTTCAAGGCCCTCTCCGCGGGAAGCCCC